>CAZJDY010000013.1:0-74878 GCA_964544915.1 uncultured Methanomassiliicoccaceae archaeon | reverse complement strand
CGGCTACGCGTCACCTTCAACCCCACTCGTGCAATACAAATCGAATCGATGCATATAAACCTTTTCGAGGTCAAGAGATGCTGGCTCGCCGGCAAAGGACGACCGGTGATGCATGAATAGAGTTTTGTCCGATCGGATCTGACTGAAGGGTGGTTCGCACTTCCCGCCTCGAAGCAACTCGAGCAAAGACAAGTCGCCCCCTCACCAACAGGATCCCGATTTCGAGCGAATTGAAGTCCCTGATGTTCCTGAGTATGACATGCTGCTTGCTCGACGGCATTGCGACGTAGCTCGTTTCAGCGAAGAACCTGTGGACACGAGCTGGTTCAGGACGCACTTCCAGTCTGACGGTTTCATCTCGACCGCCACCCTGATCCTTCTGTCTTCGATGCCAACAACATCCGATATTCTCCAGCAGATGCGGTACTCGTTGAGGGGTTCCCACCCCCTCGACCTTATCCAGTCATTGACAGGAAGTCTCAGATCCGCGTCGCTCTTCAATTCGCCCGCCGATCCTCTTCCCGAGCCTGTGCAACGTGTGCTTCACTCCGCTCTTCGGATCTACTGTGGATTCGAACTTGACGTCCATAAACAACAAACTCTCTCAGCGGGTAACCGATATGCCCGCTGTGCATTACCAACAGAGACGTAGAGAAGTAAGCAGAGGAATCGTTTCAATCATAAATGCGTGCAAGGGGAATAGATAAATACCGATGCGCATCTTGCCGGGGAGAACAAGGAGAGTGCTGTTTTGGGCATAAGCATAGCAATCAACGAGCTGGACAGCGATGAGTCGCTGTGCAAGGCGAAGAAGACTTCGACGCTCAAGGTTCATCTGAACTCTGTGACGGGCTACGAGCAGTATGCAGAGTTCGATATGGTCATTGATCCGGAGAACGCGAAGAAGGCTCTGGGCTCTGACTGGGAAGGGTTTCTTAAGAGGAACAGGCTCGACGCCGGAGTGGAAACGATTTACCTGGAAAAGGTCAAGAACGAGGCTGACAAGCAGAGGCTGGTCCCGATCGCAAAGAAGCTCTACAACGGTTGGATACCGCTGGCCAATCTGCCCGACAAGGTCATTCAGGAATTGAGAGTGATGGCTGACTCGAACAATCGCCTGACCGACTGGGACATGCTGTCCTTCGACGACCTGAACGAGACCTGCGCCCGCTGCCCGCTGTCATGGGACAACAAGCGAGGCTGCATCGGGACTTTTGGACCGGAGAACAGCCTCCTACCCTCAATCGCGGAGAAATACGGATGCAGGATCGTCGCATGCGTTCCTAAGTACGCGAAAGACGGGACAAAACTGACACCTGAGGACGCGAAGCGCTTGCTTGAAGAGGTCAAGGTCCTGAGGGAGAAGCTCCCGCTCGAAGGAAAGACGATGGTGCGCAGGTATGGCGGCGTGCTCGACAGGCTCGAGGCAGTTGCGAACACCAGCATCAAGTACGGCACGAAATTCTACTTCGTGTAAGCTAATCACTTTTCCTGCCGCGCGTGACCGCAGACCATGCAGGTGTCGATCCTGCATATTTCTATTGTTTCCCAATAATTGTAGAGGAGGTCACCTACCATCAGCTTCGACAGGAGAGGTTCGCCTATGCCAGTTATCAATTTGAACGCCTCCGCCACCTCCAACACCCCGAAAACCCCCGCCGTTACGCCGGCTATCGGGAAGACGGCCTTCTTCGGCGGCTTGACCGGGAACAGGCACTTCAGGCACGGGGTCTTGCCAGGCACGATCGTCGTTATCTGACCATTGAACCCCTCCACCGCCGCGTGCACGAACGGCACGTCCTCCCGCACGCAGAAATCGTTCAGGAGGTAGCGCGGCGAGAAATCGTCCAGGCAGTCGAGGATAACGTCCACGTCCGCGAAGACACCCCCGATGTTCTCCTCCGTGACCTTGATCTTCTTCGGCACTATCTCTACGTCTGAATTGAACTCCCTGGCCTTCCACGCGGCGGACTCGACCTTCGACTTCCCCTCATTCACGTCGCGCTCCCAGTGAAGGACCTGGCGGTTGAGATTGGATATGTCCGGGGCCTGATAGTCCACGAGTACAATCTTGCCGACTCCAGCCGCGGCCAGGTATATCGTAGCCGGAGACCCGAGGCCTCCAATTCCCATCACCGCTACCGTGGCGTTTGACAACTTCCTCTGTCCGCTTTCTCCGATTCCTTCGACCATCATCTGCCTCGAGTACCTCTCCACTTCTCGAGACGACAACCCGCCGGTTTTCAATTCGACCGCCCCCGCGCCAACCTCGATCGCACTTGTTGTTGTTATCGGATGCAAGAGGATAGCAAAAAAGGTTTCCAGAGAAGAACGAACATTGAGCCTACGAAGCTCGCTGTGATATCGAGGAAAGCTTCTGTCATGTTCTCGAAACGAACCTCTCGGCAAGATCCCGCTACTGCTTCTTGCTGAAATACCACTTGTACAGCAGGGCCATGTCCCTTGGGAAGATAGAGACCGCGTCCCCGTCCGAGATTGTCCTTCTTGGCCCCGAGTAATCGTTGTTCACGAACAGATGACTGACCTCATCCTCCCGAAGATCTAGAAGCTCGAGAATGTCGGAAATACTCTTGACTCTTCCCCCGTCTAGCTCCAAGATCCCGACTATGCCGGTCACGTCCGTGCCCGGTGCTCTATTCCTCAATGTTCCAAACAGCTTGACATTCACCGTCATTTCTCCACTCTCCTCATCCACCAGCGAGGACAGGGAACACCGCCACCCTGTCTCCCTCGTTGAGCTTCGTCCCCAATCCGGCTAGGTAGTCTATATTGGTGCCGTTGACCATGACCTTGATCTTGTCCTTGAGCTGCCTTTGACGATAGTCCTCGAATATCTCCGGCTTCAACTTCTCGAACCTGGTCACGAGCTTCTCCAGAACGGACATGACCGTATCTGCCTCGAGGTTGACTTCCCCGGTCCTGGAGATATCCTGCAGGGTCGCGAACATCTTGACTCTGACCATCATGTCTCATCTTCTAAAGAGCACCTATAGAAATGGAAAGGAAAAGGGTTTCGGACGTCGCCCCGCTCCTAATCGGGAAAGACCCTGTCCAACTCCGCGTCCGACACGTCAAAGACGACGTTCTTCGGCGGAAGCGCCTCGGTCCGCATGAACTCCGGCGGCCTGTCGTGGGCCTTCGTGAGCCCTGCGGCCTTGTTGAACTTCCTCTCGATATCGAGCACCTTGGCGCCATAGCTTACGGCATCGCCCACCGTCCACTTAGTCCCTAGGACACCATTGCAGGATTCGACCATTCCCTCCAGACCCTCCGGGATGTCCAGAATAGCGAAGGCGATGAATAGACAGTACCCGCTCGAATCGATGAGAGCGGTGGCCTGCTGCAATCCCCTCGACAGATCGGCCTTCTTCGTGTCCAGCGGATCGGCCTTGCCTCCGACGCCGAGTATCTCCGGTGCGATCGCGTAACCTGCCGTATGGTCGGCGCCCATCGGCGTCGTCATGTAAGTCACACCGATGCCCTTAATCGGCCTCGGATCGTAGGCTGGCATTCCCTGGCCCTTGGAGGTCGGAATCCTCGTCACGCCGAAAGCCTTGCCGGTGAATTCGGTTCCGTTCGCCAGGATTCTACCGAGCGGGGTCTTCTTCCTGACCTCGTCGAGCATCTCCAGCGCCTTCTTGCCATCGCCGAAGTTCGCCAATCCTCCCTCCATCGCGACAGCCAAGGTGTCCCCGACCTCAATCGTGTCGAGTCCGAGGTCATTGCAAGCGCGGTTCAGCTCCCCGACGTCGTCCAGGTTGTATATGCCGCAGTTAGGTCCGAGCGCCCAGACCGACTCGTACTCCAGCACGCCGACCGGGTCCTTACCGCCCTCCTTGACCCAGACCTCAGAGCACTGAATGATGCAACCGGGGCTGCACATGTGCGGCCTCTCGCCGCCCCTCTTCTTGATTGTCTCCGCTTTCTTCTCTCCCGACACCAGAGGAGCTAGCTCATTGTATCCCGAGGAGAAGTTCCTGTGCGGAAGCGCGCCCGCCTCGTTTATCACGTTGATCAATGCGTCAGTACCGTAGGTGTTCAGAGTCCCGCCCGGCTTGGTGACACCGTGCGTCGTCAGCGCCGAGGTGAGCTTCTTCGTGCCATGCTTGAATAGTTCCTTGTCGTGAATCTCGACTCCAGGGCCTCCTTCATCGTTGACGACGATGAACTTCAGGCCCCGGGTAGCCATCACCGCACCCAGTCCCCCTCTTCCCGCATACCTGCTCGACAATCCCTCGATGTCGTTGAAGGCGATCCCGGCAGCGGCCCCTCCGAGCTCACCCGCTATCCCAGTACCACTTATAGCAGCGTCCTTGCCGAACTTCTCCCTCAGCTGCGCGAAGGCCTCGTAAAGGCCCCTTCCAGCCCAAGGAGTCGCGTCGATGAGTTCCCTCTTGCCCTTTGCGATGTTGAGCAGGTAGTACTTGTCCTTCCTCTGTCCCTGAACGATTATCGCCTTGATGCCTGCTCTGGCCAGCTTCTGCGAGAAGTTCGTCCCCGCATTCGCTTCCTTTATCCCGCCCGTAAGAGGGGATTTTCCTCCGACCGAAAGTCGGCCCGAAGTCGGCGCGTTCGTTCCCGTCACAATGCCGGGAGCGAACACCAGCTTGTTGCTGGGTCCTAGCGGATGGCATGTGGGTGGCACTTCCTCTGCCACGATCGTCGAGGTCAGCGCTCGGCCCCCGAGGTCCTTCCACCTCTCGGGAACGTCCTCGCAACTGACCTTGAGCTCATTCATATCTACTCTCAGAATTTTGGATGTCAGAATAACACCCCCTTATCATAGTAGGACCTCCGTACTTAAGATAGTTGCGAAAATCGAACCCGAAGCATGCCTTCGGATGCCTTTTCTGGGATATGCTTAGCTAAACATCTCGATAATGTTACGGAATATCACACTTTGAAGCGAGAGTCGGGCGCACTTCCTGTGGGAGAACTATTATATCCGTTCTCACGTGTGGTTGCCCGTAAAATCACCAGAGGGAGAGTGAGAACATCTCTGAGGCGGTAATCGAGGTTCACGACCTGTTCAAGGCGTACGGGGATCTCAAGGCGGTCGACAAGATCAGTTTCAGTGTCAACGCGGGGGAAGTGTTCTCATTATTGGGCCCCAATGGGGCCGGAAAAACAACGACCGTCGAGATTCTCGAATGTCTCAGGCCGCTCACGTCCGGAGACGTGAAAGTGCTGGGCATGGACATCAACAGGGACGCGATCAGGATAAAGAGGAGGATTGGTGTGCTACCTCAGGACTTCAACGCGTTCGACCTTCTCACTGTCAAGGAGAACATCGAGTTCTTCGGCGGCATGTACGACAAGAGCATCGACTCCGAGGAATTGATTGATACCGTGGACCTAAAGGAGAAGAGGGATGAGTATTTCAAGAACCTTTCCGGGGGATTGAAGCAAAGGGTCGGCGTGGCCATCTCCATGGTCAACGACCCCGAAATCGTTTTCCTGGACGAGCCAACGACCGGTCTTGACCCCAAGGCGAGGAGGGACGTGTGGGGCGTCATTCAATCTCTTAAGGCAAAGGGGAAGACCGTGATCCTCACCACGCACTACATGGAGGAGGCGGAGGTGCTCTCGGATCGTGTGGGTATCATCGATCATGGCAAGTTCATCGCTTTCGGCACACCGAGAGAGATAGTGGACAAGCATGGCACTGGAAGCAAGTGCATCATCTCCAAATGCGACGAAAAGTGCATAACCGCCATCCAAGGTCAATGGCCCTCGGCAGAGAAGAACAACGGCGATATCATCATCAGGCTGGAATCGAGAAACTCGTTGCCCGAGGTCATTTACTCCCTCGATCGGTCTGGCGGTAACTACGAGCAGATACAGGTCACCCGGCCAACGCTCGAAGATGTCTTCCTCAGTCTTACGGGCAAGAAGCTCGTGGGAGGGGAGAACGAACCCATCAAGGGCAAGAAGAGAAGGAGAGGCAGGAAGGGGGCGGAGTAAATGGCGAACCGAATAATCGTCGCTTTGAAAGGCGAAGCCAAGGGCTTCTATCGCAACAAGAGCACGATGTTCTGGACGATAGCGTTCCCGCTGCTCCTCATATTGCTGTTCGGAGCGATCTTCAGCGCCAGCGGCGGCACCTATGACCTCTATGTGCAGGACCTGTCCGATTCTCAGGCGTCCCACCAGTTCCTGGAGGCCGTGAATCAGACAGGTTCCGTGAACCTCAAGTACATCGATAAGCAGGCGAACCTGGACCAATACATCAAGGACAAATCCTTGAGCGCGGTCCTCATCGTACCAGCCAACTTCCAGATGGCGTTCGTTCCAGGCGCGGGTGACAACACCACGCAGTTGACTATCCGCATGGATCCGTCGCAATCTTCATCGAATGTCATCTTCAGCATCGTAGCCGCGGTGGCGAACCAGGCGAACCTGGTCCTCGCGGACGGAAGCAACGTGATCACGATGGGGCGGGCGGACATCACATCGTCAGGGTTCAAATACATCGATTTCTTCATTCCAGGGGTTATCGCGCTGACCACGATGACCACAACCATCTTTTGGATGGTGTCGGTTATGACGAGGTACCGCAACAACGGCATCTTCAAGAAGCTCACCACCACGCCGATAACGAGGATGGAATGGCTCACGTCGCAAATCCTCTGGCAGCTGTTCGTGGTCTTCCTGTCCATCGCGATCATAATGATTGTTGGCATGTTGGCATTCAACACGCACATGACCCTGAACCTAGTGGCGATCGCTACGATTGTTTTGTCTAGCGCAGGATTCTCGTCGATGGGTATGATCATCGCCCGGTTCATCAAGGAGGAGGAGGGGGCGTCGGCCGCGGCGAACGCGATAACATTCCCGATGATGTTCCTAGCGGGGATCTTCTTCCCGCTCTCGATGTTCCCATCTTGGCTGGCGGCGGTCGCGAACGTCCTTCCGCTAACCTACGTGGGGAACGCTCTCCGAGATTCGATGGTATACGACAACATCGCCTCGGCGACAAGCAACATGCTGGTCGTGGCAGGATTCACCATCGTGCTCTTCATCGCCGGGGTTGTGTTCTCGAAGTGGAAGACCGAGTAAGAGAGACAAACCTTTTACCTCATTCTTTCATCTTCTCGACTCAGGGAACGCGCCATATGTCCAGTGACGCAAGCGTTCGGTTCTCGAGACTACTTCCACCTTACCAGTATCTCTTCCCTACTGAAAACCTTCAGGCTGAGATAGACGACAGCCGCGTCGACGAAACCGATCACCAAGGAGAAGGCGACCATGTAGACCAGATCTAGGGTGATGAATCCCGCGATCACTATTATGAAGAAAACGACGAGCGGGAGCACTATGAGGCTGCCAATCTGCTGCGACGCCCTCACGTCGTTGACCCTCGACGACACAAGGACGTTGGTGGAGATGCTCAACAGGCAGAAGAGCGGGGCGAGAATGAAAGCTCCGACAATCCATATCAGGTTCGGCAGAGGATAGTACCCGATCACCGGCCCGGCGATGACGTCCACGAGTATGACGAACGGGATGAGGCTGAGCCAGGTGGCGGCCATGCTTGGTAGGAATATCGAGAGGGACTTTCCCGCGAGAAGCTCCATGTCGGTCGTGGGCGTGGCGAGCAATGGCTCAAGGCTTCGGTTCAGCTTTTCCCCGACGAAGCTGTACGAGGCGATGATCGTCGGTATCATCGCGGGGATCAATATGAAGAATATGAGGAGCGAGTTAATGAACACCGAGAGAAGCTGCTCGACCTCGCTGGTCTCGCCGATGATCACGCATCCACTGAGCACGGAACCGACCCTCGGGCTTCCCTCGATGTTGCTATGGATGACGTAGGAGTTGCCTATCGTCGTATTCACGATCGATGAATCTCGGACAAGCGCGTCGGTCAAGCTGCAGTTGTCGAAAATGCAGCCCTGAGCGAACACGTTCGTTAGATTGCTGCCGACGAACTTGGTATCGAAGACCGTCATATTCTTGATATCCGAACCAGAGGCGTAGTTCGTCATGTTGAGATGAAGGTCCAACGGGATATCTTGGGATTCCCCGGCGAGCATCGTGAAAGGAACGAGGTAGACGATGGGCATGATGAACGCCATGACCAGGGGCATCAGGACGAGGGAGAAGATGATGTATCTGTTCGTCTTGAACTCGGAAATGTCCTTCCTAGCGACGATCCAGATCTTGTCAAACCTCATTTCGGGCCTCCGATCAGTCTGAGATAGATGTCCTCGAGACCGTGCTTCAGTTCGTTCACGAACTCGATCTGAGCGCCGTTCTCGACGAGCGTCTTGACGACCAATGGATTGTCCCGGTCCGGGTGTTCAAGTTCCACTAGGAGCTTCCCCCCGCTAAGACTTACCCTCCTGACCGACGGTATTGATTCTACCGCATGGACCATTTGCGTTGTCGCGGAGCGCAACTGTATGACGGTGGTCTTCCCCCAGAACTTGCTCGACAGCTCTTCGGGTGATCCGACGGCGAGCAGCTTCTTCTGGATGACCCCTATTCGGTCGCACAACCTCTCCGCCTCGTCGAGGTTGTGAGTGTTGAGGAATATCGTTATTCCCTCCTTCTTGAGGTCCATGAGATAGTTGCGGACGGTCAACGATGCCTGGGGGTCTAGACCTGAGGTGGGCTCGTCCAAGAACAGGAACGAAGGTTTGTGCACGAGCGCCCTGGCGATGGCGATCTTCTGCTTCATCCCCTTCGAGAACTTCGCGACGGGATCGTTCCTCCGGTCCCATACTTCAAGAGCTGTCAGGAGGGCTTTGATCCGCCTATCCCTTTCTTCTTTTTGGATGCCGTAAAGCTGAGCGAAGAAGTCCAGGTTCCTCTGCGCGCTCAGTGACTCGTAGAGACCAGGGGTCTCTGGCAGGAGACCTATCATGCCCCTTATTCTGATCCGGTCGGCCGGCTGGGTTATGTCGAGGCCATTGACGTAGGCGGTCCCTCTCGACGGATTGATCAAACAACAAAGCATCCTCACTGTCGTCGTCTTTCCCGCGCCGTTCGGGCCTATGAACCCGAAGACTTCGCCGTCATTCACCTTCAGCGTGAGGTCCTCGACCGCAGTGACATCCTTGAAGTGCCTTGTTAGCTCCAACGCCTCGATCATCGATACTCACTCGCGCGTGATGGGTGGCAATGCGAACGAGCGAGTTAATTGTTTGCGTCGATACAGTGCTCGCACCCGAGCGGCGTCCGCAAGCATCGCCATGGGCATCCGGGCTGAGGGTAGTCCGTTGACAAGAAAGAGTAATCGGGCCGAGGACAAGTCCGGTCCGGAAGCGCCTAAACAACAGCCGTCTCAGGGCACCTTCCTTATGACAGGCTTCTTTTCGAGAAAGTCCCTGAGCTCGTCGATGTCGATCTTCAGCATGATCATGTCGCCGATGGTCTTCACGTCCGAAGTCTGCAGACGGACTATCGGGCTGGAGAGCAACGGTTTCTTGACATTCAGGTCGTCCACCGCGGCCTTGTCCAGCTTCACCTCGATGTAAGGCACATTCCACTCTTTGTCCGGCGTGAATATGATATTGTCCGCGACTCCGATCTGTCGCGCCTTCTTGCATATGACTCTCTTCCCGACGACGTCCGCGGCCGTCATCAACACCATGCCCTCCTCGACGGCCAAGGATTTGACCTCTGCTAGATTCATGGTCAGAGTGATCGTGTCCGATATCGACTCGACCCCGTCCGTCTTCAGATGCAGCTTGGCGGAGCTGAACAGCGGCTTCTTCACGCCGATCGCTTCCTCGACTCCCTTCTTTAGCCCGATCCTCAGCGCGGGAATCTTCCATTCCTCGACGTCTATGCCGATGCCTTCCACAATGCCTACGACCCTTGCATCGGCGCTTATGACCTCAAGGCCGACTATATCTTCCATCTTGAGCATTCCCAATCCCCGTACTACTACGCCATTCCATCGTTAAAACACTTCTTGTCCTTCGAAGTCAGACCCGCGGCAGATCGCCATGACGATTCGCCCAAGTCCAGATCCGTGCATCAGTACTTCGGCCTTCTCCACTTCATTACGTAGATGATCACGACGGCTAGGACGAGCGGTATGGCCACTCCCACGACGATTATCCATATCGGGAATGCGCCTCCTGCTGCCTTGACCTCGATGCTGAGGGACGCGCGGTTGTTGGACTCGTTCCGTTCCGTGATCTGACTTGTCGGGTCCACGGTCACGTTGAGGGTGTGATGGCCTGTCGATGCAACCCATGTGACGGATGCCTCCCTGCTGTTGTTGACCGGTATGTAGGATATGAACTGCTGCCCTCCCACCTGATTACCGTCCACGGCAAACACCACCATTACGTTCGTCGCTCCCTCGTTCCCGAAGTTGAATACCTCCGCTTTCAATACGACGGAATCCCCGCTCTTTATCTCATCAGAACTCAGAGTGAAATTCTGGGCGGAGATCTCGAGGTCGGGCTGATAGAAAGTCGAGGAAAGAACGGTGATCGTCTTCGATGCCTGGTTGTTCGTCTCGTTAAGCTCGACGATTAAGTTGCCAGGATCCACGGTGACCTTGAAGACATGGATTCCCTGCATAGCGACCCACTGCACGCTCGCGGTCCTGTTCTCACCGAACGGGATGAGGTCTATCGAGGTCTCGCCGACGAGCGCGCTTCCCCTCTCGAACCTCACGCCGACGTTCGTTGTGTTCAAATTACCGAGGTTCCACACAGCCGCGGAGATGGTCACAACGCTTCCCGCCTCTACCTGGCCCGGAGAGAAGGACATGTCCTCATCAGTAACGGCTAGGTCTGGCCACTTCTGACCTTCATTCTCGACAGTGACCTGGATTGTTGCCGTCTCGGAATATGCCTGTCCGTCGTACGACCGCGCCTGGATCTCATAAGGTCCGTTCACGAAGGCGCTCGTATTCACCTTGAAATTCCATCCCTCGGTACCGTTTGCGAGAATCCATCCGGCGTCGTACGGTCCTCCGATGCTGAGCACCCTGACCTCGACCGAGATGAGCGTATCGTTGCCGTCAGGGTCGGAAGCGTTCCCGAGGACGGTGACGTTGCCGGCCATCGCCGCACCTTCGCTCGGGAAGTTGATCTGGCACATCGGGGGGCGGTCTATCATCTTCGTGAAGTAGATGTCCATGCTCCCGGCGAAGTCGTCATCGTACACGACCATTGGTGTGCCATTCGGGTTTGTCGCGACATCGACCGAATCGACGGTGCCCACGTTCGTCGGGGCGTCGTCCGCGTAGACGCTTGAGGAGAATGAGATGCCAGAGTTGCGCGAAGTCGCGTACTTCACATGATACGTGCCCCGTGTGTTGTCGCGATACACCACAGATACGTTGCCGTCAGAATCGATAGCCATCTGAGGGTCCGCTTGCTGTGTCCCAGGGGCGCCATCGCTAACAAGCACGGATGAAAGGAAGTGAGCACCTCCGTCGATGGATTTCGCGAACCTGACGTCTAGGTCCCCGGAGCGCCCGTCGTGCCACACAGCGCAGGGGCTTCCGTCAGGCATGATCGCCGCGTCGCACATCGACTGTCTCGTCTCGGATTTCCCGTCGCTGACCTTGATGTTCTGTCCGAAGCTCTCCCCTGAGTCGCTCGAGTACGACCCATATATGTCTAACACGGAGTCGCTCCTCGAATCGTGCCAGATGATGAAGACGCTGTTGTTCCTGGCAGCTATGCTCGGGAATGCTTGAATGGATGACGATGACCCAGTGCTGTCAATCCGGACCGGGGTGAGGAAAGTCTGTCCCCAGTCGAGGGACCTCGACATGAAGACGTTCGGATAGGCCGCAGTCCCGTTCGTGTCCTCCGCCCAAACGACGTATATCGTGCTGTTAGCGATCGCGATATCAGGTTCGCTCTGGACAATTGACCCGAGGGCCGAGACATTGAGGTTCGCTGAGAAGGTCGACCCATTGTCGTCGGATTTGGAAAAGTATATCCTCGACACTCCGCCCCTTTCGTCGCTCCAGACGATGAAGATCGAGCCTGTGTCGTTCACCGCCACCGCGGGCGAGGACCTTTGCGAAGGGACGCCAGCGTCGTCCACCTTGACCTTTGGAAGGAAGGTGCCCCCGTCGTCCACGGACCTGCCGTAGTAGATCGCCTGACCTCCTTGGTAGTCCGCCCAGACGACCGAGATGTTCGACGATGCATCGACGGTAATGCGAGGAGACATCTGGGTCCCGGCCTCGTGCCCATTGACAAGGACGCTCTCCCCGAAGACCGCCGCTTCAGCCGTGAAAGTGAAAGGAATAATCGATATTGAGGCAGAGAGCAAAACGAGCATAACGAACAAGGTTCCGATTTTTCCATGCATCGGCAGTCCCCAGCGTCCTACTGTATGGTACGAATGCTATAAGATGCTTTCACAGCGGCGTACGGAAACCAAACTAGGCCCCAAGGTCGACAGCAAATGAGGCTCTAGATTCGCATCATTGTTTTCATGTCCTGTCGCAGACCGTCCTGCTCTGCTCCCTCATGAACTGCAGTAGATAGTACTCTCCCCCAGCTCCCTTGCCAGTGGACCCACTCGCCTTCCATCCTCCGAACGCCTGCCCACCGACCATCGCGCCCGTCGACCCTCCGCGCTTCCTGTTGGAGTAGGTCACCCCCGCCTCTATGTTGTCGAAGAAATACTCCCATTCCCTCTCGTCCTTTGTGAATACCCCTGCGGTCAAGCCATACTCTACGTCATTCGCCTTCTTCATCGCCTCTTCGAGGCTCTTGACCTTCTGAACGCACAAGAAGGGCAGGAACAGCTCGTTCTTGACCAGGTAGTGATCAAAAGGAAGATCGACAGCGATCGTTGGTTGCACGAAATGACCTTTTCCTAGAGCGCCATCTGTCAGTCTCATGCCACCGGCGATGATCCTCCCATCCTTCCTCGCCATGTCCGCGTATCTCTCGAAGTCCTTGACCGCCTTGCCCGTGACGACGGGGCCGAGGAACACGTCCCTCTTCGAAGGGTCTCCGATTCTGAGGCCCTTCGTTCGATCGACCAGCTTCGATGTGAATTCTTCATATACCGAACGGTGCACGTAGACCCTTGAGCACGCACTGCACTTCTGTCCGCCGTAGCCAAAGGCCGAGCTCGCGACTCCAGCCACGGCGTCGTCCAAGTTCGCATTGGATGTCACTATGATCGGGTTCTTTCCTCCCATCTCAGCGATGACTGGGATCGGGTGCTCGCGACCAGTCTGCCTGAGTATTCCGTAACCGATCTCCTTTGAACCGGTGAAAACGACGCCGCCGATCTTTCGGTGATTGATGAGCGCGTCACCGACCTCGGCACCGGGACCGGCGACGAAGTTCAATACGCCGTCCGGGATACCAGCCCGGATGAAGATGTCATAGACCATGTAGACCGGAAGCGGTACAGGGCTCGAAGGCTTCAGAACGACGGTGTTCCCAGTTATCAGAGCGCCTGTGGTCATTCCGGTCGTGATCGCGGCCGGGAAGTTGAAGGGGCATATCACCGCCCAGACCCCGTACGGTCTGAGAACGCTCTTCACCTTCTCCTCCGAATAGGGGGAATGCATCTCCCTCGTGTAACCGTCGTATTTCTCCATCTGCCAGCGGTAGTACTCGATGAAATCGATTGCTTCGTCGACGTCCGCCATCGCCTCATATCGGTTCTTCCCGTTGTCGAGAGTGACCGCCGCGGCCAGAAGGTGTTTGTCCTTCCTCATGATCTCAGCAGCCTTGTCGAAGAACTTGAGCCTGGCAGTATAGTCCATCATTGACCAGCCGCGGAAGGCTTTTTCGGCCGCGATGACCGCGTCACTGACGTCTTCCCTAGTTCCCTTCTGGAACCTGCCGACGACCAGAGAGGTATCGCTCGGGCACTCGTCTTCGAACTCGTGAGCCGCCCTCCTCTCCTTCCCATCGATGATGTTTGGATATGACCGTCCAGCAATCTCAAGAAGCGACTCGACAGCCTTCTCGTAGTCTGAATGTATCTCCTCGATGTTTCCTTTTGCCTTGGCGCTCTCAAAGGTTGTCTCGTTTCGGAAGGACATTTGCATCGCCCATGACGCAGACGAATCTCAACGATAATAATCCCTTCTAGGGGTGTTAATAAAGGGAGAGCACCCCAGAGCATCGCGAGAAGACTCTCCACAGGAGATCTAGCATTCTCAGAAAGTGTAATATAACATGTTGCCTGTTGATTTCACCCAACCTCCAGACATATGCGTCGAACTGAGAGTCCTGGTGAACAGGTTGTGAGACAATGACCTCCGAGAACGAAGGGACGATAGGTGTCTACTTATGCTCAGAGAGCGGAGAAATCGGGAACTGGATTGACCTCGAATTGGTTGCGGAGTTCATGCGTCAGTTCAACGACGTGATCGAGGTAGGCGTCCACAATGAACTGTCATCGAAAGAAGGTCTGGACTATCTCGTGAACAGATACTTCGAAAAAAAGTTCGACCGTGTTCTCATCGGCGGGGCTGTGCCCGCGATCCAGGGCATGGTCATCCGGCACGCGCTCGAGCTGGCCGGAATGAACAAGTACTTGTTCGAGATGGTCAACCTCAGAGAGCAATGCGCCTGGGTCACGCCGGACAAAGAGGACGCGACCGTCAAGGCGAAGTCCCTCATGCTCGCGGGCTTGGAGAGGGTCAGGAGACTCGAGCCCCTTGAAGACATCACTGTCCCGCTCAGGGACAGCGCGCTCGTCATCGGAGGAGGGGTGGCAGGAATGGCCGCAGCGATCCAGGTGGCGAATGCCGGTCACAAGGTCTACCTGGTCGAGAGAGACGGAGAGCTCGGCGGGAGAGCATACCGCCTTGGGACGACCTTCCCGACGCACAACTGCGGAATCTGCTGCATGCAGTACTGCAAGGAATGCATCTTCACCCCGAAAATCGAGGATGTTCTGAGGAATCCAGACATAGAGCTCCTGCTGAACGCGGAGGTGGAGGAGGTGACCGGAGGGTTCGGGAGCAGGCACGTGAGGGTCAAGCAGAACGGTATGATGAAGGAATTCGACGTCGGGATCATAATCGTCGCCACGGGTTCCAAGACATTCGAACCCACGAGGATGCCCGCGTACGGGTACGGCACGCACAAGGACATCCTCACGACGATGGAGTTCGTCGAGCTCATGAGGCAGGCAGAACGGACCGGCATCAGGAGACCTTCGGACGGGAGTGCGCCGAAGGTGGTCAACATCGTGCTCTGCGTCGGCTCAAGGGACAGCGCAATGGGGAACCTGCACTGCTCCCTCGTCTGCTGCACTTACGCGATCGGGACTGCGAAAGAGATCAAACGAATGCATCCAGATACGGAGGTCTACGTCCACTACATAGATCTCCGTGGACCTTACAGAGGCTTCGAGGAGTTCTGCAACGAAGCCCGCGAAATGGGCATCAAGTTCGTCAGGGGGAAGGTGGCCGAGATCGTCAGGGAGAATGGCCAGTTGATCGTCAGAGCCGAGGACACCGACGTCGGCGCAATCCTCTCGATCAAGAGCGACCTCGTCATTCTTGCCGTCGGGCAGGAGCCGAGCGAGGAAACTGAGAAGCTATCGAGGATGCTGCACATCCAAACGGACGTGGACAAGTTCATGAAGGACGTCAATCCGATGCTCCCAGCCGAGATAAGGAGAGGCATATACATCGCCGGCTGCGCCCAGGGCCCGAAAGGAATAAGATACTCTGTCGACGACGCTAAGAGCGTTGCCTCCGAGGTCATCGACCTTCTCGAGGCCGGAATGGTAAGCACGGACAGAACTACGGCGGTCGTGAACGAGGAGAGGTGCCGAGGCTGCGGGAGATGCGTCGAGGCGTGCGTCTTCCATGCAATCGAGATCGTGGACAAGAACGGTGTCCAGGTCGCGAAGGTGGACGAAAACTTGTGCGAGGGATGCGGCGTCTGCGCGGCGACCTGCTGCAACAAGTCCATCGATGTGAGCAACTTCCGTTCCGGACAGATCCTTCCGTCCATTCGTTCCCTGATACAGGAGGTGGAGTGAGTGGAACCGGAGCCTTTCGAGCCGACCGTTCTCGTTTTCACGTGCGATTGGTGTGGCTATCCTGCCGCATCATTGACCGGCGTCCACCATCTTTCCTATCCAGCCGGAGTGAAGGTCATGAGGGTGATGTGCACGGGGCGAGTTGACCCGGCGTTCATCATGAAGGCCTTCGAATATGGTGCTGACGGAGTCGCGCTCGTCGGCTGCAGGATGGACGACTGCCACTACACCGACGGGAACAAGAAGGCGCAGAAGAGTGTGGAGGGGCTTCAGAAGGTCCTGAGGTACGTCGGGCTGGGAGAGAATAGGCTGAGGACCGAATGGATCAGCGCCTCGGAGAAGAACAAGTTCCACCACCTCGTGAATTCGATGACCCAGGAGCTGAAGACCATGGGCCCGAGCCCGATGCCTAAGGTCGTCGAGGAGGAGGCGGCGCGGTACAGCAAGAAGGCTGTCGACTCCATCGTCTCCGACACCGGGGCGCACGACTGCGTCGAGTGCGGGAAGTGCACCAGTATCTGTCCGGTAGCGAAGCTCGACAAGGACTTCTCCCCGAGACTGATCGTGCTCAGGGCGCTGGAAGGGGTCGCGGACAGCCTGAGTACGGACCGGGACATATGGGCTTGCATCACCTGCGAGATGTGCAATTCCATGTGCCCGTACAAGGTCGACTATTCCGGATTCATCCAGGGGATGAGGGGCGAAGCGGTCTTGCTCGGGAACGAGCCGGAGTGCTCCCAGGGCGGGCTGCTTCAGAGCATGATGAGGATCATGGCGAACACGGAGAAGCAGGATCGCTTAAGTTGGGTGCCGGAGAACATCAGGGTTGCGGACCAAGGCGACACGTTCTATTTCACAGGTTGCGCCCCGCATCTCGATGCTGTGTTCGAGGACAGGAACCTGAATCTCACCGGGACGGCGATCTCGACGGTGAAGCTCCTGAACCACGCGGGTGTGACACCGGTTGTGAGCAATGACGAGGTGTGCTGCGGCCATGACCTGAATTGGGCCGGCGATAACGAGAACTTCGAGAAGCTGATGGAGAAGAACCTGAAGGCGGTTGAGAAGAGCGGGGCAAAGAGGATCGTCTTTGCCTGCCCCGAGTGCTACCGGACGTGGAAAATGGACTACCAGGACATAGTCGGTGATCTGGACTACGAGATGATGCACATCACGGAACTGCTGACGCAGCTCTCGGACGAGGGGAAGATCAACCTAGATGTGAAGGAAAAGGACACGGTCACATATCACGACCCCTGCAGGCTCGGGAGGCATCTGGGGGTGTACGACGCCCCGAGGGACCTGCTGAAGATGACAGGCGTGGAGATCAGAGAGATGGCGAACACGCGGGACAAGTCGGCTTGCTGCGGAGTGAGCGCGTGGCTCACCTGCGGAAAGGCTGCGAAGCAGATGCAGATCGACAGAATCGCGGAGGCGAAGAGGACCGGGGCACAGAGACTCCTGACAATGTGCCCGAAATGCAGGATCCACCTCGACTGCGCGGTCTCGAAGGAGATCCACGTCGAAAGATCGCTGGTCGACATCCCGATGGAGGACTATGTCACCTACCTTGCCAATCGGCTGGGACTATGAATCCCGGGAAGAGAGGCCAGGGCGCTGCAGTGTGAGCTTCTCACCCGGCCTAAGGATTACGCAGATAAGCTTCGCTTCCGTCTTCACCTTCTTGCAGAACTCGAACGGATTCGCCTTGATGACATCGAATGTGTCGTAGTGCATCGGAACAATCGTCCTTGCGTTGAGGAGCTTCGCGGCCCTAACGGCGTCGTCGATCCCCATTGTGTAATGGCCGCCTATTGGGAGCAAGGCGACGTCCAATTTGAATTCCTCCCCGATCAGCTTCATGTCCCCGAAAAGCGCGGTGTCACCAGCGTGGTAGATCGACTTGCCATCGACGGTGATGACGAAGGAGCAGGGCACCCCGACGAGAGAGATGCCATCGACAGACGAACTATGCACCGCAGGGAACAACTTGACCGTTCCGAACGGGAACGATATCTTCCCGCCGATGTGGGCGTCGATAGCCTTGGCTCCTTTCGTTATGCAATAGTTCGCAATCTCGTTCGTCGTGAGGATGGACACGCCCGTCTTCTTCGAGATTTCGATCGCGTCCCCGAGATGGTCCCCGTGCGCATGCGTGACGAGAATGAGGTCTGGCTTCAGGCCCTTCGGAGCGACCGCCGCAGAATTCCCGCTGAGATACGGATCTATGAGCATCTTCGCTTCATCAGCCTCGATTAGGAAGGCTGCATGTCCGATGTACCTGACGATCACCATTTGACCCACCTCCCCGGTTCATATAAGGCCGCACGGAAATAAAAGTTGCTTCAGAGAAGGCTGACAACCGAACGTCGGGAAAGATAGATATCGAACGAGAACGACTACTAGAGAACGAGGAGGGAACGATGGAGCGCTTTGACGTCTGTGTCGTTGGAAGCGGACTTGCCGGGCTGTCGGCGGCCTACGAGGCCGCGAAGGCCGATACGCAGGTTTGCATAATATGCAAGGGATGCGTGGGGAAGGCTTCCGCGACAAGTCTGTCCGCCGGCATCTTCACTCACACGACCGAGGGGCTCCTTGATGATGAATTGTTCAGAGCGACCATGGACATCGGGCGAAACATCAATGACGAGCGCCTCGTCCAAAGGCTGGTCGCGTACGGAGGGGTGGTCCCTGAATTCATGAGGGGGGATCGGCGTGAGCTTCGACGTCAAGCCGTCCGGCATTCACCTGCGAAGGCAGAAGCTCGTGTTTCCTGGGGTCGAGCTGGGGCTGATCATGAAGAAGATACTGACGGAGATGGGGGTCACGTTCTTCGAGCATTGCATCACCGACTCGCTCGCGGTCGCGGACCGGAAGTGCATCGGAACGTTCAATTCGGATAGAGACGGGGATAGGTTCGCGATCTCCTCTTCCTCGACGGTCCTCGCAACTGGTGGTCTCTGCGCGGTGTACGAGGACCACGACAACCCCTCAGGGGCGGTCGGGGACGGCATCGCGATGGCGCTCGAAGCTGGAGCGCACGCGAGGGACCTGGAGTTCGTCCAGTTCTTCCCGTTCGGTATGAAGCAGGAGGGCTATCCTCCGTTCGTCCTATTCCCCCCTTACGCTGATGGCGCGAGGATCGTGAACGACAAAGGGGATGATGTCCTCAGGAAGAGAGTCCCCGAGGAAACGAACCTCACGAGAGCGGTGCTCCTCCAAAGGGACAAGGTGTGCTAAGCAATAGCGTTTGAGGAGGAGAGGGGCAGGGAGTGCTGCCTCGACCTGTCGCAGGTGACCGACTGGGACAAGGTCGACGTGGCCACCCTCAACTCGATGTACCAGCTCAAGAAGTACGAATTCTCCCCTTCGGACGGGAGGATAAGGATCGGACCGACCGCGCACTACTCGATGGGCGGCGTGATCATCGACGAGGAGTGCCGGACAGGAGTGGATGGCCTGTACGCCGCGGGCGAGGTCGTCAGCGGGCTGCACGGAGCGAACAGGAGAGGCGGGAATGCCCTCACCGAGGCGCTCGTGTTCGGAAGGATATCTGGACGAATTGCGGCGGAGGGGGCGATGAAGGCTGCTGGAGAACCGTCCGTAGAGCCGGAGGGTTCGAGGAGGGAAGAGGAAGCGGACCTCTCAATAGTCGAGGAGATGAAAGACGAGATCAGGGGGGCTTGCTCCAGGTCCCTCGGGGTAATCAGGTCCAGGGACTCCCTGATAGACGGGAAGGAGAGGACGAAGAGGGTCCGACAGGATATCCTGGCAATCAGGTCTCGGAGTGCGGCGAGCGCGAAGCTTAGGGAGTTGGAAAGTATGGCGACCGTTGCCGAGGCCGCGATGAACTCGGCCCTCCTGAGGCAAGAGAGCAGGGGCTCGCACTTCCGAAAGGACTTTCCCGTCGAGGACGAACGCTGGCTCGGACACGTCGAAGTGTCGATGTCGGGCAGAGACCTGTCGTATTCCCTCGTGTCGAAGGAGACGCGCGGGTGAGCCAGAAGGTTTGACGCTGTTCTCGCGCGCCCGAACTCTCGTCCGCTGAACTTCGGAGTGGGAAAGCTAGGCAGATAAGGATTTGAACCAGATAGTCCATGCTTGATGGAACGAGGATCAGGTGAAGCGATTGAGGATATCGATAATCGGCACGGGATACGTCGGCCTCGTGACGGGAGTCTGCTTCTGCGAACTCGGTCACGAGGTCCTGTGCATAGACAACGTCCCGGAGAAGATCGAATTGCTCAAGCAAGGCCAGACCCCGATTCACGAGCCCGGGGTCGACAGGCTGCTGACGAAACACTTGAGGAAGGGCAATTTCAGAGTGGCTGGAAGTACCGACGGGCTGCTCCAGACAGATATCACCTTCATATGCGTCGGGACGCCGTCGAGGAAAGACGGCTCCATGGATCTCATGGCGGTGAAGCGGGCCGCGGAGGATGTCGGGAAGGCGCTGAGGAAGAAGAGTGAGTATCATGTTGTTGTCGTCAAGAGCACTGTCGTCCCGACGACCACCGAGACCGTGATCCTTCCGGCGCTGGAACGTGCCTCAGGGAAGAAAGCTGGCCGGGAATTCGGACTGGCGGTCAACCCGGAGTTCCTGAAGGAAGGGTCGGCGGTCAAGGACTTCATGAAGCCGGACAGGGTTGTCATCGGTGCATTGGACAAGGTGTCCGCGAAGGCGGTTCGCACACTCTACGCATCCTTCGACTGCCCGATCGTCAAAGTGAATCTGTCGACGGCAGAGATGATCAAGGTCGCCTCAAACGCCTTCCTGGCCGCGAAGATATCCTTCATCAATGAGATCGGGGACATATGCAAGACCCTAGGTATCGACGTCAGGGATGTGGCGAAGGGTATGGGGTACGACAAGAGGATAGGATCCCAGTTCCTAAGAGCGGGATGCGGTTTCGGGGGCAGTTGCTTCCCGAAGGACGTTTCTGGCCTGGCCTCGGAGGCGAGGAGGAGGGGCCTGGACCCAGTTATGCTCGACTCGATACTCGAGGTCAACAAGACCCAGCCATTGAAGATGATCGAGCTCCTCGAGAAGCACATGGATGTCAAAGGGAAGAAGATCGCGGTGCTCGGTCTGGCGTTCAAGCCGGACACCGACGACATAAGGGACGCGAGGTCGAAGGTGATCGTGAAGGAGCTCCTCATGAAGGGAGCGGTAGTGCGCTGTCACGATCCGCAGGCCATGGAGAACTTCAGGAGGGAGTTCCCGAAGCTCGATTACTGTTCTTCTCCGATGGAGTGCGTGAGGGGGAGCGATGCGGTTATGATCATCACGGAATGGCCAGAGTACGCAGACCCAGGACTTTATGGGTCGAAGCTAATCATCGACGGCAGAGGAGTCGTCAGAACCAAGAACTACGAGGGGATCTGCTGGTGAACAGATGAAGGCAATCATACCTGCAGCTGGTCTGGGCATAAGGTTCCTGCCGATGACGAAGGTTCAGCCGAAGGAGATGCTACCAATCGTCGACAAGCCGACGATACAGTACGTGGTGGAGGAGGCAATCACGGCAGGGATCACCGACATCATCATCGTGACGGGTGCGGGCAAGCGGGCGATAGAGGATCACTTCGACAAGTCCCCGGAACTGGAGTCGGTCCTGGAGAGGCAGGGCAAGACTAAGGAGCTCAAGGAGATCCGGCGGATCACGAACATGGCGGACATCCACTACATCAGGCAGAAGGTGCCGAGGGGTCTAGGGGACGCGATACACTGCGCGAGGAACCACATCGGGATGGAGCCGTTCGCGGTGATGCTCGGAGACACTATTAACATATCGAAGGTTCCGGTCGTGAAGCAGCTGATGAACGCGCACGAGGAGGTCGGGGCGTCAGTTCTCGCAGTCGAGCCGGTCGCGAAGGAGAAGATCTCCGACTACGGGATCATCGACGGCAAGCTCGTGAAGGAGCGCCTCTACCTGATCGACAATCTGGTCGAGAAGCCGAGGCCGGAGAATGCGCCGTCGAACATAGGGATAACCGGGACCTACGTTCTAACGCCAGGCATCTTCGATTGCATCGAGGAGACCACTCCAGGCACGAACGGAGAGGTCCAGCTCACCGATGCGCTCAGAATCCTGAGGAAGAAGGAGAAGATCTATGGATATTGGTTCGAGGGGACCCGATATGACATCGGGGATAAGCTAGGCTGGATGAAGACGAACTTTGAGCTGACCCTTGCCCATCCACAGTTCTCCGGACCTATGCGCGATTTCATGCGGGAGAACCTAGAGAAGACCGGGAAAGGGGACAACAAAGATTAGCCAAGGGCGTTCGAAGACCCGGAAAGCAAGACCGTGACCGCGGCATCAGTCCTTGTGATTCCTCCTCGTTATCCTCTTGACGGTCTTCTCAACCTTCATTTCTTGAGCGAGGTCATCGACCGAACGATGTCGAAGATACAATGGACCGATCGCGGCGATCGCCAGTCCCCCGAGCGTGTCGGACACGAGGTCGGTCGCAGTATCGGCTAGCGAGTACTGCATGTGCGTTCCTAGCAATGAGTCAAGCGTGAACTCGACGATCTCCCAGAAGACGCCCATCGCCGAGACGAAGACGACGATGAAGAACGGCAGGAACCTCGGTGGCAAGTGGATCGCGTCGACGTACTTGTCCACTATCACGATCCCGACGAATCCGAAGACAGCTATGAGAGAGGTCGACAGGAAGTGCGTGAGCTTGTCCCACCACCAGATTGTGCTGTAGAATCCCATCAGTACGCCGAAGTTGTGGAGGAAGATCGCAATGAATATCCAGAGGGTAAGCTCGAACGGTATCACCATGATCTTCTCCCTTCTTAGGAACCATGGTATCGAGACGAACCCGAAGCCGAAGAGGGCCGAGCCGGCGGCGTACAAGTCTCCGTCGAACAGACCGACAATGAACATGACGAGCAACAGCGCTTGGAAGAAATACGAGAGGAACCTCTCCCACCATACCTTGTTCATTGCTCGCCACCGATCCTTCCGATGCTGAATGTACGGAGCCTTTGCATTGGCATGTGTCTCAGGTACAAGGTCAGGATGATCCCCATCGCTATTCCGCCGAAGAAGCTGTAGACGAGGTTCATCATGAGCTCGGTGTTGCTCGAGACGATGCTCATGCCGAAGAGCTGATTGGATGCGAAATCAGCGATCGCGAAGAAACTGCTCAGGGCCATCGTGAGCAGGACCGTGAAGGCGACGGCGAGCACTCTGTTCATCCTTAGGCTCGTGTATGCATGGAGGTCCATTACCATCACGAAACCGATGAAGAACGTCGCCATGACCTGCGAAGCCCTCAGCAGATTGTCGTAGTAGAACCTGTCGTTCCATCCGAGCCCGTGGGGGACAAGGTAGAGGTAGAACGGTATCGTTATCAGGAACAGCAGTTCCGACGGGAGGATGTTCCTGAGGTTCCTCCTGACGACTGCGGGAAGCACGGCGATACAAAGCGCCCAGAATCCCATGATCGTCCAGAAGAGATTGATAGAAAATATCGCATACTCCGTCGCGAGGAAGAGGGAAATCACTGCCGTCCAAGAGAGGGCGATCTCGATCTGCTGTCTCACCATCGACTCTTGTATCGCTCGGTCGATACCTAAAAATGTCGGCATGATGCCAGGGAGAAAAACGGTACCTTAACAGGAGATGACAAGCAAAGGAACCGTGGCCCTGCGTATGACCTCTTCGGACGTGCTACCGAGAGCAAGGCCCTTAAGGAAGCTCTTCCCGCTCCGTCCGATAATGATCAACGACGCTTCCACCTCCCTCGACACCTCCAAGATGTTGTAAATGGGGGTTCCGTAATGGACATGCGTAGAGACCACGAAATCCTCAGACTGAAGGTCCTTCTTCAGCTCCTCCATCCTCGCCTTCACCTCGACGAAACGCTTGTCATCCCCGACGCCATACTTCGTCGATTCAATCACATGAAGCAAGACGACATTCTTCAATCCCTTCCTCGACAGGTGGTCCAACGTTTCCTTCATCCTGTCCGTGCAGACCGACAAGTCGATAGGAACCAGGGCAGTTCGGAAAAGGAATTCGCAGGCACGTCTCACCTTTCTTCTTCCTTCGTCCTCGATGACTTCTAGCTTGTTGAGAAGGACCGGCTTTGCGGTCTTCCTGATGACGCCGAAGGAGGTGCTGCCGAGAAGGAACTCATGGGCCCTCCCCTTCCCGCTGGATGCCATGGTGACGAGCGTTACGGACTCTCTCTCAGCTACGTCCGCGATGATCGATACCGGATCGCCTTCGATGCTGGCGAACCGCGCCTTGAATCCTTGACCCTCGAGTCGTTTGACGATATCCTCGACGACAAGCATCTGATCGTTAGTCACCTTCACGTCCTTTGGGGTGACATGTAGAAGAACAACCTCCTCGGAGCCGAACTGCCTGAGCTCGGCGACGCAGTCGAGCATCATTAGCGATTGCTCGGAGAAATCTATCGGGAGCAGAATCTTCTCGAACACCGATAGAATATTCGTGGACATAGCTTAAACACTTTATGATTGTAGAGCGCGGCATGGATTAATGCCTCCTGAGACGATATCGGGGGAGGTGCTTTCCGATTGAGGTTCAACAGGTCCTCCGCGATCCTTGTTCTCCTGTTTGTCATGATAATCACTTTCTCGCTGTTCTTGACGTGCGGGAACATCGTCTCGGCGGATGAGTCGCTGTTCTTGAACATCAACAGCTCCTGGAACCCGAGCTTCGATCCTATCTTCAGGGCGCTGACCGAGCTTGGATCGTTCGCATTCTGGTTCATCATTGTCTTCGTTCTCTGGATCTTCGGCAAGAGGACGCTAGCAACCTACCTGCTCGTCGCGATACTCATTCACATTTCGATAGGCGGCAGCGTGAAGTATATCATCGATAGACCTCGCCCGTTCGAGGTCTTTCCCGACGCGTTCGCACTATTCAATCCCACGAATCCTTCCTTCCCCTCGGGTCACACGGAGGGCACCTTTGCCGCTGCCGCCGTGCTCGGATTGAGGAGCAAGAAGCTCCTTGCACCCTTGTCGTTGCTCGCAGTCTTCGTGGGTTTTAGCAGACTATACGTCGGCGTGCATTTCCCTCTCGATGTCATTTCGGGGGCGGTCTTCGGAGTGCTGATCGGAGCTTTTACCGCAGGTCTGGACGTTTCCGGATTCCAGAGCAGGATTGAATCCGGATGGAACAGAATCGTCAATGCTGTGAGAGGCAAGCCGAAAAAAGAAGCATAATGATTAATTATATATTATTCAGAAAATTAAAAAATCCCATCTCTCGATCTCGTGGCATGAATTCTTCATGCATTCTCTCACTAACACGAGGATGTCGAGTAGGATTCCCGCGCAGTTTACAGAAAAAGTCAAACACATTGAGCGAAGGTAAGAGTGTAGACAATTGGGCAGACGATGAGCCGCTTTAGAAGGGCTCAGACGGTGAATCACCGTCTACAGATCTCTCGGTTCCAGCTACTCCGGCCCACCCGGGCCGATAACCGGTCCCTTACTTCTTCTTTTTCTTTGTCGCCTTCTTCTTCGTCGCCATCGTCTTCACCTTCGTCTTCGGTCCGCATTTTCCGCAGGACATTCTCTTTTCCTCCGTAAGGGGAACTATCCCAGTAGGATAGATGGAGAAGCTGAATATATGAAGCTTTGTCCTGTCCACACTCTCCGCATTCTCTTATCTTCTCGCGCGAAGCGATCGTTGCCTCCTCGCTCGATGCCTTCAAATCGCTAACGATATTTTTCATTATTGATATCGAGACTCTATACAAATAACTGCGAAGAATTGGACATCTGGAACTGCACATTTCGAGAAATCAGAAGTGATAATCAATCGAGATAATTTAAATAGGGTACCGCCGCTGCTTTGTCTCCGAGGATAAGATGCACGCACTCGAAACATCGAGGCTCTTGACGGAGGAATATTCCGCTAAGATTCTGCTCGCGACAATGGGAAAGCCGAGAAGCGCGTTCGAGCTCAGCGACAATCTGGGCATACCGATCGCGGCATGCTACCGCAAGATCAACATCCTCGAAGGTGCAGGGCTTTTGTTCTGCAGCGAGAGGAGGCTCACGCAGGCAGGTAAGAGAATCAGCATGTACAAGTCGAGGGTCAAAAACGCACAGATCATCTTCGAGAGGAATAAGATAAGGGCGAAGCTAGAGATGATCGACGGGACGACCGAGGACTACAACTACGACATCGATATGACCGCGCAAATAACCGAGATGCCGTCGATGGCAAAGGCCTGATAGCGGACGAGACCGCCTGCATTCACCATGCATATCAACAATCCTTCCCCCTCTTTTTTTCCAATCTCCTATTCTCATTTTGGTCAATCTGCGATCATTCCTGAGAATACTCACATAACATTTAAGAGCCGCTGAGACGAGTCCGATGTTCGAATCACGACGGGCGGATGGACTGAACGATGGAGCGTCTCGACTTCCGATCGATAGTAGAGAACAGCCAGGATCTGATATATCTTCTCGACACTTCCGGCAACACGGTCTATGTAAGCCCAGCAATCGAATACATGCTGGGCTACAAGAGTGAAGAAATCCTAGGGAAGTCTTTCTTTGATCTCATGACGCCCGAGTCGAGATCGGTTTCAAGCGAGCACTTCAAAAGTAGGATGATAGGCGAGCGGCCCCCCGTCAAGTACATCGTCGACCTCGTGACGAAGGACGGCAAGGTGAAGAACTGTGAAACGCACGTTCAGATTGTCATGGGCCAGAACGGGCGGCCCTGGGTGCAAGGGATTGTCAGAGACCTCACTGAGCAGCTTGCTCTGACGAACGCGATTGGGGTGGAGAAACGACGCTTTGAGAGCCTGGTCGAAACCGCTTCAAGCATAATAGTCGGGACGGACATGAAGGGAAGGATCACGCTGTTCAATCACGGCGCTGAAGCGGCCCTTGGATATCTCAAACAGGAAGCGTTGGGAAGGAACTTCTTCGAACTCCTTGTTCCGGAGAATGACCACGAGAAGCTGCTCAACCTCATGTGGAAGACCATGCAGACCAAGGAGACGCCTCAGGGCATCGCGTCTATGCTCACAAAACGTGGGGACCTCGTCAAGGTGAACTGGACCGTCAACTTCCTAATGAACGACCAGAACGAGACGGAGGGTTTCCTCGGCATCGGACAGGACATGACTGAGCGGGTCAAGCTCGAAGAAGAACTGAAGGACCGCAATAAAATACTCGAGGTGCTCAGTCAATTGGGTCTGATCTCATCCATCTCATTCGATTCTAGGAAGATTGTCAGCGCCGCACTCGAGATGACAATGAGGCTCTTCGATTTCCAAAAGGGAACGGCGTTCATCGTCAACAGCGTCAGCGGCAACATCGAGAAGGTCGCCACAGCTAACCTGGAGAATCCCAACCTTGAATGGAACGGCGTAAGCCACTTCCCCGAGGTCTTCAAAGAGACCGTCATCTCAAAGGGACAGATGGTCATCATCAAGGAAGGAAATAAGGACCCGCGGCTCGCCGATACGATGCCGGAGATGGAATCGGCAATCCTCCTCCCGCTAAAAGGGCACACGAATACGATAGGAGTGCTATGCATGTGTTCCAGCGCCCCTCACGACTTCACGCTCAACGATCAGGCGAGTCTCGAGGCGGCCTCGCTAATGCTAGGTTACCCACTGGAGAACTCTCAGTTGTACGAGAGCCTGAGAAGGAGCTCGGGCCTTGTCGCACTGTACAACGACATCATTTTGCACGACGCTACTAACTACATCGTCCCTGTAATCTCGTACGTCGCTCTTGCGGATGAGAACTTGGGAAATCAGGAGGCCCAGACAAGGTACCTCAAGAAGGCGCTCAGCTCCCTCGAGAGACTCAGCAACTTCCTCGCCGACGTCCAGTTCTTAATCAAGACAATTGAGGAGAAGGAGGTCAAGCTCGAGCCAATCAATCTGATGACGCAGTTGAACGACGCCATGGAAGTCACGAAAGGCAGGTTCGATGTCTCGAACATCATTTTCGAACAGAAGAGCGCAGAGAATCTGCAAGACGTCTATGTCGTCGCGAACAAGGCGCTCACGCATCTGTATGTGAACATCTTAACGAACGCGGTGAAACACGGCGCCCCCGAGCAAGTCGTGGTCAGAAGAGAAGTCGACAAGGCGAGAGGGATATGCAGGGTCGAGGTAGAGGACATGGGGCCCGGTGTCTCGGACGACAACAAGCAGCGCGTCTTCGAGCGGCGCTTCGCGGAGGGATCGGTGAGGGCCCCGAAGGGTTCCGGGCTTGGATTGACCATAGTGAAGACACTTGTGGATAAATATCATGGCAGGATCTGGGTCGAGGATAGAGTCAAAGGCGATCATACGAAGGGCGCGAAGTTCATCGTTGAACTGCCGTTGGCGGAAGTGCAGAACGCGTAGGCGGAAACACCAGAACCATCGACATTGTTTTTCAAAAGAAGGAGGACAATCCGTCCTCGAGCGACATCTCCGACTGGAAATCCAGGATCTCTTTTGCGAGCGTGACGTTGGCTACGCTATGTCTTATGTCACCTACCCTAGGAGCGATGTGCTCGATCTTCAATCCTCCTCTGACCGTTGAGAGGGTCTCGGCGAGATCATTGATCGAGGTCGCCCTGCCAGAGCCGCAGTTGAGGATAGCGTTCCCAGCAGGGGACTCCACTGCTATGCGAATCATCCTCGCAACGTCCATGGCGTGGATGAAATCCCTCGTCTGCTCCCCGTCCCCCTCGATGATCAGCGGCTCGCTTTTCTTCGCCCACTCGACGAACTTGGTCACGACTCCGGAGTAGGGACTCTGGAGATCCGCTCTGGGTGAATAGAAGTTGAAGGGGCGTACGATAATGTATCTCAGGCCGCGACACTCCGCGAATGCCTGGACGTAATGCTCGGCCGCGAACTTGCTGACGCCGTAGAAGGATTTGGGGTTCTTCGGATGGCCCTCGTCCACGGGTAGGTGCCGCGGATCGCCGTACACCGCTGCGCTCGAAACATAAATGAACTTCTTGACGCCGGCGTCCGCGGAAGCCTTCAACATGCAGATTGTCCCGATGACGTTCACGTCCGCGTCATGCCTAGGGTCCTCGAGACTCTTCTTGACGCTCACCTGCGCGGCCGCGTGAACGACAACGTCGACACCGTCGCACGCTCTCGCGACCCCGGCGGCATCCCTGATGTTCACGTTCGACACGAGTGACTTGTGCCCATCGATTGATGGTTTCCGGATGTCCAAGCCCTGGACCTCATGCCTGCCTTCGAGCTCTTCTAGAAGATAGGACCCGAGCTGTCCCGAACCGCCCGTAACAAGGACTTTCACGCCAGCCAATATGGACGGTCGGTCATATACGATTTACTGATGTCCTCGGGCGCTCGGGACTGACGAATCCTTTTAGAGCACAAAGGATTATAATGGGAATTGATGAGGGTACTGGTCACCGGCGGAGCGGGCTTCATAGGGTCCCACCTCTGCGAGCGACTCCTGGATTCTGGAGACAAGGTCATCTGCCTGGACAATTACTCTACCGGGAGCAGGGACAACATCGAACATCTCAGAAAGAACAAGGATTTCGAGGCCGTCAAGAAGGATCTCCTCCTCCCATTGAACTTCAAAGTGGACCGAATATACAACCTGGCATGCCCAGCGTCCCCCCCGCAATACCAGAAGGACCCGATAAGCACGATCAAGGTCAACACGCTCGCGATGATCAACGTGCTCGAGCTTGCCAGGAAGAGGAAGGCGAGGATCATGCAAGCATCGACCTCAGAGGTGTACGGCGACCCTCTTGTGCATCCCCAGACCGAGGACTACTGTGGGAACGTGAACCCGATCGGGCCTCGGAGCTGCTACGACGAAGGCAAGAGGATCGCTGAGAGCCTGATGTTCGCTTATCAGAAGCAGCACGGGGTCGATATTCGGGTGGCTAGGATATTCAACACATACGGCCCGAGGATGAGCATGTTTGACGGGCGCGTAGTCTCGAACTTCATCGTCCAGGCACTGAAGGGAGAGGACATCACGGTCTACGGAGACGGTAGCCAGACGAGATCCTTCTGTTATGTGTCCGACCTGATCGAGGGATTCGTCGAACTCATGAATGCAGAAGGTTTCACCGGACCGGTGAACCTGGGGAACCCGGCTGAGATCACCATGCTCGAGCTCGCGAATAGGATCAAGAGGATGACTGGTTCTTCGTCGAGGATAGAATTCCGACCGTTGCCCGAGGACGATCCGATCCGGCGTAGGCCCGACATCACTCTTGCGAAAGGGGCGTTGGGATGGAAGCCTAAGGTGGATCTCGAGACGGGCCTCAGGGAGACGATCGAGTATTTCAGAAAGAAGGTCGGATGAGGATCCATTGTCGGCAATGGTCAAATAGATCGCGTTCTATGACTGCTGCATAGTCAAGGCAATCGGATTGGTGATTCGAGATGATTATCGAGGGAATGCTCGTATCGATTATCGCCCTGGCGATGCTACAAGGACATAGCGCTGAAGCCGATAATCGCCTCGGCCGGGATGGCGTTGGTCCTCTTCTTCTTCCTCAAGGAGATCAACGTTTTTGTGACGATCGCCGTGTCGATCGTCGTCTACTTCGCCTTGTTCTTTTCCCTGAGAACGCTGGACGCCGAGGATATGGAGATCATAAGGAAGGTCTTCAGGAAGTGAATGCCCGTTTCAGGAGGGTCGATTTACTGTGAGCGCCCCCGAAATCATTATGAGCCGCGAATCGAATAGAAAGGTTCAGAGGATGGAAGGATGACACTAGAACTTTCGAGCATTGATCGCAAGGACGTGATTTCTAAGGACGGAAGGAAGGTGGGGGTGCTCGTCGGGGTCAACGTCGATACGAAGACCTGGACTGTGCACGCAATCGTGGTGGAGGTCAACAAGGAAATCATCGAAGAGCTGCACATCAAGAAGTCGATGCTGAAATTGCCGAAGGTGAACCTCAAGACCGACCTCGTCGGCGTCGTCGGGGACATTGTCCATCTGAACGTCGACTTGAAGAACCTCAAAGATTACGTGTGAGGACCGTCCGGACCAAGATCGGTCAGCTTCAGCCTATGAGCAGACCGGCACCATACATGACCGCCACGCCGATGATGACGGTGACGAATCCCGAGTACCTCTTCTTCTCCTCGGTGAACGATTCTGGCAGCAGATCGTATATTCCGACATAGAGGAAGGTGCCGGCGGCCAGGGCGAGGGGGATCCCGAGCTCGATGCCGGACACGAGGTCCATGGCGACCACCGCGATCCAAGCGAAGATCGGTTTCACCGACGCAAGCATGCCGACGTAAACGAGTATCTTCTTCCTCCTGAGGCCCGCCAGACGGAACACGGTCGACAGCGAGAACACTTCGACGCCTTCGTGCGCAATAATCGCTAGGAAGACGATCATGCCGAGAGTCTGGTCGACGACGACAGCAACGCCGAGGCTCAGGCCAGCGATCGCGGAATGCACCATAAGTCCGATGAACGCCGTCACGCCGGTCAGCAGGTGCTCATGCTCGCACTCCTCCGTGCACTCCTCTCTGTGCTCGTAGAAGACGACCCTCTCCGCGAGGAGCACGATCACGAACCCCACGAGGACGAAGGCTAGGGCTGTCCCCGTCTCCATGAGATCGATGGCATCTGGTATCATGTGAAGGAACGCAGCCCCGATGAACACGCCTGCGCTGAAACCAGTGAAAAGGTGGAGCTGCACGGAGCTCCAGTTCTTCAGCAGTGGTAGTATGCCACCGATGAACGCGACCCCTATGATCGCGAGCGTGAATATCAGCAACAATAGGAGCTGATGCAAGCCCTGACCCTCCTCGAGGAAGGGAATACCGAACAGTGATGTCATATACTTTGTTCATCACGAGAATGTGCCTACCAGGTCCTTCCCGGCCCTAGAAACAATTAACTATGCTGCCCTCGCATCTGATACAGTAGGGTGTTCTTTCATGAGTGGCAAGAGGGAGACGAAGGGAAATCTGGTCGTCAATTTGGATTCGATGATCGAGTTCGCAAGCAAAGGTATCGTCAGCAAGACGTTCCTCGATGCTCCTGATGCGAATGTGGGGATCTTCTGCATGGAGAAGGGACAGAGCCTGTCGGAGCACACTTCGAGGATGCCTGCTGCCATCCATGTATTGAGGGGCAGGGCCAAGATCAGGCTCGGAAAGGAGGATGGCGAGTACGGCCCTGGCAGCTGGATATACATGCCCGCCAGGATGAACCATGCGCTGCTGGCACTGGAGGATTTCGTCTTCCTGCTGACGCTTTTCCCGCACGGCAAGAAATGAGGAGGACCGATCCTGCCTAGATCGGGTAGGATCTCGACCAGAATAATGAAAGGGTCTGGTTTTCATCTATTCGAGATCCACTGCCTTCCTCGCGATTACGTCGACCTTGTGAAGGTCCGTGAGAAGGATGATCGTCCTCTCGATGTCTGATTCCGACTCCTCTTTTCCCTTGTACGGGAACTCCAGCCTCATGCACTCTAATAGCTCGTATTCTTTCGGTCCCGCGAACTTACCTTTGGATGCAAGGTACAACTCGGCGTTAGATATCATATGTATCAAGAACATAGGAAAGCGCGCGGGGAGATGGGTCTTATACCGCCGCAGGGCGGTTCATTCAAAGGAGATGGTCATCTGTTCCTATATACACCAGTGGCAGAATGCACCGCCGTCCGGCGGCACAACAATTATCATCTGCTCCGACGATGAATCGCACATGACCGCCTACGAAGCAAGAATCGAGGTCACGCACGACTGCCCCTACTGTCACTTGACGGCGCGGTTCCCGAACGCCTACATATCCGTTTGGTGCAACTCTCGGAGCCACGTCATCGAAGTCACGAGCGACTCGGATGAAGATCTGATGACAATAGAGAAGGAGTTTCTTTTGAATGCGACGGATTCGGAATCGTTCCGACAGGGGAAGAACGTGAACATAATCATGAGGGATTGCGACTGTGGACAAAGCAGCTCGGTGTCGGACCTCATCGAAGATTCTGGCTGCTGGTACGTCCCCCCTTCGGTCTTTCATGGAGGTTGGGAGTTCTACAAGATCATGTCGTGGAAGAGGGAGAACATCTCGAAACTCGTCCATTCGATCGAGGGGATCGGAGGAACGGTAAAACTCGTTTCGATAAAACCGCTCGGCGAGCAGGGCTTGGCCGGGGAATCCTGCTTGACCTCAGGGAGCATCATCGCCGGTCTCACCGGAAAACAGATCGATGCCCTGGCGAAGGCGTACCAGATGGGTTACTTCGAAACGCCGGCTAGGATCGATGCGGACGCGATGGCGAAGAGGGTCGGATTGTCCAGATCGACTTTTGCTGAGCACCTGAGAAAGGCGGAATCCAAGGTCCTGTCCAATATCTTCCCGATACTCGAGATGGTGTCCAGAGACATGCGTGCGAAGTGAGCTGCACCGCTGTCCCAGCAATGATGCGAGAAAAGAGAAAGGAGGGCTCTAGTCGGCGAGCCTCTTCAGAAGCCAGGCCATGTTCTTGCCGAGCGTATTCAGCGTGTCGATGGCTTCCTTGTCGTTGACTATGTCCCCGGGTTTCAGGGCGGTCCCCACATTCCAGTAGCTCGAACCGACGACGATCCACTGTCCTATGAGGAAGAAGTAATTGAGGTCCGCGAATGTCGCGAGCGCCCCGGCACGCCGGTTGACGGCGACCGCCGCACCCACCTTCCTCTTGAAGGGATCCCCGTTCGCTCTCGACACGTATCCTACGCGATCGATGAAGGCTTTCATCTGTCCGGTCACGTTCCCGAAGTACACAGGAGAACCGAGAATCACGCCGTCCGCCTCGATCATCTTCTCGATGTACTGGTTTAGGTTGTCGCTGTCGATGATGCACTTCCTGTCTTTGTTCTTGATGCACGCCATGCAGGCGGTGCAGTCCTCGATCCCCTCGCTTCCGAATTGCACGAGTTCAGTGTCGATCCCTTCGTTCTTCAGCTCATCCAGCGCAATCTGCAACGCGATGCTCGTGTTCCCATTCTTCCTAGGGCTTCCGTTGAATGCGACTACCTTCATCCCTTGCCACCTTCGCTCCTCGCTTTTTTCGAGAATGCGAATATGATGATAATAATTTGCCGTTCTTTGACATCATGACGCTTCGGACGTCCGCCTGCGATCGCCACAACATTCAAGTCCGACAATGACCCTCTTTTCGTATCCACACGGCGTGAAGGTGCCTATTTCAAACGAAAGGGCGGAGCGCCTTGGAGACTGGTGAAGGTGATTCGGGATGCGATTGTTGTTGAGGCTCATACAGGATGCGAACACGGGCAAGGGCGTCATCGAGGTGTTGGAGCAGAAGACGATCACTTGCAGGGCCAGGATTGGAATCATATCGTACGATGACGAGATCGGTAAGAAGTTCTTCGTGGACGCATTGACGCAGATGGGGAATACCGGAGAGGTCATTCCCCTGAAGAAGTAGAAGGTGGAACGATGCAACTGATACTCAAGATCGCTCATGATGAGAAATCCGGAAAGGGCATCATCGAGATCATCGAGAACAAGAGCCCGATGGTCCATGCGGTGGTCGGGTTCCTAGCGTACGAGAACGAGGAGCAGAAGAAGTTCTTCGTCGACACGCTGCTCAAGGGCGGCAAGTTCGGAGAGGTCCAGAATCTCTAGATCTCGCGTGTGAAATCATCCAGCCGGCTTGTAAGCGACGATCCTGTCGTTGGCCACGGCGAGGAACGCCTGAACGGCCGTCTCCTCGTCCAGCTTCTTCTTTCTCTTCTTCCTCTCTTCCGCAGCTGCCTTGACGAACGAGCGCGCTTCTTTCTCGGAATAGGTTCTGCGGTCGGTGACCTTGATCCTCCGGAAACCGGCGGCCCTGATCTTAGATAGGTACTCGTCCTCCATCAGAGCGCCGGATACGCACACGCTCCACAGGTCCAGATCTTCCTTCGCTTCCTCTGGGAGGTCCCTAAGCAACACCCTATCCGAGATGGCAAGCTTGCCTCCCGGCCTCAGGACCCGGTACGCCTCCCTGAAGACCTTGTCCTTGTCGGTGACGAGGTTGATCACGCAGTTGCTGATGATCACGTCCACCGTGTCTGACTCGATCGGTAATCTCTCGATCTGACCCTTCCTGAAGTCCACATTGTCGAAGCCCATCTGCTTCGCGAGCTTGTTCGCCTTCTCCAGCATGGCATCCGTCGCGTCAACGCCGATCACCATTCCCTTCGATCCCACCTTCCCTGCCGCCAGGAACACGTCCACACCGGCCCCGCTTCCAAGATCGAGAACGACCTGTCCGGGCTCGAGCTCCGCGATCGCGACAGGGTTCCCGCAGGCGCAGTTCGAATCCTTCGCTTCCTTCGGCAGCGCCGCAAGCTCCTCAGACGTGTATATCTTGACAAGCTCCGACCCCCTCGGCTCCGAATCGCAGCAGGACTTCCCTTTCTTGGCTACCTTGCTGTACCGCTTCGAGACGGCGGCCCTGACGTCCTCATCAGTCTTCTTTCCTGACATTCAATGTCCCTCTGACCATCTCTTCCCTCCCAAGTACAGTTCCGTTACTTAACTCTAATTCATCAATTCGACGGAGCGTCGGTATTGATCGACGAACGGTTCGGTAACACTCAGTCGGAAAAGGTGTTACGCAAAACGATAAATAGCGCGAGGTTCGTTTGGTAACACGAACTAGGAATTCGTGTTAAGGGGGAGAGCCGGATTGCACATACCAGACGGACTGATGTCCCCTGAGTTTGTCGCCCTAGGTTGGATCGTGGCACTGGCGGTCGTCGCACTTTCCGTCGCGAGGATGAATCGGAGGGTCGACGACAGGGTGATCCCGTTCATGGCCATACTAGCAGCCGGGATTTTCGTGGCGCAGATGATCAACTTTCCGGTCTGGGGCGGGACGACGGGGCACCTGGTCGGCGCTGCTCTTGCCACCGTCCTGCTCGGACCGTACGCTGCCGTTATCGTCATCTCTGTAATCCTGATCATCCAGTGCTTCGTTTTCGGGGATGGGGGTCTGACAGCCCTCGGCCTGAACATCATGAACATGGCTGTCGTCGGATGCTTCGTCTCCTGGGGGGCGTTCAGACTTTTCTCTCCGAAGCACGAAAGGAACGGGGCGATCGTTGCGGCCTGGGCCTCGGTGTTCGTCGCAGCGCTCGTGACGGCCCTCGAGCTGGCGCTCAGCTACGACCTCTCTGGGGGAACGTACGGCATCATCGGCACCCTGTCCATTCCGTTGATGCTGGGTTATCACGCGCTCATAGGGGTCGGGGAGGCGATGATCACCGGCGGCATATTCATCTATCTGGCTAAGGTCGCGCCCGAAATCCTCAAGATGAGGGTGGCGACAAAGGAGGCGCCGTCTTGAGGAGATACTTGAAGGCGGCACTTGGGATTGTCGCCTTGTTCGCGATCGGGCTCGTCCTCTACTTCGCATTCTCCGCGGCCTACGGGGACGGCCTGGAGAGGACGATGGAGGAGGCCGGGGTCGGGGAACAACCATCGGTCTACAACGCCCCGCTAGCATACGGCGATGACTACCTGACCGCCCTTTTGGCGGGACTGGTCGGAGCCGGGATCACATTCGGCACCGTTTACGGTTATCTGAGGATCGTCCGCATGAGGAAGGGCTCGGAGAACGATAGAAATGAGGCACCATGAGATAGACCAGTACGCGAAGCGATCTCCACTGAACCGCTTCGACCCGAGGGTCAAGATAGTCAGCACCATCATCCTCATCGTCGCCGTGGCCTTCCTGACGGAAATCGTCCCCCTGCTCTTGTGCATCGTGTTCCTGCTGGTCCTTGTCGCGGCTTCGAAGGTCCCGGTGAAGCACCTCGGGAAATCCTACCTGCTGGCATTCCCCTTCATCGTGTTCGCCTCGCTGGCCATATTCCTGTCCTCGGGGACGGACGTTGCACTCGGCATGTTCCTTCGGATAACGGACTCGGTTGTCGCCCTCCTCCTCCTGGTCAGCACGACCCCTTTCTTCGACCTGCTGAAGGCGCTGCGATGGTTCAGACTGCCCGCCATCTTCTCTTCCCTTCTCCTCTTCACCTACAGGTTCATCTTCGTCCTGCTGGATGAGCTCGAGAGGATGAAGATGGCGCGTGCGGCCAGAGGCTTCAACGGAGGCGGGAACATATTCCAGAAGGAAAAGCTGCGGACGATCGCCTATACTGCCGGGATGGTCTTCGTGAGATCGAACATCCGGGCGGGAAACATATACGATGCTCTGGTGTCGAGAGGCTACGATGGGGAGATAAGGACGTTGAATCGATTGCGGGCATCCCCGAGGGATGCGGGCTTCGCCTCAGCGTTCGTCGGCATGTCGCTTGTTGCCCTTCTTACGCAGATTGGAGTGATCGCTTGGACGCTCTGAAGCTGACCGATGTCTCCTATGTTTACCCTGACGGGATCCGCGCTCTGGAGAAGATAGACCTGACGATCGGACAGGGGGAGAGGGTCGCGCTCGTCGGTCCGAACGGGGCGGGGAAGAGCACGCTGCTCCGCATTATAGCCGCGCTCAACTTCCCGACCGAGGGAACCGTTGAGATAATGGGGGAGAAGGTGACGAAGAAGGGAGCAGAAAGGCTGAGAAAGCACATAGAGTTCCTGTTCCAAGACCCAGATGATCAGATATTCATGCCGACGGTGTGGGACGACGTCGCCTTCGGACCGATCAACATGGGTCTGGGGGCGGAGGAGGTCAAGGATAGAGTCAGGAAGGCGATGAGAATGGCCGGGATCGAGGGTTATGAGGAAAGAGTGCCTCATCATCTGAGCTGCGGCGAGAAGAAGAGAGTCGCGATCGCCGGCGTGCTGTCGATGAAAGCTCCAATCCTGCTGCTAGACGAGCCGACGGCCAATCTTGACCCGCAATGCAGAAGGGACTTGGTGAAAATCCTTGATTCGCTCTCGGAGACAGTTGTTCTCGCAACGCACGACCTCTCAGTCGCATTCGAGCTGACCGACCGCGTCATAGTCCTGAGGAAAGAGAAGAAATTCGACGGAAGCCCGAGAGACCTGGTCGAGCGGGCGGATGTCCTGACGGAGGCCAGTTTGGAGCTGCCCTCTCTCCTCAGAATGGTGTCAAAGTACAGGGAGAAGTCCGGACGGAGATTCGCGCTTCCTTTGACGGTGGAGGAGGCTCTCAAGATCATGCTCGCGGAGGAGAGCCGCCAGTAGACTCACAGCATGCGAGGCGTTTTCTCCACACATTCTTTGATCGCGTCGAGAAGGCGCTCGAATGTCGCCGACTCCGGAACCGCATCGACTCTGACGCCGCTTGCCTCAAGCGCCTCCTCGTCGGCTCCCATATCGCCCCGACAACTGACCTGGCAAGCATGCCGAGGACCTCATCCCTTGACGCATATTTCCGCGCAGCTTCCAGGATAATCGTCGCCGACAGAAGAAGCACTCGGACTTGGCTTGATGATCTCGTCTGCCACTTGTCTCCCTCGCTTTGAAGCTTCTCGAGGTGACATGACGTCGAATGCCTGGAACGATGTGTGGAAGGTCATCATGCTGAAGGCTTCAATAGTATTTCGAAAAGCTAGTGAAGGCTTTTCGTAAGTGAATAATATGCGAGTGTCAATCCTACAACCGGTGATTAAATGACCGCATACGAAGATATGTCAAGAATACTTATGGAGAGCCTCGGGCTCAAGAATGAACCAGTGTCTGTAACCCTCATCAAGAAAGGACAAGACATCCCCGCCGGCTATGCGGAGCCGGAGACCCCGATAAGGCACTGCCAGTCAATCATGAGAGCAAGGAAAGGCGAATCTCTTGTCGTTCCCGCAAAGAAGCAAGCCTGTCCTGTCGGGGCATCCGCCCTCGGCATCAGCCCAACTCCTGAGAAGGTCGCTACCGGAGAGCTACACTATAATCTGGGGATGTTTGAGACTCAGGCAGCAGCGAAGAGGATGATTGACCAGCGGCCGACGATCGAGGCGGGAAGCGTTGTCGCGACGGTACTTAGCCCCTTGAGCAAGGCCAGAGTCGAGCCTGACGTGGTCGTTGTCGTAGGAGTGCCGGAGCAAATCTACTGGCTGATGCCTGTGGCTGCGACTTTCAACGCTGGTGGAAGGATCACCGCCGACACAGCAGCGTTCCAGGCTACCTGCGTGGATGCCACCGTCATCCCCTACCTCACAGGAAACACGAATCTATCCCTCGGGTGCTACGGTTGCAGGAAGTCGACTGACATTGCCTCAGAAGAGATGCTGGTCGGCATTCCGATGTCGAAAATGGCGAATATCGTCGCCGCGATCGGCAAGATGAGCCAAGGGCCGATACCGAAATCCCGTGCGAAGTAGCGAAGTGCTAGTGCGCCTCGAGCGGCAAGAGAAAACTGATGAGCGATGCTCTGGCCGCCCATCCAAGCATCGCTGCCTCAGTGGGCGAAGAAGACCTAGCCTGGTAATGGCTTTGCGATCACGGCTTCAAAAGGACGATTTCGTACAGCTTTCTCGTGTATGTCGGCGTAGGGTCATCGAACTCCTTCGTATAGAGAAGATCATAGCCCTCGGCGAGGCGCTGAGCCTTCTCTAGGGAGAAGAAGTGCACCACGAATCCCAACTGATTCTCCCACATGTCCTCGCCGTGGTGCTTCCCCTGCCCGTAATGAGGGTCCTTGATGTTCCTCACGGAGTAGATGTTCATCCCGCCGTGCTTCAGCACGCGGTGGCACTCCTTGAAGATATAGGCCAACTCATTCTCGTTCAAGTGCATCGTGAAGAACATGTGCGAGAAGACGCCGTCGACCGACTCGTCCTGCAGCGGTATGCCGTGCCTGAGGTCCCGGACCTCCGCGGTCAGGTTCTTCTCGAATCCGAGCTTCTTCGCCCTTTCCTTTAGCTGATCCACGCACGTCCCCGAGTAATCGTATGCGACGACATCGAGGCCGTGCTTCAGAAAGTGCAGGGTGTCCCGACCCTGCCCGCAACCGAGCTCGATGACCTTCTTCGTTCCGTTTGCGACAAACGTCCTCATCGCACCCATTCCGAACTCGCTCGGCTCGTGGCCTAAGAAATCCGCACTCGACTGGTAAGTTCTGTCCCAATGATTCTTCTGGTTAGTCTCGGCTGCTTTCCCATCCATGCCAACTGCAACAGCGAGGAGGTTCTTAATCTTTGCTGGACAGCCCCGAAGGACCTCGATTAACGCTCCCGCAACTCCTTCCGCCCCCCGCCTCCAGCCAAATCGCGCCATGCGACAACGCAGGTTTTTTTACAGGGCGACTCCCTTACCGCCACAGAGGAATCCGACATGAAATGGAAGTCCGACGAGCACTGGGTAAGCCACTACAACTACGCGAAGGAGATCAAGTTCCCGAAGAAGATCAGGTTCCACGACACGACGTTCCGGGACGGGGAGCAGCAGCCCGGCGTCGTGTTCACGAGCGACGAGAAGGTAATGATCGGCACGATGATGAGCGAGATCGGCATCGACCGCATCGAGGGCGGCATGCCGCTGGTGTCCGAGGATGACAAGAGGGCGGTCAAGAGGCTCGCCAATGCCGGACTGGACAGCGAGATCTTCGCGTTCACGAGATGCATGAAGGACGACGTCGAGACTTCGGTCGACTGCGGCGTCGACGGGGTCATCATGGAGGTCCCGTCGAGCGGGCAGCTGATTGGGGATGCGTACGAGTGGTCGGAGGAGAAGGCGAAGAGTCTTGCCGTGGAAGCGACGGCATACGCGCACGACCACGGCCTGTATGTCTCTTTCTTTTGCATCGACCTGTCCAGGGCTGACAGCGCCTGGTCGATCGATCTGATCAACGCGGTTGCGACAGAGGGTCACATGGACGCGCTGAATGTCGTCGACACCTTCGGGGTCCTTTCCCCGGAAGGAATGACGGAGCTCGTCAAGATGCTGAAGAAGCACTTCAAGGTCCCGATCGAGGTGCACACCCACAACGACTTCGGGCTGGCAGTGGCGAACACTCTGGCGGCCGTGAAGGCCGGGGCGGAGGTCGTCCACACGACGGTCAATGGCCTTGGGGAGAGGTCCGGCAACGCGTCCTTCGAGGAGACGGCGATGTGCCTCAAGCTCCTCTACGGCCAGGACATCGACCTCGACTTCTCGAGGTTCAAGGAGCTGTCCGATGCTGTGGAGAAGGCGAGCGGTGTCAAGAAAGCACCGAACAAGGCGATCGTCGGGAACGAGCTGTACGATGTGGAGTCGGGCATAGTCGCCGGGTGGTGGAAGACTCTGGAGAGAAAGAACCGCGCGCTGACGATGTTCCCCTACCTCTGGTCGCTGGTCGGGCAGAACGCTCCGAAGATCGTCCTCGGTAAGAAGAGCGGTCTCGCCTCAGTGCAATACTACGCCGATCAGTTCGGTATCATGCTGGATGAGGAGAAAGCGAGGAAGGTATTGCTGAGGATCAAGGAGGAATCGATAAGGAGAAAGGGACTGCTTGCTCCCGAGGAGTTCAAGAGGATAGCGGAAGAGATGAAGTGAGCAGTGTTCGTTCCAGGATCACAAACCGAGCTCTCTGAAGAGGATCATCGTCTTCGACGCTGCGGCACTCCCCTGCGCGATCGAGTCCCGGACGTCCTTGGGCGAATCGACCGTCCCTGCCAGGAACACTCCGTTGACAGAGGATTCGACGGGCGCGATGCGTGCGTCCTTCTCGACCACGAGCCCATCGGGAGCCTGAGGCACCCCGAGCATGCGAAACAATCGCTCGTTCTCCGCCGGCTGCCTCAGCCCGACGCTGAGCACCACGACGTCCGCAGGGATCTCGTACAGCTCCCTCAACAGCGTGTTCTCCCCGCATACCAGAAGACTGTCGTACTTGGCCTTCTTCATGACCATCGAAGGTTGTCCCCGCACAAACTTGACGCCAAGCTGCCGCGCCTTCTTGTACATGTCCTCGTGACCCTTTCCCGCCGCCCTTACGTCTATGTATAATACGTAGACATCGGTTCCGGGGAAGCGCTCCTTGACGAGAATCGAATTCTTGATCGCCCCCATACAGCACACCGAACTGCAGTAAGGCACGCCCCTCTTCTCGACCCGGGAGCCGACGCACTGGACAAAGACAATCGTCCTTGCAGACTTGCCGTCGCTCGGTCTGGCTATAGTCTCCTTCGTTCTTTCGGCATTGACCAACATGCCTTCGAACTCAAGGGAGGTGACCACATCCTTGTGCCTTCCGTAGCCGAACTCTGGAATGATGGAAGGGTCTAAGGGCTCTAGGCCAGTGGCGAGTATAATCCCCGCGACCTTGAGGTGGGAGGGTCTCTCCTTCTCGGCGTCATTCCTTGAACGCACTTCCACCGAGAAGTCTCCGGCGACGCCGAGCACCGAGACGACCTCGCTCTCTAGATGGACCCTTATGTTCTTGTGGTTCCCGACCTGCCGAGCGAACTCTGAGACAACCTCCTTCGCAGGTTGCATGCTCGGAAAGATGCGATTCAGCTCCGGGACCCTCCCCCCGAGCCTCGGTCTCTTCTCGACCAGATCGACCTCCAGACCCATCCTCGCGAGGTCGAGGGACGCCTGCATGCCTGCCACGCCTCCCCCGACCACAAGCACGCTCCTTTCCAAAGGAATCCTACCCCTGGCCGCCCTTCCGGAACGGCCATTCTGTTGATGAATGACGAATGAGGGTACTTGATAGTTAAACCTTCCACGAGAGGGGCTATGGGGACGTGGCGCGGCGAGCAAAAGGTAATAACAGTGCCTGCTCCAATATCGGAATCAATCCTCATCTCAGTCGACAGAAAGGGGTTCTCATGGATGCCTGGGTAGCCGCCATCGCGAGCGTCGTTATCGTCAGCGCACTCTCACTCATCGGGATCGTGCTCCTGATGGTCAGCGACAGGGTACTGAAGAGCGCCGTATTCGTGCTCGTCGGGCTTGCGGTAGGGAGCCTCTTCGGGGACGCGTTCATCCATCTGATACCAGAGGCTTTCGATATCACCACCTCAGCGACCCTGACCTCCGTCTACATCCTGCTTGGCATCTTTGCGTTCTTCGTTCTCGAGAAGTTCCTGCACTGGAGGCACGAGCACAGCTGCGAGTTCGAGGAGATATGCATAAAGCCGGTCGGGTACATCAACCTGGTATCGGACGGAGTGCACAACCTCATCGACGGACTGCTCATCGGGGTATCGTATCTGGCTGGATTCGAGATAGGGGCCGCCACGACCCTTGCAATCATCATGCATGAGATACCGCAGGAGATCGGGGACTTCGGCGTCCTGATCCATTCAGGCTTCACGAAGAGGAGAGCGCTGTTCTTCAACTTCCTCGCGGCGTCGGTCGCAATCGCTGGGACCATTGCCTCATTGCTGATCGGTGAGACGGTGCAGAGCTACAAGGTCATGATGTTGCCCATTGCGGCCGGCGGGTTCATATACATCGCCGGCAGCGACCTAGTGCCTGAGATGCAACGCGAATCGAGTACGAAGAAATCGGCCATTCAGATACTGGCGATTGCTGGCGGCGTCGGGCTGATATTGATGCTCACCTTTTTCGAGTAGACGCCCCGTGACCTCAGTCAGCAGCCGGTGCCGCCTTCATCCTCTTCCTGACCACCATGAGCATCGCCACCCCCGCGAGCTGCGCGCCTAGCGAGAATATCACGGTCGCCGGAACGGAATATACATAGAGGATGCCCATCAACACCGTTCCGAAGAACCAGAAGATCCCGAACGCGGTGGAGAATATGCCGTAGGCGGAGCCGCGCTTGTTCGGCGGGACCATCTGCGCTATGACCGCCCGCATGACCGACTCCTGCAGACCCAAACCCAGCCCGAACAGCGCCATACCGGCGAGGGCGAAGTAGAAATCATCCAGGAAGACAAGGGGCGCGAAGAACGCGGAGACGAACGTGCCGATTATCAAGACCGTCATGCCCCTGCGGTCGTACATCCTGCCGAAGCCTATCGCGGCCAGGGCGTCCACGCCGTTCGCCATAGCGTAGAAAATCGGTATCCATATCTCCGGGACCGAAGCGATCTTTTGGAAGTGATACGAGATGAACGGGAAGTCGGCATAGCCAGCCGCGATGAGGGACGCGGCGGCGACGTACAACCAGAAGGCCTTTGGGAACTTCCTCCGACCCTGCGGAACCTCGACGATCTCGAGTTCCCTCGGCTTCGGACAGTGCTTCCAGGCCGCGACGAGGACTATCATCGTCACGACGGCGGGGAAGACCAGGATGGCGAAGCCGAGCTGATAGCCCCCCTTGAACATGATGACGACCGCAACGGCCACCGGCCCGAGCATCGCCCCCACTGAACTGAGCGCCTCGTGCAGTCCGAAGGCCCAACCGCCCCCCATCTCTTTCGCGGCATGGGACAGCATCGCATCTCGGGCCGGGGTCCGGAGCGCCTTCCCGGCGCGCTCGATGATGATCAAGACGGCGACCGTCGCCCAGTCGCCGGTGAAGGCGAGGAACGGGACCGCGAAAAGATTCACCCCATACCCGATGAACATCAGGGTCCAGTATCGTCCGGTCTTGTCGATCAGGCTCCCGGACAGGATGCGGGGCGTGTATCCGATGAGCTCCCCGAAGCCGATGATGAGAGCGACCGCCGTGGCGCTGGCACCGAGGATCGCGAGGTACGAGCCCGTGATGCTCTTCGCTCCGTCGTACGTCATGTCCGCGAAGAGGCTGACCAGACCAAGCAGTATGATGAATCTGAAGGCGCTCTTCCTGGAGCCACCCCCGGGGCCATCCCTCGGGCTGGTCTGCCGCTCTGCTGTCGCGATCCCATCCCCCTGAAATAAATTGCATGCCTCAATGTGGATAGATGAATAAAAGGAGTTCGACAGGCCCTCTAGGGAGAGGCGCGGCGTCGATCGGGGGAAGCGGCTCGTGCTCTCCGGACATACGAAATCTGCCCGGATTCGAAGGACCCTGTCGACAACCTTAAGTCCACGCTGACCCGTCCACGAGGATTGGCGGGATCATAATGCTGGAGATAGAGAATCTGACAGTTGAGATCGGCGGTAGGACCGTCCTCAAGAACCTGAACCTCAGCGTCCTGGATGGGTACACAAGCGTTCTGTTTGGGCCCAACGGCTCGGGGAAGTCCTCGCTGCTGATGACGATCATGGGTTTCAGCGATTACAAGGTCAAGGGCGGCAAGATCATCTTCAAGGGGGAGGACATCACGCACCTTCCCATCCACGAGAGGGCTAAGAGGGGCATCGGGATCCTGATGCAGAGACCCCCGAACCTCGTCGGCGTGAAGCTGAAGGACCTGGTCAGGGTGGCCGGAAAGGAGCGGGTGGAACCCGAGAGCATCGCCAGGCCCCTCCAGATGAGCTCATTCCTCGAGAGGGATGTGAACGTCGGCTTCTCCGGGGGCGAGATAAAGAGGTCCGAGCTGCTGCAACTTTCTGCGCAGGACCCATGCCTATACCTTCTGGACGAGCCGGAGTCGGGCGTTGACCTGGAGAGCATCGAAAGGGTAGGGAATGCAGTCAAAGAGCTTCTGAACGGCAAGAGAGGGTGCGCGGGCAAGAAGTCCATGGACGGCAGGTCCGCGCTCATCATCACTCACACTGGACAGATACTGGACTACGTCGAGGCGGACAGGGCCTACGTATTGTGCAATGGAACGATCTCTTGCTCTGGCAACCCGAGGGAGCTGCTCCAGGAGATCAGGGAGCGAGGGTACGAGGAGTGTGTCAAGTGCAAGATACTCCAGATAAGCTGAGGAAGAAGGCCGAGGAAGCGCTCACCAAGAAGGCTGCCTACGGTGAGGACCTGGACGTCGAGAAGTACGATGTCGCGCCAAGAGACCTCGCGCCCGCGGAGAGCCTCGAGGATCTGAGCAAGGACGTGCAAAGGACGCTCCTCAGCTCCGGCGTCGTCCCCACAGGAGAGGGCAGGGTCGGAAGCTTCCTGCTCATGGACAACACCGTCGTGCACGAGTCCCAGAAGGGAAGGGGGGTGGAATTGATGTCCACCCATCAGGCCCTGAAGAAGTACGACTGGGTCAAGGACTACTACTGGAAGGCCGTTCTCCCGGAAGCGGACAAGTACACCGCGACGACGTTCCTCGAGAACGCTGACGGATACTTCATCCGGGCGCCTGCTGGCATGAACGCCAAGCTGCCGGTACAGACCTGCCTGATGATCGGGAGCAAGAACGTCGCGCAGACGGTCCACAACATCGTCATCGTTGAGGAGGGAGCAGAGCTGGAGGTCGTGACGGGATGCGCCGCGAGACCCGGGGTGGAGAGAGCGCTCCACATGGGCATCTCGGAGTTCTACATCAAGGACGGGGGGAAGCTCACATTCACGATGATTCATAACTGGGCGGAACAGATCGGGGTCAGGCCGAGAACGGTTGTGAAGGTGGGGAAGGGCGCCACCTACGTCAACAACTATGTCTGCCTCAAACCCGTCAGGACCATCCAGATGTATCCGACGGCGCTGCTTGAAGGGGAAGGGGCGATAGGCAGGTTCAACACGATAGCGATCGCGCATCCGGGGGCGGAAATCGACATCGGGTCGAGGATTGTGCTGTCCGCGCCAAAGTCCAGGGCCGAGATACTCTCGAGGACGATCACTACCGGTGGGAAATCGATCGCGAGGGGGCGTCTGGTCGGGAACGCGCCCGGGATCAAGGCCCACTTGGAGTGCAAGGGCCTGATACTCAAGGAGAAGGGCATCCAGCTCGCGATACCGGAACTCGAGGCGACCGTGCCGGACGTCGAGATGACTCACGAGGCAGCGGTCGGGAAGATCGCGCAGGACCAGGTGGAGTACATCATGGCTCGGGGCCTGAGCCAGGAGGAGGCGGTCGGCATGATCGTGCGGGGCTTCCTCGAGGTGGGGATAAGAGGCATACCGGACGAACTGAAGAATGAGATCGACAAGGCGACATCCGTCGCGGAGATAAGCAAAGGCTGAACCGATTCGATGACCCCTCTCGACGTCAAATCTGGTCGGCAGTCGTGGGCGACTCACCGAACCATTGTCGCGGCTCCCGCACGAACGAATGATTGATAACTGGAAAAACCGTTGTCTGATAATCCGCACGAGGAACCATGATGCCCTCTCCCAAGGTCTCGATCGTCATTCTCAACTGGAAGGGATGGGAAGACACCGTGGAGTGTCTCGAGTCACTGTATCGGATCGATTATGACAATTATGAAGCAATAGTGCTGGACAACGGTTCCCCGAATGATTCGGTCGAGAGGATAAGGGATTATTGTACAGGCAGGATGCAGGTGAGGTCGAGGTACTTCGAGCATGACCCGAGCAACAAGCCGATCGAAGTCATCGATGCTGAAAGCAATGAGGTCGGAAGAGAATCTCCTGCGAAAGTGAAGCAGCATTCGGAACTGGCATCGAACAGAAAGCTCAGGCTGGTCCTGAGCGGCAAGAACCTCGGCTTCGCAGAGGGCTGCAACCTGTGCATGAGGCATGCCATTGACGATCTCGATTCGGATTTCGTGCTCCTGTTGAACAACGACACCATAGTGGACAAGGATTTCCTCGCTCGACTTGTCAGAGTGGCGCAGAGCGATGAGAAAGTCGGGATCGTGGGCTCGAAGATACGCTTCTACGACAAGAACGGCAGGACCGACCTGATCAATTACGCCGGCGGGACGTACGACATGAAGAGGGGGAGACTGGAGATCGTCGGTTTCGATGAAGTGGACAAGGGGCAGTACGACGGGCAGAAGGAGGGCTACGACCTCATCCATGGGTGCTGCATGTTGATCAAGGCAGAGGTCATCAGGAAGATAGGATTCCTCGATCCCATCTATTTCATGTACGGAGAGGATCTGGACTACTGCAAGAGGGCGTCGATCGCCGGTTACAAACTGATCTACGCTCCAAGTTCGGTCATATGGCACAAGAGCTCGCATTCGTTCACTCCCAGCATAAGCGCCTATTACCTTGGCAGAAACGGATTTGTCTTCGTTAAGAAGTTCGGCGACGGACGGCAATTCTCATATTTCGTGGCGTACCAGCTTATCTATTGGGGCTGGGTCAGCGCCATCTCATTCCTTGTACCACACCGGGACCTCAAGGGATTCGCTCACTATGCAAGGGGCACGCTCGATGGCATCATCATGATCCTGGATTCTTCGTCAGTGCATCATTGATAGATGTGCAAGAAGGATTCCGAACGGTTTTCGTCTAGCTACAATCGATTCGCGAGGCTGAGAATCAATGCCTTGTACGCGTCTCTCTGCAAAGGATTGAGCGCTATGGACCTGATGTAGTATGATCTTCCCTGGCGTTTGCGCCCGTTGACCGTGAGGCAATTGCCCATGTAGTAAAGGAAGAGCGAGCGGGTCTTGACGCTGTTGCCTATCAGGCGACCGTGCTTCTCGTACAGCTTCCTGAGGGATGCACATGCCTTTGGATCGCCATCGGTTAGTCTTCCTTTGTGATGAATGTGATATCGAACTAGCACATCATCGGCGCACGCGAATATGTGGCGTTCCGCAAGTCTGATCCACATCTCCCAGTCCTCGACGTACTGCAGATTGGGATCGAACCCCCCCCACTTCCTCAAGGGTCTTCTTTTCAACCATGACGCATGAGGGCGATCCGATGCAGTTCCAGTGAAGCACGTCGTTCAGAATACTCCCTTCGCGCCTATATTCGGAGTAAGCGACGGCCTTCGACTGGTCGTCGTCGAACAGTTCCATCCTGCAGTAGCACACCTTGTGTTCCTGCCCTTTTCCTCGGATAGCTGCAAGCTGCGACTCGATCTTCCTTATGTTCCACTCGTCATCGCTGTCGAGGAAAGCAACATACTTGCCCCTTGACTTCTCGATCCCTGTGTTCCTTGCTCTGGATACACCCATGTTGCTCTCATGTCTGAAGTACGCGACACGAGGGTCGTGAAAGCTCTCTACCGTTGCCCTGATATCTATGTTGGACCCGTCGTCGACGACGATTATCTCAAGGTCCTTGTGTGTCTGGCTCAGAGCGCTTTGGATGGCTCGAGCCAAGAGGTCGGTTCTGTTATAGACCGGTATGACCACGCTGACGAGCTCGTTCGATCGCTGGCCTGACAACCCATTCTGGGCTGTCATCAATTCTGAAGAACTCATTCGATTCACACCGATTACGTTCTTCTTTCGATTAAACTATGTGGTCCTCCTTGCAGGAATGCAGTCGGAAAGAGGGAGAATCCTTCACCGCGAGTCGGTGGTCTCATATTCGGAAGCAGGTGGACCCACATCATAATGTACGATTCAGCAGAGTACATCGGCCAGAAGAGGGTGATAGTGGGGGCATTGGGTCATTGCCAGCACGAGATCATGGCACTGATTCGCCGTCCCAGGAGAGCGAACCCGTTCAGACCCTCAAGACTTCGAACTGGGAATAGACAAACAGACTCGAAAGGAATAATAGACTCGAAAGGAATAGATGTCACAGGGATGCCTTATGAGCAAAGCGACTGCTTCAATCTTGGGACTTGTGCTTCTTTTTTCTGGCTTGATCGTCCTTGTTCCGCAGCAATCTCCCGCCCTGTGGACAATCCATGACCCGATAAGGATCAACAATGACACCGAGTTCGCGGCGATTGCTTTCTTGGAAAACTGGGAGGGAGATGGGAGCGCTACAGACCCTTACATGGTTGAGGGTTATGATATAAGCGGTCACTGGACAAGTGATCCAATCTACGTCGGCAATACGACGGTCCATTTCGTCATCAAGAACTGTGTGCTCTGGGAGGCAAGCACCTACGAGTGGCCCTATGTCACTGCATCAGGCATCACGCTGTACAACGTTTCGAACGGTCTCATCACGCTCAATGATATAGCAGACGTAATCGACGATATCACGCTGTTCGAGTGCGACAACGTCACAATCGACACGAACAAACTGAGATGCACCGGCGACGCTGTGATGAACTTCGAGTCTGAGGCCACAAGGATTCTCAACAACGACTTCGCCTACAGCGCCCGCGGCGTCCAGGTGGAGAAGTCGAACAACTCGATGATATCGAACAACACATTCTCAACACACTCCGAGTACTGCATCGTTCTCGGGTACGCCTACAACAACACGATCAGCGACAACGAATTCGACGATTGCGACGTTCAGATCGTCATGGAAGTCGCCGACGACAACATCGTACAGAACTGCAGCTTCTCGAACGGGAAGTACGCAATCAAGATGGGTTGGTCGAACAGGAACGTCATAAGCGGTAACAGTTTCGCTACGAGTGTCACACTGGCGGGGGTGAGCGTCTACGAAGGGGACAACAACTCCGTCACAGACAACTCGTTCGGCCCGTCCTGGTATGGTTTGACTGCCGAACTCGCGGACGGCATCATCGTCCAGAACAACACCTGCCCGAACAACGTCATTGGAATCTACGTGAAGGACTCTGACAATGTCACGATCGAGGAGAACACCTGCCTTGACAATTCGAAGGGAATCATGCTTGAGGACTCATGGCGCAGCTTCGTGGGAAACAACACCGTAACAGAGTGCGGCACCGGGATCGAACTTCTGTACGTCCAATACAGCGATATCGAGAACAACAACTGCTCTGGCAATGACATAACGGGGCTTCTCACAACGGAATCGTACTACGACTTGATCATAGGCAACGACTTCTCAGGCAGCGACTATGGGATCTGGATGACGTACGGGGACTCGCACTCCGTCGTCCGGGAGAACCGGCTGGTTTCGAACGACGTGCTTGGGATTCTAATCGGTCACGCGGACGAGAACACAATCGCGCACAACATCGTCAGGTTGAGCGCCGGGTACGGCATATACCTAGACAACAGCGCTGGCAACTTCATCTACCTAAACATCATGGTGCAGAACAACGGAGCCGGGAACGCGTACAGCGCCGCGCACGTGCAAGCGTACGACGAAACCGCCACCAACATCTGGAACTCCAGCGAAGGGTTCGGGAACTACTGGAGGGACTGGAGGACGCCGGACGCGGACAAGAACGGAATCGTCGACGTGCCCTACGTGCTCGACGGGCTTGGAGTCGACGACTATCCGCTGACCTCGTTCGTCTCCTGGCCATTGAACCTGGTTGCCACTGCTGGCGATGCCTGGGTCGACCTGAGCTGGGAGGCACCGAACTACACCGCAGGCTCTCCGGTGAAGCACTACAATGTCTACCGTGAGAACCCGGGAGGGTCCGTCTCGGTCATCTCGCTCTCTGGGGACGTCACCACTTACAATGACACTTCCGTCAGCGCCTGGAAGACTTATCTGTACTACGTCGCGGCCGTGAACGTCTACGGCGAGGGACCGGCCGGGAACGAGGTCGAGGTCCTGGTTCCTGATAATACGGACCCGTCGGTGACGATCACCTTCCCGGATGACGGCACTTACGCAACGACCTATTCAATGCTGGTTGAGTGGGATGGGTCAGATACCGGATCGGGCGTATCCTACTACGAGATAATGCTCGACAGCGGGCTTTGGCTGAATATGGGGAACGACACCAACTACACCTATGCATCGCTCTCGAACGGCACGCACGTCGTGACGGTCAAGGTGGTGGACAACGCTTCGAACTCCAACACCGACTCGGTCACTTTCAAGATCGGCATGGGGACGATCAGCGGAAGGATCATGTCCGGCGGGCAGCCTGTGGTCGGAGCGAACGTGTCCCTCGAGACGGGAGAGCAGACGACGACCGACAGCGACGGGTACTTCACTCTGGAAGCCTACGCCGGGTCGCACACCTTGAAAATCAGCAAAGAGGGGTACGACCAGGTGACGAGGGACCTGACCCTCGAGCCGGGCCAGACGATGGAACTCGGGCAGATGGAGATGAAGAAGTCCGGCATAGACCCGATGTGGGTAATCGTTGCGATACTCATCTTCGCCGCGGTGGCGATCATCGTCATCGTGGTGCTGAGAGCGAGAAGGCACTGAACGACCAGCAATAGACTTCTCTGGACCGCAGCTCGGTCCAGGGAGGGCGAAACCCTTTATCCTTTCTTCTTTCTCTACTGAGCGATAATCATAGACATCTTGCTTGCCTTGTTCCCTTTTCCTTGCGTCGAAGTTCCGATCGGCCCTTCATCTTTGCGTCGACCAGCTTTTCAGGCCCCGCAGTCCAGACTCGAATCAATGAACATATCCGTTGCACCTTCGGAACGCCGAGCGCTTTTCCACCTGCGACCTGAAAGATCAGTATCTGTTCAGAATGCGATTGACCATTAATGTCAGCCACCTGGAGGGTTCCTTCTTCTGACCGAACTCCCAGTCCTTCCAGGAGGACCAGGCCGACTCCGGTACGAATCGGCCAGAGCTGTCCGCCTTCATCTCGATCGTCCGAACCATCTCCTTGAGCCGCCCGTCCTGGTGCAACCAAGGAAACTTGGTGAGAACCTCTGCCACATGTAGGATATCGTACCAAACGAAGGGTGCCTTCAACTTCCGGAAGTCTGTTCCAGCGTAGAACATGTATGGGTGCCGATCTTTGCTGTGAGCCCAAAGCTCGAGCAATGCTTCCGCACCTGCCCTCGCAGCTTCGCCGTCCCTTGCCTCAGGCAGCTCGGAGATCAGCTTCAACATGACCAGAGTGGCATAGGGGCACATGTCGTCCTTCCTACCCGGTCCCCTGAACTTCCCAAGTCTGGGAGAGACAGTACATGGCCAGCCGTTCGGACGAACGATTGAAATCAGGTATTCTATCGATTTCGCCACTTTCTTATTCTCCATGCACCCGAACCTAACAAGAGCATAGGTCAGTAGCGGAGCATCGCAAAGCGCCCAGGCGCACTCATCCTTGCCAGATCCGCCGTAGCTCTCAGAGATTTTCATGGTGACCTGAAATGGCCCCTCCTTGGAGGCGCTCGCGCGAATGCTGGATACGGTTCCTGAGAGATCCAAATCCTCCTTGGACAGACCGAGATCGGCGAGGAAGGTCAATTTGTGTATCGCATGACCGGCATTCTTATGGCTCGTGAGCGGCGGCCAGGGCCATGTTCTCACCTCATCGATCAGACCACGTATTCTAGAATCTGCAATCGTTTCTCTCTTGTCCTTGAGAACGTCGGGATCGGCCGCATCCATCCCCAGCAGGTCGACACTCGTCAGATACCTGGTCCAAGGCTCCCCGGAGAGCAACCACACAATCAAGTCGTCATCGGCATCGAAATCGGTCATCGTGTTGAAATGGATGTTCCATAATAAAAGTACGATTCGGGCCTAAGAATCGCATTCTTCCATTGACTTCTTGTGAATCGTTAGCGATAGTTTCTACACTAAGGCTTTGATACTATCAAGGGCGGACCAGATATGTTTCGCAATGACCCGCGACCGAAGCACAGACTGCGATCGGCTCTCTGATTTCGGGATCCTTGAGGCCCGGGTCTCTTCGGTCGATATCTGCTCGACTGCTCGCATCAACCGTAAATGCTACGCACTGCTCGGTACATGATTAGGTGCCTCTCTGTGATACTTCGATTTTAGAGTTCAACTGAGTCCCGTGGACGCCCAGCTGCATTGCTTTACTACAACCGTGCCGAACACTCTCTTTCATGATTTCCCAACGATTCTCTCTTACCTAGCACGGAGTTCAGAAGGGATTCGTGCCTCAGATTGATATCAGGAGATGGGTCTATTCCGTGCTCGTGTGAAAAGTCTTTATGCTCGAAAGTAATTCTGTTTTTGTTGAAATACTTTACAACCATCGCAATGGCGCACCGGGATTTTCTAGCGTGTCATATGTGGGTCGGGTCATCAGGGGGGGCGACACATGGTTGAGAGAGTCACAAAGAAGCTCTCTTTCTTGAACAGGTACCTGACCCTTTGGATATTCCTTGCGATGTTCATTGGCGTTGGGTTGGGCGCAGTGATACCTGGCATAGCCGACGCGCTCAACTCGCTGAGCATCGGAACGACCTCGATCCCGATCGCAATCGGTCTGATACTCATGATGTATCCGCCGCTGGCGAAGGTGAAGTATGAGGAGCTTTCGAAACTCACGAAGCAGCCGGAAGCCAAGCGGATGTTCTCGCTTTCCCTCACTCTGAACTATGTTGTCGGACCTTTTCTCATGTTTACGCTCGCCTGGATTTTCCTTCCGGACCTTCCCGAGTACAGGATCGGTCTGATCCTGACCGGGCTTGCCAGATGCATCGCGATGGTCCTTGTCTGGAATCAGCTGGCGGAGGGAGATTCGGAGTATGCAGCTATTCTCGTCGCGCTCAACTCGATATTCCAGATCATTCTGTACGCGTTCTATGCGTACTTCCTGATATTCATCGTCTCGGAAGCGATCGCTCCTGGTTCGGGGGTCGCCGTCAACATCTCCATCTGGCAGGTCGCAGAGTCTGTCCTGATATATCTTGGAATACCGTTCTTCGGCGGCGTGATCACGAGATACACACTACTTCCAAAAAAAGGAGCGGACTGGTACGACAACAAGTTCATCCCGAAGATCAGCAAGGTCTCTTTGCTTGCCCTGCTGTTCACGATCCTCGTCATGTTCTCGTTGAAGGGAGAGTACATCGTCCAACTGCCGCTCGACGTGGTGAGGATAGCCATCCCGCTGGTGATCTACTTCCTGATAATGTTCTTCGTGTCGTTCTATTCCTCGATCCGCTTGAAGTTCGACTATCCTCATGCGGCGGCGCAGAGCTTCACGGCCGCGAGCAACAACTTCGAGCTGGCGATCGCGGTCGCTATTGGCGTATTCGGGATAGGATCGGGAATCGCGTTCGCTGCGGTCATCGGGCCTTTGATTGAAGTGCCGGTGCTGATCAGCCTGGTAAACGTGGCATTCTGGATACGAAGAAAGTACTATGATGAAAAAGACCGTGTCAAATCTGCTGCTCCCGCGTCGAACGCAAGATAGCATCAACACTGGCCAATGTCAGATTCATCCGGGGATATTCGAGACAGCTGATATACATGAGAGATCATGAAAACATGACAGACGAAATCGGTAAGGATGCGACCGACCTGAACACCGGTCATCCGAAGAGTAAGGACAGGGTGATCTCACGAAGGATGGAAATGACATGAGACCGTGCTGCGCATCCTCTGCTGCCCGCAAGGTAAGGCAGTTGAATATCCGAGGCGAGATGACTGGCATCTCACAGCTCGACGAGATCATCGAAGAGGTCTCGGGGATGGGGCTTGAAAACGATGCTGAGACAGGCGAAGCGCTGCTCAAGAGGGCAAGGATTTACAACTACGTTCCATCCGCCGCGAGTCAAGACTACAAGGATGCTCTTTTGGAGGAGTACGGGGCTAGGAAGGGAAAGAGATGACAAAGATCGAGATATTCGGACTTGGTTGCGAGAATTGCACGAGACTCGAGGAGAACATCAGAGAAGCCATCAAGAAACTTGGCATCGCCGCCGACGTGGTCAAGATTGACGACTTCGAGATGATCATCAGGAAAGGAGTCAAGGTGACGCCTGGCCTCGTGATCGACGGCGAGCTTGTCTCGATGGGAAGGGTTCCGGATGTCGAAGAGATTACGCATATGCTCAAGGAGAATGCGAGTCTCAGCAAGGTCTCACAGATTGCTGTCCTGACAGGTTCCTCATCGAGTTGCGGCTGTGGTTCGAGTGGAACGATGCTCTATCCATGTGCCGGCGGGTCAAACGTGGGGCAGATGACCAATGAGGCCGCAAAGAAGATCTCGGTCATGGGCAAGGGGAAATTCGCATGTTTGGCGGGCGTCGGGGCCGGCACGAGAAGCTTCGTGGATTCAGCGAAGGCCGCCCAGAATGTTGTTGCCATCGATGGCTGCAATGCACATTGTGCAAAGAAGACGCTCGAAAGGGCAGGGGTGACTCCCACAATCCATGTTGTCGTCACCGACCTAGGAGTGAATAAGAAGTACGAGTTGGACTGCGATCCGGCGGATGTCGATGCGACCGTGAAAGCGGTCCAGGAGCGACTGTAATGTCCCGATGGTGCTTCTCACCCAAAGGTTTAATAGCGTGTTTCGAGCATGCACTTCAACTATAATTGAAATGCTTCCGCTCTTGGTTGCGATTGGGAGAATCGAGCCGACATCGGTCCTGGCGATCGCTAAGGCGATGTCTCAGAATGCTGCCAGCCTATGGATCTCTGGAGGTTCGTGATGGTCGAGAACGAGCTTGTGGTCTTCGAAGGACCGATGTGCTGTTCCACTGGTATCTGTGGGCCGGAGCCGGACAAGGTACTGATAGAGCTCAACGAATCACTGAAGAGGCTTCAGAAGGAATTCGGGAACCTGAAGATAACAAGGGCATCATTGTCTTCCAATGCTCGAATGTTCATTGAGACCCCTAAGGTGCTGGAGTTGGTGAAGAAAGACGGGCCTGACATACTCCCGATAACGATGGTGAACGGAAAGATCGTTTCAAAGCAGAGGTACATGAAACACGATGAGATGAAAGAAGCGATCGAGGCCAACTGGAAGAGCTGAGACCGGGCATGAGATGAAAGAAATGATTCGAGTCTCGATTGCTCCCAAAAGGAGTTGAGACCTGGTGCTCGATAGCTCGTTGAGGTAATTGTCATGAACGCACTGATAGAACCGAAGAAGGGAGAGACCAAGTTCGTATTCTTCAGCGGCAAGGGCGGAGTGGGAAAGAGCACGATGAGCTGCGCCACCGCAGTCTGGCTCGCAAGCAAGGGATACAAGACGTTGATCGTGACCACCGACCCCGCGCCGAATCTCGCGGACATATTCGGGCAGGAGATAGGCCATAAGATCACCTCGATAGCTGGGATTCAGAACCTGTTCGCCATCGAGATCGATCCGGACGTGGCCTCTGGGCAGTACCGGGAGAGAGTGATGGCCCCTATGAGAGGGATTCTGGACGAGAAATATCTCGGGGCGATGATGGAGCAGCTGAAGAGCCCCTGCGTCGAAGAGGTCGCGGCGTTCGACAGCTTCATCGAGTTCATGGACGATCCTCAATACGACGTCGTCGTGTTCGACACGGCGCCGACGGGACATACCATCAGACTTCTTGAGCTCCCCAGCGGCTGGTCCGCGGAGCTGGATAAGGGCGGTTCGACGTGCATCGGCCCCAGCTCTTCGCTGCAAGGCGCGAAGATGAAGTACAAGAAGGCGATAGGATACCTTCAGGATGGGATCAAGACCACCTTCATCTTCGTTCTGAAGCCGGAGAGATCGTCCATCGTGGAGACGAATCGAAGCATGGAGGAGCTTTCGAAGCTGGGCATACGGACGAATCTGTTGATGATAAACGGCGTGCTCCCTGAGGAGGCGGTCACAGATGCGTTCTTCAAGAAGAAGAAGGACGAGGAGCGCAGGATGCTGAAGGAGATCAACGACGAGTTCGCCGTCTGCAAGATGCAATACCCCCTGCAGGACTCCGAGATCAACGGCCTGGATGCTCTCGAATCTGTTGGTGCGTATCTGTTCGAGGGAAGGAGAGCGAGTATCCCTTCGGGTTCTGCCGCCGCGGTACCGCCGAGGTCCACCGTTGCGGTCGATATCGACGAGGTCAGAGAACTCCTGAGGCCGACGAACGGAACGAGGTACGTCTTTTTCACTGGCAAGGGAGGTGTCGGGAAGAGCACTCTGGCCTGCACAACCTCCGTCTACTTGGCCGACAAGGGTCTCAGGACGCTCATCGTGACGACGGACCCTGCGTCCCACCTGCAGGAGATATTCGGGCAGGAGATCGGTCCCGAGCCGACCAGGATAGAGGGAATGAAGAACCTGGACGCTGTGAGAATAGATCAGAAAATGGCACTTGAGGAGTACAGGGCGAGAATAATGGCGTCCGTCGAGGATGAGCCGGAGGAGGTCAGGAAGTCCGTCGAGGAGGATCTCAACTCCCCCTGCGCCGAGGAAATGTCCGCATTCGAGAAGTTCATGAGTTATTTCTCCATGAAAGGCTATGAGGTCGTGATATTCGATACCGCCCCCACGGGCCATACGCTCAGATTGCTCGAGCTGCCGTCCGATTGGAAGGGTTTCATCGACCTGGGCACGCTAACCAAGAAGACATCGGACGAGACAATGAACAAATATGCCAACGTCATCGAGACCATGAGGGACCGGGAGAAAAGCACCTTCGTGTTCGTGGTCTATCCCGAGTACACTCCAATCATCGAGGCGTGGAGGGCCTCGCAGGAGCTGAAGAACCAGGTCGGCATCGAGACCTCGCTGGTAGGCGTCAATTACATCCTTCCGAAGGAGTATGGGCGGAATCCGTTCTTCGAGAGAAGGAGGGAACAGCAGGAGAAGTATCTGACGGAGATCAAGCCGAGATTCGGGACCCCGATGTTCCTGATCCCATTGCTCGATCACGAGCCCACGGGCGTGGATGACCTGAAGAAACTGGGACGGAGAATCTTCGACGGTCATTCATCCTGACGTGCGACAGGGTTTCAATTCGACGCTGGGACCGGACCTCTCCGGCCTCAGAAGCACTTAACCACCTCGATGCCCGAAAGACAAATCCGTCAAGGTCAATCCTTCAGGTACTCGATGCTTGCGTCCTTGTTCATGAGTGCCAGATTCTTTGAGAGAAGTCCCGCCTCGATCCACGCCGCCTGCATGACCGCCGCCGGATTGATGCAGTCGGAGGACATCCTGGCATTCTTGAAGCACTCCCAGAACTTGCTCGCCTTCTTATCCGTCAGGTCGACGAGGGATAGAGCCCCTAGCATGTCGATGAACTCCCTAACGTTATCGCAATCCGTCTCAGCCTTCACGTCGAAGTCCCCGTCGTCCCTCTGCGATACCTCGACCGTCGTGTGCTTGCCGCAGACGTTCATGTTGACCTTGACCCTCGATGTCATCTTGTCGCCCTCTCCGATATCGCCGAAGGAAAGAGGCCAATGAACTACTTGAAGGTTCAGATTTGATGGGAGACGGAGGGGTCGAGGGAAAAGCATAATACCGGACCCGGAGCCTTATTCAATCCGAGGCGAGGATCTAGCCGTGATATCATGTGGGTGACGAAACGTTCTGGGGAGAGAGAAGAGTTCGACGAGGGGAAAGTTGAGAGGGCGATCTTCCGCGTCGGTGTGTCCGAAAAGGATGCAGAGGACATCCTCCTGGGCGTGAAAAGGGAGCTCTACGACGGCATCACGACCGAGGAGATTTACCGGAAGGTCCACCAGCTGCTCGACAGGAAGAAGGCGGTCAGGTTCAGGCTGAAGGAGGCGATACTTGACCTGGGTCCGGAGGGATACTACTTCGAGTCGTTCGTCGGGAAGCTATTCCAGGCTTTGGGGTATTCCGTCAAGCTGAGGGAGATGCTGCAGGGGAAGTGCGTGTCGCACGAGATCGACGTTATAGTGGAGAAGGGAGGGGAGAAGTACGTGGTCGAGTGCAAGTTCCACAACTCCCCGGGCATGAAGTGTAACATCCAGACGGCGCTGTACACCTATGCGAGGTATCTTGATGTTAACGAGTCGCTGCCGCACACGGGCCCGTGGTTAGCGACGAACACGAAGTTCACGACGGATGTCGTCCGCTATGCTAGCTGCGTCGGGATGAGGTTGCTAGGGTGGAGGTTCCCCGAGGAGGGGAGCCTTGAGAAACTGATCGACGACAACCGACTGTACCCGCTGACGACGCTCGGGTTGAAGAGGGCGTATGAGAGGACGCTCTTGGATAGGAACTTCATTCTCGTGAGCGACCTTGTGAAGAACAAGGAGTGCCTGTACGAGTTGCTGCCGGAGACGGAAGCTGAGAGAGCGCTGTTGAAGGCGAAGGACATTCTCGGATAGCTGGAAATCACGCTATCCGAATCGCAATCTTGCGCTATGCGTTTGCCAGACCGGGAGTCAACTACCCACGAATAAACTCATGGGCTTGTAACTGAGGTGTTTCAGAATGTTCCAAAACAACGCTCGCTACATTCGGCTGGTTGACAGACAACCTGCCAGCCTCAGCTGTACCGAGACTGACGATGTTCCTTGCGGCATTGAGGTCGGCATGGAGTTCGAATCCGCAACTGCTGCATTTGTAATTCAACCCATTGCGGGATTTCTTATCGATTGTGCCGCATCTGGAAGATTTCTGATTGGTATACCGTGCATCTATGTAGAGCACGGCCTTTCCGACGCTTTCGACCTTGTAATCAACAAACTGCTGAAGTTGACCGAACGCCCAGTTGCCGAGCGCCTTGTTGAATCTCGCTTTCAATCGCTTCTCCCTACGAACCCCGAGCTTCTCCAACGCTATCGCATCGAACGGCTGTGCCGCTATCCAGTTCGCTAACTGGTGGTCCACGTCGGCCATAAAGTGGTTCTCCTTCCCCGACAAACGCCTCAATTTGCACCTGGCGGAGCGGGTGTCTTTAGCCTGAAGTTCGCCACGAAGATGCTGATAGCGGCCCTTGACCGTTCGAATGCGATCGGAAGCATAGAACTTGTTGCTGGAAAGCACCAGCGTGATTGATTATCCCAGTAAAGACGCCGAGGACGGTGTCTGGTGTACGCGTGTTTGTGGTTGAGCACGTTCAAGGTGGCGTTGGACCGTTCCTGGCGTAATGTTAGGATCCTCGACGAATGTGGACTCGCTCAAGGTTCAAGGACGCCCTACAACAAAGAAAGAGAAAAATGAGAAATATGAAAAAAAGAAAACGACTCGCGCATTCTCATGCACAAGTTGCTTAATACCTGCTTCGGAATGCCGGGCGATGCTTGCTGAAGCAATCGCGGCAATAGACTGGTCTGCCCTCTGTCGGCTTGAAAGGAACTTCGCATTCCTTGCTGCAATCCGCGCAGACGGCCTTGTGCATCTCTCTGGGTGCCCTGTCGTACATCATATATTCACCTCCATTTGACTTGCCTAAATACAACGCCTTTCTCTAGCCACCCTGACTTCCCTATATGGTACGTTAGGACACCAGTGATCGGATCACATTTAGTGAACAGTCCCATACGGTCTCAGTATAAGAAACTATGGAGCGTACAGGGAGACTGCCTGAGGGATCCAACGGAATCCCTGACCAGGAGTGTATCAAGTCAGACTCAGACGTGTTCGCACTCCGGGTTAGTCTCTGGGACTATTCTACTTCTCCTCAGGACCTAACAGGTAACCGCCCAACCCGACGTACCAAAGAAGCGAAGGATAGAGGACAAATCGTTCCATTCCTCCAGCTCCGAGGCCCAAGTATGCTCCGCCGAGGAACATGAAAAGCGATGCCATGCTCATCAATCCAAGGATGACACCGAACCACGAGTATGGCGGCTTGATGATCTTGTATGAGATGATCGCCGTCACCGCGCCGAAGAAGAAACCCAGCAGGGCGAAGAGGGCGTGAGGTGCGCCTGTGTCCTCGGGGAAAAGACCCACACCGATCGTACCGACAGAGGATATGACGAGCGTGACAACCATCGCATTCCTCACCAGGGTCTTCCAGAAGAGGTACGAAGCTGTGAGTCCCGATAGGCCGAATATGATGAGGGTCGCGTTGAACAACGATCGAGATGGCTCCGCGCCCACGCCGAGGTCGCTGATGTAATTGAGCGACACGCTGTAACCAGGGCGAAGCATCTCAGCGATCATGAGCAAGAGGAAGAACTGCAGTGAACCCAGAAGAAGGTAGAACCCAGGGTTTCGAGTGAGTCTCACAGGGCATGATAGGAAACAGCCTGATATAAGACCGTTCTTCTCAAGCGTGAGGCTGCCGACTGCGGCGGAATCCTGTGAATCAGGAAACGACTCTTTGACATGTCAACCACGTTCTCTCAACTGAGTCCATCATCAGGGTTCACGCCGCGGGCCGATCAGATTGGTGACACTTTGACGAAGCCGTCGTCAGCAAAGGGGAAGGTACCTGCCAATCCCAGCTCTTCATTTATCCTCATGAGCGTCGTCATGGCAATCTTCTTGGTCGCATGACTGCCGTATGCGAGCGCCTTATCAGAAAGCACATAATGCTCTCCTTCTTTGACGATGAGTCCAAGCAGACGCATCAACGAGACATACTTCCTCAGCTGACGATCTTGTGCCTTCAATACGTCGAGCTCTTCCCTGTCTATCTTCCCGTAGTACAGTCTTCGCGCAAACCTCGCCAACGGGTAGTCCCGCACCTCAGAATAGGCGAGTATTGGAATCCTACCCTCCACAAGGCTCTTCACATAGCTTGCTGTCGAAGAAACGTTCAGAGTGAACCTGTTGCTCAACATACCCCATGCCCTCGGTCCCATGCCGACAAAATCGCTGTGTTCGTACGGTCCCTCATACTTCTCCGGATCCTTCGAGAAACTCCAGAGTGTTCTGAGTCTGTAGCCGTGGTCTCGAAGGAATCCGACGATCTGAAGATATTGCTCCTTCTCCTTGACAGGACTCTGGATAAATGGGTCGGATTTGGAGGTCCCTGAATGGTTCGACTGGCCCTTGCCCAGCTTGGATGTTAGCGGAGTGTATGGGAGCAGCATGAGCGGATATGTGGAGATCCCTTGAACCCCCGTCGCTACGGCGGTCTCCAGGTCATCCGCTAATGATTCCGTTGTCTGGCCAGGGAGCGAGAACATGAGATCGATGTTGACGTAGTCGAAACCAGTCCTCACCGCAAGTTCCAGAGTCGAGATGAGGTCGGAACGGGTGCTCTTTCTGCCCAAATACATCGTGAGCGTGCTTTCTTGGAAGGTCTGCACCCCGATGCTTAGCTGGTTCACGCCGGTCGAATGAAGGGAATCAAGGACTTCAGTGTCTAGATCGGAGGGTGCCGCTTCCATCGCGACCGACCCATCGAAATCGAAGTGCTCCTTAACAGACTCGACTATTCCTCCGATATCCCCGTGCAAGAGGGACGGGGTTCCCCCGCTGAAGTATATCCTCTCAACTTTGACATCGTGAAAACGCGAAGAGTAGAGCTCGATTTCTCTGTTCAACCCAGAGAGAAACTGATCTGCTCCTTTTCTGTTATAGACCTCGCCGGGAAGAGCGCAGTAGGTGCAGCGCGAAGCGCAGAACGGGACCCTTATGTTCAACCCAGCGCGTTCTAGGCGCCCTGGTAGTACGCTATCGACATCCTCGACCTTTGTGAAATGGACAGCGGAGGCTACTTTCTCTGCCATCTGGTCCACGAAACGCATCGTGAAATCAGGTATAGACACATCACCTTGGGTTGGGATACAGAGTGCCGAAGTGGTATTTCAAGTATGACAGTCCCTAACACGGAACGGCGAATTGGATTTGGCAAAAGACCGATGAACACCAGCTTGAGTCATATGATCCGGATTCGATAGGATTGACGACATTGCGATGAAGTGGCTTGTCGCTGCATATGCCTCGGTCGTCAACAGAAGTATCTAATACTGGCAGGTCCGAATTCGATTTTCATATGGCGCGGAAGACCAGGACGATCCGACAGAAGGTCATCATACCAGCATCTCCAGAGGAGGTATACGATGCGTTCATGGATCCGAAGAAGCACGCGGCTTTCACCGGGGACGAGGCGAGCGGCAGCTCCGAGGTGGGAGGGGAATTCTCGGTATGGGGTGGGTACATCACGGCCAGGAACTTGGAGCTCAAGCGGGGAAAGAAGATAGTCCAGGAATGGTCGACCTTCGAGTGGCCAGACGACTACCCGCCTTCTCGGCTCGAAATCACTCTAAGAGTACTGCAAGAGGGAACGGAGCTCACGCTGGTCCAGTCAAAGGTGCCAGTTGAGCAGGCAGACGATTATGATCAAGGGTGGCATGAGCATTACTGGGACCATCTCGTAGAGTACTTTCAAAGGAAAAAGAAGAAGACAGGGGCGAAGACGGATTGATATGACACGAAAACTAGCTTCTTCTTAGATTACTGGTCCTGCGCGTGGCTTGAACTGAACCATATGATACCTCTTGATCTCTACAGCGTAGACCCGTCCCGTCGGGCCGCACGGTTTCCTTTATGAATCGGATGCTCCAATCAAGTAACTGAGGATCGAACATGACCAAAGGTCTGAATGTAGGTGACAAGGCGCCCGATTTCGCTCTTCAAGATCAGAACGGCGGGATGTTCAAGTTCTCGGAAATGGTCGGCAAGAAAGCCATTGTTATGTATTTCTATCCAAAGGATTTCACGCCTGGCTGCACTGAGGAGGCATATGCGTTCCGGGACAAATACGAGGTCTTCGAGGACGCAGGCGCCGAGGTGATCGGCGTCAGCTCGGACTCTGTTGAATCGCACCGTAGATTCGCCAAGGAATTGAACCTTCCATACACACTCCTGAGCGATCCCGGCGGCGAGGCAAGGCGACTATATGGGGCTACTTCCGTGGGAGGCATCCCCGGAAGGGTCACCTTCGTCATTGACAAGAGCGGAACGATCAGGATGACCTTCTCTTCCCAATTCCAGCCGACCAAGCATATCCAAGAAGCACTGCAGGTCATCAAAGAAATAGGCAATGAGAAATGAAGTGGGGAGTATCACCCTCGTCCTGAAAAGCAACTGGAGTGTTCGATCCGTTCTAGCGCTTCCTCGTCTGCCGTCATAACCGACACAAGTCCCAGAAAGCACAATGGTTCGCTAGGCACCCAATCGTGGACCGTTCCCGGCACTTCACTTCGTTTCCTTGAACTTCATGGCCCCGGAGTTCATGCAGTAGCGCAGCCCGGTCGGAGGTGGGCCGTCATCGAAGACATGGCCGAGATGCCCGCCACACCTGGCGCAACGCACTTCCGTGCGAACGACGCCAAGGCCCCTGTCCTCGCCTGTTTCAACGTTGCCTCGCCTGATGGGCTCCCAGAAACTCGGCCATCCGGTGCCGGAGTCGAATTTCTTGTCCGAGGAGAAGAGCTCGTTTCCGCAGCCTGCGCATAGGTAAACCCCCTTCCGATGATCGTTCCAGAAGGTATTCCGGAAGGCGGGCTCTGTCCCTTCCTTGCGAAGGAGCTTGTACTGCTCTGGAGTGAGTGTCCGTCGCCATTCCTCATCCATCTTTTCAACTTGATAGGTCAGGTCATCACCGTTCTTCGATTTGAGCGGACGGTATTAATCTCTTGTCCATCCCTGCTCATGAGCTCGAACCGCGAAGTGAAGAAATCGGGTCTGTATAGCGATGCCTTCATCACTTCTCGGCCGGGCAATGGACACGCTCACACTTTCTGACAGGTCCATCAGACGCGGCAATGTGCGCCCTTGTTCTTCTCGAGGTATCGCTGGTGATACTCTTCCGCGCGATAGAATCTCGATGCGGGGACGATCTCTGTCACAATGCGCCTTCTGAATCGTGCTGACTTCTCCAGCGTTTCCTTCGAAGCCTCCGCGATCCTCCGCTGGTCCTCATCGTGATAGAAGACAGCTGATCTGTATTGAGCCCCTACGTCAGGCCCCTGCCTGTTGAGCGTGGTCGGATCGTGAATACTCCAGAAGACGCCGAGAAGCTGCTCGTAGGATACCTTAGATGGGTCGAAGATGACCTCCACAGATTCTGCATGACCAGTCTTGCCGCTGCAGACGTCCTTGTATGTCGGGTTCTCGAAATGCCCGCCCGTGTATCCGACCGTCGTCTCTACCACGCCCTCTGCCTTGCGGAATACTGCCTCCACGCCCCAGAAACATCCCGCGGCGAAAGTGGCCTTCTCGAGCTTGCGTTCATCGGTCATCTGAATCCTTCCGTCTCCTAGAGAACAACTTCTACAAGATACTAATGGAGCAGAAACACATCTACCCGGCCAATAAGCCTGACCGATCAAGGATGATACAATGAACCCGAGCATGTCCAGACACTCCTCTTCTGATTTCAAGAAGAGAGAATTACAAATCGGAGGGACTCGAACCTCTCGATAGTCAGTATGTCACGGGCTTGAAAGAATCATGCGAGATTTGGCATGGACTTCTAGATTGCTTGTTATTCTCCGTTGATCGCCACGAGGAGGCAAATGTTGATGTATGCGGCATGAAGCTCTTGCTACATGTGTATCCGAATCCCGCGATTCTGATCATCGATACCCAACTCGGGTTTTTTACGGATGAGAAGGAACCTCTTTACAACCAGGAAGAATTAGTCAAGAAGATCAGAAGTCTTATCGACAAGGCGCGTGCAGCCATGGTTCCCGTTATCTTTGTGCAACATGACGGACCGAAGGGAAGCATACTGGACCCAGAGACCGCTGGCTGGGCAATCCATCCCGCAATTCAGCCCCTGAAAGGGGAAATCGTCATTCGGAAGATTACCTCAAGTGCATTTGTAGATACCCCACTTGATTCCGAGCTGAAGAGGAGACAGATCGAGACCCTTATCATTGCGGGCCTGCAGAGCGAATCATGCGTTGATTCTACCGCTCGCCATGCGTCCTTCCTGGGATATAAGGTCGTCTTGGTTGAAGATGCCCACAGCACGTTTGACTCATCCCTCTTGACAGCGTCCCAGATCATCGCTCATCACAACATGGTTCTGGGCAACGAGTTCGCCGAATTGAGGCGCGAGGCAGAGATTTGGTTCAGTTGGGAAGGTTGTCCGACTTGATTTCTTCGTATGTCGCCATTGAGCTTCTTTCGGATTGTCTCAGGTGGTTCACAACCCCCAAATTTGAGGTTTCAGAATGAACTGACGGATAGGCAAGATTCAACTACCCGAATTCCTTGTCACATTCCAACCCATCTGCAGTCAGAACTGTCTAGGTGAGTGGGAAGGGGCCCGCACACCCTAGCTTATCTAGATATTCTTTTTCTTATTTCAATAAGGGGGGAGATGCATTTACCGATCTGACCTTCCCACTCCCAGGACCTCAGCACTATGGTTCTGCAATTCCTGCGCAGAGAACCCGCCGAATAGCACATCATAGGAATGACGGTCTGAGTGGGCGACACCAGTTCTCACTTCGTGATGTGAGTCTCCTTACCCGGGAATTATCTCAAACCACCAAGGACCAGATTGGCGAACTGAGCCCCGAAATGCCCCTATTCCATCAAAGAATTACTATTGGGGCGCCTCAATTTGCTCCCATATCTAGCGCAGACTTCGCTTCCTCGGTGTTTTCAGTCTCACAATACGAACACTCCATTCCCGAATCCCTTGGATTGATTTGTCCTCCGACCCGTACAGTTACTCATGTTGTCCACAGTATCGAACTGAGGAGTATCTCAATCACTGAAGCAAGCACACCATAGCACGATGGTGAAGATTATGTCACTGGAATGGCCTAGAATTGCTTTTCATAGCCGCAGTCTGGACAAATGACCCTTGAATAGACTTCTTTGAGTGAATTGTTTCCGCAACGCGGACACCTCACTGGCTTGCCCATTTTGTTCATCGAGTATTCGAGAATGCGATCACAGTCCAACAAGAGACTATGAATTCTTCTCCTGTGGTCCTCGCCTTCTTCTTTTGTCTTTACCTTCGTTAGACTATTCAATACCTGAATCGCCGTTTTCAGCCTGTCTCTGACATCCTGAGCGGAGAAATATAGGTCGGATTCAGGAGCCTTGGACTTGTACAGTTCCGCCACGTTGACCCCCTCCTGTCGGAAGGCTATAGAAATATCATAGGCTTATTTCTGACGCATCGGATTCATTATCATCCTAGATAACAGAGCCTAAGAATCTACCGCTCTGTCGCCAGAACTGTCAGAAGTGTCAGTACTTCCGACCGATTTCAGATGTCTCCCATGTCGCTCTTCAAGATACGACTATGATTGTACCGGTCAAGTCTGGAATGGAGCTATGATATTGGAATATCCCCACGTTGTTGAATGTATGCTCGTGGCTCATTCCGACACCAATGCTCCCGCTGTCGAAAGGATCCGTGGCGTTGTCCGAAATCACTGCAACGGGGAATTCAACGTGATTCACCCACGTGACTTCCTCGCCTACGTGGACAGTAAGGGAACTGGGTCTGAACATGAATCTGTTGGGACCGTTGGGTTGAATGGTGATTTGATTCTGGAGGGGCGGGGGGGCATTTGTGATAGAATATGCAGCTAGAACAATGATCGGGATTGCTATCACAAGGAGTGCTATTACAGGGGTGTAATCGAATCCTGAGAAACGTGGTCTCATTTTCCCGAGTATGGAGCACAACTGATGATACTTAAGAGTTCGGGGTCAATGTCTCGTGGAATTTCTCTCGACGGTTTGACGCTCATTTGTTGTTATGCTATTGACCGTCAAGTGGACCCCGTCTGAATATCTGCTGCCAGAACGCTCAGAGGCGAAATGGAGAGTCATTCCTGGTCACTTTCACCCAGGAGCGGAACATATATATCTATCGTCAGACAGATGTCATACAAGGGATGCACTATGCCAAGCTCATTAGTGAAGAGCGCTCTGACGAGCGTGGAGCAGGAAAAGAAGACGCAAACGCAGGCGCAAGTGAAGGCAACTCAAGAAGATTCCTCCGCTGATGAATATATAAGAAAGATTGCCCAGCAGCTCGATGTCAGCATCAAGATCATCGGTTGCGGTGGCGGCGGATGCAACACCATCAACCGCTGCGTCGACGCGGGAATCAGCGGGGCGCAGCTGTGTGGAATCAACACCGATGCCAAGCACCTGCTGACGATACGGGCACCAAAGAAGATCCTGATAGGAAGAGCGACCACCCGTGGCCTGGGAGCGGGAGCGATCCCCGAGGTCGGGGAGCAAGCCGCCCGGGAGAACGACATCGATATCCTCAACTTCCTTAACGGCGCGAATATCGTGTTCGTCACCGCTGGCATGGGAGGAGGGACTGGCACAGGATCAGCGCACTTCGTCGCTGGAATCGCAAAGGAACGGTGCCGCGCTCTGACCATCGGAGTCGTCACGTTACCATTCAAAGCCGAGGGAACGGTGAGAATGGAGAATGCCCTCGATGGCCTAGAGAGGTTGACACGCGTCACCGATACCACCATCGTTGTCCCGAACGACAAGCTCATGGAGCTGGTGCCGAAACTCCCGATCGAGGCGGCGTTCAAGGTGGCGGACGAAGTACTGATGCAGACGATCAAGGGTCTGACTGAGATCATCACCAAGCCAGGCCTCGTCAACCTGGACTATGCGGACATCCTTACCCTCATGAATGAAGGAGGAGTGGCCTTCGTGGGCATGGGAGAGGCGAGCAAGGAGAGCACCGACGATCCCGTTAAGGAAGCGGTCAAAGAGGCGATTACCTCGCCGCTGCTCGGCGACATCGACGTGAAGGCCTCAAAGGGCGCGTTGGTGCGGGTCGTTGGCGGTCCGGACATGACCGTCGACGAGGCGCAACGGGCCGCGGAGTACGTGGGGAAATGCATCGACCCCAGGGCAAGGATCATTTGGGGTTGCTCGATTGAGCCAGAGAACGAAGGACTAATCCAAATCCTGGTGATCTTCACCGGAGCCAAGTCGAAGTTCATGCTCGACTCCATGTCGATGGACGTGGGAGCCAGGCTGGGCGTCCAGACGCAGAAGCTCGGGGCGACAGCGAGCGCGGGGGACGGCGTAGACTTCGTTCGCTGAACCTCGAGTGATCCGAGGGGGCCATACCCCCACTCTTTCCTATTTGGACATTATTCTTCTGATTCCAATTCAAACCAAAGATCCCTATCGTGCACGTGCCTTAAAATAGCATTATATACACGAATGACGCCTCTATTTTCTGCGAAGCCGATTGCGGGCTAGATTAGATTACAGTCCTTCTTTGGGGGGAGGAAACCAGTGACCCACCTGGCTCTCCTACGCGAGCCCGGAATCATGCCTGGACCGAGAAGATCGAATCGGTCCAGGCGGCTTCGCGCTGTGCTGAGTAGTCTTCACAAAATGGCCTTAATATCCAGACATTCTCTTTCTGATTTCAACAAAGGAGAAAGGCCATTTGGAACTGAAGCGAACTGTCATTCAGCGACATGACCTGAAATGTCGTTAAATAGATGGTCGTCATTGAGGGAGCTCTAACATTCTTAGCAGAGCCAATTTCGAGCGGCTATGCTCCAATCCTCAGGAGACGAACGACAAACGCTCGAATTGGTTCTTGCCATATTCCTAGGAATTTTGTTATTATATTCCTTCATCATCCAGACACTCCTTTCTGACATCATTCGTAGGGAATCTGGAATCTTGTGTTGCTCAGCCAGCAACGAACTGAGCAAGAAGAGTAGGAGTTAGCTGAGCACGAAACGGGAAAGGTCTTAAACCGGAATCACGTTGGAAGGGTCAGCAAAAGGTGAATTGCATGGCAGGTTCCAAGCATTTTACGGCTGAAGAAGCGAGACGACTGGGGGAGAAGCTCGGCGTGGATTGGAGCAGGTTCGACGTCGAACAGTTCCGGATGGGAATGGACGTCGAGCTTGAGCATGGTAAGATAAGCCCGGCGACCAACGTGACCGATGACGACCCGACGATGACGGCGAAGATCGCATTGGCGCACTTGAACGAGTTCCCGGACTACTACACGCGACTCGCTAAGCTGGAGAAGGAAGCCGAGCAAGCCCTGAAGAAAAAGAAATGATGCATCGGATCAAACCCTGCCGGGTTGGCAATCTGTATGCGAGGACAGCAATCTCGAAGGTTGCTGTGCTCAGAAGAAGATGCTTCAACCCTCATCTTGAGCGGGTCCAGGATTCGTACTAGCGCGGTGTCGGATTCACCCTCGTGTAGTGCTCGGGATCCTCGACAACAGTGAACTCGTTCCCGTCTGAATCTATGAATATCGCCATGAGGCCGCCCCAGTTCTGTCGCTCGGGCTTCATCTTGAAGACGACGCCGTCGTCGACCAGTCTCCGGTGAAGCTCGTAGATGCTGTCGGTCTCGAACACGATGCCAGTGTCGCCCCCGGGCTGCTCCTTGTCGTGGACGGAGGGGACGTAAACAGCAACCTTCCCATGAGGTTCTTCCCACCCTAGCTCCACCCAGTTGTTCTCCCTGGAGTCGAGCTGCTTCGGGAGGCCGAGCACCTCGGTGTAGAATTCCACAGCATCGTCGAGGTTCGATACCGGGATTGAAGAAATCCAAACCCTTGTGAGCTTCCCACGATTCTGATAGTCAGCTTCGCCGCCCATCGGGTCTCCCATAGGCATGCCTGTCTGATTGATCTTGCTTCTATTTGATTATTAAGCATACGGCCTTTGAGAAAATGGAGATGCCGAATCAAGGAAGACAAGGTGCATGGAATCCGACAACATTCCGATTGTTATGCAGTTTGATAATCACACCGTTCAGCTTAAATCGGCTCCAGATGTAGTTCCCGATGAAGCGAGGATAATGGACATACTGTTCGTCGACGACGAAACGCCCCTTCTTGAGGTCGCAAAACTCTTCCTCGAGAGGGAGGGGGACTTCAACGTCGACGTTGTCGAGTCAGCCGTCTTGGCGCTTGAAGTTCTCAAGTCGAAGGAATACGACGCCATCGTGTCCGACTGCATGATGCCTGAGATGGATGGGATCGAATTCCTGAAGTCATTGAGGCGGTCGGGTGACCGAACGCCCTTCATCTTCTTCACGGCAAAGGGCGGGGAGGAGCGCGCGATCGAGGCCCTGAACTCCGGCGCGGATTACTACCTGGGCAAAGACGGGGACCCGAGATCGCAGTTCGCCGAACTCGCGAGTATCATAAGGAAATGCGTCGACAGGAGGAGGGCAGACACTACTCTGAGGGAGGGTGGGGAGAAGTACCGCGAACTGTTCGACAGCATGAAGAGCGGTGTGGCGGTGTATGAGGGAAGGGATGACGGCGAGTGTTTTGTTTTCAAAGATATCAACCGCGCGGTCGAAAGGATCGAATGCATGGATAAACGTCAAGTGCTGGGCAGGAGCGTTTCTGACGTTTTCCCTGACGTGAAGAGATTCGGCCTATTCGACGCGCTGCAGAGGGTCTGGAGGACTGGCATTCCCGAGAATCTGCCAACTTCATACTATAAGGATGGACGGATGGCGGGCTGGAGAGAGAACTACGTATACAAGATGCCGTCCGGCGAAGTCGTGGCGGTGTACGAGGACGTGACGGACAAGGTCACGACCGAGAAGACGAAACAAGCGGTCTTCAATATCTCAGAAGCGACCAGCTCTGCGACCGATATCCAGGACCTGTACAAGCGGTTGCACAGCATCCTCGAAGATCTCATGCCTATCCGCAACGTCTTCATCGCTCTGTATGACCCCTCCGCCGACACCATATCCTTCCCCTACTTCGTCGACGAGCACGACCCGCCTCCAGCTCCACGCAGGGCCGGCCGGGGAGCCACAGAGTATGTTTTGCGCACCGGACGGCCGCTGTTGGCGTTCAATCAGGACTTCCAAGAACTGTCTGAAAAGGGGGAGATCGAGATCATCGGGTCGATTCCAGTATGCTGGATAGGAGTGCCTCTGCAGATCGAAGGACGCACGATCGGCTTGCTGGCGGTCCAGAGCTATGATGAGAACATCAGATACAGCGAGCGCGAGATGGACATCCTCAGTTTCGTCACAGACCAAATCGCGATAACCATCGAGCGCAAGAACTCGGAGAGGGCGCTCAGGAAGAGCGAGGAGAAGTACCGCAACTTCGTCGAGAAGGCGAACGATGGCATAGCAATCATCCAGGATGAACTGATCAAGTACATGAATCCGAAGCTGGTAGACATGATAGGCCACTCAGTCGAGGACACGATCGGAAGGCGGTTCACTGATCTTATCTGGCCGGAGGAAGTGTCAAAGCTGCTGGACTACCATAGGAAGAGGCTGAGGGGCGAGAAGGTCCCGACCGTCTACGAAGCGAGTATGAGGAGCAAGGACGACAGACGCGTGCGGGTGGAGTTCAACGTATCCGTCATGGAATACGAGGGAAAGCCTGCATATTTCGTCATCGTCAGGGACCTGACAGACAGAATCGAGGCGCAGGAAGCGCTGCGCTTGTCCGAGCAGAGGTATCGGACGATATTCGATACGACCGGAACTGCGATGATCACAGTCGATGAGGACGCGACCATCCTCCATGCTAATGGAGAGTTCGAGAGGATGTCGGGCTATTCGAAGGAGGAGATCGAGGGGAAGATGAAATGGACGGAGTTTCCTTCGGAAAGCGACCTCCAGAGAATGATTGGATATCACGTGTTGAGGCGGATCGACCCAAAGGCGGCTCCGAACAGGTTCGAGTTCAAGTTCATCAGCAGAGATCTAAAGACCTACGACATTCTCGCCACCGTGGACATGATCCGCGGCACAAGATTGAGCGTCGCATCTTACATGGATGTCACTGACCTCCACGAGGTTCAGGAAGCCCTCGGGAGGAAGATCGACGAGCAGAGAGATCTCTTGAACAACATCGAGACGATGGTCTGGTACGCCGTGGACCCGGAGACGTACGGGAAGGTGAACACGGCCCGGGCGGCCTTCCTCGGAAAGGAAGAACAGGATATCGAGGGGAAGAAGATCTGGGAGTTCCTTCCGCCGGATGAAGCGAAAGTGGCGATCGCCGGGAACAGGCAGGTCTTCGATACGAAGACGACGTATCACGGATTGGAACGCCTGACCAACGGGAAGGGAGAGATGAGACTCGTATCCGTCACGAAGGCCCCGAAGCTTGATGAAAAAGGCAATGTGGAATTCGCGGTCTGCTCCGCGAACGACGTGACGGACTTGAAGGAAGCGCAGGAGGCCCTCGCTCTGGCGAACAGGAAGCTGAACCTCCTTGGGAGCGTGACGAGGCACGACATCCTGAACCAGCTGACCGTGATAACGGGCGGATTGGGCATGGCCGAGGGGATCGTGAAGGAGGAGAGGGCGAGGAAGTTAATGGACATGGCCTTGAACGCGAGCGGGAGCATCGAGAAGTACCTTGGGTTCAGCCGTGACTACGAAAGGATGGGTACGGCGAAGCCGGAGTGGATCGACGCGAAGGAGGCGTGCATGAAGGGCATGTCGACCCTGGAGACGGGAGATGTGGATCTCGTCGTCGACCTCGACGGCCTCGAAATCTACGCGGACAAGCTCCTGGAGAAGGTGTTCCACAATCTCATCGGGAACGCGCTGAAGCACGGAGGGAAAGTGTCGACCATCCATATCTACTCTAAGAGTCAGGACGGTCACATGGTCCTGGTGTGCGAGGACGACGGAAACGGCATACCGAAAGACAAGAAGGAGAGCATATTAGAGGGGAAGTACGGCCGCGGCCTCTACCTCGTCAAGGAGATACTGGGCATCACGGGCATGACGATCATTGAGACCGGTGAAGAGGGTAGGGGAGCGAGGTTCGAGATCAGCGTCCCCGAAGGGAACTACAGGCCGAAGGATCGGTAAGTTCGTCGGGTTGACGAGAAGAGGACAGCCGTAGGTTCATTTCTATCGAAGCGTCACAGCACTACGATGGACAGTCCCCGCCCCACTTCTGTCTTCGCGGTTTGATCTTGGGTCTCACGCCGTCGTCGACCAGTCTCCGGTGCAGGTCGAAGATGCTATCGGTTTCGAACACGATGCTGGTGTCGCCTCCGGGCTGCTTCTAGTCGTGAACTGAAGGGACTTAAGGAGCAGTCTTTCCGTGAGACTCTTCCCTCCCGAGCTCCATCCAGTTGTTCTGCTTGTAGTTGAGCTGGATAGGCAGAGCCAGTACCTCGCCGTAACACTCCACGGCGTCGTCGAGGTTCGAGACTTGGATTGCTGAGATCCAGACCCTTGTGAACTTCCCCCAACCTCCATACTCAGCGTTACCGCCCATCGGGTCCCCTATAGGCATGCTTGTCTGATTGATTTCGCTTCCATTTGATTGTTGAGCGTTCGGTCCTACGAAGGACGATGGATCTTCTATCCGTGGAGTGGAAAAAGCGAAGGTTCGAGGGACCCTTCAAGGCCCTTCTGTATCCCACGATTTCAGCGGAGAAAATGTATAAAAGTGCTTCCTTAACACCTATAGGCTTATTAACATCATTAAGAATTGAGAAGAACGCAAAGCAAGGTCCGGTCGAGATTCCCCACCAATGTTCTGTTCAAGACTCCCCATATTTCCGAGTGACCGGGCCGGGCCGTGAATGGGGGAGGTCGCGGCCCAGCTTTGCATCTTTTTCTCATTGAAGCGCAACATCCTGATTAGGAATAGTGTGTCTTCCGATCTCCAGATTCGTGAGTGCCTCTGTCTTCTTCAGAATGCAGCAATCAGAGGACCAACATAATCTCTCCTACC
>CAZJDY010000012.1:0-27248 GCA_964544915.1 uncultured Methanomassiliicoccaceae archaeon | reverse complement strand
AAATCATGGGGGACCTGGGGGCGGAATGGGTTGCCTATGAGGAAAAACTGGGTTGTTGCGGGGCGGGAGGGGGGGTAAGGTCTCACGTCTTCGACCTCGCGGCCGCCATTTCGAAGGAAAAGTATGATAACGTCCAGTCTGCTGGAGCAGACTGCATTGTCACTCCTTGCCCCTTCTGCCTATTGCAGCTTGACACGGTCCAGGAGCGTCTCAAGGGGCGCAAGATCCCCGTGTTCCATCCCGCGCAGATGATCGCTCTTGCGATTGGGGTCGATAGGAGAATGCTGGGACTCGACCTTCACAAGGTACCTGCCAATGAACTGCTTTCGAGATTCGGGGGTGTGTGAGTGGCTGAGGACTACAGTCCCAAGCTCGTCGCTTTCTGCTGCAACTGGTGCTCTTACGCCGCCGCAGATTTGGCCGGCACATCGAGGATGCAGTATCCATCGAACGTCAGGGTCATAAGGATCATGTGCAGCGGGAGGGTGGATCCGGTCTTCGTTCTCGAGTCGTTCAAGAACGGGGCGGACGGGATCCTTGTAGCGGGTTGTCATCCGAGGGGATGCTATTACATCACCGGGAACGAGAAGGCCGAGTACAGGATGGAGTTCCTCCGTGAGGTCATGCCACAGATTGGACTCAATCCTCGCCGTCTCAGGCTCGAGTGGATAGCAGGGTCCGAGCCGGACAAGTTCGCCAGGGTCTGCAGGGAGATGGTCGAGGATCTGAAGAAGCTCGGACCAACCCCGGTGAAGGGAGGGATTGAATGACCGCATTGAACAAGGTAGGTGCGGTGCTCGTCGTTGGAGGCGGAATTGGAGGAATACAGGCTGCACTGGACCTGGCGGACTCCGGATTCAAAGTCTACATCGTGGACACCTCACCGAGCATAGGGGGTGTGATGCCTCAGCTGGACAAGACTTTCCCTACGAATGACTGTTCGATGTGCATCGTCTCCCCGAAGCTTGGTGCAGCAGGCACGCATCCGAACATCGAGTTGATTTGCAGCTCTGAGGTCACTCAGGTAGAAGGGGAAGCGGGTGACTTCAGTGTGACGGTCGCCAGGAGATATCCCTACGTCATGGAAGACAAGTGCACAGGGTGCGGAGTGTGTGCAGAGCATTGTCCCATCGAAGGTCCGAACTGGTTTGATGAGGACTTAGCCCCCAGAAAGGCAATATACAGACCCTTCCCCCAATCCGTTCCGATGGTCTATACGATAGAGGGGGGCATGTGCATCGGGTGCGGGGAGTGCCAGAAGGTCTGCTTAGCTGAGGCGATCGATTTCAGGCTGTCTGAGGAGGAAATCAGGAAGTTCAGTGTCGGCGCCATAGTCCTCAGCACAGGTTCCGAGAACTTCAAGGCTTTCAAGAAGAGGGAATATGGATACGGTCTCTTTCGCAACGTGATGACCAGTTCCGAATTCGAACGTATGTTGAATGCTTCCGGTCCCACGGGCGGTCACATAATCAGACCATCGGACGGCGATGTGCCACAGAAAATGGCTTTTGTCCAGTGTGTGGGGTCGAGAGATGCCCAATTGGGTCATACCTATTGTTCTTCAATGTGCTGCATGGCGGCGCTGAAGGAAGCGATTGTAGCACAGGAGCATGAGCCTGATCTCAGATCTCACATATTCTTCATGGATGTGAGAGCATTCGGGAAGGAATTCGAAGACTACCGGGAGAGAGCCGAGAACGAGTGTGGAGTGAAGATATCTAGGAACAACCGTGTCGCCGGCATAGAGGAGAATCCGGCAACTGGCGACCTGACCATAAGGTTCCATCAGGAGACCGCGCAAGGTACAGAGGACATCGTGGAAGACACCTTCGATCTAGTAGTTCTGTCCGTCGGCATTTGCCCGTCCGAGGGCGCCAAGAAGTTGTGCAAGAAACTGGATGTCAGGCTGAATGAGCACGGATTTTGTTGGACCTCACAATTCCAACCTTTGGAGACGAACGTTCCGGGAGTGTTCGTTTGCGGTACCTTCCAGTCCCCCAAAGATATTCCCGATACGGTGGCCCAAGGGAGTGGGGTCGCTTCAAAGGTCGGGTCATTATTAAGCGAATCGCGGGGAACGCTCGTCACTGAGTTCACGTATCCAGATGAGATTGATGTCCTCGGTCAAGAACCAAGGATAGGTGTCTTCGTCTGTCACTGCGGAACCAACATCGGCGGAGTGGTGGACGTACCCTCCGTGGTGGAGTACGCGAGAACGTTACCAAACGTCGTCTATGTCGAGCAGAATGTTTGTACCTGCTCACCTGACACTCAGAAGAACATCGTGGAGAGGATCAAGGAGTACAATCTAAACCGGGTCATAGCGGCAGCCTGTACGCCAAGGACGCACGAGCCAATGTTCCGAAAGTCCATCAAAGAGGCGGGACTGAACGAGTATCTGTTCGACATGGCAAACATCCGTGACCAGTGCTCCTGGGTACATATGCATGAGCCGGAGAGGGCGACGGAGAAGGCGAAGGACCTCGTGCGGATGTCCGTGATGAGAGCCGCCCTGCTTTCCCCGCTGGCAAAACAGAAAGTGCCGGTCACAAAGGCCGGTCTCGTCATCGGAGGCGGCCTGGCTGGGATGGCCGCATCGCTCGAGGTCGCCGCTCAGGGGTTCCCCGTCCACATAGTCGAGAAGGATTCCGAGCTAGGCGGGAATCTTCGTGGGATTCACTTCCTGATAACAGGGGCAGACCCTCAGCAGGTGCTCGCCGACCTGACAAAGCGCGTCAAGGAGAATCCGCTGATAAGGGTTCATCTGAATTCAACGGTCGAGGAAGTCGCTGGCTACGTCGGGAATTTTGCATCGACCCTGTCAACGGGCGAGAAGATAGAGCACGGGATCATCATCGTCGCGACGGGTGGGGTCGAGTACAGACCCAAGGAATACATGTACGGACAGGTCCCCAATGTGATAACCCAGAGGCAGCTGGGTGAGAGGCTCGCGGCGGGGAACGTGGATGCGAAGCTGGTGGCGATCATTCAGTGCGTGGGTTCCCGGAACGAGGAGTATCCGAACTGCAGCAGGATATGCTGTTCTACATCGATAGCCAATGCCATCCAGCTGAAGCGAATAAACCCTGACACAGCTGTGTATGTTCTGTACAAGGACATAAGGACCTATGGATTCAACGAGGCGCATTACAGCGAGGCGGCAGGACTCGGGATCGTGTTCCTGAGGTATGGTGAGAGCGAGCCGCCTGTCGTAGAGGGGAAGGACGGCCGCCTGCTGCTCACGGTCAAGGACCAGTTCCTCAAGGAGGATATCCAGATCCGTCCAGATCTGGTAGTGCTCAACGCCGCGACGCGTCCCAACCCGGACAACGAGACACTAGCCAAGATGCTCAAGGTGCCCCTAAGCAAGGATGGTTTCTTCCTCGAAGCGCACATGAAATTGCGTCCAGTCGACTTCGCGACAGAAGGTATTTTCCTCGCTGGCCTGGCGCACTGGCCGAAATTCATTGAGGAGAGCATGTCCCAGGCATGCGGCGCTGCCGCCAGAGCGATCACGATCCTTTCGAAGGACGAGCTCGAGACCGAGGGAGCGATATCATTCGTCGACGAGGCGAGGTGCCGCGGCTGCGGGAGATGCGAGGAGGCGTGCGAGTACGCGGCGGCAACATTGCAGGAAGTGTCTCCTGGCGTTCTCAAATCGAGGATCAACCCTGCGCTGTGCAAGGGCTGCGGGGCGTGCTCTGTCGCCTGCTGCAACGGCGCGATTACCACGAAGCACTTCACCGAGGGCCAGATAATGGCGATGGTAGAGGAGGCTCTGAAGGAGGTTGGCGGATGAGCGACTTCGAGCCGCGCATAGTCGCTTTCTGCTGCAACTGGTGCTCGTACGCGGGCGCTGACCTCGCCGGAGTGAGCAGGTTCCAGTATCCTCCAAACGCCAGGATCGTACGTGTCATGTGCTCGGGCAGGGTCGAGCCGCAGTTCATCTTGAGGGCGTTCGAGCTCGGGGCCGACGGCGTACTTGTCACCGGTTGTCACATCGGCGACTGCCATTACATCTCCGGCAACGAGAAGGCGCAGAAGAAGGTCGAGGCGACCAAGGAGCTGATAGATCAGCTCGGTCTTGACGGCAGACGATTGCACCTGGAGTGGATATCCGCGTCGGAAGGCTCGAAGTTCGCTGCGACTATGAAGGATTTCGCGGAGGATCTGAAGGCGCTGGGACCGAGCCCGTTGAAGGGGGTGTCCGAATGAGCGAGATGAAGAAGCTGATAGACGACACCGGGGCGTTCGACTGCGTCGAGTGTGGCAAGTGCACGAGCGTGTGCCCCGTTGCGAGGGTCGATCCGAACTTTGCTCCCAGATTGATAGTGGTCAGAGCGCTCGAGGGCGTCGAGACGAACCTTGCGCTGGAGAAGGACATGTGGTCCTGCATAACCTGCGAGATGTGCAACGACATGTGCCCATACAAGGTCGACTACACCGGTTTCATCCAGGGTATGCGGGCAGAAGCTGCCAAAGCGGGGAACCTGCCGGTGCTGTCACAGGGCGGCGCGGTCCACACGATGCAGAGGATCATGACAAAGGGTCTCAAGCAGAATCGCCTTTCCTGGCTGACGCCGGATCTCCGCATCAAGGAGAAGGGGGACGTGTTCTATTTCACAGGTTGTGCAGTGCAGCTCGGGACATTGTACTACGACCGGGCGGTGGAACTCAAGAAGACGCCGGCGAACATAGTGAAGGTGCTGAACGCGGCCGGGATAGAACCTGTCGTCAGCAAGGACGAGGTCTGTTGCGGGCACGACCTCAACTGGACCGGGGACGAGAAATCGCTGCTCAATCTGATGGACCGGAATGTCAAGGCCATCAAGGAATCCGGCGCGAAGACGGTCGTGTTCTCCTGTCCCGAATGCATGCGGACCTTTGATGTCGACTACCAGGACTTCCTCGGGGACCTGCCGTTCGAGCTCAAGCACATCTCAGAGTACTTGTTGGAGCTGGCCGATCAGGGGAAGCTCAAGTTCAATCAGAACGGCGGCAAGGTCACATATCAGGATTCTTGCAGGCTCGGAAGGCATCTCGGGATTTATGACCCGCCGCGCGAACTGATAGCGGAGATGGGATTGGATCTCGTGGAGATGCCGAATCGCAGGGAGAAGGCGGGATGCTGCGGCGTCAACGCTTTCGGGAACTGCAACGAAACATCACGGAAATTGCAGCTGGACCGTCTGATCGAGGCGGCCGGAACTGGTGCGGATACGATGCTCACATTCTGCCCGAAGTGTGCTATTCACTTCAATTGCCTATTAAGCAGCCCTAGATTGCCCGTAGACCGGGAAAAGGTGAAAATACTCGTTAGGGATTTCGGGGTTGTCATCGCAGAACGACTAGGAGAGGGTGATGCGGATGAACAAGCGGGATCTTGACAACGCGCAGAAGAGATACCTCATGCTGGAGCTCTCTTGCGCAGACAGAAAGTGCAACCCTTGCACATACCCCAACTGCCAACGCTTCACTCGGGAGAACGGCCACAAACGTATCGTTTCTAGCCGCATTTTTGAGGCCCCCACACGCATCTCTGCTGGTGGCGATACATACAGGCAGCGTTACGTGCTCTTGGAACTCTCCTGCTCCGAACGGAAGTGCAATCCCTGCACCTACCCCAACTGTCAGAGGTATGAGAGGGAGGTCGTGAAAAAGAAGCCCTTCAAGGTGAAGGTGTCGGAACTTTCGGGGGACGAGGAGCTGAAGGACGTGCTCACGAAAGGCGCCTTATTGTCCAGAAGGAAAGCGTCGATTCCGGACCCTAGGTGAGCGTTCAGGAGAGACGCAGAACGAGGAAACCTCTTATTTAGATCGAAGGACCCAGAGAAAGGATTAAAGGTTCCTTCATAATTCCGATGGACGGAGAGGGTGTCGCGATGGAGAGATCTGTGCTGGTAATCGGAGGAGGTGTCGCAGGTATCCAGGCATCCCTGGACCTGGCTGACAAGGGAGTGATTGTCCATCTAGTCGAGAGCTCGCCGAGCATAGGAGGACGGATGGCGCAGCTGGACAAGACATTCCCCACGAACGACTGCTCTATATGCATACTGGCGCCAAAGATGGCGGATTGTTACGGTCATCCGAACATCAACGTGCTGACCTATTCCGAGCTGATCGGGCTGGAGGGACACAAGGGTCGCTTCCAAGCGAAGGTGCTCAGGAAGGCCAGGTACGTCTATGAATCGAAGTGCACCGGCTGTGGAGAGTGTCTCCAGAAGTGCCCCACGAAGGACATCCCCAACGAGTTCGAGCAAGGGCTGGCAATGCGCCGCGCCATATACATGCCGTTCTTGCAGGCGGTTCCTAGGGTCGCCACGATCGACAAGGAGCACTGCAAGTTCCTGACCGAAGGAAAGTGCGGCGTCTGCAAGAAGGTGTGCAAGCGTGAGGCAATTGATTACGAGATGAAGGACGCGGTCCTTGAGATAGAGGTCGGCGCGGTGATATGCGCGACAGGTTACGATGTCTGGAATCCCAAAGTCGCCAGCGAGTACGGCTATGAGAAGTTCCCTAATGTCTACATTGCGATGGAGTACGAGCGGCTCACGAACGCCGCGGGCCCGACTGGTGGACATGTCATCCGGAGATCTGACAGCCAGGAACCGAGGAACATCGCGTTCATCCAGTGCGTGGGTTCCAGGAACGTGCAGTTGAACCATCCATACTGTTGCGAGGTGTGCTGTATGCATTCCACGAAAGAGGCCATGCTAGCGAAGGAGCACAAGGAGGACATCAAGACGACGATATTCTACAAGGACCTGAGGGCGTGCTCCAAAGGATTCTTCGAGTACGTCGGAAGGGCGAAGCGTGACTACGGGGTCGAGTTCGTCAACTCCGACGCGACGGTCCAAGAGGAGACGGAGAATCATAATCTCGTTGTATCATACGATGTAGCGGGCAAGTCGGAGCGGCGCGAGTTCGACATGGTCGTGTTGGCAACCGCGCTGGTTCCGAGGGACTCGACACCCCAACTCGCGAAGGTGCTGGGCGTGGAGTTGACCGAGTTCGGCTTCATCAAATCGAGGGACAGGATTCTGGGGCCGGTCGAGACGACGGTCCCTGGAATCTACGTCGCGGGGTACTGTGCCGGTCCGGCCGACATCCCGGAGTCAGTTGCGCAAGGATCGGCGGCGGCCGCGAAGGCGGTCGAAGCGCTTGTTGAGACGAGGGTGTTCGCATGAATGGTGAGAAGCCGAGGATCGGAGTATTCGTCTGTCACTGCGGAACCAACATCGGCGGCTTCGTCGATGTCCCCGCAGTAGCGACATACGCGACAACGCTTCCTGACGTTGTCTATGCCACCGACAGTCTGTACACCTGCGCCGAGAACGGGCTGGCGAGCATAAGGGATGCGATCAAGGACCACGGTCTCAACAGGGTCGTCGTTGCATCTTGCACCCCCCGCACTCACGCCCCGCTATTCCAGGCGGTCTGCGAGGAAGCGGGACTGAACAAGTATCTTTTCACATTCGTCAACATCAGGGAGCAGTGCTCCTGGGTTCACATGAAGGAGAAGGACAGGGCCACGGAGAAGGCGAAGGACCTCATCCGCATGGGAGTTGCCAGGGTTGGGTTGCTTCAGGCGCAGGAAGAGGCCCGCATCGACGTCGAGCCGAGGGCGCTCGTCATCGGCGGCGGGATATCCGGTATGACGACCGCGCTGTCGATCGCTGATCAAGGGTTCCCGGTCGTTCTCGTCGAGAAGGAGAGCGAGCTCGGAGGGTTCGTTAGGAACCTGGACAACCTCTACCTCGACGGGAAGGATGCGGTCGAGACGATCAATCCCGTGATTGGCAGCGTCAGGGCGAACAAGAACATCACGACTTACCTGAGCTCCCGAGTGGTCAAGGCGGACGGTTTCATCGGGAACTACGATGTGACGCTCAGCGTCGACGGCAAGGAGAAGAAGGACAAGTTCGGGGTCATCGTCGTTGCGACTGGCACGATGGCATACGTGCCTTCCGGTCTCTACGGATACGAGCAGTATGAGCACGTCGTAAGCCTGGCCGAGTTCGAGATACTCTGCAAGAACAAGGCATTGCCGAAGATACGCAGCATAGCGTTCATACAGTGCGTCGGCTCGAGGGACCAGGACAAGACTTACTGCTCTAGGATCTGTTGCAACGTTGCTATCAAGAACGCGCTGAACTGCGCGGAGAACTACAAGAACATGCTCGGCCGCGAGGAGACCGGAGAGGCGGTGAAGGCCCCGGTCGACATGAAGGCATCGGAGGATATCTCCGAGCGGAGGAGGCGCAGGCGCGGCCGCCGTGGCGAGGAGGAAGAGGGCGGGGCAGCACAAGTTCCGCCGACCGAGGCGCTGGATATCACGGTCTTCAACAGGGATATCATGGCTTACGGCGTCGAGCACGAGCTTAACTATAACAAGGCTAGGGAGAAGCACGTCCGCTTCGTCAGGTACACCCCCGAGAACCGCCCGAAGGTCAGCATGGAAGGGGAGAAGCTCGTCGTCGACTACTGGCACGACACGCTGAAGATGCAGAGGAAGATGGACGTGGACATGGTCGTTCTTTCCACGCCCCTCGTCGCCCGGCCGGACGCGAAGGATTTGTCGAAGTTGCTGAAGGTGCCGCTCGGGCAGGACGGGTTCTTCCTCGAGGCGCACGTCAAGCTGCGCCCGGTGGACTTCGCCACAGATGGCATATACGTCTGCGGGACGGCGAAAGGGCCGTCCGATATCACCGAGTGCGTCTATCAGGCGCTCGCGGCCGCATCGAGGGCCGCGATACCTCTCGCCCGTGGTTACGTCCAGGCGGAAGCGCTCACCGCGAAGGTCAACCCCGATATCTGCACCGGATGCGGCACCTGCGAGGCGGTGTGCCCGTACGGCGCGATTCGGAAGACCGACAAAGGAGTGGCCGAGGTCATCGTCGCCGCGTGCAAGGGCTGCGGCTGCTGCGGCGCGACCTGTCCAGAGGGCGCGATAGATCAGTCCCATTACACCGATGTCCAGTTGCTCGCTGAGGCGAAGGCCGCGTTCCAGGAGGTGGTCCAGTGAGCGATTTCGAACCGAGGATTGTCGGATTCCTCTGCAACTGGTGCTCGTACGCGGGCGCTGACCTCGCCGGAGTGAGCAGGTTCCAGTATCCCACGAACATCAGGTCTATCAGGGTCATGTGCAGCACGAGGCTCAGCCCCCACCTGCTACTCGAGGTATTCAAGGCCGGAGTTGACGGCGTCATCGTCGGGGGCTGCCACCTCGGGGACTGCCACTATATCTCTGGCAATTACTACACGGAGAAGAGGATCATGCTCACGAAGGAGCTTCTCCGTCTGACCGGTATCGAACCGGAGAGGTTGAGACTTGAGTGGATATCGGCTTCGGAAGGGGAGCGGTGTGCGAATGTCATGACCGACTTCGTCGGCAAGATGCGTGATCTCGGGCCGTCACCTGTTCCGAAGGACAGTAGGCTCGCCCTCAGGCTGGCCGCAGCCACTGAGGCCGCCAAGATTTTCAGATTGAAGCTGCTCTCCGGCAAGGAGATCAAGCTGACCGGGGAAGGGAACGTCTACGGCGAGAAGGTGGACCCTGAGAGGTTCGCAAGGATGCTGAAGAACGCAGCGCAAGAGGAGTTCCAGAGGAACCTGATATTGGAGCTCACGAAGAACAAGGCGCTTTCCATCAAGGAGCTGGCGAAGGAGACCGTCGAGGCGACCGACGTCACGCTCGAGCGCGTTGTCTCGCTTCGGTCCAGGAACCTTCTGGCCATGAGCTCCGTAGAAGGAATGACACCGAAATACAAGGCAATAATCGTGGGAGGTGATTAGAATGATGTCGAAGGTCGGAGCGGTGATGGTTGTCGGAGGAGGAATCTCCGGCGTTCAGACGTCGCTGGACCTCGCCGATTCAGGATTCAAAGTGTACCTGGTCGAGAAGAGGGCAAGCATCGGTGGGACCATGGCCCAGCTTGACAAGACCTTCCCGACGAACGACTGCTCGATGTGTATCATGGCCCCGAAGCTGGTCGCTGCCGGCAGGCACCAGAACATCGAGCTCATGACGAACGTCGACGTCGAGGAGATTGACGGTGTCCCCGGGGACTTCCGGGTAACCCTGAAGCGCAGGACGCTTCGGGTCGACGAGAACAAGTGCACGGGCTGCGGCGTCTGTGCGGAGAAGTGCCCTGTCGAAACGACAGATGAATATAATCAGGGGATGAGGAAGAGGAAGGCGATATTCGTGATGTATCCTCAGGCTGTCCCTTTGGTCTTCAGCATAGATAAGGACGCTTGCATCGGTTGCGGGGTCTGCGCGGAGGAGTGCCGCGCCAAGGCGGTCGTCTATGACAAGCCGGACGAGGCTCTTGAGATCAGTGTCGGCGCCGTGATCCTCTCACCGGGCTTCGACGAGTTCGATGCGAGGTTGAAGAAGGAGTACGGTTACGGGCATTGCAAGAACGTCGTTACCAGCATCGAGTTCGAGAGGATGCTCAGCGCGACCGGTCCGTACTTCGGGGCGGTCCTGAGACCATCGGACGGCGAGATTCCGAAGAAGGTTGCGTTCATCCAGTGTGTAGGTTCCAGGGACGAGCAGGTCGGGAACACATATTGTTCATCGGTTTGCTGCATGTACGCCCTGAAAGAGGCGATAATCGCGGGCGAACACACGGCGGGCCTGAAGCCTACTATATTTTTCATGGACGTTAGGGCGGTAGGAAAGGAGTTCGAGGACTATCGGGAGAGGGCGGAGAAGGAGTATGGCATCAAGATACACCGCGGAACGAGGGTCGCTTCCGTAGAGGAAGATCCTGAGACGAAGAACCTCTTTTTGAGGTACAGCGGGAACGGCGATATCACGACCGAGGAGTTCGATCTTGTGGTCCTGTCTGTCGGCATGAGGCCGTCGGAGGACGCGGAGAAGCTGAGCAGGCGGCTGGACTTCCGCCTGAACAAGCACGGGTTCTGCGAGACTGAAGTGTTCACGCCTCTTTGCACATCCCGGCCGGGCATATTCGTCAGCGGTTCATTCGCCTCGCCGAAGGACATCCCGACCACCGTGGCCGAGGCGTCCGGCGCGGCCGCCAAGGCGGCGGCGCTGATATCGGATGTGAGGAACACGCAGGTCACTGTCAAGGAGTACCCACCCGAGATTGACATTACCGACCAGGAGCCGCGGGTGGGCGTCTTCGTCTGTCATTGCGGGATCAACATCGGCGGAGTGGTCAAGGTACCGTCCGTCGTCGAGTACGCGAAGACGCTGCCTGGTGTTGTTTATGCTGAAGAGAACCTCTACACATGTTCCTCCGATACTCAGGAGCGGATTAAGGAGAAGATCAAGGAGCACAACCTGAACCGCGTGGTCGTCGCTTCCTGCACACCCCGTACCCACGAGCCGCTGTTCCAGAACACGATCCGTGAGGCCGGTTTGAACATTTACCTGTTCGAGATGGCCAACATCCGGGACCAGTGCTCCTGGATCCACATGCATGAGCCCGAGAAGGCCAGCAAGAAGGCGAGGGACCTGGTCAGGATGGCTGTCTCGAAGGCGAGGCTGCTGGAGTCTCTGAAGAAGTCATCTCTTCCAGTCAACCGTTCCGCCATCGTGATAGGCGGAGGTCTTGCAGGGATGACAGCAGCGGTCGAGGTCGCCGCTCAGGGGTTCCCCGTCCATATCATCGAGAATACAGGCCAGCTCGGAGGCAGTCTTGCGAAGCTCTATCACAAGGAAGGTAATCGCGAGCCGAGGGAGTACATGAACGAGTTGATCGCGAAAGTAAGGGACGCTAAGAACATCACGGTCCACCTCAACACCGAGGTCAAGGACGTCACTGGATTCGTCGGCAACTTCAAGGTGAAAACCGCCGAGGAGGAGCTCGAGACCGGCACGATCATCGTGGCGACGGGCGCCACCGACTACAAGCCGACCGAGTACTCCTACGGCAAGGACAAGAGGGTCATCACCCAGCTTGAGCTGGAGCAGAAGCTGGAGGACAAGTCCCTCCGCGCCAAGAGGGTCGCGATGATCCAGTGCATAGGCTCGAGGAACGAGCAGGTCCCTTACTGCAGCAGGATCTGCTGCGTCACGGCGATGAAGAATGCCATAGCTATCAAGCACCAGAACCACGCGACCGAGGTGTACGTCTTCCACAAGGACATCCGGACGTACGGATTCAGGGAGGAATTGTACAGGGAGGCCGGGGAGCTCGGCGTCAAGTTCGTAAGATGCCCTGAAGATGCGATGCCCCGCGTCGACAGCGGTGGGGATCACTTGGGGGTCGTTGTCCGGGACACGGCATTGGGCGAGGACATATTGGTGAAGGCGGACCTCTTGGTGCTGAGTGTCGGCATAAGACCGAACGAGGGCAACGAGACACTGGCCAAGATGCTCAAGGTGCCCCTAAGCAAGGATGGTTTCTTCCTCGAAGCGCACATGAAATTGCGTCCGGTCGACTTCGCAACAGAAGGTATTTTCCTCGCAGGTTCCGCGCACTGGCCGAAGTTCGTCGACGAGGTGATCGCTCAGGCCTCGGGTGCTGCGACCCGTGCGATGACGATCATATCGAAGGAGGAGCTCGAGACCGAGGGGATAATCGCCGCCGTCAACGAGGACATCTGCGACGGCTGCGGTATCTGCGAACCGGTCTGCGAATACAAGGCGATCCAGACTGTCAAAGTCTCGGACAACCCTGAGAAACTGAAGGTGACGGTCAACGAGGGATTGTGCAAGGGCTGCGGCGCTTGCGTTGCCAGCTGTCCTTCTGGCGCGATGGAGCAAAAGGGATTCAAGTCGTCCCAGGTCATCGCGATGATCGACAGTGCCCTGGAAGGAGGCGATTCCTAATGTCAGTAACGGAAGCGAAGCAGGAGAGCGAGACTGTGAGTGAGGACTGGGAGCCGAAGATCATCGTCTTCTGCTGTAACTGGTGCTCCTACGCGGGCGCGGACCTAGCAGGCGTCAGCAGGCTTCAGATGCCGACCGATTTCAGAGTCATAAGGACGATGTGCTCAGCGAGAGTTGACCCGGAATTCGTCCTCAGGGCCTTCGCGAAGGGTGCGGACGGCGTGCTTGTCGCGGGCTGCCACCCGGCAGACTGCCACTACATCGGTGGGAATTACAGGACGAGGAGAAGGATCGCCATGCTGCAGATTCTCCTGGAGCAGTTCGGATTCGACCCGGACCGCCTGAAGTTGGAGTGGATATCGGCTTCGGAAGGGGAGAAGTTCCAGAAGACGATCCGGGAGTTCACAGAGAAGATCAAGGAGATTGGTCCCAACCCGATCAAGGAGGACTGATACTATCAGGATGGAGAAGAAGCTCGATGCGGCGATGAGGATGATGGAGGGTGAGAGGATCCGCTGGCTGTTGGGGAAGCGTCCGACATTGACCATGAGAGGCAACGTCTTCGACGAGATCGTGACAGAGACGCGATTCGACATCATCCTTTACAATGCGGCCGTGGTCGAGATGGACAGGAACATGATCCTTCAGGAGCTCGAAACGGGCCCGAAGACGGTCCATCAGTTGAATGATCTCACGGGGATCTCAAAGCCGGACATCGTCAAGCATCTCATCGCCTTGAAGAAATGGAGAAAAGTGGACTACGCCGGTAGGGAGGGCAAGTCTCCTCTGTACCGCAGCAACATAGCGCCTGCCGAGGGGGTGGAGTGATGGGCAAGATCAAGATCGCGCAGTACTGGGGTGCTGGATGCGGAGGCTGTGACGTGGCGCTGCTGGATATCGATGAGAAGATCCTCGGGGTCGCAGGCATAGCCGACATAGTCTTTTGGCCGCTCGCATTCGATGCGAAGTTGAAGGACGTCGAGGAGATGCCTGATGGCAGCATCACCCTGACCCTTTACAACGGGGCGGTAAGGAACAGCGAGAACCAACATGTTGCCGAACTGCTGAGGCAGAAGTCGAAGTTTATGGTCTCGTTCGGGTCCTGCGCCTGCTTCGGCGGAGTGCCTGGTCTAGCGAACGTCACGAATAGGGAGGAGATACTCGATTACGTCTACAACCAAACGCCGTCGACGGTGAATAAGGAGCACGTGGTGCCGCAATCCAAGGTGGAGATGCCTGAAGGGGAGTTGCAGCTGCCGGTCCTTTACGATACTGTGCTGATGCTCGAAGACGTTGTCGACGTCGACTACTACATGCCGGGCTGTCCTCCGACGGTCGACCAGATAAACCAGTTCCTAGACATTGTGACCAAGCACCTGACCGACGGAACGCCCCTCCCGCCTAAGGGAGCGGTGATAGCATCCGACAAGACCCTCTGTGACGAGTGCGGCAGGAAGAAACAGGTGAAGGTCGTGGACCAGATCCATCTGCCATTCGAGATAGACATCGACCCAGAGAAGTGCATGCTCGAGCAGGGCGTTATCTGCGTCGGGCCAGCGACGAGGGCCGGGTGCGGGGCGAAGTGCTTGAAGGCGAACCAACCCTGCAGGGGATGCATGGGCCCGACCAAGGTGGTCATGGACCAGGGAGGTAGCATGCTCAGCGCTCTCGCTTCAATATTCAGGGTGTCCGACAAGGAGTCGCAACTGAGCGAGGATGATATCATGAAGCTCATGTCACAGGTCAGGGACCCGCTCGGCACTTTCTACGCTTTCACGATGCCGAAGTCGATAATCAAGAGGAAGGTCAAGGAAAGGAAAAAGGCGGTGAAGTAATGAGCCCGGAACTGAAGGATCAGCCGCAGAAGATCAAGGAGAAGCGCATTACTATAGATCCGATCACAAGACTGGAAGGTCACGGCAAGATCGAGATCTTCCTGGACGATTCAGGCAACGTCAGAAACGCATACTGGCAGGTGCCGGAGCTGAGGGGCTTTGAGAAGTTCTGCATCGGCAGGTCTGTCGATGAGCTCAACAAGTTGACCGCCAGGCTGTGCGGGGTCTGCCCTGGGGCGCACCACATGGCATCCACGAAAGCGCTGGACGTGGTGTACGGCGCCAATCCGCCGGAGGCCGCGATCAAGCTTAGGGAGCTGTTCTACTCCGCCCACTACGTCCACAGCCATATCGCTCACTTCTATGCTCTCGCTGCTCCGGACTTCGTTCTCGGACCTGCAGCGCCAGCCGCGAAAAGGAACATCCTCGGGGTGGTGGACGCGGTAGGAGTGGAGATTGGTGGCGAGGTGATCAAGCATCGATCGTACGCTCAGAAGATCCAGGAGATGCTCGGCGGCAAGGCCACGCACCCCGTGTGCGGTATTCCCGGTGGGATGTCCAAGCCGTTGAGCGAGGACGAGAGGGTCGAGGTCGAGAAGATGGCGCGATCCTGTGTCGAGTTCTCGAAGTTCACGAACAAGGTGTTCGAGGACGTCGTGCTGAAGAACCCCGACTACATGGTACTCATCACGAACCCGGACATATTCTACCATGAGACATACTACATGGGCATGGTGGACAGAAACAACAAGATCAACTTCTACGACGGGATGCTCAGGGTCGTGGATCCGAAAGGCAACGAGGTGTACAAGTTCAAGCCGAGTGACTACCTGGATTACATCGCCGAGCACGTCGAGCCGTGGAGCTACGAGAAGTTCTGCTATCTGCGGCAGAAGGGTTGGAAGGGGCTCGTGGACGGGATCGACAGCAGCATATACAGGGCAGCGCCGCTAGCCAGAATCAACGTCTCCGGAGGGTTCACAACTCCTCTGGCCCAAGCGGAGTATGAGAAGATGTTCGGGTTCTTCCGCGACGCTGGTGTCAAAGGACCGATACACCACACCCAGGCGTATCACTGGGCCCGGGTCATAGAGCTTCTTTACGCCTCAGAGAAGTTGCTAGAGCTCGCCCAGGATCCGCAGATCACGAGCAAGGACATCAAGACCCCGGTGAAGACACCAGGAGAGGGCGTCGGCTGCGTGGAGGCGCCGAGAGGAACGCTCATCCACCATTACGTCTCGGACGAGAGGGGCATCACGCAGAACGTGAACCTGATCGTCGGTACGACAAACAACAACGCCGCGATAAACATGAGCGTGAGGAAGGCCGCAGTGGCGTTGATAAACGATTGGGAAGTGTCCCCGGGACTGCTGAACACGATCGAGATGGCGTACCGGGCGTACGACCCGTGCAACTCCTGCGCAACGCACACGCTGCCCGGTCAGATGCCGCTTCTCGTCCACATAAGGCGCTCGGATGGGTCTGTGTACAAGACCCTCACAAACCCCTGAAACGTTTTCCCCTTCTCCTGTTTTCGGCATCTAGCACTCATACGAAATTTGAATGCTCGGGTGCGAAAGGGATATGAACGGAATCCGAAATAACCTCGAGGAAGGTGTCACAGAATGGAAGAGGCTGTAAGGATCGTTGCTGAACTGATGGCATTATCGGCCAAGACCGCCCCAAAGGGGCTCGGCAAGGACTACGTCGATATCATGGTCGTCGCTGGCCCGGAGCTTAAGAAGCTCGGGGAGACGATGATCGAGATGTCCAAAGAGAGGAACGAGGCCGGGTTCGCCAGGGACGGCAAGAACGTGCTGGATTCGATGGGCGTCGTGCTGCTCGGTCTAAGGAACCACCCCCCGAACGGAGTCGATTGTGCGGCCTGCGGGACGACCTGCGAGCAGATGAGGAAAAGCAGTCTGGATGGAGATTTCGCCGGCCCGAATTGCATGTTTAGATTGCTCGACCTCGGGATCGCGATCGGGTCCGCGGTCAAGACCGCGAGCCTTCATAACGTCGATAACAGGGTGATGTACCGGGTCGGTGTCGCGGCGAGGAAGGCGGGTCTCATGAAGGCCCGGGTCATCATAGGCATTCCGCTGAGCGCCACAACGAAGAGCGTTTATTTCGACCGCTGAACGATCAAGTTCTTCACGGTCCCGAGATATATGCCGTCGATGAGGTAGACCTCGGCCTCATCGACATCCACCATGCCGTTGGAGAACAGAGGGCCCAGCAGCTTTCTTCCTTTGAGATTGACCGGAGAACCTCCGAGGATTCTGTTGAGCGCTGGAACGATTATCAACTCATCTGGGAGCTCGTTGTATCTCTGATGGGCTTTGTCTTTCATCCTGCATCTGACCCAGCAGCGCTCCGCGGTCACGTTACCAAGCCCCTCCTCGAAAAGGATGCTGGGGTGGTTGTGCGCCAGCACAACGGTCTCCCTCGACATCACCTGAGGGGATGGCCAGGTATGTCCGTGGGCGAATCCTACATCATCGACGACGAAACCAGTGGAAGGATGGAGGTCGACGCCCTCTGGGATGAAGTTCTCGATCTGGCCGTCGTGGTTGCCACGGACTACGTCGACGGCCCCGAACGCCCTCTTCATCGTGCGCAAGAACCTCGGGATCTCGGCGTACTCCTGTTTTGTCGAGCCGGGTACCTGGTGTTTGATGTCACCCAGCAGAACAAGCCGATCATATTCATTCTTGAGAGACAGAAGCTCCCTTTCCATTTTGAAAGTCTGGCTTGGAACATGCACCCCTTTGGCCTTGAGCTCCTCCTCGATCCCTATGTGGAGGTCGCCAGCGCACAGTATCCTCGATTCATCTTCGACGTTCAATGCCGGATGATTCGCGATTGGAACCGCCGTCATTTCTCTCCCTTGTCCTTCTACGAGCCTCTGAAAGCTATTCGGTCGTCCGACAAGAAGGTTGTGGCTCTCCCATCTAGAAGCCCTGCCTGAGCCTCTCCCCCAGGAACGGCGGAAGGCCTGCGGTCTGGACCTTCTTCTCAACCGCCTCAACGTCGTATTCCACCCTGCGAATCTGGAAATCGTCGGCATCGTCATCGAAGAGAACGTAGCTAGCTCTCTTGTCACCATCCCTTGGCTGACCAACGGACCCAGAATTGACTATCGTTCCCGAGTCGAACTTCTTGATGAATGGGATGTGGGTGTGGCCGACCACCAGGAGATCGCAGTCACACATCTCTAGTAGCTCTGGACCAGCATCGATTTCGTACAGGTATTCGTCGTCGTCCCGCGGGGAGCCGTGGTATATCCCGGCAAGGTGAGATCCGAGTTTCACATGCATCCTAGCCTTGAGATTCCTGAGGTAGTCGACCCCGTCCGCTGAAACGTGCTTCGAGGTCCAGAGGACTGCCTCCGCAGCCATCTTGTTCATGCCCACTGGATTGATCCTTATGACTGCTCTGTCGTGGTTGCCAAGAATGGAGTGGATGCTTCTCGATCCGAAACGCTCTATTGTTTCGTTCGGATACGGGTAGTAACCGACTATGTCCCCGGCGCTTACGATTTGTTCGACCCCAATGCTGTCGATATCTGCCAGGACCGCGTCGAGCGCTATGATGTTCGAATGGACGTCGGAGATGAGGGCGACCTTCACGACTATTGACTTAGGTTCATTCGCTATATAAACCTCTCAAGAAAACGCTTCAGGACCGTCGGGATCTTGTCGATTACATCTGTTGCCAGAAGGCTGAAGCCGAGTTGCTCGAACGCCAGATCGCCCGCGAATCCATTCGTGAAGGCGGAAATCCTGGCAGCATCGAAAGGACTCACTCCCTTGGAGATTAGACCGACCACCTGGCCCGCAAGAACGTCGCCGGTGCCGCCGACGCTCATCGCCGCATTTCCCGTCCTATTCAGCTTGACTCTCTCACCGTCGGAGACGACGTCTATACGCCCCTTAAGCAGGATCGTCATTCCTATCTTCTTGGCGAACTCCCTGATTGGAATCGTCCTCGCCTCGTAGTCCTCCGGCAACGTTATGCCAGATAGTGTCCTGAATTCCATCGCATGGGGCGTGATGACCCCAGTCTTTCCCCTGAGCACCGAGAGATCTTTCGACACCGCCCCGATTCCGTCCGCATCGATCACGATGGGTTTCTCGCAGTCCCGCACGAAGCTCTGGATAGTGCGGTAGGTACCGGGATGGTCTCCTGCCCCGGGTCCGATAAGCACGGCATCGACCTTCTGGGAGAGCAGTCGTAGCACTTCCAGATCCCTTTCTGCCAAATCGTCCCCGCTGAGGCGGTGCACGATGAAGTTCGGTGAATAGGAGGCGATCGGGTAGTAGCTCATCGCCGGTGTGGCTATATGAACGAGATCGACACCGATCCTGTAGGCGGAGAGCCCCGCGAGGGCTGGTGCACCAGTATACGGTCCCCCGCCGATTATCAGTACGCGGCCATTTTCGCCCTTGTGCGAGTCCTTGCCAGGGATTAGATAGTACACGAACTCCCCCGGACCGACGTATTTGACCGCCTCCGTTGGGATCCCTATGTCTTTCACGACGATGTCGCCCGAGTTCTTCTTGCTCATGCCTACCTTCTCGTCGTGGAACGTGACGGTGTGGTCCGGCCGGACCGAGATGTCCGTCCCGAGGCCCGACGGGATATCTATCGAAACTACCTTAGAACCAGAGGAATTGATAAGCTCGATGAGGGTTCTGTATGATTCCTCGACCTTTCTGTGCACTCCTGTCCCCAAAAGACCGTCCACGACCAGGTCGAACTGTTTCAGATCCGCGTCTTCCGCTGGCGATGATATGTCGGCGACCTTTTCGAAGTTCTTTCTTGCCAAATCGGTTCTTATGCTCTGACGCGGTCTCGCCATGAGGACCTGGACCTTGTTCTTCTCCTTCAAGTACCTCGCCGCTACGAAACCGTCCCCACCGTTGTTACCGGTCCCACACACGATCCCAATCTTGTTACCCTTTCCGTACTTCTCTTCTATGAACTCTGCCACGGACCTTCCCGCGTTCTCCATGAGCACCTCGGTTGGCGTTCCCAGATACTCGGAGTTTATGTCCAGGACCTTGACCTCTTGGAGGGGCAGCATGCTGTTTATATCGTCACCTTTCCATATAATCTTTCGGTATTGCAGGCTTCTCACAACAGTTTTATACTGGTATCATAATGCGAATAGGCAGGACAAGGGAGAGAATTGAGCGATATCAAGAGATTGGTGCTGGATGTTCTGAAGCCGCATCATCCATCAATCATCGAACTGTCCAAGCGGCTGGGCGCTTTGAACGGCGTGACTGGCGTGAATTGCACTCTTGAAGAGGTCGACCAGGAGACGGAGAGCATCAAGATAACGATCGAAGGAACGGCAATAGACTTCACTTCGATAGAGCAAACGATCACCGAATCCGGTGCCGTGATACACTCAATTGACTGCGTGTCCGCCGGGAAGAAAATAGTCGAAGAGGTCGAGACGCCTCAGGACCGCTGAACCTTCGAGATTTCCTGACCGACCTTTACTAGGAGCTGTGATTTCTTCATCGTCTTTTGGACCAGGACCCTTCCCTTGTGGCCGTACCAGTTCGAGGGATAGGACTTGTCGCTTTCCACCTTGTATTCCAACCCAAGCTTCTCGACTGCCTTCGTGATCAGCTCAACGGTAGGTTCGCTCACTGCCAGACTTCTCTTCACCTTGCGACCTTGATCTCTGGTTCGCTTCGCATCAAAATACTCAGGCCAGAGCACCCAGGCCGTGTCCTCGTCGAGGGCCATGTGAAAAGTAACAAAAGGCCAGTATAAAAAGATTGGCCGCTCACTTCATCAGAACGGCGTTGACGCATCCGTCCTTTCCGGGTCGGGAAGTGACCTTCGCCAGGCCGATCTCGGTCTGTATGGTAGCGCCCTTGTTTATGATGTTTCTTTGGACGTAGTGTGGATTGGCTGGGTTCTCCTTGACCGTGATGATCTTGACCTTCTGGCCCTTTTTCGTCGCGGGATCGATGACGTTCGCGATGTTCGTTGCGAACATTTTCGTCTTCTCTCCGCCGCCGAGGGTCCTGACGTTCACCATGCGCTCCTCTCCCAGATAGGTAGGTTGGGCCTCGGTGCCGATCTCGAATCGTCTCTTCTTTCTGCTCAAGCGGAGTCTCCCGCCGGAAGGCTTCCTTCCTTTTCTTCCCTGCCAAAGGGCCATGTGAATTCCTCGGCAGACTTAAAAGTGAGGTCGTATAAAAAGATTTCAGTATTCGACTAGCTTGTCGAGGAGCCTTCCCTCGATCTTCTCGTTCAGATCTAGAATGGCAGCCCTGGCGTCCTTCGCCGCCCCAGGGTTCAGGAAGATTGTGCCCCCCTCCATCACGATGCCCGGAGCCTCGTGGATGTGTCCCGACAACACCGCCCTCGGATGGAATTCGTTTACGAGCTTCCTAATCGCTGTGGAACCCCCCTGTCTCCCAGAGAACGCCATATCGTTCGCTCCTACCGGGGGCGTGTGGGTCACCAGGACGATTCCTGTCTCCATTAGCGGTCGCAGGGAGCGTTCTATCTCCTCCTCGCTCAGCTCATAAGGGGTGCTAAACAATGTCGGGTTAGATCCTCCCATTCCGACAAACGTATGCTCCCCGATCCTCAGTTTCTTCCTGTGAAGAGAGATTGCCTTCTTCTCGATCACCTCGATGACGCTGGGGGGATCACAGTTGCCCGGGATTGCGTAGACTGGGGCGACCATGCTCTCGAAGAAGTGCCCGGCCCACTCCGGCGGGCCGAACCTCGTTATGTCACCGAGCACGATTACCCCATCGACCTTGAGCTCGCGGGCGATACGGTTCGCCCAGTCGATAACCCTATCCCTGCCGTGGATGTCAGAGATCACGAGGAACCTCATCGGAACACTCGGCTGTCTAACGCCCCGCGGATAGATTAGCTTTTCTCGGTTCAAATGGATGGGTCCATAGTATCTGTCGCAGATTCAGACGATTCCGAAGCTCAGGTTCTGGAACACGAGCAGATACGAGACGACGAATCCAAGCAACGTCCCTCCGTTCAGGAGGGGGAGTCCTGCTTGGGGTCTGCCGGTCACAACGTACCTCATCAAAGCCATGAAGCCGATCACGCCCCCGATCATCGCTCCGAGGGCCACCAAGAGGCTCGCGTTGCCGATGCCGTTAGCCATCGATGGAAGGAAAACGAAGCTCGACACCACCAATATGCCCGGTATTACCGCGTCACCGACGCCCATGAACATCGCTTCTCTTTCCTTGTTGTCTGCGGTGACGTCCTCCTCCTTCAGATTGGACATTTTGAAGTCCCGGCTCTTTGGTATGACGAACAGAACTGGCAGTTGTAGCGGAGCTACTCCCCCGGCGAGCGTGACCATGTGCTTCGTCCAATACACGGAGACCGCATCATACATCGCCAGAATGACAAGGAGTATGATCGCCGGAAGTATCCCCAATGACATGCCGAGCACGACCGTCACTCCGAAAGCCACGAGGAGGGCGACGAGATCGACCGTGTACCATTCCGGCTTAATGAGCACCGATGCCACCAGCAATGCGCTGATGGCCATCGAGAGGAAGAAGTCGAGCAAGACGTCTTGATAGATTGCGTACAGGATCGGCAGGAAGACGAAGACGAGGGTTATCGCCATCGCGCCCATGAATATCGCACGTAATATGCCCCTCCTGCCGAATCTGATTAGAGCGAGGACGATGATCGTTATCAGAATGATGAGGACGAAGTAGACAAGCGGGTTCGTCGGGTTGTTGACGTCCTCGAACGCCCTGTAATCCGAAGGGAAGATCGGCACAAGAAGGAGAGCCACCAGTTGCACAGAGATGAACATCATCAGCATCGCAACGATCGGGGACAGCCGTCTCATCTCTGAATGCCACGTCGCTCCGGCTAAATAACCGTATCTGATTCCGTCTTTCCTCAGGATTCCGCTTTCACTTTGAGCTTCCTGGGAGTCAGCTTCAAATACAACTCCCGACACATAGTGGAGGCTCGATGAGTCCGTTCGATAGACAAGACGTATACGGGGGATCCGGCCGGTTCCCTGAACTGTTGACCAAGACGAAGGATCTGGCAGACATATTCGAGGTCGTGAAGGAAGCAGTGAGGGTGAAGCTCGGTGTCTCGCGGGCCGGTCTGATGCTAGGCCTTGCGGACCTCGGCGGGGACAACAGCTCCTTCATCGGGGGCATGTACCCTGTGGCCTCGAACATAATCATCGTCAACAAGGGCCCGTTGGAGAGGGTCCGCTCCTCTTCCCCGGAGCTTTACAAAGCCTACGTGTTCCACATACTTCTACACGAGTACGTCCACAGCATCGGTTACATCGACGAAGGGCTGGCGAGGAGAACGACGCTGGATATTAGCACAGGGCTGTTCGGCAGGGAGCACCTAGTGACGAAGCTCGCCGAGGACATATCGCAATTCCTCCCGATGTTCACATATCCTGTTCCGCGCCCGATGCCTGAGGATCTCCAGCTCGAGTTGGTGAAGAACTTCGATAGGTCGAGCGTGAACTACATCCTCTGAGAATGAATCGGATCAGCGGGTCGCAGCCTCGGCCGAGACGGTGGCGAATGCGACATTCCCAGTGACCTTGTTTATCTTGACCCTCGTCCTCGTGCCTTTGGCAGTGCCTGGCACATAGATGATGTACTTATCCATCCTGGCGACGCCGTCTCCCTTCCTTCCGACGTCCTCTATCAGGACCTCGTAGACGTTGCCCTCCACGAGGCCCTCTTTCTCCTGGGTCTTGGCGGCCTTCCGTACGTTCACCGGTCTGTGCGCGCCGCAGGCGTCGCATTCGAGGATCATGATGCGGCCCTCTTTGACTATCCTCGTGTCCGGCCTGCCGCATTCTGAGCACAGAACGAAAGTTTCGGTGTAGTTCTGTGTTCTCTCGGCGATCTGGTTCGGGGAGAGCTTGGCCTTGAAGATCGCTCTCCGACCGTCGACGTACCCTGGGGCGCCGAGTTCCCGTTGCAGGAATTGTAGAAGGTGAGAAGAGTCCCTTCTCAGCGAGTCCACTATGTCCCCGAAGTTCCTGATGGTCGTGGTCTTCCCTTCCTGGAAGACGTCCGGCTCAGGTACAGTGAACCGCTCGTGCTTCTCGATCGTCTGGGGCAGCTTCTCCTTCGCTCTTCCAAGAAGTGAAAGGTACTCGTCGTCGGACATAGTGTTTCTGACCACTCAAACGACTGCCTCGATATAAATATTGCTAGTGACCGGTCAGGTCTGGATAGTGAAAGGTAAAATGCTCCAGACGATCTCAGATGCCGAGTCGAGAGTAATCCTACTCACCGATTCCGCCCGATGCGGCGAACTTGCGTTCGATTGCCGCCTTCACGAGTCCGAGGTGCAACGGCGAGGGTATGAAAGGTCTCGATTTGAACTCGGGGTGGAACTGCGAAGCGACGAAGTAGGGATGTCCCTGTAGCTCCCCAATCTCCATCCTGAGGCCGTCCGGAGACCTACCACTGAACTTCCAGCCGCTGTGCTCCAGTCTCTCGATGTACTTCGGGTTCACTTCGTACCTGTGCCTGTGTCTCTCCATGATGAGGGTCTTGCCGTACAGGTCGAATGCCTTGGACCCCTCGGACACGACCACGGGCTGCGCTCCGAGCCTCATCGTCGCCCCTTTCTTCTTGATGTCCCTCTGCTCCGGTAGGAGGTCTACGACCGGATCGCACGTCTCGGGGTCGAACTCGGTGCTGTGCGCCGTCTCCAGCCCGATCATGTCTCTCGTAATCTCTATGGTCGCGATCTGGAATCCCAGACAAACACCGAGGAACGGGACCTTGGTCTCCCTCGCGTACCTCGCCGCGAGGATCTTGCCGAGGATCCCCCTGTTCCCGAATCCTCCTGGAATGAGTATGCCGTCCGCATTGGCGAGATCCTCGGTGATCCCCGACTCCTGAATCACCTCCGAGTCTACGAACACGAGCTCCACCTTCGTGTCCGTCTCCGCTCCGGCGTGGTGGAACGCCTCCAGATGGCTGATGTACGAATCTGCCAAATGAGTGTACTTCCCGACGCAGGCGATCCTCACGCTCCGGCTAGGGTTCAAGACCTTGCCCAGGAATTCCCTCCAATCCGTCAGGTCCTCGGACTTGGCCTCGAACTTCAGCCTTCTTATCATGAACTCTGTGAGACCCTGCTCGTCGAGAATCAACGGAACTTCGTAGATCGACCTGGCGTCAGGAGCGGAGATCACCGCTTCCAGGGGGACGTCGCAGAATAATGATATCTTTCGTTTGATCGAGTACTCGAGCGGCTGCTTGGCCCTCGCAACGATGATGTCAGGCTGTATCCCTATCGACCTCAGTTCCTTCACTGAGTGCTGCGTGGGCTTCGTCTTCTGTTCCCCGACCGTCCCCAACACCGGTACGAGGGTCGTGTGCATGAACAGGCAGTTCTCGCCCCTCCCGAGCTCAGTGTTCATCTGCCTTACCGCCTCGAGGAACGGCATCGATTCTATGTCGCCGACCGTGCCTCCGAGCTCGACAATGCACACGTCGGCACCGGTCGCCTCGGCCACGGTCTTTATCTCGCTCTTGATCTCGTTCGTTATGTGAGGGATTATCTGGACGGTCTTCCCGAGGTACTCTCCCATGCGCTCCTTTTCGATCACGGCCCGGTAGACCTTTCCGGTGGTGATATTGTGGCTGCTCGTCAGGTTCACGTCGAGATAGCGCTCGTAGTTTCCCAGGTCCAGATCGACCTCCCCTCCGTCCTCCAGAACGAAAACCTCCCCGTGCTCGAACGGGTTCATCGTCCCGGCATCGATGTTCAGGTAGGGGTCGATCTTGATCGCAGTGACCTTCAGGCCTTTCGACTTGAGAAGGCGGCCGACAGATGATGCCGTGATGCCCTTTCCAAGTCCTGACAAAACGCCACCCGTGACAAAAATATACTTCATCGTCTCCACGGGATTGCTCGATGACCTTCTGGAGTATTTATTGTTTCTCGTTGGCGCAGTGGACGTGCGTCGAGAAGGAATCTAGCAGATGACCTACTGCGAATCTAGAATCAAGAAAAAAGGGGTATTATGACGTTCGATGTGCTTTTGGTGCTTGGGATCCCGCGGAATGGTGAAGAGGGGGCAGAACTGCCCCCTCTTGCGTAGGAGGTGATCCATCTGCAGGTTCCCCTACAGATACCTTGTTACGACTTAGCCCTCCTTGCCGAATCTCAGTTCGAGCTTCCCAAAGAAGAGAAGTCCTTACTGAAACCCAACTCGGGTGGCTTGACGGGCGGTGTGTGCAAGGAGCAGGGGCATATTCACCGCGGAATGTTGATCCGCGATTACTACGGAATCCAGCTTCGTGAGGGCGAGTTGCAGCCCTCAGTCCGAACTACGAACGGGTTTCGAGATTGCCTTCACCTTACGGTGTCGGAGCCCATTGTCCCGTCCTTTGTAGCGCGCGTGTAGCCCAGGAGATTCGGGGCATACGGACCTACCGTTGACCTCTCCTTCCTCTGATTTAGCACCAGCGGTCCCATTAATGTGCGCGCCTTCCGGAGAAAACGCTAGCAATTAATGGTGAGGGTCTCGTTCGTTATCTCACTTAAGAGAACGCCTTACGGTACGAACTGACGACGGCCATGCACCACCTCTCGGAAAATCAGGCAAGGTCATCAGCCTGGCCTTCATGTAACCGTCGCTCCTGGTGAGTTGTCCGGCGTTGAATCCAATTGAACCGCACGCTCCTCCCGTTGCGGTGCTCCCCCGCCAATTCCTTTAAGTTTCATCCTTGCGGACGTACTCCCCAAGCAGCAGGCTTAACAACTTCTCTCCGGCACTGGGCGCCCACAAAGGACCCCCAACACCAAGCCCGCAGCGTTTACACCCTGGACTACCGGGGTATCTAATCCCGTTTGCGCCCCAGGGCTTCGTCCCTCACCGTCGGATCCGTTCTAGTCAGACGCCTTCGCCACCGGTGGTCCTTCCGGGATTACAGGATTTTACCCCTACCCTGGAAGTACCTCTGACCTCTCCCGGTCCCAAGCCTCGCAGTCTCCCCGGAGTTCGGACAGTTAAGCTGGCCGATTTACCCAGGGATTTGCGAGACCGGCTACGGACGTTTTAGGCTCAATAATATCGACCACCACTCGGGCCGCGGGTATTACCGCGGCGGCTGGCACCCGTCTTACCCGGCCCTTACTTCTCCTGTTTTTTAGACGGGAGAACAGTTAACACAATGTGCTAACACTTGGAATTCCCTCATCGGGGTTTCCCCCATTGTGAAGTTTTCGCGACTGCTGCGCCCCGTAGGGCCTGGACTCATGTCTCAGAGTCCATCTCAGGGCTCCCTCTTTCAAGGCCCTTACGCGTCATCGGCTAGTGGGTCCATTACACCCACTACGACCTGATACGCCACAGACCAATCCTTGGGCACCGGAGTTTTGGACCTACAAGCGTTCCAGCATAGTAGATCTATGGAGTATTATTCTCAGTTTCCCGAGGTTATCCTCCACCCAAGGGCATGTTATCCGCGTGTTACTGAGCGGTCTGCCGAGTCCTTACGACTCTCAACTCGCATGTCTTAATCGAATTCCAATAGCGGTGGCCGCCGGCAGGATCAACCGGAATCGATCCT
>CAZJDY010000011.1:0-13665 GCA_964544915.1 uncultured Methanomassiliicoccaceae archaeon | reverse complement strand
TGCCAGCCATGCGAACATCAAGTTCGAGGGCAAAGAGTATTGGGTTTGGCTCGTGACCCCTGGTCGAAGACCTTGAATTCGAGTTGCCAGCCATCGTCGGCAACCTTCACTTTTTTCTTTTTCAATTTCCCCGCTTCACATGGTTCTGTGATTCTGTCCTCTGAGCGGTAGTTATGATTCAGTTTCGTTGTACGTATGGATGGCGATTGGCCTGCTGTACAGGAGGATCGAGAAGCTGAGAGAGGAGGTCCTGGCACCATTGGATGCTTGGACTGAGAGGGGGAAGGATCTCGATGAGGAAGGATATGACACGGAGCTTCCGCGGATCAAGAAGAGGTACTACTCGATAGCAATCTACTACATCATTGAACTACATCATTGAACAAGACATCTTCGGCTTCTCGCCAATCTACTTGGTCGGACCTAGGCTGCGTTACGTTCTGAACGATAGGGTTCTCGCTTATTTCAGCGGATGACACACTCCGAACGAAGATGATGAATGACAGGTGGATTGTTGAGGGGTCCTAGAGAGGCTCAGGTGCCTCCATCCCCCAACATCTCGACCCAGTCCCAATGATACACGGTCCGAGGATTCTTCTTCCTTACGAGATCATAGGCTTCTTTGTACGCAATACCGTACTTCTTGCTGACATAAACCATTGCGACGAAAGGCGACCTATCCCTTCCATGGTGGCACCGTATCATGACCTTGGGTTTATGGTCAGAGATTGCCACCAGAAGATCCGCCGCCCTCAGGACTTTCTTCACCAAGGGAACCCTGTTAGACCCCAGTCTATTCTGCTTGAATAGAGTTCTGGCGTCAACTATCAGGTCAATTTCCTCTCTCTTGAGATCATCGACGCCGCTGGCGTCGACCCAATTCCCGACCGCTACAATATCATCTATCCACTCCATACTGGAATCCCCCCAAGAAATGCTCCTGGTTACAAGCATCGAAATTCGACGGCGCTTTCGTACTCATCGCGATAGCTTTACGGAGCTGCGAGACTTAAGAATATTGGCACGATTCACTCCATACTTCAGCTCTAGCACACCCAAAGAAGAATCGTCTTGCTCTTCGAGATCGTTTGTGAAGAATTGCAGTGCTCCCGTCGGGATGTCAGCCCGGACTTTACCCCTAAGGAATCATGGCTAGGAATTGTTTGATAGCACGTTGTTCACCATCGTTAACGAATGCGCAGAAATGACATACCGCCGAACTCAAGACCACCCTAATCAAATCCAAGGTCCATAGACCCCTGGTTGCAATGAGCTGGGGATGAACAGCTTCTATTGTCAAGAATCGACTTGGAAGATCCTAATCCTCGTGCGGGGGGGGTCCTGACACTCCTGAGAGTTCTGATGTCAGACTGGGAAGACTCCAAAGGGCATTCCTACGGGCATCAAGATCAGACAGAAGATATCTGGATGAGTTCGGTTGATGAGCGGGAACTCTGGAGTCAACGCATGGGCACTTCTTTCCTCATCGCGCCATTTATCGTTATCTCACCGATGTCCATCGCTAGCATCGTCGTCCTCATTATACTATCCAGCACTGTTGTCTTGGTCACAACTTCCATGCCGGAGGATGCTCGTATCTTGGGGCGAAGCTGTTCACAATTCTGGACGAGAATGTTCCCTTGGTCAATCGCTTTGTTTGCCACTTCGACGTCCAAAGCGAAGAATGCGTTCATTGATTCTTCTAAGACTTTGAGCGACGAGGAACTCAGGTCCCCTATTTTCATATCCTGACCAGTCAGTTTGCCGACTTCAATCGCGGACACGGTGTTCTTTGCGATTCTCTCGGCGTGGTCACCAATTCTCTCAAGGGCCCTTGCCACGAGCATTAGGCTCAAACCTTCGTAAGGGCCGATCCCGATACGTTCCGCCAACTTGCGGTCCGTCAATATCAAATTGTATTGTTTCACTACCATCCAGTACAGACGGTCTACTTCCGAATCACGATTAATTACGTCCCTAGCTAAGGTATCGTCTTTCGTCTCAAAAGCAATCATCGAATCCGAGTGCATTGAGCTCACAATCAACTGCATTCGTTTGACACACCTCCTTTGCGGAAGTTCAGTGGGATCTGAGAGATCGTGCAACACGATTGCGTCGCTCGTCTCTTCAATAACCTCTGGTCCAATCATCATGTTCGAGAACTCCTTAACGGTGCGCTTCAGCTCGAGGGGAATTCTCTCACCGGATCTTGACTTCACCTGTATGTTGCCATAGCCGGCCAGATATGCGCCTATAAGCTTTCTACCCAGGTGTTCCTCTGATTCACTATTGTCGATGAGAATACTAATGGCCAACTTTTTCTCTTTCTTCTCCACGGTCGGGTCCAATGTAAGCGTGCCATCAGGAAGCGCTTCGATTATGACGGCGTCGCCCGCCTTTAGTCCGTGATCGTTTATCCAGTCCTTCGGCAAGGACACCGTCATGGTGGAAGTTCCGGTCTTTTGGATTCGTCGGATGTTCATTTTTATCATCTTACGATGGTGATATCTCAAGTTCTAGTATTTATTGTATATTGTTCAGGATACATATACTGTCGTACTTACGTGAATATATTGATATATGTTCTATTTTCCAAAGGTAGATAAATGCCTGAGAAATACACACATTTGCGAAACATGAGATCTGAGCGTTGTACCAAGAGCCAAAGACTGATGCAGGTTCGTTGCGAAGCTTCACCTTCCATGGGGGACTCAAATCCTGCGTCCACTTGTGCTCTGATCTCACTCAGACATCATGAGTCGAAAGGAGAAAGACAACATGAATAGGAATTCTTACATAGCGATTGGCATAATCGTAATCGTTGTCGTTGCTGCAATCGCTGCTGTTGCCCTCTCTGGTGGGACAGGAACTGAGACCATTAACCAGAAGGGTTCCGACACGATGCTCGAATTATGCCAGAATTGGGCGGAGGACTTCCACAATGAGAATCCTTCGATCAACGTGATAGTCTCGGGAGGAGGGAGCGCTGTAGGCATACAGGCTTTGATATCGAAGAATACCGACATCGCTGACGCTTCAAGAGTGATAAATCAGACTGAGATCAACCAAGCGACCGCGAATGGCGTAAATCCGGTCGAGTTCAAAGTCGCCATAGATGGTATCGCGATCATCGTTCATCAGGGGAACTCCATTGACACGCTCACGATCGAACAGCTGCGGGGCATATATAACGGAACCTACACGAACTGGAATCAACTCGGAGGACCCGACAAGACGATAGTCACCTACGGCCGACAGAGCACATCTGGCACCTACGCCTACTTCCAAGAAGTGGTTCTGCTGAAGAAGGACTACAGGACGGACATGATACAGCAAACCGGGAACTCGGCCATTGTCAGCGCAGTAGCTGTTGACACAGGAGGCATTGGATATGTTGGCATTGGTTACGCCAAGGGCGCCAGCGGAATAGCGATCGTCGATCTCAAGAAGAACGCAACCGCACCTGCCTACTCTCCACTCAACGACACTGCAGTTCTGAGCTTCCAGTACAGCCTGTCCAGGTACTTGAATGTATACACGAACGGCGCACCGACAGGAGCGATAAAGACCTACGTCGGCTGGATACTCGACCAAGGTCAGACAGTAGCTCAACAGGTCGGTTGCTATGCTCTGCCAAACGATGTACTCATGCAGATGAAGGCGAAGCTAGGCTAGAGGCGCAAGAAAACTCAAACCCACTATCCTTTTTCCATTTGATTCAACTCGCAATCCAGGTGTCGAAGATGTGGAGCCTTCATGAAGCGTAGAATAGGTCGCCAAAGGAAGATGGGAAACGCTATTCGCAAGCTCAGGACCAGGGAATACTGGGTTGAGTGGTGGAGCAATGCTGCAAAGTCATTGAAGACCAAAGACTGGTGGATCAAGAATGGTCTGCTCCTCGCCACGCTATCCACTATCATCGTTCTCGGCGCAGTATTCTACTTCCTATTCAGTGAGGCCCTGCCAGCCTTCACCAAGATCAACCTGATAGATTTCCTTACTGGTCATGTTTGGAATCCGACTTCAATTGTGGCACCGGCCTATGGAATATTGCCGCTCATGATCGGCACTTTTTTGGTGAGTCTCGGGGCCTCGGTGATCGCAATTCCAATTGGTCTTGGATGTACGATATACCTGGCCGAGATCGCTCACCCCAAGATCAGATCGTTTCTGAAACCTGCGATAGAGTTACTCGCAGGAATCCCCTCTGTCGTATATGGCTTCTTCGCGCTCGTAATTCTATCCGGCTGGATCCAAGCGTTATTTGGAAACACATACAGACTCAATGCCTTGAATGGAGCCGTTATGTTGGCTGTCATGATGATTCCGATAATGGTGAGTCTTTCCGAGGACGCAATGAACGCGGTTCCAAAGGAGCTAAAGGAGGCAGCCTATGCGCTAGGTGCGACAAGATGGGAAACGATAAGAAGGGTCATTATTCCTGCTTCCCTCTCAGGCATAATCGCCGCAATTCTCTTGTCGATAGGTAGGGCGGTCGGAGAGACGATGACAGTCCTGATGGCGACTGGGAATACTCCACTTGTTACCTTCAACATGCTGTCATCGGTGGAGACTATGACCGCGACGATAGCCATCGAAATGGGTGAGGTCCCATTCGGAAGCCTTCACTATCATACCCTATTTGCCATCGGCGCGGTGTTGTTCATAATAACTTTCGCGATTAACTTCATTGCGGACTGGGTGCTGTCCAGATACGTGGAGGTGTATAAGTGAATAGGAAAGTGAAGGAGAAAATCTACTTCCTCCTGTTCAGAGGCTGCGGAGCGATTGTCGTTGCAGCCTTGCTGGTAATGCTGGGGTACATAATTATCGGCGGAATTGGAAAGTTGAGCGTCGGTTTCTTTACGGAGTTCCCACGAAACGGTATGATGGAAGGAGGCATCTTCCCAGCCATAGTCGGAACGGTGTATCTCATGGCAATAGTCCTTGCCTTCGCCGTACCAATCGGGGTGCTGTCAGCTGTCTATCTAGTGGAGTACGAAACGAACTCCACATTCAAGAGGATCTGGCGCGTTGCAGTTCACAACCTTGCCGGTGTACCATCCATTGTATACGGCTTGCTGGGGCTGGGTCTTTTCGTAACTGTTCTGAATCTCGGTTTCAGTCTCCTGGCCGCTGGTCTGACTCTAGGCTTGTTGGCATTGCCGATGGTCATCGCCGCATCCAGGGAAGCGATACAAGCGATCCCGTCATCGGTCAGGGAAGCATCGCTTGCTCTTGGCGCGACGAAATGGCAGACAGTCCGACATCATGTGCTCCCGTATGCAATGCCTGGAATCCTAACTGGCATAATACTGTCGATCTCTAGGGCCGCAGGTGAGACGGCACCGATTCTCCTGACGGGTGTAGCTTTCTACTCGCCAGCTCTACCAGATTCGTTATCCTCGCCTTTCATGGCGTTGCCGAATCACCTATATACGATGGCGACTCAATCGGCGAATCTAGAAGCAAGCCGATCAATCCAATATGGTACAGCCCTTGTGCTCCTAATCTTGATTGTCGGAATGAATCTCGTAGCGATTGTTCTTAGAAAGAGATATAGAGAGAAGTACAGGTGGTGAAAATGCCTGCAAGTATACACGTGGTGGACCTGAATGTCTGGTTCGACGACAATCATGCTCTGAAGAATGTGAACATGGACATCAATGGGAATGAAATCACGGCAATCATCGGTCCATCTGGTTGCGGCAAGTCCACTTTCATCAGGAGTCTGAACCGGATGAATGACATCATACTAAGTTGCGAGGTGAAGGGAAAGGTCATTATTGATGGCATGGACATCTATGGCAAGGATGTCGACGTCGTCGACGTGAGGAAGAAGGTCGGAATGGTGTTCCAGAAGCCCAACCCCTTTCCCAAATCGGTGTATGAGAATGTGGCTTTCGCTCCGAGGATTCACGGCGTGAAGACGAAGAAAGACCTCGATGAAGTGGTCGAATGGAGCCTGAGGCGGGCCGCTCTGTGGGATGAAGTGAAGGATCGATTGGATGATTCCGCTTATAGCCTTTCTGGGGGCCAACAACAGCGTCTCTGCATAGCGAGGGCCTTGTCGATCAAACCGGAAGTCATTCTTTTCGACGAACCTTGTTCCGCGTTAGATCCGATCGCCACAGCAAAGATTGAGGATTTGTTGATCGATTTGAAGAGGGACTATACCGTTGTGATTGTCACCCATAATATGCAACAGGCGGCGAGGGTGGCCGACAAGACTGCATATTTCTATCTTGGCGAAATGATTGAGATGGGTGACACGAGGAAAATGTTCGAGAAACCGGAAAAGAAGTTGACAGAGCAATATATCACTGGGAGATTTGGTTAGATGACAACCAGAGTCGTTTTTGTGCAGGAATTGGAGAAGTTGAACACGGAAGTAACGGAAATGGGCAGCCTCGCCTGCAAGGCGATTGGAAAAGCCGTCAGCGCCTTTGTCACAGGCGAGGAATCCCTGAAAGCCGAGGTCAAAGCGTTAGATGAAGAGATCTATAGGTGTGACTCAGAAATCGAAAAACACTGTCTGGATTTGATAGCCTTACATACACCTGTTGCCGGGGACCTTCGGACCGTGTCCACATGCCTTAAGATAATCACCGACCTCAACAGGATTGGACGATACGCAAGAGACATCGTTGACGCATCCCACATACTCGAAGAGCAAAGGCATTTCAAGAGACTGATCAGCATTCCCCAAATGGCCGGATTGGCAGAGGGTATGGCGAAGGATGCAGTAGATAGTTTTGTCACGAGAGATGCTGAGAAGGCGAGGGGTCTGTTTAAACGTGATGACGAGGTTGACGGTCTGTACGAGAGCATCTTCAGGGAAGTCCTTACTTACATGATGGAGGACCCAAAAAAGGTGACGATGGGCATCCACTACATTCTGGTGGCGAGATACCTCGAGAGAATAGCTGACCATGCCTGCAACATTGGAGAGAGAATAGTCTATATGGTCAATGGTGAGAGGCTGGATCCCGCCGAGATGAAGAGAGAACGCAGAGAAGGAGAGGCTGGATACCCTTGATGCAACGACTTCCCTCCTGACACTTCTGACGGTTCTGAGGGTAATTGGTGGGGGTGAGCTCCAAAGGGGAAGAGATTAGCCAAAAGGGATTACCTCTTGGCATAGACGATGTGCCGCCGAAGGGCCCAGAGCGTAATTTGGAAGTGCCGGGATATCGCGTTCGAATCTGGTTTTTTGGTCAGTGGTATACACACAAATAAGAGTGTCTATGCGTACCTAAACTCCTTCAAATGTGTCGATTCGTATTCTCTGACCACGTTGCTTGCTTCGTTCCTTCTACTTCGATGAAACGAGAACCAAATCCAGAGATTCGCGACCTTCCAGAAGTAGGTCATTCGAGAAGGATTGCCTTGGAGAGTCCGCGGGACGGGTTGTTCTTCCTTTTCTGCGAAGATTACGCCCAGGAGAATATCTGGGACGAACGAGGTAGCGCGCATCCTGTGCCAGATGAAATGAATCATGGCGCTTCTGCCCTTAGGAAGGCTTAAGATTGTTGCGTATGTTCGACTCAGTGTGAAGAGGTGAAACTTTGCCACCTAAGCGAGATATCGGTTTGGTAGCACATGATGAAAAGAAGGATGATTTGGTGGAGTGGGCCGATTCTAATAAAGGAACCCTGTCTCTCTACAACCTATTCGCAACTGGAAACACTGGGAAGAGGATAATGGACAAAACAGGGCTGAAAATCAATTTGCTCAAGAGCGGCCCCTACGGCGGAGACATGGAGCTTGGCGCTTTGATCGCAAATGGCAGATTGGATTATCTGATCTTCTTCTGGGATCCCCTGCAGACTTTTCCCCACGATGTTGATGTCAAAGCACTTCTCAGGATAGCTGTCTTGTATAATGTACCGACAGCTTGCAACAGAGCTACCGCAGATCTAATAATCTCCAGTCCACTGTTTCAAAGTGCACAATACAAATCTGAAAAGGAACGAGAAGAAGAAGTCTTCACAATGAAACGGGACCCTCTGAAAGGAAAAAAACAGTAAGAAAAGAAGATAGTGTTTCGTTTATCTTTCCAATCTTCCTCTGGTTCAATCTGCCGTTTGATGGCATTCTCGACCTCTATCCAGTTAGAATCGTGGACCGTATTCCCGTTCGGTCCACGAATTTCCCTAGACTTCCGATAACTCTTACTTCAGACAGGGATTACATAACAAAAAGAGATGGAAAAGGGTCTTGCAGGCTGGTCCCGCTCCATAACGCAGGAATTGAATTCCAATCTTGACCATCTGGCTTTGTCGATGCTTGGTCTCGGCTGAGCCCACAAGAATCGTACTGAAGCACCGACTAAACCAATCCGAGGCGTGGCATATGCGTCAGATAGGACAAACGCAGATCCTCAGGGTCAATGTGGTAGTAAATGTCCATGGCATCCGGCCTCCGATCGCCCCGGAGCTCCTGGATATGCTCCCTCGGCATCCCGCTTCTTCTGAGATGCGTCGTGAACCAGTGGCGGCAGCAGTGCGGCGTGAACCGATCCTCGAGCTTGAGAGATTGAGGATTGTGAAGCCCGACGCGAGTGGCGTGCTTCGTCACACTGTCGTAAACATGATTCCTGTTGATCCTCCCGCCAGACTCGGTTACGAAGAGGGCGGGGCAGTCACTCCTTGCGTACGCCTCCCTTACCCGGAGCCAGTCGGAAAGGACACGCCTTGTCTCGCTGTCAAAGAAGACCCTACGGTTGGAACGCTTTGCCGCAGGCTTGAGATTGATGTATAGATGATCCATGTCGACATCGCCCCCATCCATCCGAACAAGCTCCCCTCTTCGGACGCCTGTCTTTGCCAAGACCACAACGATCGCCCTATCCCTGGAGCTTATGATGGAGTTGACCAGGCGAGCCATTTCCTCGACCGAGATGAGCTTTCGTTCGCCGCTCCCGAAGCCTTCTCCTCCTTTGTACCTCTTGAGGTACCTCTTCCTGACCGCTAGAACTGGATTTGCCGGAAGCTCATCCTCGAAAACGAGCCAATCGTAGAAGGCGGACAAAGCGGAGAAGTGCGACTCGAGGGTCGGATACGACACTCTTCTCTCGCTGAGCAGATAATCGATGTACGCTTTCAGATCGGACTTGTCTATCTGGATGATGTGCTTCTTTCTCCTTGAAAGGAAGTCTGAGAATATCCGGATCGAGGAGAGGTAGCTCAACGTCGAGCCGTGACTCATTCCTCGCAGCCTGCACTCGTCCTTGAACTGATCGAGTCTAGTAGTACCGCTCGAGCATGACCGCGTATTTCTCGCCGTCATCTCTGCGGGCCTCGTCGACGCTCCCTCCAATCTTCCACCTCCATTCCATGAATCCCGTTCCTTCTATGAGGCCGATGCTCTCCAGGAATGCGCCAGTATCGCGGAACTTGACAAGCCTCTCTGTATCGTCATCTCGAATCCCCAGCTTCTCTATCATGAACATCTTGAAATGGTTCTTGTCCGGCTCCTTCAGAAAGATGCTGATCATCCCGCGGGCGATGTCCGGATCGACCGATGACTGCGAGGCCTTTGCCAAGGCATCGGAGACCTGCCGCAGCTCTTTCTCCTGCTTCTCAAAGGCGACCCGGAGATTGTCGTATTTTCCCTGCAGCGTCCCGAGTTCCGCCTGGAGCGTCTTTAGTTGCTCCTCAAGCTTCCAGCTCGGGGTTACTTCTCCCGAGTCTCCTCTTCGGTGGCGCTCAACGACCTCATAGACGTAACGCGACACCGGCATGCCTGCCATGCTCGCCGTCCCCTTCCATCCTTGGACCAGCTCTTTCGTCGGAAGATAGACTGTCACGCAGCGTTCCCGGATCGTTTCGGTCTTACCCTGATTGGGGCGCCCTCGCGGCCTTGCCATGAGGGGCAATATGCGACCAGAGACATATAATTATTTGTTAACAAATTAAGTGCTCCCGTCGGGATTTGAACCCGAGTCATTGGCTCGAGAGGCCAATATGATTGACCGGACTACACTACGGGAGCCTTCTTGCAGCAATAAGATGGTCTTTATTAAAGTTTTTGCAGCCCAAGCCCAAACCCCAACACGCTTGGCCAATGGGAAAGAATATGCTACTTGAATCGCATTGCTCACGCAAGATGCTAGTGAAGAGCTTCGCCTATAGCAGGAAATCGTTCTCACTGGACTTCATCATCTTTGCGATTGCCGCCGTGATCGTCCTGGCCCTTCTTGCGATTACCGCCAAGCTCGACCTCTTGTCTATAGCGATCGGAGCAGCTGTCGTGGCGGTCACGCTTCTGGTTCTGGGAGCTTCTCCGCTCTTCACGAAACATGAAATCATCGGGGACAAATTGATGCTGAGGCAGGGCTGGTACTTCAAGGCCGAGATCCCTTTTAAGAACGTCAAGAAGATTGAAATGGTCGAACGAGGACCTTTAAGGACCGGCGTTTTCTTCCGGTTGTTCCAGTCCACGCTGTTCGTGACGTCGAAGAGGTACGACCTTATCATGCTCGAACTCAAAGAGAAGCAGCGGTTCGGCTGGGCATTGGGAAAGAAGGCGAACAAGATCATGTTCGACGTGCTTGAGCCCGATAGGTTCCTGAGGACTGTAGAAGAGCTTAGAAAATCACTCTCTCCAATCTAGACCTAGCGTCCTGACCCCGATTTTCGGGATGAGCGGCATCTTCCGCTTGTGGACGCTCGCACGGTGCTTCCTCCACACCATCTCGACGAGCTTCGCGTCCAGGCCGGTCCTAGCCACGATCTCCTCGTTCGTCAGACCCCGTTCGATGCCGTAAAGGATGCTGTCCAGATTCTCATAGGTTATACCCATCTCGCCTTCGTCGGTCTGCCCCACCCACAACCCTGCCGTCGGGACCTTCTCGATCAGGTTCCTAGGGATGTCAATCTTGACGGCCAGCTCCCTCACCTCGGTCTTATACAGGTCTCCGATCGGTGAGAAGTCTGCCCCGCCGTCCCCGAACTTCGTGAAGTATCCTATGAGGAGCTCGCTCTTGTTGCTCGTCCCCATCACGATCCTGTTCATCAGATTCGCATGATGGAACAGAATGATCATCCTGGCCCTGGTCATCACGTTGCCGAGGAGGTTCTTTCTCTCGGACGAAGGGAGAAGCTTCTGATATGCATCGATCACTGGCTTGATGGAGACGACCTTGAACTCCATCCCGAACTGCTTCGAGAACACTTCCGCATCCTTTCTGTCGTCCTCGGACGACGCAGCCGAGGGCATGAAGATGTTCAGGACCTTGCCGGCACCGATAGCGTCGGAGCACAGCTTCGATACGACAGCTGAGTCGATCCCTCCGCTGAGGCCGACAACGACGCCACAGGTGCTGCTCTCCTCGACCTTCTGTCGTATGAAGTCCTTGATGACGATCTCAGTGTGCTCCTTCAGCTGCGGGCACATGATTCACCCATATGCAGGTGTCCTCTTTTATGTGTTTTTTCCATATGAGCCCATCCAAAAGTAACATATCAGGCGAACTAGATTCGTTGAGCGATAACATGAGGATCTCTCTCGCGCAGGTCCGGTGTGCACTGGGTGACAAGGAAGAGAATCTGAAGCGGATGCAGAAGGCGCTAAAAAAGGTGGACGCGGACCTCTACGTCTTCGCCGAGACATACTTGACAGGCTACATGTGCAGGGATCAGTTCTACCCGCTGGCCGAGAGGACCGACGGGAGAAGCGTCAAGAAAGTTGCGAAGATGGCGAAGGAGAGAGAATGCAGCGTCATCTTCGGCATGCCAGTAGAGGACCAAGATATCCCCGGCGTGCTTAGGAACAGTGCAGTCTGTGTCTCGCCAGACGGGGAGGTTCGTAGGTACGACAAGTTGTTCTTGGCGAACTTCGGACCGTTTGAGGAGGGACTCTACTTCGGACCAGGCAAGGGGCCGGTCATGTTCGATGTGAACGGCACGAAGGTAGGCGCCATCATCTGTTTCGACGTCTTCTTCCCGGAAATCACGAAATCATACGCATTGAATGGTGCCGAAGTTGTCGTCTGCATCTCCGCGTCCCCAGTGACGTCGAGGCCGTTCTTCGAGGCCCTCGTCCCTGCGAGGGCGATCGAGAACACGATCTACATGGTCTATGTGAACCAGGTCGGCACGCAGCTGAACCAGGTTTACTTCGGCGGGAGCACTGCAGTTGGGCCAAGAGGCGAGAACATGGTCAAGAACAAGTACTACGAGGAGGATATAACGGTCATAGAGACGGGCCCGGCGCAGCTCGAGATCGCGCGGAGGTTCAGGCCGACTGTCGCTGACACCCTTACTCGGATTCCCATCGATACGTGCAAGATCGAAAACAGTCAGAGGAAATGACACTGGAGATGGGGGAAGATTTAAGTTCATCAAAGCGGTAAAGAGCCGCCGGCACGCCGAGGTGGCCCAGCCCGGTAAGGCGCGAGCCTGGAGCCCCTGTCCGGGACAGTAAGCTCGTGGCGCTCTGCGCTTCGGGAGTTCGAATCTCCCCCTCGGCGCTTATCGTTCTCTAGGAAGTGACTGACACCTAGTGTATCTGGTAGACCATGCCGTCTTCCGGAATGTCCACCTTCACGCCGACATCAGAGATGAAGCTCGCGTACAGATCCGGGCTGGATGTGTGTATCGGCATGACCACCTCAGGGGAGATCTCCGCGATTATCTCCTTCAGCTCGTACGGTCTCGCATGGCCTGATGCGTGGATCTGATAGAGCGGCATCCCAAGATGCTGGAGCCAGTTGCAGAGCTTGTCGTAGGTGATCTCCATCTCCTCGTCGAAAGGCTCGCTGGAAGAAAGTATATAGGAACTTCCCACGATCGGCTTGATCTCGAAGGTCTCGTTCATGTCGTACAGAGTGAACGCGAGAAGGATCTCCTTCTGCCTTCCCTTGACGTCCCCGGCCTCCATGATGTTGTACGATTTCTCCGACTCGAGCTCTATCTCGAACGGGCTCCGCCTCTTCTTGCTCTTCAAGAAAACAGCCACGTCGTCATCCTTGAGTGACAGGAAATCCTGATCTTCGAATTGCCTGAGACGGTGGAGGATGTATGCCTGCTTGGCCGAGAGGACCAAAGTCCTTCCAGTCGCCTTCGCCACCTCATGAAATGTCCGCGCCCTGTCGAGATCCGCGTTCGAGAAACCCGTCATGACCAGGCCCTTCGTTCGATCGGCTACGTCGATCGCTTTGGACATGACATCGTCCTCGTTGTTCATCTTCCCCTCCAGCATGTTGGTGCCCTCGATCAGCAGTATGTCTGGCTTCGCCTTCTTAGCCCCCTCGATGAAGGAGCGGGTCAAGCGCTGTCGCCGACCGTGCACCCTTATGTCCCCAGTGTAAGCGATGACCGAGTCCGGGGTCTCCAGTATCGTTCCGCAGGCCCCGGGAGTTGAATGGTCCACATGATGCTGGGTGACGTTGATGTCCCCGATTCTGTGTTTCTGACCAGTTTCAATCTCAACGAAGTTCTTGAGGCACTTCTGCTCGTAGCAGTCCTGTCCCCTGAGCTTCGAGCACTTACCAATGGCGTATTCGCCCTGGTACAGGCCGGAGAACTCCCGCGCGAGGATGATGTGCTTCGTCACGCTACCGCAGTGAACTGGCAGGTCGTCCTTGAGATACCTTATCGAGTCGCCGTGGTCCGTGTGGGCATGCGAGAGCACTATCCCATCGATCATCGGCTCATTCTC
>CAZJDY010000010.1:0-1739 GCA_964544915.1 uncultured Methanomassiliicoccaceae archaeon | reverse complement strand
TGACGATTGGACCTATGTCTGGTAGTTCAAAATGAACAAGATCTAGGAGATGATTCTGAAGTCTCTCTTCAGCCTCGCAGTCCCTTTGGAGGATTCTATGTGCGAATGCCTCTGTCATTATCTTACAATAAGAATCACTTTTCGTCGGTATTAGAACCTATCACTCCTGGTACCAATATTGATAATCGATCTGGAAATAGCAGGATACGGACTCGATAGAGTCTGTGGATCGTCTGTCCCAGTCACAGCTGGCGTTCGAATCTGTCCACGGTTTTTTCCGGGTATCTTAATCGACTCGCGCGTACTCGTCTTTCGCCATTGGTCCTCTCGCCAAAGATGTTCCCGCGCCAATGAAGGCGATCATCGCCGAGACGACGAAAGCATAGCTCATCCCCCGCACGAATGCGATGTCAGCCACCGGCGGAGGAGGACCCCCACTAAACAATGCACCTAGCAGACTCGTCCCAGCGACGGTCGCCACGATAGCGCCCATCAGAGCAAGGCTCGATGCCTGACCTACGGACCTCATCGTGGCCAACGTGCCCGACGCGACTCCAAGCTGGCTCTTCTGGACCGAACCCATGACCGCGCTCGTGTTCGGGGAGGCGAAGATGCCCATGCCGACCCCCATGACGAATAGCCCGATTTCGACGTGCACGGTGTCCGATGTGGTCGTGAGAGTGCTCATCAGCAGCAGGCCGAGGCCTATAATCACCATCCCTCCAGAGGCGAGGGCGCGCGATCCTATTTTGTCGGACATCCAGCCGCTTATGGGGGAAAGCGATGCCATGGTGATCGGCATCACGAGCAGTACGAGGCCAGCTTGGAAGGCAGAGAAAGAAAGCACGATCTGGAGGTAGAATGAGATCATGAAGCTGATGCCGAAGTATGACGTGTAGTTCAAGAGCGCGCTCATGTTTCCAGCCGCGAAGAGCCTATTCTTCAGTATAAGGTCGACATCGAGCATGGCTAGGCTTCCGCGTCTCCTCTCAACGATCAGGAATAAGGTAAATAACACAAGGGCTGAAGCGAACATGAGAAGGATCGACGCACTCGTCCAGCCTACGAAGTCTCCCAGGGTGAGTCCGACCAGAATAAGTACGAGGGCGGAGGAGAACGTGAACAATCCAGTCAGGTCGAACCTCTCCTTCTTCGGCATCGAGACGCTCTCCCTCATCTTCGTGATCGCCAGCACGATCACAAGTGCTCCGATCGGGATGTTGATGTAGAATATCGACGGCCATCCGAAGGCCTGTGTGAGGAACCCGCCCAAAGGAGGTCCGATCGTCAGACCGACATACACGGACATTGCGTTGATCCCAAGGGCCTTTCCTCGTTCGTTGCGAGGGAAGACGTCAGTCACGATAGCGGTCGAGGTCGCCCCGAAGAAGGCGGCACCGACCCCCTGCACTATCCGAAAGGCTATGAGCTCCGAGCCGTTCTGGGCGATGCTGCAAAGGAACGAACCGACTACGAAGATCGCGAATCCCGATATGAAGATCGGCTTCCGTCCCCTCATGTCGGAAAGCCTGCCGGCGCTCAGGATCAAGACCGCCAGGGTGACCAGATAGGCGGTGGGGATCCAGATAATCGAGGTGTAGTCCATTCCCAGACTTGAGGAGATCTGGGGCAGGGACACGCTGACTATGGTACTGTCCAAAGGCCCCATCAACGCACCGATGCAGGTGATGAACAGCACAGTCCTCCGGTATTTCTTGTCGTCCTCAGAGTCCCGCTCC
>CAZJDY010000009.1:0-11060 GCA_964544915.1 uncultured Methanomassiliicoccaceae archaeon | reverse complement strand
AGGACATACCAAGACTCCAACCGTACTGAGACCAGGTGTTGAAGCACAAGACCAGCACGACTGTGCCTATAGGAATCCCAACGTACATCGATCGAGACCCCTCCCTCATCTCCGACGTGTCCTACGTGGTAGGACATGAGACTTCCCGAACCACCGAGGGCTTCTACGGGCGCATAAAACAGGAACAAGCCCTCGAGCGCATCCAGCGTGCCTGGGAACAGGCCAGTGCAAAAAACCGTAAAATTGACGAAAAATACGAGGTGTCTGGCTATGCCAGGTGGCGGGCCCGTGGGGATTCGAACCCCAGTCTTTGGCTCCGAAGGCCAAAAGGATAATCCAGACTACCCTACGGGCCCAGCAGGTGTAATACGACCTGACTTCATAAGGATTTGTTCAGTGACCTCCTAGCAAGATCCAGAACGGCCAGGAATCGATATGAGGTTCACTCGACGTCGAGGACCATGGCGTAAGTTCGCTTCAGGTCCTCCCTGCTCGCCTTCTTCGGATTCGCCGGGAGGCAGCTGTTCTTCAACGCATCGCCGACAAGATCGTTGAATTCCATCTTGGTGACCGTGACCTTCTGTATGCGATGGGGTATGCCGACGTCCGCGGACAGTTTCTTGACGGCCTCCACGACGGCGACCGCGGCGTCCTCTACCGACCTGCTATCTTCCTCGTCGTAGCTAGAACGGAGCCCGAGGACCCTCGCGAGGAACGCCAGCTTCTTCGACACCGCGTCGCAGTTGTAATTCAGGCAATATGGCAGCAGTATAGAGTTCGCGACCCCGTGAGGAACATTGAACCGTCCGCCCAGGGGCTCGGCCATAGCATGAACCATTCCAAGGCCCGATATCGAGAACGCCATTCCGGCCAAAGTGCTCGCAACGCACATGTTGCTCCTCGCCTCGATGTCGCTCCCGTCGCTCACGGCCTTCCTCAGGTTTGCGAAGATCAATCGAGTGGCCTCGATTGCCAAAGCATCCGAAAGTGCATGCGCGTTCCTGGTGGTGTAAGCCTCAATTGCGTGAGTGAAAGCGTCCATACCAGTCGAGGCGGTGATGGATCTCGGAAGTGAGATCGTCAGCTCGGGGTCGACAAGAGCAATCTTAGGGTAAAGGCACTCCCCGCGTATCGTCTCCTTCACCCTCGCCTCCTTGTTCGTAATGACGGCGGACCTGGTGACCTCGCTCCCTGTGCCAGCCGTTGTAGGCACTGCCACCAGAATGATCGGAGCTTTGCCGACTACCTCCCTCGAGTACAGATCCCGTATGTCGACCTTCTCAATCATCATAGCGACAACGGCCTTCGCAGTGTCGATCGCGCTGCCGCCGCCGACAGCGACTATCGCCCCATATCCGTTCCGAGACAACATCGCAAGGGCTTCCTTCACGTTCTCCTCACTCGGGTTTTGTTCGACGCCGTCATAGACCTCGTCGCCGATGCCGGAATCCTCGAGGGAAGACAGGACCTTCGAAACACATCCCGCCTTCATGACTCCTCTATCCGTCACAATCAGCGCGGACTTCACTCCTTGTTTCGCGAGCATGGTGCCCAGCGAGCTTACGCATCCTGCCTCGATCACCAGTCGCGTGGGCACATAGAACTTGAAGGGGTTCATGGGCGCTCTTCTCTTCTTCGATTTGTCTGTTGTTCTCGGTGATAGACGAGATGATGATAAAACTTTCTTTCAGAAATCGAAGACTCTTGTTCGATATTCGAAGACAACATTTAAGCGAGTCGCGTTCAATCCTCCGGGACATGAAGAGAATCACGATGGGGCACGGCGCGGGCGGAGAGATGATGCATGAGCTGATCGACTCGCACATCGCTCCGTTCTTGCCAGCGTTTCCTGTCGAGGTCCCGTTGCATTCATTCGATGACTCCGCGGTCGTCGATGGAATCGTTTTCACAACTGACGCTCACACGGTGAAACCCCTGTTCTTCCCGGGAGGCGACATAGGATCGCTGGCGGTCTGCGGGACCGTCAACGACATAGCCGTCATGGGGGCAAGACCCCTCGCTATGGCTAGCGCATTGGTACTCGAGGAGGGGCTCGAAATCGAGCTCTTGGAGAGGGTCATGAAGAGTATGGGGAAGTACTCGAAGATGACGAAGGTTCCCATCGTCACTGGCGACACGAAGGTCGTGGAGAAGGGGGCGGTGGACGGCATGATCATCACGACCTCGGCGATCGGCAGGAGGAGCGACAATCTAGATCACGATCTCGAGGTGGCAACGAAGTACAGGATCGTCGATTCCAGGTGGTTGACCGACGACAATCTGAGAGAGGGGGACGTCATAATCGTGTCCGGGACGCTCGGGGACCACGGCATCGCCCTTCTCTCATTCCGAGAGGGTTACGGCTTCGAGAGCGAGGTGAAGAGCGACATCACTCCGTTGAACGAGCTCGTTGAAAGCGTGCTCGAGATCGGGGGAGCTGTCAGCATGAAGGACCCCACGAGGGGCGGCCTCGCTAACACTCTCAACGAATGGGCGTCGAAGTCGAAAATCGGCATCGAGGTGGAGGAAGCGAAGATTCCGATCTCCGACCCAGTGCGGAATGCATGCGAGCTTCTGGGACTCGACCCGCTATCGATCGGGAACGAGGGGAAGCTCGTAGTGGCCGTCGTTCCCCAGATCGCGGAGGAAGTCCTGGGAGTGATAAGAGGATCCAAAATCGGCAAGAAAGCGGAGATTGTCGGAAGAGCGACGAAAGGTGCCGGAAGGGTCGTGCTTAGGACCGAGGTCGGAGGTCGCAGGATCCTCGACCCGCCGGTCGGGGACCCTGTCCCGAGGATCTGCTGACCTTCAGACCAGGGTCTGAATCCAGAAGCAGATAGCAAACGCAGCGAGACCCGCGATAGCCATCCTCGTCCCTCTCGCCCAAGGGTTCCTCTTCCCCATTCTTCCCATCATCGCACCGGTGCTAAAGAGAATGCCTATCGCCAGTATTACGGACGCCCAAGCGGCCGTTCGGATCTGAGTTTCTGCGACCAGAAGGAACGGGGATATGGTTATCACGCAGACTACGATGGGTGCGATGAGATTAGTGAACGAGATTATCCCGAGACTTATCCTTGACAACCTTCTAATTTCCGTATCGTCTAATGACGTCAAGAGGGCCCTCTCCATCCTCTCTATCCTCCTGCTCTGCTCCATGCTCTCCGCCTCATGAACGCTCACGCCGGTGGATATGCCCAAGGCAAGGCTGCTCGTCAAAATCGTCGTAATCACCACGCTCAGCCTCGGCTCTGGCGAGAACGCCGAGCCGATGATGACTCCGAGTACGACGAATGTCGAATCAAAGACCGTGTTGATGAAGAACCTTCGCATAGCCGGACCCGTGTCTGGCGTCCGCAAGGCCGAGCGGATTCTAGACAAAGGTCCCTTTTTGGATGGCAAGACCTACGACCTCTTTTCGCAGTAGACTAATCCGGATAGGATTAACGGTGTCGACCATTATCTCCGTTTCGGGGATCTTCCAAGTCGGTCCTTTCCAGTTGAATCAATCCCGAGAGGGTGAGTTGACGAGAGGATACCCAGACCAGTTACAAAATTTATATATATGGTGGCAAACGATACAATCAATTACAAGTATTATGGCCGCCAGAGGTGAGGGGGACTGGCATAGGAACGCCTTTGAGCTGGCGGCATACTTAGGAGGGGTGAAGTGTTAACAAAAATGGCTAAGATTCTTAGCATAGCAATAGCACTGATAATGGTGCTAGGAGTCTTCGCGGTCCTTCTCCCGAGGATGACTGCGGAGACCCCCGACACTTCGGATTCGAAGTATATGGATCCGGAGCGTTATGACATTGGGCCTAAGATCAGGAGTGAGGTCCCGAGTCTGAGCTTGATCAAGGATGCTGGATTGATACCTCAAGCAGCTCTCGGTGCTGGCGGAGTGGGCAACTACCACAATGTGAGCGATATCGCCCCGTTTCTCGTCCTGGATGACTACTATGGCTATTACTTCTTCAGCAACTTCCAGATGCGGAAGAACGGCACGCACTGTGAGGTCTGGGTCCAGGTGAACCGTAACTTCCCGGCTGGAGACCCGAGAAACGATAGGGTGACGATAAATGATACGAATGTCAACTACATTGCCAACGAGTTTGACACAGTCATATGGCCTATAGAGAAGGAGTACTTCGGTCAACCCGCTGCTCTCGATGGATCCAATTCACTTCTTGAGGAAATGGGATACCCAGCGTCCTATATCTTCAAAACGCACACTCCGACCAAGGTCATGATAATGATCAGCAACGTAAGGGACGCGAACTACTACACGACATACCCATACTACATCGCCGGTTTCTTCAGTCCTTCCTTCAAGGCGTACTATGACAGGAACATCATAAGCATAGACTGCTACGACTGGAAGAACAGGACAACCGGGAGTGTGCCGCGCCCATACGTGTACGAGTCGACGGTCGCTCACGAATACCAGCACCTATTGCACGACGCCACTGACGCGGATGAAGAGTCCTGGCTCAATGAAGGCTGCGCAATGTACGCGGAGTTTCTGTGCGGCTACGGGATTGACCCCGCTTACATCAACGCCTTCCTGTACACGCCTGACAATTCCCTGACAGTTTGGGGAGACCAAGACAACAACGACCTGGCCGACTACGGTGCAGCCGCATTGTTCATGATATACGTGAACGATCACTTCGGAGGTTCGGACACTATCACGGCCATATTCCACGATAAGGACAACGGCGCTGCCTCCGTGACAGAGGCGCTGCAGGAAGCTGGGTACGAGGACTGGAATTTCGATAGCGTGTTCCATGCTTGGACCTTGGCGAACTTGATCCGCAGCGACAGCCCCGGTGGCGGACTGTACAACTACGAGTCGATTGACCTGAATGATCCAGCAGTGATACCCCGTGGATCGACACAATGGCCGTACGCTCCGTATTGGGGATACGTTTCGCATTCTTACTGGTACGGCGACACACGAACGATTCTAGGATATGACACCGGAGTCTCCACTCTTGGCGCGTATGGCGCGAGATACTATGAGCTGGCAGCTTGGTATGACTGGTGGTGGGCAGACCCGCTACTTCTCCAGTTCCAGTTCGACGGTCAGGACTATACGACATACGGATGGGAGAACACCGGTGGTTATTGGTGGTCGGGAGCTAGCACCGACAGGGACGTGTCTCTCACTGGAACCGCTGACCTCACAGGAATGGAGGAGGCGACCCTGACCTTTGACACCTACTGGGACATCGAGGATTACTGGGACTTCGGCTTCATCCAGGTATCGAATGACAGCGGGGCGACGTGGGTTTCACTGGCGAACGAATACACGACAGAACTGAGCGAATCGGGCGCCTATCCAATGATAGTGGAGAACCTACCGGGTCTCACGGGCTGGTCTGAAGACTGGCTGACAATGTCCTTCGACCTGTCGGCCTACGCCGGTCAGGAGATAATGTTCCGGTTCAGGTATATGACCGACTCGGCTGTCACCTACCAAGGCTGGTTAATCGACAATGTCTACATCAACGACCAGCTCATCGACGACGGCGGAGATGTGATCGGCCTCGATCCGAACTACCCTGATGCCGACTACTGGATAACCGTCTTTGCGCCGGGCCAGTACACATACAGCGGCCTATATCTCCTGCCCCTGCTGTTCGAAGTAGACGTCAATCACGGCCTAGAGACCGCTATGAAGAGCTTCTCCAGCCTGACCATATACGATGAAATCTACGTCGTGGTCAGCGCGAATACCGGCCCTGTGGACTACTACTTCGGCACTGTCGGTATAATCGATTAGAAACCCATCAAACCTTTTTCCCTTTCTTCATTTTTGACCGCATCATCGTCGATTGGGTTCGGTCGTAAGCTTCGATGATTAAGGTTTTAATATGATTCTCCTATTAACTGACAGGGCTCATGGTCTAGCGGTCATGAGGCGGTCTGGCACTCCCAGGCCGTCTGTCAAACAACGCCCTTACACGGCGTAGATCCCCGGTTCGAATCCGGGTGAGCCCACTCATGTTCTCATCTAGACAATTGTTTTTTGAATTACATCTCGGTAGTTTTCGCCAACATTGGAACGTGAACAAGTGACGCTGGCTGATGGAGGGTTTGGGCTTCGCCCGGCCCACTCCTTTGAACGTTTCTGATAGCTCTGACGGCAGATGGGCTGAGGCGAGTACAGATCAGAAGAAGAAAAGGAAGACGGTTTCGCCCTTCAAGGGCTCGAAACACATTCTCGTTTTAATTGAACTCAAGAAATACTTATCTGGATGCTGGGAAATTTGATTTCGGGCAGAACTACTGATTCCTACTCTCGTTGTAGGATAAGGTGAAAAACCTACAATTTCGATTCCCCCACTGGCATTGGGAGGGTGTCGGTTGGAGTTATTCGATGATTCACACACCCATTTCCTACCAGGAATGGAATATTTGACTCGGTGGAAAAGCATAAAGACCACCAACTGCAATCGCCGTCGGCAGTAGCGCAACCGACGATTGTTATGAAAACCAGAGTCGTGTTCTTAGAAGGCTACCTTGGTGCGGGGAAAACTACCCTTGCGTATCATCTAGCAAGGGCGCTGAACGAACAAGGGAGATCAGTGTCCATCGTCACAAATGATCAGGGTAATGTGCTTGTTGACACTCAATTCATGCAGAATGCCGGGGTGGATGTGAGAGAGGTGACTGGCGCGTGTTTCTGCACCAGGTTCGATGAGTTCATCAAGAATGCTCGAAGTCTGGTGAGTGTAGCCAAACCAGATGTACTGATTGCGGAGCCGATAGGGACCTCGACGAGTCTCCTAGGTTCGGTCATAGCACCAATGAAGTCGCTATACAAAGACGAGTTCCAAGTCTCTCCTCTGTTTGTAGTGGTCGATGGCCAAAGGACGTTGAACGACCTGATGAAAAGGGATAATCTGGACCTTGTGCCGAGAAGGATGATCCCGATTCATCAAATGCGTGAGGGCGAGGTATTGGTGATATCCAAGACCGACCTGCTAACTGATGAGGAAAGGACCGCCGTCAGAAAGTATGTCGCAGAACAGGTACCAGACGCCGAGATTTTCGAATTTTCTTCCGTTGATAAGAGAAACCTAGCCCAAATCCTAGGAGTGGTCAACTCGAACCTGGAAACGAAGAAGATCGCACCAGATGTCGATCAACGACTCTTCTCGATGGAGAAGGCGGCCATGGGATGGTACAGCACCAGCTGCAGGATTTCTGCCGATGGTGAGAAGGTTGACATCTATGATGTTCTGACCTCAATGATGAAGGGGATATCCAAGAGATTCGATGCAGACGACATAGCTCACGTGAAGATTCTAGTGAGCTCTACGAATATTGGCATGAAGATCAGTCTTGTCGGAGGTTCGCTGCAGATTGATGGAGCAAGGGGAGGGAGATTCCTGGTCGGCGAAGCTGATTTCGTGCTTAACTCCAGGATTCGCTCACTGCCGAATCAACTCAAGCAGGCAATCGAGGGAGTGGTGGAATCCACACTGGCCAAAGCAGGCATAAGGGTCAACGACAGAAAGGTGTCGTGTTTTGTGCCGAAACCAGATGCTCCCAAATATCCGTGACCTTTTGTAATGTGGCAATGGAGACTTTGTCCAGCAGGTTTTCTCGTATCAAGTCTATTTCTTCCTAGCCATGACATGGCTAAGTGACTTCTTAGTTAATGGAAATGAGATTACTCTGAGGGATTGGCTGGCAACAATTCTCATGCTTGAGGCCGTTCAATATGTCAGACCTGTGGGCCCAAGCGTCCCTGCATAGGCAAACATTCAATCCCAATCCACCGGGAGGCTCAATGCCATATTTCACATAGACTTTTGCCAGTCCTTCCTTGACCTTGCGATAGTAGTCCAGCCCGGGAGCCTGCATCTTGCCCATCACAGGTCTCCCGAATGGTATCCATATCGATGCGATGGGCACAATGCCACGGGATGCCAGATACTCAGCCCCCGCGAGGTAGCTTTCTCCCGGTTCCACACCAACCACGAATGAGCTACATGCTTTGTTTGGTCCGTACTCATTCGATATGTATTCCAGACAATCCAGTTGCCTCTTACGCCCGGTGAACTTCCACTTTCCGGGGGTTATTATCTTCGCCAACTTTTCGTCCCAGACCTCAAGACTGCAGGCCACTCTGTCCGCCCCAGCATCAAAGACTTGATCTATCATCTTAGGATCGCTTGGAGGGGTCGTATAGACCAAGACCTCCCCGCGGATGTTCTTAAGGCCAACGACAGAATCTATTTCGTTGAGATGGCCCTTTATCACATCGCACTCCGCCTGGGGGTTCATGGTAGACCCTCCAGTGAGTTGGATGCTATCGGCGATTTTCTCTTTGTTCACAGCATAATCCGTGATCTCGGCGACATCCCTGGTCGTTGGAACAGGAGGAAGCGGTTTGTGTTTTCGTGCGCGCTGTTCAAAGACCATTCCTGAATAGCAGAATTGACAAGGGTATCCTGCAAATGCGTAATCGCACGTCCAAAGGCATTGAAAGGACAGCCATTGGGTTCCTTGCAATACGGCGTTGCCTAGATATGGCAAACTACTGGACGTCACCTGCTCATAGAAATGAGATGCTGGAGGGAAATCAACATCTGTAATCTTGTCGCCATTGTTAAAGAGTACCGCTTTGCCAGAATCCGAGATGTCGAGCTTCCATGGGGTGCTGATTTGGAGGAAGTGTTTCATCTGCTTTAGGTTCTCCAGGGACATTGCCGATCTCACATACCTCAAATGTAGCGCTACGTCGGTCATCTGGACGACGATCCCATCGGGCAATATCAGGCAATTGCAGGTCAAGGGATCGGGATATATCCTGTCGGTTCTTCCGAATTTCTCGTATACCCTATTGCTCACTTTGATGCCTCTGGTGACCACCATCGATTTCAAGTCCAAAGAGTCGATTTCCTCCCCGTTTACCCGATACTTGCCAAGCATATCGCCCACCTAAAGAGAACTCAGGGGATCACTAGTATCGTTGGTGTGGTCATGCTAATCGTATATGTCATTAGTATTCTGTCATCTCCTAGTGAGAATGATTGAGTTCGCTCAACCCTCGAGCCCATTGATGGACTACTGAAATAAAAAGTCTAGCCCAAAATCAAATAATAAACTACAGACCCTCTCCCATCCTCCACTAAGGAAACTAGCTTCATCGAATCATACTATTTGTATGATTCTCCTCATGAATGCGCAAGTTTGACAAGGGATGGTCATGACGCATTTCTCTCCTTTGATGATCATTTCCAGAGCACAGAGAACGGCAAAATCCATGGGTCTGTAAGGCAGCTTCCTCCCATTCGATCGCAATATGCTCTCTGCAGGTTTCGAGACGGAGGGCGCACAATCGCATCTTGTCCGAATGTGGTCCATACATTTCTTTGCATCTTCCTCAGTGCAAGAATCACATCGGGTTCCGACCCTTGAGAGCGGTCCAAAAATGTTAGCAAGAGGATCCACCATGAAAATGCTGTTGTTCTTTCCGACGGTTATGAACACCGTCGAAGGTCTTGAGGGCTCTATGAGCTCCAATCTCGTTCCTCTGACCTTCTTCTCCTCTTTGACGGTCCAGAACTCCTTGAGCTGGTTATTCAACTGGTAGACAAGCTGATGATATCCGATGCCTAATTCGTCAGCAATCCGTTGTTTGGAAACTGGTCCCTCTCTGGTGATTCGATAGAGGATTTTCAGAATATTCTTCCGAATCGTATGATTCACAATTGATGTGTAAGCCTCTGGATCGATGCAATCAATCTCAATCTTGCAGCTCGAGGTCTGTGGGTTCATCCTATTACAATCAAATATTTGATTCCCATTCTCATTATTTATACATTGATACTGTGAGCAGGCAATTCTATTGAGGTAATAAACTATATCCTCAAATTGTCCCAACCATTGTTAATATTGGAGCACAAGAAAAGGTCTTGTAGCTCCAAATCTCCAGAGTGCAATTCCTTAGACCCCAAACAGATGATATGGTCCACAGACGATCGCCATGCATGAAGGTCCAAGCCAGGCCTTTCGAGATAGCATTGTCTGACCGACCTGATCAGGTCAATGACAACCTCCGCGACAAACATCCTTCACTGTTGCCTCCCTGAGGGAACCGCTTAGAAAGCCATATACGGCGTCTTTTACAGTACCGGCCGCTCCGACGTAGACTCTAACGCCCATTCTCTGAAATTCCGTCAAAGGTTTTCGTCCGATTCCACCGATAAGAACCGTGTCAATTCCTTCTTCAGCCATTCTCTGAACCGGAATCATGCAATTATGCTCCCCGTCGTTGTCAAGTGTCCAGACTTCCTTGATTTCTCTTCCATCAAGCTCCACTGCGGTGAAAACTTCGCAGTGCCCGAAGTGGGCAGATACGTCCGCATCCAGACCACCGGGTCTAAGACTCGGCACGCCTACTTTCATGTTCTTTGTCTCTTTTCCATTCATTCAATCGACTCCTGTCCTTTTTGTCAGAATATCGCTTCCAGCCTTCACGGACAATGTCAGATCCTCCGCACTTCACGCAGTTGTCCGGTCTTTCAGGGAGTACCATAAGGAGCCCACAGTTGCGGCATTTGAAGTTCATCATTCGAACAGAACCGATCCGATTATTCGCATGACACGACTCACCCATCATCGCTGACCCGCATTTCGGGCACTTGCTCTGAGTGCATGGTACACCACGGTCGACGTGTTTCGTTTTGTAACCGCATCTCGGACAGATGCACTGGCCCGAGCCGAAGTCAACTCCCTTCTTGTCGCCCATTGCCGAGACCTCATGGCCTTCTATTCACGAACTCCTCAACCTTCTTCGCAAGATTTTCCCAGGGCTCATTGAGATGAGAGCTTCCTAGTTCTAATAGGCAAGGTATTCCGGAATCGCCGCATTCTAAGATTTCAGGATCGAATGGGATTTTTCCGAGAAATGGGATATCCATATCGAGTGCAGCCTTGAGGCCACCGCCTGATTTGAAGAGATCTATTTTATGAGAACAGTGGGGGCAGGTGAAGCCACTCATGTTCTCAATTATGCCAATCACAGGCAGATTCAGGGC
>CAZJDY010000008.1:0-41167 GCA_964544915.1 uncultured Methanomassiliicoccaceae archaeon | reverse complement strand
GTCTCGACCGTTCTGCCTTCGGCCAAAGACCTCTTTGAATGCTCGATCATCTCCACCGTCTTGACACCGATCACGCCGCTGTTCCTCGTCTCGATCAGCGGGTCGCCGATGGATTTCAAGAAATGCACCAGCTCGGTCCGGATGGTGTTGTTCCTCTCGATCCCGAGCTTGTAAGTGTAACCGCTCTCGTGCACCGTCACTTCCTGGCCGACTGCGTCGATCACGCAGGACCGGTTCTCGCCGACGACCTCGATGTGCCTCACCTTCTTCGGCGCGAGCCAGCTCAGCGTCGCGTGCGCCATCTCCCCAATCGGCATCTCTGAGGTGATATAAGCGGTCTCCTCCATCTCCTTGCGCCTGAACGGTCGCGCCACGCATGTTATCTTCTTCGGCCAGGCATCGAGAAGGAAGTTCGTTATGTCGAAGTAATGAGGCGCCAGGTCGACTATTACGTCCCTGTCCGCATAAGGTGGCTCGAGGTTGACCCAGGTCATGTCCAGGAAGAAGATCCTACCGAAGAAGCTCTCATCGATAAGCCTCTTGACCTCAAGCATGGCGTTGTTGAACCTGTAGATGTGCCCGACCGACAGTGTCAGATTGTTCCTCTCGGCGAGGTCGACAAGGACCTTGCCATCAGCGGATGTCAGCGTGATAGGTTTCTCCACCAGGACATGCTTTCCCCGATCGAGCGCCTCCTTGCATGCCTGGAAGTGAAGGGAGTTCGGAAGGCAGACGTTCACGGCAGTTATCGAGTCATCCTCCAGGACGTCCCTGTAATCGTGGTAAAGCTCCTCTACCTTGTGCCTGTCCCGACAGTACTCAAGGTTCTTGTCCGAGAGGTCCGACACGGCCTTGACTTTGACGCCCTGGATGGCGCAGTACTCGTCCACGATCTTGCGTCCCCAGTATCCGACTCCGAGGACACCGACATCGAAGCGCCTCATCCTGAACACCCCCTGTAGAAGTCGAGGATTTGCTCGCAGATGAACTTCACATCGTCGTCAGGCAATGCAGGGAATATCGGTAAGGACAACAGGCTGGATGACAGTGACTCGCTGATTGGGAATGCGCCTGAATCGTAACAATACATCTCGCGGTACACCGGCTGGAGGTGTATCGGGACCGGATAATGGATGCCGCACTCGATACCTCTCTCCCCGAGGTACTTCGCCAGCTCGTCGCGCTTCTTGCACTTGATCACGAAGAGATGAAAAACAGGCGTGACGTTCTCGTCGCCCCGCGGAGGCAGCACGACATATGCCACACCATTCAGATGCTTAGAGTATATGGCCGCAATCGCCCTTCTCCTTTCGTTCCATTCGTCCAGATGACGCAGCTGGACAAGACCGAACGCCGCATTCGCGGTGTTCAGCCTGGCGGTGAAGCCGACGACGTCATGGACATATCTGGAAGTGCGGCCGCAATCCCTCAGCTTGGCGACCGATTTGGCTATCGACTCGTCGTCGGTGGTGACCATCCCGCCGTCGCCGCCTACCGTCATGTTCTTCGTGGAGTAGAATGAGAAGCAGCCGACGTCCCCGAACGAGCCCACTTTCTTACCCTTGTAAACGGCGCCGTGCGCCTGGGCCGCGTCCTCGATCATCTTCAGACCCCTGGACTCGACTATGGCCATCAATTCGCCCATGTCCGCAGGGTGTCCGAACAGATGGACCGGCAAGAGCGCTTTGGTCTTCTTTGTCAAATGACCCTTGACCTGATTCGGGTCCATGTTGTAGTCCAGTTCCGAGACGTCTGAGAACGTGGGGATACCTCCCGCCTGGACCACCGCATTCGCGGTTGCTATGAACGAGAGGGGCGTGGTGAGAACCTCCCTGTCGGTGACGTCCAGCGCGATCAGTGACAATGCGAGGGCGGCGGTCCCAGAAGATACTGAGACGGCATGCTTGGTGCCGATGTATCTCGCGAAGGCATCTTCGAATCTGAAGACGCTCTCCCCGAGCACCATACGCTCATTCCTGAGCGCGTTCGAGACGGCCTCCACCATCTCCTCAGTGACCTGGGGCCTGCTCAGGGGGATCTTCCTGATCTAATCACTCCCCTTCTTAGCGATCCAAGCTGGATTTCCCATAACGACGGAATGCGGCGGCACATCCTTCGTCACGACAGACCCGGCACCGACCATCGCGCCCTCGCCGATTGTCAGACCGCATATTATGACCGCCCCGGCCCCTATCGAAGCACCCTTCTTCACGAGCGTGGGCACGATCTCCCAATCGCCCACGGCCTTCGGCCGGATATCATTCGTGAAGACCGCGTGAGGACCGACGAAGACCTCATCCTCGATCGTGACACCAGACGGAATGAAGGCATAAGCTTCGACCTTGCATCTGTCGCCTATCTTGACCCCTTTCTGTACCTCACAGAAGGCGGCGATCTTGCAGTCCCTTCCGATGGTGCACCCATAGAGATTGACAAAATCACGGATGATCGTCCCCTCGCCTATGACACAATCCTGAATTGAATAGAACTTCGCCAAGAGCTTCATTTCCGGTGCAGTCGAACGTTATCTGGAAATTAATACTTTGTTATTTCAAGTACATGCCAGATAAGGGAAACGGCTCGGATGCCGAAATCGTGATAAGCCCACCTCGTCATAACCCAGTCTGAAATGCTTGTCAGTGTCGTCCTAAACATCATGAATGAAGAAAGGAGCATAGCTGACCTCCTCGACAGCCTGGTCATCCAGGAGCAACCCCTGGAGATTGTTGTCGTCGACGCCAAAAGCAAGGACAGGACGCGGGACATCGTGCAAAGATATGTCCAGGCGCATCCTTTTGTGAAGATGTACATACACCCAGGCAGCAGGGGCGAAAGCACGAACTTCGGAATAGCCCAAGCAGAAGGGGAGATCATCGCCTTCACCGGCGGGGATTGCATCGCGAACCCGTTCTGGATAAAGGAGCTGAGGAAGACAATCGAGGATGGGACAGACATCGTCGCGGGGAGGACGATAAACCTGGGTTTGAAGGCTTGGGAGGATCTCGAGAGGGTCGAGCTCTTTCACAAGGGGTATGACGTCTCATATCCGAGCTGCAACATGGCATTCAGGAGAGATGCCGTCAAGCGTGTCGGCGGGTTCGACACATGGTTCATCACCGCCGAGGACATCGACCTGAACTTCAGAGCGGTCGAGGCCGGGTTCAACATCAAATACAATCCCGACGCCATTATATATCACAGGACGAAGGCCACGATATACGGCTTCTTCAGGCAGGCATTCTGGAACGGGGCTGGGAGGAAACAGCTCACTCTCAAACACGGGCGATTGTGGCGCTCTTATGACCCTCTCAGGATGTTCAAGCAGAAGTTCAACGCCTGGTCCCTCCTGCGCCTCACGTGCGCCCTGGGAGGTTACGTGGGGTTCAAGCTCTTCGGGGAGAAAGGGGCCTACGGGAAAGGGGCAGCCAGAAGCCGAGGATAAGTTCTATTATATCTGGCAGCGTTTACACGCTCAGGTGGTGCAGGCCTGAAGGTATCCATCGTCATCCCAACAATGAACGAAGAGAAGTCGATAGGGAGTGTTTTGGACGAGATACATGCGACGATGAAGGGAGGCGGACTCGACTACGAGATACTGGTCGTCGACACGAACTCCAGGGACAGGACGAGGGAGATATCGAGGGAGAAGGGTGCGATCATCGTCGACGAACCGCGCAGAGGGTACGGTAGGGCGTACAAAACGGGGTTCGAGAGATCCAGCGGGGAGGTCATCGCGACCCTCGACGCGGACTGCACATATCCCGCCGAGGACATACCGCGCCTGTGCCGGATGCTGTTCGAGGAGAACCTGGATTTCATTACGACCAACAGGTTCGGGAAGATGGACGAGCGTGCGATGAGCGCAAAGCACCGCTTCGGGAACTGGGCACTCACCATGACGACGAATATTCTTTTCAGGATCAGACTGAAGGACTCCCAGAGCGGGATGTGGGTCTTCAGAAAGGAGTGCCTGCAAAAACTGAGGGTCAACGACGACGGCATGCCGTTCTCGGAGGAGATCAAGGTAGAAGCGTTCAGGAAGGTACGCTCCAAGGAGGTCCCGATACACTTCAGGCAAAGGGTCGGGGAAGTGAAGCTCTCCTCCTGGAAGGACGGTAGAAGGAACCTCTCGTTCCTGCTGAAGAAGCGGTTCTCGAGCGCTAGATGAAATCCTTCACCATCCGGATGCTTTTTCCCAGGCTCTCCCTGGCTTTCATGTTGAAGAGACAGGCAGCGGGATGGTATGCCGGCAAGACCAAGACGGAGGATTTGCCGACCTCGACCTTCCTGGCAACATTCGCCTCTTTCTCCAGTTTCAAGTCCATTCCGAGGAGGTTCATGCATGCGACCCTTCCCATCGCCACGACAATCCTTCGACCCTCGAGCTCCTGCTCTAGGTACGGAAAGCAGGCCATCATCTCGTCCCTCGCTGGATTCCTGTTCCCCGGTGGTCGGCACTTGACAGTGTTCGTTATCATCACCTTCTTTCTATCGAGCCCCTCGTTCTCAAAGAGCTTGTCGAGCATCTTGCCAGCCCTGCCGACAAAGGGCCTTCCAATCAGGTCCTCCTTCTCTCCCGGGGCCTCGCCGACAAAACACACGATCGAACCCATGTCACCGTCGGGGGGAACGACCTGCGTCCTCGACTTGCTCAGAATGCATTGCGTGCAATGGATGTCCAGCTCCACCCTAGGCCCCCAGCAGATCGCGGGCAGTCAGCAATGACAGCAGCCGCACGTTCATCCCTTCCAGCCTCTCCCTGCCGCCTTCCTGCCTGTCGACGACCGCCAGGACCGCCTCGACCACTGCGCCCTCGTTGCGAAGTGTCGTGATGGCTTCAGCAACAGACGCCGCAGAGGTAATTACGTCCTCGACAACGAGAACTCTCTCGCCCTTGCCGAGCGCACCCTCGACCAGCTTTCCCGTTCCGTGGTACTTTTTCTCCTTCCTGACCATCACGTACGGCATCTTGGTCTCGAGGGAGAGGGCGACGGCGAGCGGAATCGACCCGAGCACCACTCCCGCGATCTTGTCGAATTTCACGCCCTCCGCCGAGAGCGTCCTCGACATCTCCAGAGCAATCACGGCGAGGACCTCCGGGTCCGTGCTCGCCTTCTTGATGTCAATGTAGTACGGGCTCCTTTTCCCCGACGACAGAACGAAATCTCCATAGGCCAGGGCCCCGCACTTTTTCAGCGATTCATTGATCCTCGCATTCATGCGCTCACCATGGTACATCCTTCTTCCCGGTCTTGTAACCTATGATGTTCACAGCCCTGTGCAGTATCGGGATGGCTATCAGAAAGACGATCAGAGCGAGGATGTGCTCACCCTCGACGAAGTTCCTTACGAACCAATCTGGAAAGAAAATGGAGGTCAGGACTATCGAGCCGACAGCGAAGTTGTACTGGTCGAGCACAGGCGCCTTCGCGCCCCTCTCCATCCCCAGCCTCCTCTTGATGAACGATCCGCCCAGGTCACCGAGCAGCGAGCCGAGCGACAGGACAAATATCACGCCAACGTTCCCTGGGCAATCGCCGAACCCCCAGAAGTTCACGGGGTCGAAGGGATAGGCGATGAAGAGAAGGATTATTCCGAAGGAGACACCGGCGGACACACCCCCGATCAGGCCCGACCAGGTCTTGCCGTCCCCGAAGATCCTCTTTTCCCTCCAGCTCCTACCAAAGTCTATCGGTGTACCGCCTCCGAATATCACGGCGGCAGAGTTCGGCAACAGCGACGGCAGCATGAGCCACAGACCGCTCAGCGCCACCCACACCGATTGCATCGGCGGTTGATTCAGCGGGGCGATTAAGTACTTTTCGCAGACTCTGATGGTACAGCTCTCAGGCCTTCCTTGTCTCGAAGAAGTTGACCAGGTCCGAGGACAGGTCGGTGGACTGAATAAGGTCTATGCGGTCGGCGAATTGCTTCGCGCGCCTATCGAGTATCACCGCGGCCCCCACGTCCGTCTCGTTCCGGATCAACCTGCCGATCGCCTGAAGCATCCTCCTGCATGCAGGGGCCCGCACGGTGTACTCCCACCCCTTCCCGAACTTCATCTCATAGTAATGGAGCAGAGACCTCTGCTTCGCGGTCGGCTTCGGATACGGGACGCCAGCGACCACCGCGACCTCAAGCTCTCTGTCCGGGAAGTCTAGTCCCTCACTTATGCGGCCTCCCATGACCGCGAACAGAACGGCGCCCTTCGGGCCGCTCTCTCGGAACCTTGTCACAGTCTCCATCAGGTCCATCTGGGGCATGCCTTTCTCTTCGATGAGAACCTTTCTTCTTATCTTGAGCGGCACGTCATCGGAAAGGAACCTGTCGATAAGGCCGTGGGATGGGAAGAAGATGACCGTGTTCTTGTCCAAGAGATTAGAGATCGTAACCACGTAGTTCTCCAGATGCGGGATGATCTTCTCATCCTGCGTGATCTCCTCGTACTTCGTCGTCACGTCCTCGACGAAGAATATCCTTCTGTTCTCCTTCGGGAAGGGAGAGGGGAACGACTTCATCGGGGTGTCGGAAGGAAGCCCGATCGAGTCACGGTACTCAGTCAACGGGGAAAGGGTGCCAGACATGTGCACAGACCCGCCGCATTCGAGAAGAAAGGACACGGCTAAGGACGGGTCGAGGCAGTATCCCTCGAACATGGGGTTCTCGCCTCCAATTATGAGCTTGACGTAGCACGTGTCGTCCAAGTTCATCCAGAAGTTGAGGAAAGATCCCAAGGAGAAGATGTACGACCTCGGCAGCCACCCCATCTCCTTCTTCTTTTCCCTGATTATCTCCCCGTGCGTCATGAGCGCCTTCGCTGCCAGAGTGAGGGATCTAGAGGTGGCGGTGAAGGATTGCATGAGACTCTCCTCGAGGAAAGCTGGTGGGATCAGTCCATCGTCATCGATAAGGTACTCCGCGATCGCATCGTCGAGGCTCTTGTTGACCTGAGCTATTATGTCCAAGATGCTGGCACCGTTCATGACCTCCGGATCGCCGTACTCATCCACTTCCTTTTCCACGAGATCTAGGAGCTTGCGGGAGAGGTCGAAGGTCTTCGTGTCCCTGGCATAGTCCGGCAGGTTGTGGGCCTCATCAACGACGGCGACCGTGCCCTCCAACGGCACGGCGAGCCAATCCAAGAGGGAGTTCCTGATGAAAGGAACGAAGAAGTAGGCATACGGCGCGGTGACGACACTCGCATGCGGCACCAGCTCCTTCGTCAGCTCGTACGGGCAGACGCCCTTCCCATCGCAGTACTTGACGAACTCCTCCACGGTCGGTAGCTCCTTGCGACAGTACGCCTCGATCTCATCGAAGCCTGTCGAAATGGTCTCCTCGTAGAACCTGCAACCCCCATCCTGACCCGCCACTGTCCTGCGCTTCTTCTCTCCGCAGAGCTTCGAGAGTTCCTCCGGGTTGCCTCCTCTGAGGTCTGGATCCCTTCGGACAAGGGGGCAGGTGCTCTGCCTGCCCTGGAGGCCGACGCCGAACACTTGACGTTTCGTCGAGATACTTCGCAATTCCTCGATGACCTGACGCTGTTGGGAATTGGTTCGGGTCAGGTATACGACCTTCCTCCCATCCTTCAGGACCTCTTGGAGGCAGCCGACCAGCACGCATACGGTCTTGCCGGTTCCCGTCCCGCTTTCAAGGACCAGGTGCCTCTGGTTTCTCATTGCGCCTGACACCAGCTCGACGAGCTTTTTCTGGTTTGGCCTCAAAGAATAAGGGAAAAGGTCCATCCGAATGACTACCGCCCTGCCAGGGAATATCCTTTCGCAGGGATGGACGAAAATGAGATTGTAGGCCTATTGAGATTCGAAAAGGATTCCAAGAGGGTCCATGCAACGGGAGAACCGGTTTCAGGTCCTTTGCCAGACATCCTCGGGTACTTCATCGTAAACGGAGTCGATTCCGCCGTGCGCATGTCTGTTGGATCCGTTCATCTTGATCAACTCGAATATCCTTTCCTTCCGGAACAACCAGTAGTGAATCCTCCATTCTCTGCCGTCGTATAGTGTCGTCTCCTCACGCTCGGTCGTGAGGATACCTGAGTCCTCTAGCATGTAGAACGCGTCTCTATCCTCTGGTTCGAGGATATTGTCGATGATCCTCTCGCTATAACCGAAGAAGTTCATCACGTGCCGGGCCATCGCCCTGGCCTGCTCTTCCGGCATTCCAATCCTATCTACACTGTTCCTAATAGCGTAAGTGAGATCCTCGACGGTGAGGGTCGAGGCTGTGCCATTATGACCATTGTTATACGACATTACAGGTTCGCTCCATCTCACTCTTTCAGTTTTCAAAACCTCTACGGTTTGAAGAGTAATGTTTGATTCGGAATGAGTCTATTTAAAGGTTTTGCCCCAAGGGTCCGCTGGAATTCGAGGGGATTTGCTAATATCCTTTAAAATTCGCTAATTCGCTGCGATAACACCATATTCTTCTATGGGAGATGACCAATTACCAAGTGGAGGAGAACACATGATTGCCGAATTCAGCGTCATCCCTATAGGAAAAGGAGAGAGCCTGAGCCCCTACGTCGCGGAATGTCTGAAAATCGTTAAAGCCAGCGGACTGAGCTTCCAGTTCACACCGATGGGGACGATTCTGGAGGGCGACTTCGATAGGGTGATGGAGGTGATAGTCGATTGCCACAAGAGGATCAAGGCGATGTCCAACAGGGTATCGACGATCATCAAGATCGATGATCGGACCGGAAGCAGGGACGAGATGCACCGCAAGACTATGAGCGTGGAGAAGAGACTTGCCCAATGAAGTCCCCTGACAACCTAGACAATTCGCATGCCTTCGATGCACGTCACGATCCGTTTTGCGACGTCTGCGTCCCCGTAACTTGTCTGCCTCGACCTGCCAGGTCTCGGAGACGCCAATGCATCCAAGATCCTCGCCGTGTCGGTCCCGACCAGAGTGTTCCACCCCTCGGCGACGGTCTCCTCCCACTCTGTCTCCTCTCTGATCGTAACGCATGGAACCCCAAAGAAGTGTGCCTCCTTCTGCACCCCTCCCGAGTCGGTCATTATGACCCGCGCGTATCGCTCCAACACTGTGAACTCCATGAAATTGAGGGGTGGCAGAATCAGAACGTGCTTCGCTGACTCCAGGTCCGAAAGGAGATTCCAGGCTTTCAGGTTCTTTGCCGTCCTCGGATGCAGTGGAAGCACGACGATCCCTTCATGCGAGAGAATGGCGTCAACGATCGATTTCATCCTCGTTTGAGAGTCCGCATTCTCCTGCCTGTGAATCGTTGCAAGGACATATTCCCCCTTGATAAGTCTATACCTCTGAAGAACACGCTCGTCCAGTCTCGGTTGAACACCGATCAGACACTGTATCATCGTGTCCCCAACCACGTGGACGCCTACCGTGATTCCTTCCCTGGCGAGGTTCTCCGCCGCCAAACGACTGGGACAGAGGAGCAAGGAAGACACATGGTCGGTCAGAACCCGATTCAGTTCCTCTGGCATATCTTTTCGGTACGACCTAAGGCCCGCCTCAACGTGCACCACAGGGATGCACATCTTTGCAGCAGCCAGCGCACCGGCCAAGGTGGAGTTCGTGTCGCCAAAGACAAGCACGAGGTCTGGCCTCTCCTTGAGCAGTACCTGCTCCAGTGCCACGAGCATCCTGCTCGTCTGCACAGCATGTGATGCCGACCCGACCCCCAGGTCATAATCGGGTCGGGGAATGCTCAACTCCTCGAAGAACACCTGGTTCATCTCATAGTCGTAGTGCTGCCCAGTATGAATGATTATGTGGTGGTGGATTCTGGAAATCTCTGAGTGCAAAGGTGCAATCTTTATGAACTGCGGACGCGCACCCACGACAGAAGCTACCTTCATGCGCGTCCAAGAGTGTCATCCATGTATTACACATTTTCCAAGAGATTGGACGCGTCCAAGCATCATAGTAGCATGTACTCCTTGGGCTTGATGTCGCTAAGGCGAATGAACCTGACCTCGTAGAAGTCCCCGAGTCCCTTGAGCTCATCGAGCACCTCGGCTGTAGCGGGATCGTCCACACTGAGCAGCATGAGGGCCCTGCCGCCGCGGCTCTCTCTGCCAACGCCCATTCGTGCGATGTTTATCCCCCTGCCGCCCAGGATCGTCCCGACCTTTCCTATGACGCCGGGCATGTCATTGTGGGCCGTCATTATGAAATCCCCCTCTAGGGGCATGTCGACGTCAAAACCGTCCACGCCGAGCAGCCTCGGCTCATTCGACGGGAAAGCGGTTCCTCTTACCTCCCTTTGGATTCCGTCGGAATGGATCGTGACGGAGACCATGTTCAGGTAGTGGGAGGCCTCCTCGGACTTCGCTTCGATCACCTGGATGCCTTTCTCTTTCGCGATAGCATTGGCATTGATTATGTTCGTGTTCTCCCCAGTGAAATTGGATAATGCCCCGATAACCGCCGACACCGTCACCATCTTCGTGTCCAGAGAAGCGAGTTCTCCGGAGCAAGTGACCTCGATCCTGCGTATCGGACCGTCGACGAGCTGGAACGCGAACGAGCCGACCTTCTCCGCAATCGGTATGAACGGAACGACCTTGGGATCGACCTTCCCGACAGGTGCGTTCACCGCGTTGGTGATCTTGTGCTCGGTAAGGAACAACTTGACGTGCTCGGCCATCTCCAGCGACACCTTCTCCTGGGCCTCTCTCGTGGACGCTCCGAGGTGAGGCGTCACGACAACGTTAGGCAGCTCGAGCAGCTTGGAGCCAGTAGGGGGCTCCTTTTCGAACACGTCGACTGCTGCGCCCGCGATCTTCTTCGACCTCAGCGCTTCGAACAGCGCCTCCTCGTCGACGAGACCTCCCCTGGCACAGTTGATGAGAATCGCACTCGGCTTCAGAAGCTTGAGCTGCTCCTTTCCAAGGATGTGATGAGTGGAAGGAGTCAGAGGCGCATGAATTGTGACGACATCGGCCTCCTCGAGCGCTCTGTCGAGCGGAAGGAGCCTGACGCCTACCTTGACTGCCGTCTCGGGCGATATGAACGGATCGTAACCAATCAACCTCATCTGGAAGGACTTCGCGCGTTTCGCCACCTCTCCTCCGACCCTGCCGATCCCGATGATCGCGAGGGTTTTGCCGCTGAGCTCCATGCCGGTGAACTTCCCACGCTCCCACTTTCCCGCCTTGAGAGACGCGTCCGCCCAGACGATGTTTCTCGCCAGCGTGAGGATCATCGCCATAGTGTGCTCCGCCGCAGAGATAATGTTCGCGGCCGGGGTGTTCATGACCAGTATGCCCCTTATCGTGGCATGATCCACATCGACGTTGTCCACCCCGACGCCCGCGCGGCCGATGACCTTGAGATTCTTCCCCGCGTCGATGACATCCGTTGTCACTCTGGTCCCACTCCGGACGATAATCCCCTCGTACTCAGGGACAATCCTCAAGAGCTCCTCATGGGTCAGGTGCGGTCGGACGTCGACCTCCACACCAGAATCACGTCTCAGCATCTCCAGTCCTTCCTTCGAAAGCTCGTCCGTCACCAGCAGCTTCATTTCATTCCCTCCAGTACCTCATCTATGGTCCTGACAAGGAGCTTGACATCATCAACGGTCAGGTCGCCCATGTGACCAATCCTGAAAGTCTGTTCCTTTATCTTCCCGTAACCCGCGGAGATCTCAAAGCCCTTCTGCTTCAGCATCGCGTACATGGTACCGAAATCCAGGTTGCCCTTCTGGATGACAGTTATTGTGTTAGATCTGTAGCCCTCCTCGGCGTACAAGGAGAATCGCTTCGAAGCCCAGGATCTGACCACTTCGGCCATCTCCGCATGCCTCCGATACCTGTTCGCCATGCCCTCCTTGATCATGCGGTCGAGCTGGAAGTCAAGGCCGTACAGCAATGATACCGGCGGCGTCGTCAGAGGGAGATCCTTGTCCGCGTACTTCTTGATCTCGAGCAGATCGAAGTAGTAACCGCGGGACTCGACCTTCCTCGCCTTCTCCAGCAGCCTGTCGCTCACGCATATTATCGCAAGGCCAGGAGGAAGAGCGAATGCCTTCTGAGTCCCGAAGACGAGTGCATCGATGTCGAGGTTCTTCAGACCCAGATCGATACCCCCGACCGCGGTCACACCGTCAATGAAGATGAGCGGGTCGAGCCTCGCCCTTATGGCGCCGATGACATCGGCCAGGGGATTCAGGACGCCGGTCGAGCTCTCGTTGGAGACCATCGCGACTGCCTCGGCGTCGTCGTCGACCAAACCCTCGACGTCCCTGGGCTTCACCGCAAGACTCCATGGCACATCGATCTTCTGAACGGTCTTCCCGTTCGCGGACCCTATCGCCTGCCAGCGCTCCCCGAAGGAGCCGTTGGATATGCCGAGGATCTTCTTGCTCACACCGCACCTCACGCATGATTCGAGGAAACCGGAGGCCGAAGCGGGCGCCATCATGATGTGCATGTCTGTATCGAGTGTCTTGTGCAGCTTCTCCACTATCCCTTTCTGCAGCCTGGTGTAATCCTCCCCGCGGTGGACTATCATCGGCTTCGTCATTGCCTCCAAGACCTCATCCCTGACCTCGACAGGACCCACAGTGAACAATCTACGACTCACAGATGCCCCCCAGAAGCTCCCACACACGATCCTTCAGGACCCGGCGGGGAAGCGGAAGGAGGGCATCCGTGATGCTCCTCCCCATCCACCTCCACATCCAGAGCCGAGCGAGCGGTTCCGAAACCCCACCAGTCCCGATATGGTGCTTGACATACCTAGCTGGGCCACTGCGTCGATCGACGATCGGCCGCGAAAACGTAGAACACCGGGCATGTCATTGGATAGCATGTCGAGGCTGTAACACGAACGTACGAATATAAACCTTCCTACGTCAGGGAATCGTTCTGCGTCCCCGAGTCCCTGCCAGATGAGGATCAAGGGCAGGACATCGTCACGTGACCGTCAGATACAATTATATTGCATCCACACAATCCTCTGAGAGATGGTCAAGCGGAAGGTGGCGGTGGTCGGGCTCGGTTACGTCGGCCTGCCTGCCGCATGTGTCTTCGCCGAGAGCGGTCACCCGACCGTAGGTATCGAGGTCGACAAGAAGAAGGTCGACCTGGTCAACAAAGGCATATGCCCGATCACCGGCAAGGAGCCGGGCCTTGCAGAGCTTCTTTCTAGATTGACGAAGAAGGGGGCGTTGCACGCAACGACCGATCCATCAGCGTGCTCGAAGGCCGATGCCATCTTCATCTGCGTCGACACCCCGATAGATGACGCGAAGAGCCCCGTATTGGACTACCTTCTGAAAGCTGCCTCGGACGTTGGCAAGCACATGAAGAAGGGCGCCCTGGTCTCCATCGAATCAACGATCCCTCCAGGCACGATGCGGGACAAGGTCATTCCAATCCTCGAGAAGGAGAGCGGCATGAAAGCCGGAAGAGACTTCTCGGTCGTTCATTGCCCGGAGAGGGTCATGCCAGGCTTCCTTCTCAGGAACATCAAGAGCTACGAGAGGGTCATCGGCTATCTAGATGAGGTTTCGCTCAAGAAAGGCAAGGCGTTCTACTCCTCGGTGGTGAAAGGCAAGCTGCATCCCACGGACCTGATCTCCGCCGAGATCACGAAGACCATCGAGAACACGTACAGGGACGTTCAGATCGCATTCGCTAACGAGATCGCGCTCGCCTGCGAGGAACTCGGCGCGGATGCATACGAGATACGAAGGCTGGTCAACACCTGCCCGTTCAGGGACATGCACGTTCCGGGGGCCGGTGTCGGAGGTCACTGCCTCCCGAAGGACCCATGGCTGTTCGCCAGCGCTGTTTCCGAGAGCTCGACGAGCATGATCGAGACGGCGAGGGCGATAAACGATTCGATGCCGGAGCACCTAGCAGAGCTCATTGTCAGGGCGCTCGATGAGGCTGGGAGAAGGCCAGGAGAGTCCAGGATGGCAATCTTCGGCCTAGCATTCCTGAAAGACTCAGGCGACGTGAGGAACTCGCCCGCAATGACCGTTATAGACAGGTTCGTCGGGGAATCGGACCTCATCGTGCACGATCCGTTCGTCGAGACAGGTTACAAGGTCCCTTTGACGAGGGACGTCGAGGAAGCGCTGCGCGGGGCTGATTGCGCGGTCTTCGTGACCGAGCACACTGTCTACAAGTCGCTGGATCTCAGGGAGATGGCGAGACTCATGAGGACGCGGGTGATTGTGGACGGGCGGAACATGTTCGATTCTTCGGAGTGCAGGAAGCGGGATTTCGTCTACAAAGGAGTAGGTAAGGGGAAGTAGCTACGCCAGGCGCCCAATACGGCCGATCGTCTCGTCGATGTCCTTTGCCGTGATTCCCCTGTACGTCACGAACCTGACCATGCTGCCGCCGAAGTCGGCTGCGAGGATCCCGTTCTTCTTCAACTTCCCAACGAATCGTCCTGAATCCAGGCCCATCGGTGAAACGTCGACAAGCACGATGTTCGTCTGGACCGCCTTCATGTCGACCTTCATCGTTCCCAGATCCTTGAATCCGAGGGCGAGCATCTTCGCGTTGTCGTGGTCCTCTTTCAGGCGGTCCACCATATTCGTCAGCGCGACGATACCCGGCGCCGCTAGCACGCCGGCCTGCCTCATCCCGCCTCCCAGCATCTTACGCGTCTTCCTCGCCCTCTCGATGAACTCCGAGCTCCCGACGATCACTGAGCCGACGGGGGCGGACAGGCCCTTCGACAGACAGAAGCTGATGCTGTCGACGTGCTTCGCGTACTCATTCACACCGACATCCAGTGCCACCGCGGCGTTGAAGATCCTGGCGCCGTCGACGTGGACCTTCATTCCGAGCTCGTGAGCAGTTTTCGCAACAGCTTCGACCTCCTTCGGAGTCCAGACCGTTCCGCCCGCCCTGTTGTGCGTGTTCTCTACCTCGACCAGTGTCGACGGCGGGAAGTGCAGGTCCTTGTCTCTGACGGCGCCAACGACCTGTTCCGGGGTGAACACTCCCATGTTGCCCTTGATCAATCGGGGGATAACGCCGGCCACGGCGGACATCCCTCCGACCTCGTAATAGTAAATGTGAGCCTCCGACTCGACGATCATCTCGTCCCCTTTCTTGCAGTGCACCATGACGGAGATCAGGTTGCTCTGGGTGCCGCTCGGCGTGAACAAAGCGCCCTCGGTCCCGAAGCGCTTCGCCGAAAGCTCCTCGAGCTTGTTGACCGTCGGGTCCTCTCTCGAAACATCGTCTCCCAGCTCAGCGTCCATTATGCTGAGCATCATCTCTTTGGTAGGGAGCGTGACAGTGTCGCTCCTAAGATCGATAGTTCTCATCTAGATTCATCTCGCAAGGATGCGTAAAGGGAGCTTCGATAAATAACTAGCGCTCCTGGGGGACCTCTATCCTCTTCCTCCCCTTGAGAGACCTGGACGCCGCTTCGCACACCCTGAGGTTCGCCACCGCATCCCATCCGCACGCGTGCGGCCTTCCGCTCGACTTCACCGCAGCCAGAAAATCCTCCAGTTCTCTCTTGAGCGGCTCCTCCTTCTTCAGCGACATCCGGCGGACATCGTATTCGAGCGGTATCTGGAACATGTTGCCAGTATCGATCTCGCGAATCTTACTGGATGCCATCTCAAGGCTTTGGTCGATGTAATCCAGCTGGACGAAGCTCTCGCTGCAAGTCAGCGATACTCTCCTCACTTTCATGGGCGTCAGCCAATTCGTCTCCACGAATCCAGTCACGCCCCCCTCGATCTCGAGCAGGAGGTTGGCGAAATCCTCGAATCGCGTCTTGGCGAACCTGCCGCCAAGCGCGTACACCGCTAGTATCTCCGACGAAGTGATGTACCTGATGACGTCGATGTCGTGGATCGCCAGATCCATGATGACGCCCACGTCCCTGATCCTCGAAGGGAAGGACGACACCCTCCTCGACTCCAAGGAGATGAGCTTGCCGAACTTTCCCTCCTTGAGCGCATCCCTCGCCGCGGAGACCACGGGGTTGAACCTTTCGACGAATCCGGCCGCCAGCACCGTGCCTTCCTTCTCCGCCGCGAGGCACAGCGACCTCGCCTTCTTCGAGTCGCCGGTGAAGGGCTTCTCAAGCAGGATCGGCTTCCCGGCCCCGATCGCCTCCATCGCCACCTCGTAATGGTTCTTGGTGGGCGTACAGATGCTCACCGCCTCGGCGCTCTCTATCAGGTCGCCCGCATTCGAGAAGGCCTTCGTGCCGAAGCGCTCCGCCACCCTCTTGGCCTGCTTCTTGTCTACGTCGTAGACCCCTACAAGATCCGATATCTCGGAGTATAATCTCGCGTGGTTCTGGCCCATGGAACCGACGCCGATGACGCCCGTCTTGGTCACATTGCGTAATACGCCATTGTCGCTTATTAAGCGTTATCCATTGGCCATCGTGCTCTGGCACCCGAAAGATGGAATAGCAAGGGATAAATCGCAAGGGGGCAATCACTTAAGCGATAGGAATGAAGCGCAAGCTCCTCGAGATACTAGCCTGCCCGGTCTGCAAGTACCACCCCTTGGAGCTCGAGGTCTACAAGGAGGACGAGAAGGAGATCGTCGAGGGCAAGCTCCGGTGCCCGAAATGCAGGATCGACTATCCGATCGAGGACGCCATACCGAACATGCTGCCCCCGGAAAGCAGATGAGCCACTTTGTTCTTCTAAACCGGCAGCTTCGATAGCGTCTCTTTCATTCTCTTCATCGCTTCTGTTATGACTTCCCTGCTCGCGGCGTATGACAGCCGTAGGAAACCCTCCCCCGAAGGTCCGAACGCCGAACCTGGCGTCACTGCGACATGCGCCTTCTCTAGAAGGTGCGCAGTCAGCTCGTCGGATTTCATCTTGATATCGTACTTCGGGAAGACATAGAACGCCCCCTTCGGACGTAGGCAGTGCAGCGCAGGTATGTCCTTCATCAGATCATATATGAGGTCCCTTCTCGCGCGGAACTCGTCGACCATCTTGCCGACCGAGTCCTGCGGCCCCCTGAGCGCCTCCACCGCCGCCTTCTGCACGAAGGATGTGACGCATGTCAGCGAGTGGGTCTGCAGCTTGTTGATCTCCTCGACTATCTCGGCCGGGGCCACGATCCAGCCGATCCTCCAGCCCGTCATGGCGTAGGTCTTCGAGAAGCCGTTAGTGGTTATGGTCCTCTCGAACATCCCGTCAAGAGATGCAATCGAGTAGTGCTTCGCACCGTCATAGACGATCTTCTCATACACCTCGTCGCTGAAGACGAGGAGGTCGTGGTCCTTCGCCAGGTCCGCGATGCCCTGGAAGTCCTTTTTCGTCATGACGGCGCCGCAGGGGTTCGAGGGGGAGTTAATCAGTATCAGCTTGGTCTTCGGATTGATCAGCTCTGCGACGCGCTCGGGCGTGACCCGATACTCCTCCTCAGGGCTCAGCTCAAGGTATCTTGGGGTCGCGCCCGCCAACCTCACGCAAGCGTCGAACGTGCCCCACGTAGGGTCGGGTATGATTGCCTCGTCGCCCTCATCCAGCGTAGCGAACATGCTCATGAATATCGCTTGCTTCGTCGGCGTGATCAGAACATTGCTCTCATTGCATGATATCTTGTTATCCCTGACGCTCTTCTCCGCCACAGCCTTCCTCAACTCAGGAATGCCGACCGAGGGGGTATAGTGAGTGAAGTGATCCTTGAGCGCGGAAATGCATGCGTTGGTGATGTTGTCGGGTGTCGGGAAGTCCGGCTCTCCCATGGATAGGGACAGGATATCGATCCCTTCCTGCTTCAGCTTGCTGACGATGTTCGATATCCTTACGGTTCCAGATTCTGACACGCTGCCGAGCCGTCTTGAGACCATCGAAAAGGGGGAGCAAACGGCTAGTATTTTAGCCTTTTCTGACATCGAAGGCAGATGGCGGCCACGCCTACGAGAACCACAAGAATCCTCTAGATGGACAAAGGTCGTTACGAAAATCATATATAACAGTCGAAGGCTAACCCAGTAAGGTGAGTCAATGCCGTTCGAATTGGACCTGGCCAAGCTCCGTTATGGAACTGAGCTCGTTAAGAGAGGCTTCGCAAAGATGCAGCAGGGCGGCGTCATCATGGACGTCACCAATGCAGAGCAGGCGGGCATGGCTGAGGATGCTGGCGCGGTCGCCGTCATGGCCCTGGAAAGGGTACCGGCGGACATAAGGGCCCAGGGAGGGGTCGCGCGCATGGCAGATCCGGTCAAGATCCTCGAGATCATGGATGCCGTGACAATCCCAGTCATGGCAAAGTGCAGGATTGGCCACTTCGTCGAGGCACAGGTGCTCGAGTCCCTCGGCGTCGACATGATTGACGAGTCCGAGGTGCTGACGCCCGCGGATCCGTTCTACCACGTTGAGAAGAAGAAATTCACCGTGCCTTTCGTGTGCGGAGCGAGAGACCTCGGCGAAGCGCTGAGGAGGATCGATGAGGGCGCTGCGATGATCAGAACGAAGGGTGAGGCCGGAACTGGCAACGTGATCGAGGCCGTCCGGCACCAGCGGGCGATCATGGGCAAGATCAGAGAACTCAAGGGCAAGGAGGAAGATGAGCTGAATACCGTCGCAAGGGATATCCAGGCGCCTTTTTACCTCGTCAAGGAGGTCGCAGAGATACAGAGGATTCCGGTCGTCAACTTCGCCGCCGGAGGTATCGCGACGCCTTCCGATGCTGCCATGATGATGCAGCTGGGATCGGATGGTGTGTTTGTCGGATCAGCCATATTCAAATCCGAGAACCCAGGGGACCGTGCCAAGGCAATAGTCGAGGCCGTCGCGCACTTCGACGACCCATACATCATCACCGAGGTCTCGAAGGGACTGGGCGATGCGATGCGCGGGATCGAGATATCGACTATCAAGCCCGAGCAGAGGCTGCAGGAGCGCGGCTGGTAGAGATTGCCCGGAATACTGAACGTCCGAACAGTCAGCGTAGGCTGTGAAGAGGAAATGACACGGAATTCAACAGGAGATCAGGAAACAACCTTATCCAGCATGTCCTTCTGTCTCGCGAGCTTCATCTCCTTCGCGATCCTTCTGCCAGTGCTCATGCCCGGCTCAACAAGGTCGGAATAGGGGGACCCGGAAACGAACGGGTTGGTCCCGGCGACGATCCTCGACGAAACCTCAAAGACCTTGAACTGGAGCTGATCCGTGACTATCGACTCTAGGCAGAACGGACCGACCATGCCCCCGAATAGGTCCAAAGATCTAATGACCACCTTCTCGCCCATATCGAGTATCTTCGGCAGCAGGCTCTCCCTGACGACCACTGGTATGTTACCAGTGACGACGAACGTTGGGACCAGTCCGAGGCGCTTCAGCTCCTCCTGGGCGCCAAGCTTGTACATTTCATCGATGTTGCTCTCGTCCCTTCTGTCCATCGAAAGCATTTCGAGGCTGCCGCTCCCGACCCTGTACCCCTCCGCCTTTATCGGGGAGTAGAAGTAGTGGAGATAGTACCTCGTTCCGAGTATGTACTCCTGTATCGTGAAAGGCTGAGTGTCGTCAATCCCCAACTTGAAATCAGGATAATCCTTAGCGATGAAGAAGCCACGGCCGCCCTTCGCGCCGTGATATTTCACGAGAACTGGCCTGTCAATCTTCTTGGCATCGCTCACCTTGGCGGGCATCTCGATGCCGGCCGATTCGAGCCACTCCCTCTGTTTCTCCCTGTCCGATTCCCAATTGAGCACGCCGCGGTTCCCGAAGGTGGGAACCTCCAGGCTCTCGAAGCGCTCGGCCCCCATGTACTCAACGAAGGACCCATGAGGCACGATGACGACGTTCCTGTCAACGAGCTCGCCGGCCCGATCGAGAATATCGCTGTAGCTTTCGAACCGTACAATCTCGTCAGGCTTGCCGAGCGGGAAGGCGTCGTAGAACTTCGTATTCTGATTCACGGCTACGCCGAGGGTCTTGAATCCCTCGAGCTTGGCGCCATGGAAAATCTGGAGTGAAGTGTGAGAACACAGGGTGGCGATGACAAGGTTCTCCTTGTCGTAGTCTTCGAGGATCTTGAGAATGAAATTCCTCGGAACCATATCATTGTATTTCCGTTTGCTACTTAAATATTTCCACAGTACTCGAATGCCCCTTTCTCGGTGCCGGCTCAGGACAGGCTGCCGAACAAATCGATGCCCCCGAGGTGGAGGAGCGCGAATAGGATGAACGCCCTCGTGATTCCGCCCAGGAAATTCGCCAATGCGAAGTACTTAAGCTGCAACACTTGCCCCTCTTTGTTGAACACGGAGAAGACGTAGACGGGGATTGTGTCAACCATGCCCGGTATGCAGAGCAGCACGTACAGTCCGAAGTACCCAGTCTTCTCGACGAATCTAGTTGATTTCTCCACGAACCACTTGGCGAATCGCCATCTCTCTGACCATCTCCTTACCGTCCCCTCGACCTTGAACCCGATGTAGAAGACAAGGATGCTACCGACGGCCTTGCCTGCTCCGAGTATTAGGGCCTTGAAGATGAATGGTGTCCCGGGATTGAGCACGAGACCGATCTCGACTGGTATGGGCAGTATGATCGCGGCCAGAATAGAGTATATGAAGAAGATGAAACCGTATGCAACTGGATCAGCAGAATATTGATTCAGAAAATGCATGAATTCTGCCCAGATGTCCATCGACAAGGCATGATTCTGGTGGGCTAAAAAGCTTTTTTGAATGGGAGAGGGTTCTAAGCGAACGGTCCGCGAACGGCCCCGCAAAGCGCTGTCCAGTCATCCGAACCGTTGAGCAACCTTTTTAAGGGCGTAGGGTAATTACGCCATACAGGGAAGACGATGGCGCCAAAGGATGTGGGAGGAAAGAGCGAGGATTGGTACGCGCAGTTGGATGCTGAACTGGAGCGAAAGACCCAGGCTATAACGAGGGACGTGACGGAACTCAACAACCACAAGATGAAAATCAACAAGGCGCTGATCGAGGACTTCTGGAAGATCTGGATGAGATTCGGGAAGATCAATGTCCACTTCACGATGGAACCATCCTACAGCGCCTTCGCACACTTCGACGAGTTCCCTGACTCCTGGAAGTTCAAGGATGACTTCAACTTCGCCAGTGTCAACAACATCCAGCTTGTGGACAGGACCCAGGACCAGGGCAGGATGGGCGATTCTCTCAAAGTCTGGTACTACACCGATGATTCCACGCCCCACCTTCGCATGATCTTCGAGTACTGCGAGGGTGAACACTATTACAAGTACTCGGGCTGGAAGAGGATATTCGGGCAGTTCGTCATCTTCGACTCACCGCTTGTGAAGCTGGACATGAACAAGCTGCACGAGAAGCTCGGCGATGTCGTGAAGTCGTGGTACGAGTCCCACCTGCGCCGGAACAGGGATATCCTGATCAAGCACCTCAAGGACAACTACGAGCGCGGAGAGACGTTCACAGAGTGATCGTAACCCTTGAAGAAGACCTGTTGCCCTATTGTCCAGCTGACCCAGCCTGGCTTAGCGAGGAAGACCTTCCGAGCACTTTTGGTCTACTCTGAATAATACTTTTAAGGGCAAGTTGGATATTGAATCACAATCGTATTCTCTGACTGGAGGTACATCGATGGAAAAAGAAGAGCTTGCACCCCATGTGTCAGAAATAGCCAGGGTGCTCGGAGGTGAAGTAGAGGAGTCTGAGATCTGGAAGGAGCTGGACACATATCTCAATCACTACCGCGTGTCGCTCGAGACCGCCAAGAGAGGGATCGTGAAGAAGTTCGGCGGCGACCCGGGCGCGCTCACGCGCGGAGTAAGGAAACCGATCCAGCAGTTGGGATTGAACGAGCAGAGTGTAGACATCCTCGCCAGGGTCGTCACCGTCAACCCGAAGGACATAGAGGTGGACGGCAAGCCAAAGTCGATCTTGTACGGTATACTCGGCGATGAGAGCGGGACGATACCCTACACGGCCTGGGATGCGGACAGGTTCCCGTTGCAGAAGGGCGACGTCGTCCTCATCAGGAACGCCTACACGAAGGAATGGGGAGGACAGCCGCAGGTGAACCTCGGCAGCAGGGCTAGCATGGAGCCACAACCGGCGGACGCGGTGAAGTTGCCGGAGGGTGCCCCAAGAGCGTTCCCCGATGCGGGTGAGGTCAAGATCTCCCAGTTGAAGGAGAACATGGGTGGAGTGACGGTCACCGCACGGATCCTCAACATCGAGAAGAGGGAGGTCGAGGTGTCAGGGGAGAAGAGAATCGTACACTCCGGCGTTATGGCAGACGTAACGGGAAAAGTTCAGTTCTCCGCATGGTTCGATTTTGAGCTGAAACAGAATGACCTGATAACGATTAGAGGTGCGTACGTGAGGAGCTGGCGTGGCATCCCGCAACTGAATTTCGGGGAGAGGTCTCAAGTCACAAGATCCTCCGTCAAGTTTCCCTCAGGCGCCGAGCTGGCGAAGCCCAAGGTGAGAAGCATTGGGGAAGTGGAGAATGTTGGCGGAGGGGTTGACGTCCTCATACGCGGCACCGTCGTGGAGGTCAGAAAGGGCAGTGGCCTCATCTTCCGCTGCCCGGAATGCAACCGCGTGGTTCAGAAGAACGCCTGTCGCGTTCATGGAAACGTCCAGGCCTCACCGGACCTCAGGATCAAGGCGGTGGTGGATGACGGGTACGCGACGATGACGGCGGTCATGAACAGGAAGATGACCGAATCGATCGTGGGAACGACCCTGGAGGAGAGCCTGCGGCTTGCCAAGGAAGCGATGAACCCAGACGTCATCCGCGAGAGAATCGACGAGAAGCTCTTCGGCCAGCCCATCGAGGTGACCGGAAACGTCACCAACGACGAGTACGGACTCATGATGATCGTCAGCGATGCTAAGATCTCCGTTCCCGAGGTGAGGGGCGAGGCGAGCACGCTGCTGACCCAGCTGGAGGGACCCTCGTGATAACGAGGGAAGTGGCTTGGAGAGTCTTCGCCGCAGAATACAACTCTTCATCCATGGAGATGAAGGGCGAGGAGGAGAGGGCCCCATCGTACATCATAACGCCGCTAGGCGCGATGGTCAACCGGCTTTTCGTCGTCGGGGTGATGACCGACGTCGAGAACATGGGCACGACAGAGGAACCGCTGTGGAGAGGACGGATATCGGACCCGACCGGCACATTCTACATCTCAGCTGGACAGTACCAACCGGAGGCAGCACTGGCGATGTCGAAGATCAAGCCTCCTGCATTCATCGCTGTCGTCGGGAAGAGCAGGACCTACTCCCCCGAGGAGGGTACGATGTACGTCTCGATCAGACCGGAGAGGATCGCGGTCGTAGACGAGAAGATTCGGGACCATTGGGTCCTGGAGACCTGCAAATCCACACTCGAGAGGATCGCGGCGGTGGAAGACGCTCTCGAGATGGAGTCACCGTCCGTCGAGGAGCTGATGAAGCTCGCGCATGGGAAGGTGCTTGCGGAGGGCGTGATGAAGAGCCTTCCTCACTACCAAGGTCTGGAGCTGGACCGATATCGGACAATGGTCGTCGACGCACTGAAGTACCTAATTCCGGAGTACCGCATCGAGGCCGAGGTGCCGGAGAAGGTCACCGAGGCCCGAGAGGAGATCGAGGACGAGGAAAAGGAGAACGTGGACAACGAGGAGAAGGTCCTCGGAATAATAGACAAGCTCGACAAGAAAGGAAAGGGAGCCCCATGGGATGACATCGTCGAGGAGGCGGGCAAATCCGGGATAAGCAAGAGCGAGCTCGAGGAGCTCACGAACTCCCTCCTAGATAAAGGGCTCATCTACGAACCAGTGCTTGGAAAGATGAAAAGAATCTAGAGGAAAAGGGTTTGAAAGAAGGGTTCACGAGAACTCGTCTTTGGAGATCGCGACAAGTATCAGTCCGATCAAGCCCAGGATTGAACCGATGAGCCATGGCCCGAGGGTCAACAGACCGAACACTCCACCGACGACCGCGATTCCCCATCTCCTTCTTCTTATGGCAAAGACACCGCCGATCAATGCGATAAGACCGACGATGAACCAGATCACGCCACACGCGACCAGGACCCCTTCCAACATCTTCAGAACGTCCTCGCCGTACGTCCCTCCGAGTACGTCGATGACTGTTGAGGATAATGAGACGAAGACAAGTCCATAGATTATCCCAATCAGGCCCGATATCATCAGAAGGACCCCTCCGATGAGAGACTTCGACGAGCCCGGGCTTGCGGGTGCAACGGACCGAGGAATAGGTCTCGCCTGAGCGGCGGCCTTAATCTGCTCGGGCCTCAGCCGATATCCGCAATTCGGACACACATTTGCACCCGGAGGCACTGCGTGACGGCAACTGGGACATGTGGCATCGACCACTTCATCGAATGATCGTTCCTCCATACTAGCACCTCCATCTCCCTTAGGAAGGATTGAAAAAGATATCATCGTCTTCTTATTTATATTCCTCTGGACACTAGGAGGTTCCAGACAAATATCTACAGACTTCAATTAAATAAAGAATACGTCTCGAGGGCAAGGTCATTTCCCTTCATCTCGTCTCACTGCTTCTGACCTGCACCTCATATCTTTAAGAGACATGAGAAACGGATTGAATCATGGGTGCTACAGCTGCGATTTCCATTCTGGTTCCCCAGATCAGAGTCTCAAGCCATCATCTAATAGCACAGCGGACTGAGCATGCTGGTGACTAGATCTGGGTGTCTCTTCCCCGAGCGCCATCACATCAAGCTGACGACCACTATTATGATTATGACTATCGCCACTATGATGATCCCGCCCCAGAGGTATGCCTTCTTCGACTTGCCAGATTTCGCGACCTTGGGAGCAGAAGGTGCCTTTGCCTGAACTGCAGGAGTCTTCTTCCCCTCCGCCTTTAACTTGTATCCGCAATTTGGGCACACGCTAGCATCTAGAGACACTGCGCTACGGCAACTTGGACATGTGGCATCAATCAACTCATCGAATGAGCGTTCCTCCATACTACCACCTCTACCTCCCTCAGAAAGGGTTGGGAAAGATATCGTTGTCTTCTTATTTATATTCCTTTGGACTCCCGGCAGTCCGACTGCGGATTTCAGATATCCCAAGCAGGATGCATCGGAGCGTCAGGGAAAGGGGAATAGGTCTTCCCGTCACTTCATCTGGGCCGCGATCTGGTCCTCGAACTGCCACTGCGCGCCGAAGTGATCGTTCAGATCCTTGATCAGCACGTAGTACCAATATATCAGGAAAAGCCCGCAGGTTAGTAACGTCAGTATCAGGTAGATGAAGAACGACCTCTCCGGCAAGGTCTTCCATGAAGGAAGGATCACTGTCATTCCAAGATGAGACGCCGCCGACTGAGCCTGCTGGGTGAATGCGTGCCACCTCCGGTCATGCTGGTAAGGGAAGTCCGTGAGCACGTAGAGTACGTAGAGAAGGAATACTACCCCGACTATCGGAATCAGGATCAGGATCGCGAAGAGTCCTGCCGATGTCTCTCGCTCCCTCGACCTCGCGTCGTACTGGATGCTCTCCATCGTAGCGATCTGAGAAGAGAGCAATTGGGTCAGGTTCTTCTCCTGGCTGTTCGATTTGATGTATTCTATGAGAGCTCCCCTCATTACTTCCTCTCTCTTCATGTGCTGGTTCTGACGGTCGATGAGTTTGTAGTTGAGCAAAGCAAACAAGACGGCAGCAATGACCAAGGCCAAAACCACGCCGACCCATGCCACGATCGCTGCTCCGATCCACCATCCCATAAACCAGAACATCACTCCGATAACGATCCCGATCACGGCAGCTATGCTCGCAAGTATCGGGAAGAGGATCCACATAACGCTCAGGATCTCATCTGTCTGGACCCTCGCGCGGATGGCCTCCATCAGTTGCCCCTTTGCACCGATTACGCCAACGGGCATCTGCGGACCGCCACCACGAACTGACCCGCCAGATCCGGCCAGCAAGTCCCTTCCGCATCTCGGACACCATCTCGAGTTCGCCGGGACCTGCGCCCCGCAGGCAGGGCACTTCCCATGATCCTCTGCCAGACTATTCACCCCATCCACTTTGATTTACTGGAACAGTATTGTCGTTAAGGCGTTATTAATGTTGTTGGTCGGATCCAAACAAAATGCGGCAGAAAAAATCGACGCGCAAATGAGAGGTCATCTTCTTACGACGATTCCGCCGTAACCCACTACCTCGCTCATCGGAATTACATCCCCCGATGTGCCGTACTTCAGCAACTTCGCCTCACTACCTTCCACAGCCTCGAGCATGGTCATCACTGGACCGTAGCCACACATCGATACATCCCTCCGAAGGACGGTGTCGTAGACTCCCTTGGGATTCAGGGCGAGGATCTGATCGATGACCTTCATGTCCTCGGTTCTCGCCTGCTTCTCCGTCACGTAGTGCGAGAAATCCGTGGAGGCGATCACAACGACATCCTTCCCGCAGCATGCGCTCCGCAACTGCGCCCCCACCTCCTTCGCGGTGTCGTAATCCTGCATTGCCATCGTGATGGGGAGGAATTTCACGTTCCTGTCGAAATACTGGATGAAAGGGAGTTGCACCTCGATCGAATGCTCGTACTGATGGGCGAATGGGTCGTTGTTCACCCTCCGCTCCAGTCTCGACGCTATGTCCTTGTCGACTCGACACGTGCCTAAAGGCGTTAGGAAGTCCTCGGTCGTCATAGCCACGAAGCTGCCCGTCCCGCTGTGATTCGGACCGATGATGATGAATGTCTCCGGAAACCCGTCCTTTGCCAGGGCAGCGTAGACATGAGCGGCCACGGGACCGGAGAATTCGTATCCCGCATGGGGGACGACGGCCCCGACTATCCTCCGCTCACCCTTCGTCAGCTTCGGGATCTCTCCTGGCCCGAGCGGAGACAAGAAGCACTTCTCGATCTCCCCTATGACCTCGGCCTCCCCCCTCGGATAGAACTTGCCCGCGACAACAGGATGCCTCATACTATCGAATAAAGATGAAAAGGAAGGATATTTCTAACTTGTGTCAATTGACTTGAGCTTAGATTACAAGCTTGCCTCGAAGTCGTCGATCGTCATCTTGAAGTTCGCGTCGCTCGCGAGAACCTTTCGTTCCTTCAGAATCTCACGCGTGAGCAGCCAATAAACGCATGCCAGAGCTCTGCGCCCCTTATTGTTTGTCGGGATGGCGAGATCGACATTTCTCGTCTCGTTGTTCGCGTCACAGAGGGCCACAATCGGTATTCCGACATTCAACGCCTCCGCGACCGCTTGCTGGTCGGCCGCCGGATCTGTGACGAAAAGGACCTCTGGTTCCACGTATTGAGGAAGAGCCGGATTGGTAAGCGACCCGGGAACGAACCTTCCCGCGATCACCTGCGCGCCAATGGCCTTGGCGAAGACCTTGGCCGGCTTCTGGCCGTACTGCCTCGCGGACACGATCATTATGCTCTCCGGGGAGTACCGGGAAAGGAACCTAGCGACCGCCTTGATGCGAAGGTCCGTCTGCTTGACGTCCAGAACATAAAGACCGTCTGACCTGACCTTGAAGATGAACTGCTTCATGTCGGCGCTCTTCTGCTGAGTGCCGATGTGAACTCCGGATGTCAGATACACATCCTCAGATACCAGAAGATTCGTCTTTACCTCGTCTGTCATCGAATAACCTCATGTGTCTCTCTTGACTGTGATCGGAATGACCTTCTTATCGAATTCCAACAGGGCTATCGCAATCGGGTCGATCATGCCCTCGGGGATCTCTATAAGGACTGGCGCGCCCAGAGAAACCTGCAGTGCCCTAGCACCGATAATGCGCGCCTTCTCGAATCTAGTATACTTCACAAAGTCACCATGCCGGGAGTTTCCCCATATTGACAGGGGCCTTATAAACCTTTTGCACATCGCAGAAGGTCTAGCCAGATGTACGATTGGTCGGCCCTTTGCGCAAGTACCTCGCCGCCATCGCAGAATCATTCGAGACGAATCTCGAAGATCTTGCGATCATTCGGAGAACCTCTTCTTCATATGGGGTACGAGCCCGCCATCCCTCAGGATCTCTAGAAGAAATCCGGGAAGGGGTTCAAACTTCAGTTCAAGGTGAGGGTAGGGTCTCACGATAAGACCTCTCTCGAAATCGACCGCGATCTCGTCCCCGCTCGACAGACTCATGCTCCCCTCGGGACAGATTATCACTGGAAGGCCTACGTTTATAGCGTTCCGGTAGAAGATTCTCGCGAAGCTCTCGGCCACGACAAACCCGACTCCGGCGGTCTTCAGCGCCAACGGCGCCTGCTCCCTGCTCGAGCCGCAGCCGAAGTCCCTTCCGGCTACGACGATGTCCCCTTTCCTCACATTCTTGCTGAACGCGGGATCGATGTCCTCCATCGCATGCAGAGCTAGGAACTTCAGATCGTAGTCGTCGAGGTAACGACCTGGGATTATCAGGTCAGTATTAACGTGATCCCCGTACTTCCACACGCGGCCAGATATCATCTCACACCTCCCTCGGGTCGGCAATCTGACCCTTCAATGCGCTGGCAGCGACCGTCGCCGGGCTCGCGAGATAGATCTCGGCTTCCGGACTGCCCATCCTTCCCCTGAAATTGCGGTTCGTCGTCGAGATGCACCTCTCGCCCGCAGCGAGAAGGCCCTGATGGGCGCCGAGACAGGGACCGCACCCCGGATTCAAAACGATCCCCCCAGATCTGACGAGATCGGCGAGAACGCCGGTCTCGACCGCTTCCATATAGATCTTCCTGGAGGCTGGAGCGACTATGAAGCGGACGGAGTCCGCAACCCTCATACCGCGAAGGACGTCTCTCGCTATCTGAAGGTCCTCTAGTCTGCCGTTTGTGCAGGAGCCTATGAACGCCTGGTCGATCGACTTGCCCTCGACTTCCTCGATCGGAACAACATCGTCAACGCGGTGAGGGCGCGCCACCTGAGGCGTCAATCCGGACAGATCATACTCGCGTTCCTCCTTGACCTCCGCGGAAGGGTCGGAAAACACGCTCTCCCATTTGCCAGAAGCTCTTGTGGACAGGTATTCCTTCGTTTTCTCGTCCGGGAACACGACGCCTGTCTTCGCTCCCATTTCGGTGCTCATGTTCGATAGGACCATCCTGCTCGCGATCGACATGCGGTCCACCACTATCCCGGAGAACTCGACGCACGCGTAGCTCGCGCCGTCCGCGCCCAAATCCCCTATGACATGCAGGATCGCATCTTTTGAGGAGACGCGTTTCGAGAGCGCGCCGATCATCCGCACCCTAATGGTTTCCGGAATGCGCAGCCATAGCTCCCCCGTCGCCCACACTGCCGCCATCTCCGTCGCACCGATGCCCGTGGCGAAAGCACCGAATGCACCATATGTTGTCGTATGAGAGTCGGTCCCAACTATCAACATACCCGGCAGCGAGAATCCCTTCTCGGGAATGACCTGGTGGCATATGCCCTCACCAAGGTCCAAGAAATGAGGTAGCTCTGCTTCCTTGGCGAACTCTCTCACCGCCCTGTGGCCCTCCGCTGTCTTCACGGTATTCGCGGGCACCCTGTGATCGAAAAGGACGACAACCTTGTTCCGGTCCCAGATCTTCTTGGCGCCCATCTCCCTGAAGGCCTTCATGACAAGCAGGGAGTTCTCGTGCGACATCGCCAAGTCGATCTTCGCGCTCACGATGTCGCCGGGATTGGCGCTTGTTCCGCTGGCACGGGACAGCACTTTCTGGCAAAAGGTCATTCCGGGCATGCGGTCACCTAAGACCCCCAGCATCCTATATTAATGTTGGCCGAGCTGTCGACTACTTCTGCGGAAGGACCTCGCCGGCGGACCCATTTTGCGTAAAGATGTTGATCAGATAGCGCTTCTCATCCTCGTCCGCGAAGGCCATCACTCCGATCTTCACCCTGCAGGTGATCGTCTTTCGCTTCATGATCTCGATCATCCCTCCGGCCTCGCCTGGCTGCTGCACGATCTTCAAAGTCAAGAACATCATCGTGGTCGTCTCCGTCGCTCTGGTTATAATCTGTGGCGCGCCTGATTCCCATTGACACTATATCTAGGTTCTGTATCGGCGACAAAGACTCGAGAGACGCCAAGAAACCCACGAAACGAATCAATGGGAGAACACATTCGATCGCAGTTCTTGTGCCCCGCGCAACGGTAATATATGACCAGAAAGCTCACTTTACTAGGGATGGAAGTTGAGGAATAGGGGACTGACAATCGGACTCCTGGTTGTCGCGGTTGTCGCAATATTGATCATCAGCCTCATGGGCACACTAGGGAGCAGCTACCCTCAACAAATCCAGACATTCGGATTGACAGACTCGACTGAGGGTTACTCAGCATACTTCGTCCTCAAGGATGTTGGAGGAAAGGAGGTATCCGCCGGAGGCACGGTCGGCTTGCGGATCTACGATGATTTTTCCGTAACCCTCTACGATGTCTCCTTTGCAGTATCCGACGGTGACTTCAAGAAGTATGATGCTCCGACAGGAGAGAGAGTCCTCGGATACATCTGGACCATACTGCACTCATCCATCAAGAAGAGCGACAACAGAAATGACTCACTGTGCGCCGAGCTATCATTCGCGCACAAGGGGACCAGCCTCACGAAACAGATTGACGATGTCCCGTTCCCATCAGCACTTAGGGCGCCGAACAAGGCTCCCATACCCCATCTGGAAGGGCCCGTGATCGGCTGGAGCGAAAGGGTGATCCGCCTCGACGCGTCCAACACCACGGACCCGAACAGGGATGCGTTGAGCTTCCAGTGGGAGTTCGGAGACGGCCAGTCGCAGACGTCGGGGGACAACGCCTCTCATTCTTACACCAAGGGGGGCAAGTTCACCGTGACCTTGACGGTCAACGACACCGAGGGAGGATCGAGCTCGATCACGCACAACATTACGATAGCGGATCCAGAGGTCATGACCATCGATGACCATGGACGATTGGACGGAGACCCGGGAGACCCGCATTCCGGGGATGCGTATGCCAACCTGACGCTACGCGACCAAGCGCCCTTTGACGTGGAAGTGACCCCATCATTGTTCAGGCTGGTGACAGAAGACAGTCAATCATTCGATTCAAACGGGGCCAACCTCACGGGTCCATTTACCCTTCTACCTGGCCAGAGTACGAGATTGAGGATCTTCTTCGAGATTCCATCAGCCTCCACACCAATGCATCTCACGTACGACGGCCGGCTTGAGATTCCTTTCGCCCCGCAGGGAAACCTGACGGTGCACTTCTTTGACGTCGGGCAGGGCGATGCGATGTTGATCGAGACTCCGGATTCAAAGCACGTGCTGATTGACTGCGGGCCCGAAGCAGCGGCAGCGAGTCTCGTGGTAAGCCTGCAATCCCTGTTCATCAAGACGATCGATGTGCTAATCGCGACTCATCCGGATTCGGATCACATCGGAGGAGCGACCGAGGTCCTTGCAACATTCGATGTCCTGAGCATATACCATCCAGGATACTACAAGGACACCTCGATATACCAGTCATTCCTGGTGGCGGCAATTTCTGAGGGGTGTCCGATCTACACGGATGCGCAGATGGACCCAGGGGACTTCATCCCGAGCGGACAGGCGACGACCGATGTCCTGAGCATCGACGCCAACGCTCCGGACTCGAACAGCGCCAGTATCGTCATAAAGGTCACATATGGATCAGTGAGATTCCTCTTCACCGGCGACATCGATTTAGACGTCGAGAACCAGATGATGTCCAACCCCTCACTAGACCTCGGCACGGACGTCCTCAAGGTAGCGCACCACGGCAGCGGGTACGCGACCTCCGACTCGTTCCTCGACGCGACGACACCTGCGGTCGGCGTCATATCGGTGGGCATCGGCAATGCCTACGGACATCCCTCATCGGAGACCCTGGAAAGTCTCGCCAGCCACGCGGTGGACGTGTACCGCACGGACCTCAACGGGACCGTCGTCGTCTCCACGGACGGACAGGACTGGAAGATGACCTCCGAGTCGGCATCACCGCTTGCATTACTTGCGAAAGAAACCCTTCCAGAGAATCCGACGACAGACGACTTCATGTTGATCGAACACACTCAAACCCTCGACGGAAGAAGCGGGGGCTTGTCCATCGATTTCGACAACAACGCCGTGGATTTCGATTCCTATCTCATTGCTCGTTCTGTTCATACGAACAAATCAATGGTGTGCACATGGAACATCGAATGAATATCGAGGACATCATCAGCAAGCTTAAATCCCTGGCAAATCCAGAGTCCGTGAAGGGGATGGCGAGATACGGCATCAATCCAGAGAATACCCTTGGCATCTCGATCCCGCAGCTGAGGTCGATGGCAAAGAGCATCGGAAAGAGCCATTCTCTGGCCGACGAGCTATGGAGGTCCGGTGAACATGAGGCGCGGATACTTGCGGCAATGATCGATGAGCCCGGGAAGGTCACCGATGAGCAGCTGGAGAGGTGGGTGAAGGATATCGATTCCTGGGACGTATGCGACATGTGTTGTAGCAACCTCTTCGACAGGACGAAATACGCGCGGAAGAAAGCGGTCGAATGGTCCGGGAGGAAGGAGGAGTATGTCAAGCGTGCAGGATTTTCACTTATGGCAGCCCTGGCGGTGCATGACAAAGGATCGCCGGACGATCTGTTCATCGAGTTCTTACCGGTGATAGAACGAGAATCCACCGACGAAAGGAACTACGTTAAGAAGGCGGTCAACTGGGCGCTGCGACAGATCGGGAAAAGGACCCCCGCCCTGAACCGGGCCGCAATCAAAAGCGCGAAACGAATCCAGGGAATCGATTCCAAGAGCGCCAGATGGATCGCGTCCGATGCCCTCAGAGAACTGACCGGGGAAGCGGTGCAGGAGAGACTCAAGGCGGGACAGGACCTCAAATCAGGAGGCGAAAGGAAGAGGCGGGTTTACTCACGGTGACTCCATCGGCTCCCTTTCTGGTACCGGTAAGTACTGCTTCGGTCTTCTGACCCTGCGGAGGGCGAAGATCACCAGGATCACAGCAACGACGGCAAGGATTATCGTGGGGATGACCCAGAGCGGCGAAGACCCATCCGGAGCGAACAGATCCTGATACATGCCAGTGGGATTCCCCTGCCCCATCTCCCCGGAGCGAGAGTAGGTCTGGGCGCTGAGGCCCAGGGCCGCAAACGCCAGTGCTCCCAGAATAAGAAGCCACGAACACGAGAGCACGATTATGATCTTCGTATTCTCGTTCGGGGCGAGTATGTCGCGCGCCTTCCAGGACAGTCCGTAGTACACGAACCCATGGTCCTCGTACCTCTTCACGAACCCTCCTTCCTCCAGTTTCTTGAGGTGACGGTGGATCGCGGCCTTGTCGATGTTGACGGCCTCGGCCAGCTGCGACAACGTGCGCCTCGTAGGTTCGAGCGCCCTCAGTATCTCGAGGCGTGTGTCTGAGGCGAGGGCGAACAGTGCCTTCTTGTCGAGCTCGACGCGCATCTTACCCGCTCCCGTGCCAAGAAAGGACTCCCGGAGATTAAGTTCTCTCATATCACCCCTTACATCCTCGCGGACACTGTCCCGTCGGTGCCTGCGGACCCTAACAGGTACGGCATTCTCCATTCATCGGACCATGTGCGGTAGACCAACTGGCCGATCTCCGAAAGGTCAATCAGACTGTTGACCTTGATCATGGAATCGGAGACCGTGTAGAGGTAATCGCCGATGTACATGCTCCTCGAAATCACAGTCCCATTACCATGGTCGATGATCCCTCTGAGCGCCACTCCATCCTCCACTGACACGTTGAAGACGTAAGCGGCCGAGGACCAGATGCTGTGAGATAAGTCCTTGGGGACGGTCACCGGCAAGACAAGGAGTCCCTTCTCCTTGTCGAAAAGGATGCTCTTGTAGTCATAGCCCCCGGACCAGGAGAAGTTGCCGATGGTGTATCTGCTTATCTCGATCGGGGATCCAGGATCAGAGACATCGAAGAGCGCGATCTTCACGCTCGTGTTCTCCATCCCGATCCCGAGGATATTGGTGTCATCGACTGGATGCAGATATGATGAGAAGCCAGGCATGTGCAGCTGGCCAAGCACGCGCGGATTCGTGGGGGTGCTGAGGTCGATCACGAAGAAAGGGTCGACCTGCCTGAAGGTCACGAGGTACAGTGTGTCGCCGACGAACCTGGCAGCGTATATCCTCTCCTCGGGCGCCAGGCCCTCAAGGGAACCGACGACCTCCAGTTCATCATTGAGCACGTAGACCGCGTTCTTCTGGTCGGTCCAGCTTGTCGTGGTCGCGACCCTCAAGAACGAGTCCTTCTCGTCGATCGAGAACTGGTCCAACAGCCATCCGACGACCTCCCCTCGCGCTGTCGGCTCGATCGAGATGCTGTCGATGCTTATCTTGTATATCGTTGTGGAGATACCGCTCTCTCCCTTCGACGCCGCTGCCGCCTCAACGCCCGAGACGTTCCCGGTTTCGAGGACGATGACGCCACCATTCCACTTCTGGAATGTCAAGAAGAGGGAGTCTTCGGACATGTAGATCGTCGAGGCATAACCAGCGACGATTGACAGTGCGTTCATACGTGCCGAGACAAAATCGATTACCAGTATGTTTACGAACGAGCCTGCGTCGCCTGACTCGGGATCATAGTGTATCTTCTCGAGCTGCAGCTCGCTTGATCCCGAGCCGTTCCAGACCTTCGGCAGGGTGTACTCATCGCCGGTTATCCAAACGTAGGACTGAGACACGAGGTAGACCTTCTCGTCCGTCATCCTCGTTGCAAGCTGGTATCCCGAGACGCCGTACGAGAACATGAAGGAGGGGGCCGCCGGATCGGTCACGTTGAAGACCGATAGGACCGTACGAGGATCGGACTGCCTCCAGTACATCCCGAATCCACTGTAGCCTACGGGATCGTAGCGAACGGTCTCGTCGACCGATGCAACTATGATCAGCCTGCCCTCCGTGATCAGGATCCCGCCTATCCATACGCTCTCGTTCACGACATCGTAGCCTAGAACTTCGCTCGCCTCGATGACCGACGAGTTCCGGAGGTCCTCTGGAGGATGCGCCTTCACTATCGTCACGCGGTCGTACGAGGCTATGTAAAGGAATTCGCCGTCCGTCTTGACGATGTCGTCTTCGTCTATGCCCTCAACCCTCACATTCGTGTTCGAATGCGAGGCGCCAGCTGCCTTGCTACTCTCCTCGTTCATGGCGACACGGGCATCGTAGGGATTGTTGTCCCTGGCGCCGCCAGGGACGCCGCCAAGGAACTCCTCCAGCTCATCGTAGCTCGAGAATGCTGGCAGGATCCCCTCCGGGACAGAGTGATCATGGGACATGAGATAGGAGGCTGCCCCGGTGGAGATGATCGTTACCGCGACCAGCACGCTCGCAATGGCGACAAAGGCCTTATCCATGGTTATCGGCCGCTTCATACTGCCGGCTCGATATATCAAGGTGCTTTCCGCGTTGACTTGGAAGTCATTGCGTGAAGGACTAGCTGAAAAGATATAATCATCCGTCTGACAATCTGTATGATGTGACGAATGAGACGGACCTTCGCCTGGTCACTTTTTGTGGACTCTATTGCGGAGCCTGTGCACAGAGGGTGCGCGTCCCACGTCAGGCCAGCGCCCTGATGGAGACGCTCCACGAAGAAGGCTTCGACGACTTCTACCAGCACGTGCCGGAGATGAAGGACGACTTCCCTGTCTTCTGGCAATTCCTCGACAGCCTGGCGAGGTTCGACTGTTCCTGCAGGGACGAGAAGGGCGGTCCGCCGGATTGCAGGATACGTGAGTGCGCGAGGGTGAAGAGCGTGACGGTGTGCCCGGAATGCGGCGATTATCCCTGCGCTCACATAACCACGTTGGCCGAACACTACCCCATCTTGATCCCGGACGGGAGGCATATGCAAAGGATCGGCCTCGGGAAATGGGTCGATGAGCAGAAGGAAAGGGCTAGGCGCGGATTCACGTACTCGGATATCCGCTGCAAGTGATGGGCTAAGATATCATTGCTCATGATGCCACGCACCCTCGTGGCCTGAGAGATACTTACCTTTCAGGGTCCTCGCGATCTCCTCCGCGAGTCTCCGCTTGTCCTGCCCGTTCTTCAGCCCGGCGATTATCGTCTCAATCGACATCCTGACCTCATCGTTCGGGCCTGGAAGGGCGACCATCAGAGTGGGGCCGACGCTCCCAACGGCGACCCTGACCCCTTCCTTCTCGTGCCTTCCGGTGCCTTTGTGATACTTCGTGACATATGGCGTGACGGCCTCTCGATCCAGTTTGGTCATCGCCTCGACCGTCCTATCCTTCGACTCGGCCCCGACCCCGCCCGTGGTGATGATCAGCCCGTACCCGCGGTCGATCGCATCGTTCAGGGCAGCGGAGATGCTTTCCGTATCGTCCCGGAGGACCGGTCCGATATCCACCTTGAATCCCTCGGATTGCAGCCGGTCTCGTATGTAAGGGGAGTTCGTGTCCTTGACCAGCCTTTTCCTGATCTCCTCACCAGTCGGAAACACTATGCATCTCTTCCGGATGTTCCTCAGCAAATCCGCGGCCATCTCCTGCGACTTATCTAGTACCTCTTTGACCGCCTCCTCCTCCAAGCTGATGAAACCGAGAATGCCTTCTGAATGGAGCGTCGTTTCGTCGGAGACGCTAACGCCGGGAATGCTGGCAAGCTTCCTCAAGATCTCATCCTTCTTGCCATATAAGTTCTCCGCATCCATCTCGGTCCTGAGGATGTCCAGCGTTATGTGGTCGTCCGAGGCGTCGGTCACGAAGACCTCCTCGTCCCTCAGCCCCAAGACTTCCGAAACGGCTGCCGCGATCGTGTTGAGGTCCGCCTGTTCAAGCTTGATGTTCCTGATCCAGAGCTCTGTCTTACCGAGCAGATTCACCTTCACGGTCCCGCCAACCTCACGTCCAACCCGATGTCTAACATCGGGGCATCGATTATCGCCCTGCCGATGTCGATTATGTCTACGTCAATATCGAGGAAGCGCGGGATGTCATCGAGGAGTATCGACCCCCCGAACGCGATCTTGACCTTTTTCCTCAGACCCGCCGTCATCAAGGCCTCCGATACAGATTCCAAATCGACGGTGTTCCCCGTGTCCACCATTACCATGCCGGCGCCCCGCCTCGCCGCCTCGACCGCTTCGTCGGATATCTCCCCCGTCTCTCCCCTAATCTGGACGACTTTGATTCTGTCCTTGAAGGAAGCAACGGATCGAAGCGCATCGGAGATGCTTCCGAACATCCTGACGTAGTTCTTGTCTAAGTAGACGAAAGGTTTGTCCGTTATCCTCACGCCAACCCCTCCGATCCTTATCGCTTCCCTGATCCCCTCTTTGACTGGATAGGGCACCTTCTTCCATCCGCCGGATACGATCTTCACCTTCTTTCTGGAGAGGACGACCGCCTTCCTGGCGGCCGTTGCGATGCCGGACGTCTTCGCTATCAGACCTACCAGGCAATCCTCGGCCAATGAGACCTGTTTAGGCGTCCCAGCGATGAAAGCGATCGCTCCGCTCGCTGCGACCTCATCGCCGTCCCGGACGACCGTCTCGACCGAGAGACCGAGCTCTGCCGCTTTCTGCGCCAACCGCTTGACGCCGGCCACGACACCTTCCTGACGACTCCATATGACGGCTTCGACCCTCTTTTCCGAGATCGTCTCGAAGATCGTGTCCCTTATGTCCGGACCAGCTTGCTCACTTCGCTGCGACGCCCGCGTCTTCCGCAACAGCGATCCCCCTCTGCCTGCACCACTTCGGGACAAGCTGCCGGTCGACGTCCTCGTCCACGTCCGGCGCCATCTTGATCAGGTCCGAGGCCAGCGATCTGCTGACGTTCATCACGCCGGGCGCTCCGTCGAAAGCGATGACCTTGTCTGTGCCCGCAATCCTCTTCGCCATCTCGATCCCCGTCTGGAGGTCCTCCGCGACCAGCGCATGCTTCATGAACTCCACGTTCTGGGGGTCCCGCCTGAACACGTCCGCCTGCCATTCGCCCACGACGATGGTCGGGATCATCTTCGCCCAGAAGACGCTCGGATAACCGCCCCAGGCGTAGTTGATAACGATCGCCTTGATCGCCGGGTTGACCGGCGCTACGTCCGAGATCAGCGGCTTCCCGTTCTTCCCGTAGAACGACTCGGTGTACCAGGTGTAGCCAGGCAGCGGATGATCGAGGTCGAATATGTCGACGCTCGAGGCGGAGAAGTTCGCGAAGATCATGCCTGCGGAGAAGACGTATGGTATCGGGGCTTGAAAGTCCAGCACCGCGACGCACTCGTCGATGCGGCTCAGCAGGGTAAGAATCTTCCCGTAGTACCTGAAATTGTCAATCGAAAGCCTTTGATCGAGAGCGAAAAGGTCGTTATCCGCGTCAACGCCAGCGACTCCAGCTGGCGTTGGCTTGAGGAACGTGGCAAAGGTCCACTTCTTCTGCACGAAGTCTGAGTTGAATATCGCCCTAGCCGCGAAGTTCGCTCCCCTCGGCCCGAGGTTGTGGTGGTATGTCGAACGGGTCTCGAGCCTAGCGTACGACATACCGAAGGGCTTCACTGCCCTATCCACGTGCCTGTGGAAGTGGATCTCCCTCACGTCGCTATTATGTGCGTGGACTATCCAGTCGCTGTCATAGCACCGCTTGATGCCGTACAGCGTCCCGATCTCCGTCTGTATCGATATCCCCTCGTCGATCGGCGCGACCCCTTTCGCCTTACCTTCGAAGTACTTGTCCAGACCGAACCTCTCTATGTATTCGTCCGATTCCCTGAACCTGAGGCCGACGCCCGCCCTGAGGCGAATCTCCTTCGCGCCGGTCCTCTCGGCGATTACGTCCCTCGTGACCTTCAGCATCTCCGCGTAAGGCTCCCCTCCCAGAATGGTGAAGCCGTGATGCGAGCCCAGGATGTTGACCGAATCCCCGGGCTTTATCATGGACATGTCGACTCTCTTGAGTGCCTTCTCGGTCGCTTCCCTGACGGCCTTTATGCCCTTCTTCGAGGGATAGATGCTCGCGGCGAAGTCCGGGAACAGGTCCCGTACGCCGACCGATACGACGTCGCTCAGGTCGGCCGCCCTGATCTTGATCTTGTCTGGCTCCGGCCCGTACCTCGACGGCTTCGGCGGCAGCGGTCTGACCGGGTCCTTGAATCCCGCGACCATCCTACTCGCCTCCTTCCGTCTCGACTTCGAGTAGCTTCTTGAAGAGCGCCCTGTCCTCTTTGAAGTAGAATCCGCTGGACGAATACTTCTTCACCACCGACTCGGGGATGTCCCAGATAGTCGGGGTGAGGCCGTACCACTGCCATCCCCCCTCCACCGGCTTGAGCTCTTTCCCGGCAGCGACGAGCAGTCTGAGAATAGGCTGGATGCACTCGACCTTGCAGCCCGTCCTGGCACCGACGGTCCTCGAGATCTCCTCGGGGGATGACGCGCCGAGCAAGATCGCGGCTGCGACCTCCTCGGCCCTCGTTCCAGTGCAGAAACAGATCACCTGTTCGGGATGCAGCTTCGCCCTTAGGCACAGGTCCGATATCCTCTTTCGGTTCACCTTTCCGGGATCGACCTTGATTGTCCTCGGCATCTTAAGGTTCTTGAGGCTCACCGCTTCGAACTGGCATCTTTCAGAACAAGCCCCGCATCCGACGCACGTATTCAGATTGACAACGGCCTTCTTCTCGCCCTTGCCCCCTTCAACCTTTACCGACAAAGTAGGGCAAACCCTCTCACAGGTGCGACACCCGGTGCACTTGACCGGGTCCACCTCGGCGAACATGTTGATGACCCTCATCCTCTCCTCCTCCAGACGATGCTAGGCAGATCATGGAAAGGATCGATCTGTCTGACCCTCTCAGGCATCATTTGCTGCGTCGGGCACCTTATCGCCTTCTTTCGAATTAAACCTTTCAGCCCCCACTCAAGAAGGAGATGCCCGTGAAGTCCGATAGGAAAGAATAAGGATTTCCAATTGGATAACTGGAGTGCTTATCGGGGAACGGACGTGATGCGGGCCGCGGTTCTTCTCGATCTTGACGAAGTGATGTTCCTAGAGCCCTCGTTCGACAGACTGCTCGACGGCGTCTATACCTCAATGCTCATCTGCCTCAGATCATCGGAGGGACACCTCCTGATCAACGAGAACGAGGACCCGATGGCTGTGGCTATGAAGGATGAAGAGGGATGGAAGGCCTGCAGCTTCACACTACGCAAGCCGACTGAGGCCCTATTCGATAAGCTAGAGCAGATCGACATCGAAATCTATCAGGAGAAGAAGTCGGAATGGGAGGCGGCTGTCCGCGAATACTATTCGCTACAAGTGATGAGCAGGGTCCCGCCGTCCGTCGAGGACTTCTCGGTCGAGAGGGCGAACAGTCTCAGAGAGCTCTTGAGAGAGATTTGGCGGGGCGAAAGGAGGGGACCGTGCCTCGATGCCTGCTGCGGCAGCGGTATAGGATCAGCGGTCCTGAGACGCATCGGCATGTCCCCACTTGCATTCGACAACGATCCATCTCTGCTATCCAGGGGACTTGCCGCCAGGAGACTATTGCCGGAGGAGACGATGTGGATAGATGCGAGCAAGGCAACTAACTACATGAGATCCGTAGGACATGGTCTCCTTCTAATGGCAGGCGAGATAAACCCTTTCAACTCGCTTCTTTGGAGGGGGGTTGTGGAGCAAATACTCAATCTCACGGACCGCACGATTATCACGACGGGGACGGAGAAAGAGGCGAAGCTCCTGGAGGAATGGGCGCTCAAAGATGGTCGTGCAGTGAGGCGCTTCGAGAACAATCGAGATCCGTTCTATGACCATTGGGTCTGCGACATAAAGCGCAAGTAGACGCTGATGGCGGGCCCGTGGGAGTCTGTTCTGAGCCGAATCAAGATGTCCACGGACAGCAGTCAATCAAGCACCGAGAGGGCAAAACCCCTTTCCTTTTTTTCTTTCCTCCCCATCTGCCGTCAGAACTGTCAGGAGTATGTGGGTGGGTCCAGGGAAGATTCCATCAAGATCGCGCGTGTTCGAGTCGACAAGGGACAACTTGCCGCCTGTGCACTCTGTGTGGAATCCTCTCCGCGAGTTATTAATGCCTAACCCATGATACATACTCTAGTGAAATCACCCATCGGTTGCCTTGGCATTGTCGGCTGCCCCATTCTGGAGGACGAGATTGTCCACACGGTGAAACGAGACGAGGAGGTCTCGCGTGT
>CAZJDY010000007.1:0-4395 GCA_964544915.1 uncultured Methanomassiliicoccaceae archaeon | reverse complement strand
CTAAGCAAGTGTGCTGTTGGTGATCCGGACAAAGTCCGCAGATCTCCGGACAGGTGCCCTTGTTCTCGACAGCTATCTTCTGAGGCTTCGAAAACTCGCAGGCATATCGCTGCAGGTCCCTGTAATCCTCCACCCCTCTCCAGATCAGGACTTTGAAGGTGCCGTGCTCGGGACAGGTCTTCACAAGATAGATGTCATCGTTCTCCGCGATCTTCTCAGCAGGTATCGTCTTCAAGCACTGAGGACAAAGGCTCTCGGTCTGCCCGATCTTCTCGCTCATGTCTTCCACCAGGATTATGCTAACGGAACGGAGTTATTGCTTTTCTACTTTTCTGAAAAGAAGTCGCCGGTGTTCAAAGTTGCCAGGAATAGCTGGCGCTGTTGGATGAGAATGAAAAAGAGTTTAGGAGGCCGCAATCGCGGCCCAAAAAACGTTTAAGCGCGCTTCTTTTCGAACAACCCTTCCGCAGCTGCGAGCGTCAAAGTTGCCAGATACTCTTCCACCCAAGAGTCCCCGCACTTTGTGCAGACGACAGCGGGCCCGTTCCTCTTGACGGTCAGGTACTCCATCTCGACATGTCCGTACATGGCGGGTTCATTGCAGTGGACGCAGACGTAGTTGGTGGGGTCAGTTGCATTCACTATGCCACCGAGCTTCATCCTGTGGGAGTATGCACCTGCCAGTGTCGCATGCTTCTTAAGCATGCCGTCCGTTTCATATACAGCATATATTGTGACATCCCCGATGCGTTTCTTTGCAATGAATTTTGCAGTTCCCTTGACCACGAGCTTCTTGTTCGATGACTCGGCGGTCTTGATCACGTCATCGACGTCCGCTTCCTTGATGCCCCTCTTGCCGAGCACTTCCTTGACCTGGTCCGGAATCTTCACGTCCATTTCTTTCACCTCACCATGTCCCATACGTTCCGACATCCCTGGCGGCTTTCACCATCGCCAGGAGGTTGCCTGGAATCGTGTACGGCGGAGTCTCGCAAGCAGTACCAAGTATGTAGCCCTTCTGGGTGTCGCGTCCAGCGAGGATCTGTGCCTTCGACTGTTCGTATACCACCTTAGGATTGGGGTTGATCATGAGCTTCGTATCTACTGAACCCATGATTGTGGCCCTGTTCCCGAACTCCTGCTTCAGGAGCGAGGATGGGAACACATCCCTACCAGAATATCCTATATGGATAACGGTAAATGGTGACCAGAACAGCGTGTCCTTGAACACCTTGTAGTCGGTTTGGTGGTTACCGCATAGGTGATAGAACAACTGAGGTCCTGCCCCCCTTCTGAAGGACTGGTCGACATAGTACTTCATGTAGTCGGCACTGAACGCCTTCACATCTTCATCAGAGAAGATGTCGTTGTTCGCAAGAACGGAACCGATGATCATCATCGCCATTCCGAACTTCTTCGCCGTTCCAACTGCCCCGTTTATTGCCGTATCGGTGAACTTCTTGACCAACTTGTGTGCCGCTTCTCGTTCTGTGAAGGTCCACATTATGAAGTTCTCGGCGCCGACCAGCTCGGCTGCTCCACCGACCAAGTCAAATCCGTATGCTATCGGAACCAACGTCATCGGGAGATTCTTGGCCACATACTCATACATCCGTATGAACTCAGGGAGTGTATGGCCTTTCATCAGTTCGTCCACATCAGGCACGTGGATGTTGTCCACTTGCCCGGGTTCCGTAATAATCGGACCTGTCGAAATCGGGGGCAGCGTGTCTTTGTACTGCAACGTGAGTCCGAGCTCCCTTGTCCACGGCAACGAGTAGAACCAGTGCGTCACTGGCAACAGGTCGTACAGGTGGGAAATATACCCAACGCAGTGGATACCGAGCTCAGGCTTCATGTAGAAGTCTCGAATCGTGAATCCGCACGCCACCGCAGCATGCGACAAAATAATCGGATCCACGTCGATCCTGTCATGCGGTACATCGACAAACGGACTTGCGAATCGCTTAGTGGCATTTGTGTGCCACTTCGTATCCATTCCTGGAAATAGCTCTTCATAGCCCATTGTGTATCCCCGGTTCTAAACTGTCGTTCGGAATATTTAAGGGTTGTCTTCGATTCTTTGCAACATTGTTTCAAGGCCGATTGTTAAGATGTGTTAATAAGAAACAATGTCTCTAGAAGTGGGCACAATATAGTCTTAATGTTCAATAATCACGGTAAGACAGAAGGAACGTATGTCATCAAGGACCGCTGTGGGGGGTCTCCGACCACGGCTGAGGAGCCGAATCTTCAGGTTGGTTCGCATAGGAGTCTCTTGTACTCTTCATATATCTCCCGCACCTTCTTCTCCCATGTCCAGTTATCTATGATATCCTTGCGAGCGTTCCTCCCGAGTCTTTCTCTTAGAGTACTATCCTCGATCAACTCCAATATCGAGTCGCCTATCGCCTTGACGTTCTTCTCAGGGATGAGGAGGCCGTTCTCCCTCCCCCTGATGCAGTCGGGGTTGCCACCAACATTGGTCGCGACCACAGGTTTTCCCATCGCCATTGACTCCAGAAGGAATATGCTGAGCCCTTCCTCGATGCCGTCCACCCTCGCCGACGGGAGCACCACTATGTCCGAGGAATTCAAGACCTTCAGCGATTCGGAGTTGGGTATCGTACCGAGGAAGCGAACGCTGTCGGAGACCCCCAGGTCCTCCACAAGGCTCAGCATCTGTTCTCTCGATGGCCCGTCGCCGGCAAGCGCGAGGTTCAGATCTTTCCGGGCTTTCGTCAGTTCTGCGAACGCTCTGATGAGATACTCCTGGCCGTTGCAGGGCACGAACCCCTTCGCCAGGTAGATTAAGTAGTTACCGTCCGGGATGCCTAGTTCACTTCGCGTCGATTCCCTCAGACCGTTCGAGTCTAGCATTCTCTGTACGGCAGTCAGGTCGACGCCGTTCTGTATGACAATCGTCTTCTTCCCAATGCTCGGCCCGTAGTTCTCGATGAGCCATTTCTTCCTCAGATGATTAACGGCGATTATTCTGTCGGCCCTGCGGAATGCGGCCTTCTCAACGAACCTGTAGTAGAAGCTCATCATCCTAGGGAATTCGCCATAGTTCCCGCTCCTCGCCTCCTGGGAGGATATACCATGGACCGTGATGACCCTCTTGGACCTGAATGGGGAGAGCAGCAGGAAGTAGATGTACGGGGAGATAACGCATCCCTGCACGTGGAGTATGTCTGGCTTGAACCTTCTCACCCGCAAGGACGAGGAGAGAAGATACCTAAAAGGGAAGTTTATGGACAATTTGAAAGAGAGAGATATCCGCTTGCTCCAGCTGATCTCCTCTGTCAGGAATGAAGAGAAGTCGAGCGTGAGATCGTCGATCTGGCGCAGACTCTTGACGACGTTGAGGTTGTGGCTCTCAAGACCGCTGTCAGGATCCTTCTTTGGCAGCTCGCCCATCATCAGCACTCGCATCGGCTTCGCCCTTCGTATTAATCGAGGCCACTTATAACATTTCTGGGTGGATCTCAGTATTGGATTCGGAGCGCAGACTTGCCCCCCAAGTCATGGCGAGCCATCTGCGCCCGTTGAGTTGTAACCCCGGTATCCGATCAGAACCTAGGGTCCTTTCTGTCCAAGTCCTCTCTCATTCTAGCGTGCATTCCCTGGTCGTCTCTCCTCGAGCGTATCTTTGGTCAAGGATTTCGAGGGCTGTCCTCCCTTGCTCTTCTCCTTGAAGGTTGTGACCTCCGCGCCAACTTCTCCCCTTCTGCTTCTTGAAGTCCCCCAACCATTGCCCCCAGGTCACTGCCGATTTTATCATTGCAGGAATCATCGCGATGATGAAGAACGCTACAAGGACGATGACGGTCCGCACCGCGACGAACACGCTGTTCATTCCGGAGATGCCACCCGAAGCAAATGGAGACAAGAACACCAGCGAGAGAAAGGCGAAGAACATCAATAGAACGACGAAGGCTATGATGAACCCGAACTTCATCCTGCCATTCATCGGCCATGTATCGTCTCTTGCTGTATTTCAAAATGGAGCAAGACTCCTACCTCTGAGCGTCCCTGAGGTCATAGGAGACCTGCGCCATTTTGCGTGAGAGTGCGGGGTAGTATACAATCTCCCAATTCTTCATTGACATGCTATAGCATGGCAATGTCAAGATTCCGAAGTCGAGAACGACTCTGACACTTCCGACAGTTCTCATGGCAGATGGGGGCAGGAAGAAAAAAGATAAGAAGGGGAAGGATTTGCCCGACGTGACAATTCAATTCACCTTTTGATTGAAATCGGAAAATAGAAATCTAGATATGCCTGGTGGTGCGGGGGGAGGGATTTGAACCCTCGGACCCCTTCGGGACAGAATCTCTTACGAAAGCTCATCGCCAAACGCATCCGCCTTAAGTCCTGCGCTTTTGGCCAAG
>CAZJDY010000006.1:0-55584 GCA_964544915.1 uncultured Methanomassiliicoccaceae archaeon | reverse complement strand
AGTTCTCGTGTCCTTCGCGGCCTTCAGATAGTTTGCCGCCTGCGTCAGGTTGTAGTCATACATCGGTATGGTATCATCGTATCCCAGCAAGCCTTGCACTATTGGACCATTAGCCCTCAGAGCGTATCCCAACGTTTGGGTCCTTATGAACTCATCGTAGTTGAAAGCACAAGAGAATGCCTTTCTGACGTTGACGTCGTTGAAGAACGTCAGCGGGATATCTCCGATGTCGAGAGTTCCAGGCACAATATCAGCCGTCATGTACATGATGAGCACAGAGAGGGTTGGCTTTAACGCCAATACTATGTCAGGGTTGTTGTCCATATCACCCTTGTGAGATAGTGGCATGACTGCAGCATCCGCTTGTCCAGATTTCAGCAGCATCAGTCTCGTTCCATAATCGTTCGCCTTCTTTATGATAACGTACTCCAGTTGTGCAGGTTCTTGCCAGTAGTTATCATTCCTCTGCATTATGATGTGCTGGTTCGGGGCCCATTCGATGAGCTTGAACGGTCCAGTACCGTCGCAGTTCCTGTTCATGAACTCATTTCGCTCCAGTGGTACGACTCCGCCGTTGGCTTCCACAAATGCTTTCGAAACAATCGATGCCACCGTGTATGCCATGATCAAGTTGAAGAACGGCATCGGAGTGATCAGGTGTATTGTTATTGTCATTGAGTCCACGATTTCGATTGCATCTTCGATCTGGTCCATCGGAACTTCGACTCCAGGCGCGAAATCTGGTATCATGTACTGACCTAGCATCCAGCCAGGGCCTTCTGGGTCGTTCATGATTAGAACACGACTCAAGGAATACGATACATCTTCGGCAGTCATTTCTCCCGCTGTGTAGTGGAATGTCACTCCAGAGCGTAGGTGGTAGGTGTAGTTCATGAAGTCTGGGGTTATCCCTCCGTTTTCGACAGTTGGGACTTCTGTTGCCAACACAGGTATCAATTTGCTCGTGCTCTCATGGTCGTAGGTGACCAAGGTCTCGTACACATTCTGCAGTATTTCGCCTCCAGCGCTCTCATAGTCCCATGCTGGGTCCAGAGCCTGAGGTTCACCGAATTCGGTAGTCGTGAATGTGTTGGGGTTCTTCACTGCAGCACCTGTACCACCAAGCGGTAGCACAACAATGGTGTTATAGTAGCGCTGAACGGTGCTGTGCATGCCCGTCACGACGACATAGCTCGCATAGACATTACCGTTGCCCGTGTAGGTGTGTGATACAAATCCTGCTACGCTGATGTTCCCAGAAACGACAGCAGATCCATCACCGAAGTGCCAATCAAGACTATCGATATTAGCTTGATCGAAGATATCCATATCATATGCTCCAGAGGAGTTACCGTCAAACGAAACGACGGTGTCGTTCTGAATCACTCCATCACTTGCTACTGCTAGAGCAAATGGTAAGGTATCGTTGTCCGGGGCTTCGGGGACTGGGTTGAGCACTTCAATGCGCAGTGGTGTGCTCCAACCGGTCGTCGTGGCTCCCTTGTCATCCTCGACGGTGAGAACAACAAGATAAACGCCTGGGTAATCGTAGGCATGTGATGCCAGCGCGCTTGTCGTAACACTTGCATCTCCTCCATCACCGAACATCCAAGAGTAGTTGACTATGCTACCATCGGTGTCCGTACTGGCAGAAGCGTTGAAAGTCACAGACTCCCCCACCTGCACCAGTGCGGAACCAGCAGAGAAGCTTGCCGTGGGTTTCTTGTTCTCTGTTTCCTTTCCCCCCATCAGGACAAGGGCAGCTCCAATAGCCGCGACGACGACAATTATCACAACGACAGCTGCGATAATCTTCGTCATCGATTTCTTGGCGCCTATATCCCTAGGGAGTTTTTCGCCTTCACCTTCCATTTTTCTTTCCTCCTTCTCCCTAAAACTAATTCGCATTGGGAGACTGGGTCTTTGGTAAGAATTTGTTGCTATAAATAGGTTTTGAGAACTGAACATAGGAATAAGAGGCCTCTTGTCAAGGAACCAGTAGTTTCTCTTAACATTCGGTCGTCGCTTGGAAGATTCGTTTCGGAAATAGGAGCATTTGTGGCTCGAAAAATCATTTGCCGAACGTCCCCTTAGCATCTGATGCCGTCAGGGCGTTGAGATGGAGACCCTTGACGGGTTAAGCTCGTAGATGAGCTTATGCGCCCACTTCAACTTCTTCGCCTTGACTGCCGCATCCTTCCCCTTCTGCGTTCTCGCCGTCGCGAAGTCGAACCCGATCAAAAGGATCTTGCTCGCCCCGAAATGCCTAGCTAACATGACCGCTCGGTCCCCGTCGGTAAAGCCTCCGAAGTTATAGATACTGTCGAAGGGCTTTGACTGCGTCGTGGGGGTAATCCTGCTGGGGAAGAATGGGACGTATTCCCTTATCCTGCTCACGTTGTCCCCGTGGGCATGTATTGCAGCAACAGCACCCTTGATATTGGCCACTATCTGAGCGTCGATGTCACCGTCCAAATCAGTCGTGACTATGTCCGGGACAATCCCCCTCTTTATGAGCTCCGCTGTCGCGCCATCCGCTGATATTATCGTGCCTAACGGCTTGACCTCATCCATCTCCTTCTCGAGATTCGGGCCAAAACCGTATACAGTCACGTCCCGTCCTATGATCTCCTCAAGACAATCGGGACCGCAGACCCTTCTGCCCCCAACAAGCGTCGCCAGCACGCGGGCGGAGTACTCATCCTCCTTTCTCGAGTAACCAAAGTCGTCCAGTATCTTGCAGTATATCGCTTCCCAGTCGCTGTACTTCACCGGACCACCTAGTCGACCGATTCGGTCTTCTCAGTCTTCTCCAACGATTCAGCAGCCACCGGGGTAATGGATCGCATCGATGTGCTGAGCAGCCCACCGAAGACGGCGAGCAGGAATCCCGCGACGACCTCAAGAATAATAATCACTTCCTTATAACTCCTGTATCCGAGGAAGAACTGACTCGCGTCGAGGGCCCCTTGGATTATGAAGCCGATGGCGAAGACGGTAACCGAGACGACGAGGTAGGTCGAGTATATCTTGCCCTGCGATAGGAAGTGATTCACAAAGCGGCCTGCCTGATATGAAACGAGCGCGAACACCCCTGCCCACAATGCCCCACTGACAAAGAGGAGCGCTTGGATGAGCAGGGTCGCCTGGGGGTCGGCCCTTGCAGCATCAATTCCATAAACAATTCCCAAGAAGATGAGAACGATCGAGAGGATGGCAAAAGGGATCATCTGGCTTCCGGAGCGAACGGCCCTGCCCGCCTTTCGGGAGAACTCCCGAGATCTCTCGACCACCTTGTATGCGAACACGAGGAGATACAGTCCGAGGACCAACGAGATGGAGCCAACAGCCATCTCCGAGACGACCGCGAAGTCCATTGTATCGGAGAGCTGGACGATCTTGGGTGCGAGCGAGAAAAGCCCAAAGACGGCAAGGACAAGGCCGATCGGCGTGAACAGCCTCTTCCGGATCTTGTCGTCCCGGAGCATTTTCATCAGGATGTAGTAGGTACCCTCGACCGTGGGTGCCTGCTTCACGAACACTCTCCTGACAGAATCAATCTTGACGCGAGAGGACACCATAGGATAGATGAACTCGTCTTCAGCGCCATCGCTCACCAGAACGACCCTGTCCGGTTTCACCATCTCCAGCACATTCTCCAGCTGCGTGGCCAGGACCAGATCGGACTCATACCCGACCTTGACGTCCCCGCAGATGGTGGTGATCTCAGCGTCCATGCCGCTCTTGACCATCTCGTCATATATCCCTATGGCGGCGAGAGCTGTGTTCGTGTCCGAGTCCTCTGAGTCGCTCAGCCCCAAAGCGAGCGCGGCGTTCAGATTCTCCTCTCTTCCGATGAACGGACTGTTCAATCCAGTCTTAACGCCGAAGTCGTCGTCTCTGTCGACGCAGAGGACCAGTATTTTCATCTGATTCTCAATCCAGTTTCAACATATTAGTATTTTGTGTTCCGCTTCTTCCACCTTGAGATCGGTGACATTCGTTCGACCTCAGGCAATTCAAACGCCGTGAGCCCCTCCCACAATCCAATCCCAAGTTCTGATGCAAAGAATCTCTGTGTCAAAGCGAGTGCTAGAGATCGCCTGTTGTTTCTTGCAGCAGTCGTCGCAAGCGAAAGCATTCACGATATTCTGCCGATGAGATTGCGGTAAAAAGGATTATAAGTTGGAATGGTAATCTTCAAGAAGGATGGAGAAAAGGTCTGGATTCAGGGAGTGTCCCAGGTGTGGACTCCGGAACAAGCCCTCCGTTGCCCAGTGCGATTTCTGCGGTTGGCAGTTCGATGAGTCGCAGGACGAGTGGATAGATCAGATCAGGGCGCTCGAGAGCATCAGTGCAGACAAGAGCACCCTTGCTGTCGATGAGGAGCTCTCGAAGAGGATCGAAGCGACTATCATAAAGCCGGACGAGGTGTCTGTCGACGACTTCGTCGGCGAACAGGATCGCTCATTCGTGGCTTCGAGCGGGCCGACTCGGCCCCCCGAGCTGGTCTCCCCTCCTCCGCCCCCGGAGGAGAGAAAGGAGGTGCTGGAAGTCCAGCCACCGAGTTCCGTTCTGCCCGAGCCGGAGCATGTACCCGAGGCTGTATCAGAGCCCGGGTTGACCTCGACGAGGGCGGAAACGGAGAATGCCGTGGTCACAGAGTTCGTGGAATCGATGATAGGGGAGGTGGTCGTCGAAGAGATTAAAGAACCCGATGAACCGGAGCTTGCGCCTGAGCCGCCCGAGGTGGCCGCCCCGACCACGAAGGAGGAGACGATCGTCGAAAAGAAGGCGATTACCGAGGCGATACCGATGGCGGCGGGCCTGGACCTCAGGACCGCGGCCGTCCCGGTCGCGGTGTTGGTATCCGGTGTTGCGGCGTATCTGGGGGTTCTTCTATTCTCCGTTGTCCAGCCGGTGAATTGGACAATTGGGTGGACGGTGTCGATCGTCGGTGCGATAATGGTGACGGTCGGTTGCAGCCGCCTTTATGATGTCTGGAAGCATCCTGGCGAGGCCAGGCCGGGTCCGGGGGGTGGAGGCGAGGAACCGAGGGCCATGCGCGGAGACAAGGACTCCGAGGTTCTCATATGTCCCGTCTGCAACGAGATGGTCTCAGAGAACGACGACCACTGCCCGAACTGTGGGGCAGAGTTCGAAGGATTGAGAAGCTGATTGGAACTTTGATTGGGTGGTGTTATGAAGATCGTATGGCACGGTCATTCGTGCTTCGAGGTCAAGAACAACGTCAAGGTCGTGATGGACCCGCACGATGGGAAATCGATCGGGATCAGGATTCCTGTTGTGAAAGCCGACGTCTTGCTGATAAGTCATGACCACTTCGATCACAACTGCTCAAGGATCGTCAAGGGTGATTTTGTGACGGTCAAGGAATTGGGAGAACGAACAGAGAAGGGTGTCAAGATGCTCGGCATCCCGACGTTCCATGACGATGAAGAAGGGCGCAGGCGCGGCAGGAACGTGGTGTTCAAATTCGAGATAGATGGGATCAAGTTCTGTCACTGCGGAGATCTCGGTCATATTCCCTCAGGTGAGCAACTGAAGGCCATTGGGATTGTGGACGTGCTGTTTATCCCGGTAGGTGGAGGACCTACAATAGACGGGAAACAGGCACGGAAGATCGTGGACATACTAGAACCGAAGATAGCCATTCCGATGCACTTCAGAATCGGTGGGCTTTCCATGTCCATACAGACCGTGGACCCGTTCCTAGAAGGGTTGCCAGAAAGAAAGGTACTGAGGGTGGGCAACGAGATCGATTTCGTGCGAGAGGAGCTCCCTTCAGAAACAGAGTTCTGGGTGTTCTCTCCTTGAGGTAGAACAGCGGCATCTGCCTCCCATCCCTGTCGCCGTGAAAGCGGCGAAGAGAAGAATGCACGATCTCTCAGAAGAGCCCGAGGCTGTCCTCTACCCTTCCGAGCTCTATCGGCGTGCTCTTGAACCCTATTGCCGCGCCTCTTGAGTTCGCCACCATGCATGCGCCGACCAGCGGAGCCCCGTAGTTGAGCGTGCCGATCGCGGCCTGGACCTTCATCACCGACCTTAGCATCTCGAGCTCCTGCTCGCTCGCGGAAGGATGGCAGAGCACGCCCTTGTTCGTCGCCGCGCAGACGGATCCGACGGTCTTGTGACCGGCGACACTCCCCTGAACGACATCGATCTGAAGGACCTTCTCGATCCTCTTCAGCGCCTTCTTGCCGATGTCGGGATTTACCAGCGCCCCATTGTCATTTAAGAGTATGTTGTTGCCTGACGCATTCAATCTGTCCTCGATCACGTAGACCGGCAGCCGTCTCGCTATCAGCTTGGTCTCCTCTCTCGAGGCCATGCTTGTAATCACGGCCCCGTAAGAATTCATTGCCAGCAACGCCCCAATGATGTTCGCGCCGGAGATGGTGCACCTGACCGATTCCACACCGAGTGCTTCCTCAATGTCCTTCACCAAAGGCCGTGGGGAGTCGACAGGCATGAAAGAAAAATCCTCGTTCGCAGCGCAATAGACGCCTATGTAAGGGTTTCCGTCATAACTGGAGAGTCTCATCATGAATGAAGCACCGGTCGATCACTCCTCAGGAAGCGAGAGCTCCACAAGCCCGTCCTCGAACTTGACCGCTTTCACCGTGATGATCGATGGCGCGTTCCGAATTCCTCTGTTCCAGATTGCCTCGTTCAATCGGCCGTCGATCCAAACGTCCTCTTCTTTTGCCTTCAGGTGCCTGACGGCGTATTCCCTGATCGCGACGATCGCCCTCTCAGCCCTCTCGGTCCTGGGGGCCTTTCTCGCTTCTCTCAGGGGGATGTTAATGATAGTCTCTTCGTCAGCCATGATATCGCCTATCTCTTCAGCCTGCCGGTCCTCCAACTCCTTCTCTTAGGGTGCCGGAGGAAGTTTCTGTTCGTTCTGAGCATGACCCAAGCTGGCACTCTCCGGTTCTGCTTGACGGCCTTCATGAGTCGTATCTTCATCGCGCTCGGCTTGTTCCTAGTCATAGTCATTTCCTCTCGATACTGATCTCTCTCTTTTGCGGAGCCACTTTTCTGAGGATCTGCCTCAGGGTAGCGTCATCGACCTGCCGGTCTATCCTTCCAGACTGCGCGAGCCTTATGAGCTGGTCCTCGACCGCCCTCGCGAGATCGGGGTAGGCTATCCTGACCGTTCCAAGGCGCTCTCTCGCCTCCGGGGTGAGTATTTGACGCAGTACGGCCTGTCGGCTTGCCTCGATCTGCTTCGACTGCTCTTCCGCCATTGCCTGATGCTCCTGCTGCCTCTGGAGCTCGGCAATCTTCCGTCGACGCAGTTCCTCCAGCTCGGAATCGACCATGATCCTGCGACCCCTTCAGCCCTTCTTGGTCCCTTCATGGATGCCCATAGCGACCTTGTCGAGCAGCGCCCTGCCCTTAGCTGTGATGACTCTTCCCTTGTTCTTGTCCTTGATGACCAGACCGCTCGCCTCAAGCTGCATCAGGCACTTTCTCGCTACAGATCGGCTCCCCTTGACCGCCTTGTTGGGTTTCGAGCCCCTGTCGGCGAAACCGCCATAGGTCGCGGCGAGTCTCTCTGTTCCTATGGGTCCCTCGATGTAGACCTTCCTCAGAACCGATGCCGCCCTCGTGAACCACCAGCCCTCTTGGACCGGAGCCTTCTCTGTGTGCCTTCCTGTCTTGACAAAGTCCGCCCATTCTGGGGGCTTGACTGAGTCTATCTCCCGGAGCTTCCCTGCAAGCTTGGCGACCAGTTCACCAGGAGGAACATCATAGATTGTAACCATCTTATTCTACCTCTGCAAATACATCTAGCTCTCGTCAGATTACTGATAATGCTGACGGCATTAATGGACTGCCTATATAAAAGCGTTTTGCAGACGTCATGATTGTGTGGACGTGCGAGAAAGGATTAATATACAGCCGTATGAATCTTCGTCCCGTGAAGACCGTCGTCGCGATCACAGGGTGTTCTGGCGTTGTCTACGGCGCTCGCCTCCTTGAGGTGCTAAAGGGGGATAAGGTCCTCATAGTCTCGGAAACGGGGAAACAGATCCTTGAGCAAGAGGCCGGGAAGAAATATGCGGGCCTCAAGAACTCAGCCGATGAGACCTACGAGGACCAAGACCTATTCGCCCCAATCTCGTCCGGAAGCCAGTTGTTCGACGCCATGATCATAGTACCTTGTTCCCAGTCCACTCTCGCGAAGATCGCGAGCGGCATCGCGGACACGCTCATAACTCGGGTTGCGGCCGTCGCCCTGAAGGAAGGCAGGAGGCTTATACTGGTTCCCAGGGAGACGCCCCTGAGCGCCGTCATGTTGGAGAACGAGCTGAAGCTAAGCAGACTCGGCGTCACAATACTTCCCGCAAGCCCGGCTTTTTATCACTCTCCGAAAAAGACAGGGGATTTGGTGGATTTCATCGTGGGGAAGGTCTTGGATCAGCTCGGACAGAACCACCGATTGTACAGAAGGTGGAGCGAAAAGAAGTAGAAAAAGGGTCCGACGCGTTTCCCAGGAGCGGCGAGCGCTTACCACTCTTTCTTCTTCTCGTCCCTTCTAACCCTCTGCAGGCGACCTGGTGCGTACCAGTTCCACTTGCCGAGTAGGGACATAATCGCTGGGACGAGGTAGATCCTGACAATCGTCGCGTCGAGCAGTATCGCGAACATCAAGGCGAAGCCGAACTCCCTCAGGAGGGCTCCTTCTGACAGCATCATTGTGCCGAATGCGCTCGCCATGATGATCCCGCAGGCGGTTATGATGCCCCCAGTTCGCTCAACAGCGTGGACGATCGCGTCCTTGTCGCTCATACCCTTCTGTGCCTCTTCCCTGATTCTCGTTGTCAGGAAGATGTCATAATCCATTCCGAGGCCGAGGCAGACCACGAAGAGGATCATCGGCATCATCCAAAGGATCGGGAATCCCAGGATGAAGTTGAAGATGACCATAGTCGTAGCGATAGTCCAGGAGATGCTGAGCAATATGGTCAGTATTGACCTCAGCGGGTTTATGATGGAACCTAGCACGACCATCAGTACGATGTAGATGCCGATGACCACGAAGATCTCCATCACGCTGAAGTCACTTTGCACCATGTCGGAGATGTCGCTCATCGACGCGGTCGCGCCAGCCACCATTACCTGGTTGATGTTCGGGTCCCGCGCCTCAAAGTCGTGGCACAACGCTCTGATATCCTTGATGCTGTCTATGGATGCCTTGGCGAACGGCTCCGCCTTGAACGTGACTGTTATGAGCACGGCGCTGGTATCCTCTGTGCCAAGCATCATTTTCATCAATGTGAAGTACTGTGTCGCCTGTTCCTCGCTGTAGAACGATAGGTTGGAGTAGTTGATCGGTTCCTGCCCTCCTAAGGGTCTGGTGGGGCTGTTCACTTCTTGAACGTTATTCAGTTCCGAAAGCGATTTCGATAGGTTCTCGATTGAGTCCAATTTCGTGACATTGAAGGCTCCGCCTTGGAGCACGGGCGAAGTCATGTTCAACGCTACGGTCGTCGACATTATCCTTCCTGCACCGAAACCTTCCGCCATAAGATCCATACCTTGCCTACTCTCGGTATCTGGCATTGCGCCTATGAAATCGTAGCTCGTCTCAAGTGTGAAGACAAGGTAGGTGGTCGGCACCGATATCACGACCGCCGCGATGAGGATGGCCTTTGCGTGCTTTATCGCGAACTTCGCGCTCTTTGTGAAGTAGCCGTCCTTCCTCTTCTCCTTCCTCGGCGTGAGCTTCGAGGGCCAGAATATCCTGTCTCCCAGGAGCATGAGCACGGAGGGCAGGAGGGTCAGAGCGGCGAGAAGCGCGATCGTCACGCCCATCGCAAGGCCGATGCCCATGGATTGGAGCATTGCGAATCTTCCGAGGGAAAGGACGCCAAAGCCGATGATGACCGTCGCGCCGCTTGTGGCTATAGACTCGCCCGCCCAGGTCACTGCGGTCCGGACGCTCTCCTCTTTCGTGAGCCCGTTGCGTCTTTCCTCCCTGTACCTTGATAAAATGAAAATGCAGTAGTCACAGCCCGCCCCCATCATCGAGGTTAGCAGAAGCGTCAGAACGCTGTAGTGGACGTCGAGGAAGAACGATCCAAGGATGTATACTCCAGCAAAGCTGACACCGAGCGCGACACCGATGATCGCCGGGGGTACAGAGGATGCCACAAGCGATCTGAAGAAGACCCCGATGAGAACCAGGACCAGGATGACCGTGACCGGGTCGATCCTGTTTATGTCGGCGGTCGTTGACGTCTCCAGGTCCACGGCTATGGCGTCGGAGCCGGTCACATAGGCTGCCAGACCGGTCGTTCCTTCGAGGGAGCCGCGGACGACATCCCGGATCACTCCCACTGAATCATGGCCGAGCGTGGATTTGCCGTCATGGCTCGTGTAGCTCAGAGAAATGATCATGGTGTCGTTCTTCGGGACGTTGACGAACATCCCGATCAGGTCGACGAAAACAGGTATGGGAAAATCCCGCATCGTGGAGTTGCCGACGACAGTCTCGCCCATCGCCATGAATTGCATGAACGAAGCGTCTGGAGGGATGTCCTTCACAGCGTAGATGACCCACGGACTGGCCTTCGAGTTCTCCGCAACAAGATTCACAGTGAACTGCAGTATCGAGGTCTCGTTGTTCCATCCAGACCATCCGAGGCCGTTGAATATCGATGCGACGAGGAGACCCTGTTCTCCGCCGATTGCAGGGATCAGAGCGGCCACCGAGTTGTCGACGATCGCTCTGATCTCAAGCTCGCTGGGCAGGAACGATGTGGAATTCCATCCTTCATAGAAGATGTTGAAGTAGAGTCGTACCATCTGATTCTCCTCATCGGTCAGGCCCGTCAGCATCTGGTCGAGATTGCTATTGAACAATGACCTGGAGAAGACACTCAAGGCCCGGTAATCGTCCCAGGTTGTGCCGTTGAAGCTGTTGTATGTCGCGTTCAGGAAGAACTGCCCCTCCGGAGGGACCATATAGAGGAATGCTGGGAAAGCCAAATGGATTGACGCCAGGGATCTCTCGTCGGGGTGGGCCGAATAGAACGATCCCTGCACCGGATCCATTATCGTCGTGTTCCAGGCCTGGGAGTACGCGTTGAACCATCCGAAGACCAGAGCCTGCTGAGGAGCATCCATCGAGGAGACTATCGGGTGGATTTGAAGTGAGGCCCAAGTCGCACCGTATGCCATCGAATCGACATCATTGACAGGAAGTGCTGGATAAGCCGCCCGCACCTGCTTCCAGATCTGCACATTGACCGATGGAATCCCGTAGACGGTGAAGGCGCTTCCGTTCGCCTGGTACCATAGGTTCCTGAACTCGGTCGGGATCCCGAAGAGGGCGAACGCGGTCATGTTCGTCATGTTCCACGCTTCATAGAAACCCTGGTCGAGCTGCTGAAGGAAACCAGCGGTGTACAAGGTCGTGGCGCTATAGAGCGAATCAACATTGACCTGACCATCTATGCGCCCTTCGTGGGTCTCCTCGTAGATCGCATGGTCGATCCTGAACACGACGTCCTTCGTCCCGTTGTCGAGCACGTTAGTGTCCGTGAGGAGTATCAGCGTCGACCCTTGGCCGCTTGCCGTCGGGAAGTGCTCATCGATGAAACGTTGCGCGACCTCCGACTCGATGTTGGAGGGCACCATCTGGGTCTCCTCGTACTTGACGATATCGAAGGCCTTGGGCGCAAGAGGTACAGCTACGATCAGGACGATAATCCATGCGATAATGATGCCCTTGTAGCGTCTCGCAACGAAGTTCGCCAGCTTATCGAACACCAAGACGACCCCGCTTGGACTCTATGGCCCTCAGGGAGCAAAAACTCGATATATGAATCTGTCGCCCATATCGCCAGAGATAAGGAGACTGCACCCGGCACTCACTCAATGAGTATCGCGGGTCTGCGCGGCGTGGATGCCCTCGCCTTCTTCTGCGGGTCGTACGCGTCAGGATCGTCGGCAGAGTAAACGATCACAACGCAGCCGATCTCTTTGGCAATGAACGACGATGCCTCTGTGAGATACCTTAGCTCGTCGAAGGACCTTGCGAGCCTGTCGATATCCGAGGCCGAGCGCTTCATGAGTCCCTCCGCGGTCATCCTTGCGAAGTCCGCCGCGTCCTTCCCATGCTTTCTCAACTCCGGGTCGGACATTGTCGCCTTTGTAATGGTGGGGATGCTTAGCTCGTTCCCCCTTGCCATTTGCATGGCCCGGTCGAATACTCTCTGCTTCCAGGCAGGGGATGTGTACAGGATCACCCTTTTCGGGGATATCTTGGTGACCTTGAGAATCTCGTTGATGTCAAGGATGACGTTCTTGAGGAACTCCTCAGCCTCTTCGATCTCGAGGTCGAGTTCTTCCTCGACCGATGCGGGGTAGTCCGCAAGGGAGACCATGTGATTGTGCGCCAGGTCTTCCCACATCTCCTCGGCGTTGTGGGGTGTGATTGGGGTCATCAGTCGTACCCAGACGTCAAGTACCTTCTCGGCCACCTGGCCGTTGTTACCTCCTCTTCTGACATACCACCTGACGTCGGTGAGCGTCTCGAAGTAGACTTCGTTCGACATGTTGCGCAGGTCGTACTCCTCCATACCCTTCCTTATCGTCTTGATCCGGCTATTGAGGCGCGAGAGCAGCCATCTGTCTATGCTCGTCATCTCACTTTTCTTAGGGAGCGCCTCCAGCTCCTCCACAGTCTTCGCTATGCGGTCGATTCTTGCCTTGTAGTTCTCTATCGCCTCCTCGTCCCATTCGACGTCCGCGAACGAAGAAGCGATGTGAGCATAATAGAGGCGCATCGGGTCCACGCCGAAGCGCTCGGCAGCGCCCGGGATAGGCTCTGCGCCTCCCTTTGACTTGGATATCTTTCCTAGCCTCCCGACAATGTACCAGTTCACGAATATGCCCTTCGGCCAGTACTTCTGAGGGAGCAAACCGACGTGGTTCATTAGGAAGGCAGGGAAATGCACAGTCATGTGCTCCTTCCCACCGAGATTGATGTTCAGCGGGTACCAGTAGTCCACATCATCCCTGATCCGCCTAAGAAGGCCCAGCTTCACACCAGTATGTCCAGCCACTTCCTCAGGATTCCCCTTCTCCAGGAAAACGTAATCGAAGAACTCCTCTGTCAGGTTCTCGAGTTTCAGGCTCCCCTCGTTGAAGTATTTTGAGACGAGGTAATAGATCGGATAGAGTGTCGAGTCGGATATCGCTTCGATGATCCACTTGTCATCGAAGGGGAATCTTGTGCCGAGCCAGTTCCCTTGCCTCACGCATGCCCTCTCCCTGAACCAGTCGAGGACCCCCTGGATGTTCGTATGATACTCGGGAGGAAGGATGTGCATAGACTTCGCGTGCTCCTTGCTCCTCTCCGTCAGATTGGCATTTGCATAGTCGATGAACCATTGGTCCGGGACCTTCTTCATCACGACGGGCATGCCGCACCTACAGACGACCTCTTCCGAGAGGTCGTAGAACATCTCGGCCTCCCCCTTAGAGACCATGAAGTCCCTTATCATCTCCTTTGCCCGCTCGACGGGGAGGCCAGCGTATTCGCCGCAGTTCTCGTTCATGCGGCCCGTGTGGAAGCCATCCCTGTAGACTGTCTTCTTGGCTTCCTCCAGCCTTGAGTCCGTGATCTCGCTTATTCCCATTCTCTCGGTTATCTCAACCGCTGGAAGCGGACCCCAGCCCTTTGTCTCGATGATTGGTAACGGCGTGATTCTCCGGACCTCATCAAGGTCAAGACCGTAGTTACACAGAAGTCCCTCATCCTCCTGGAGCATCCTAAGAGCGATCCAGTCATCAGGAGCGTCGGATGGAACGCTCGTGACGAGCCCTGTCCCGACGGCCGGGTCACAAAATGTCGCAGGAAGGACCAGTATCTCGCGGTGTATGACCGGTGCCATGCACTTCTTACCGATCAGCTCCCGCCCAGGGATAGTGCCGACGATTTCGAGTCCATCCTTCTGATACTTCATTTTGTCGTACGAGGGTCTGCTGATGACCCATATCTCGCCGTCCCTCCTGACCTTGACATATTCGGCGTCCGGATTCACCCAGAAGTTGGTCTGGCCGTAGACCGTTTCCGGTCTCAGGGTGGCGGCGATGAGGAACATGTTCCCGCACCTGAACTTCAGGAGCGAATACTCGACCGTCTCCGCATTCCCGCCCTTCTGCAGGTCCGTCTCGGATGCGTCCACGGCAACTGGACCACATTCGACGCACGCCGGTGCAAAGTAAGGCTTCTGAATGAGAAGACCATTCTCCTTCAGCTTCCGGAACTGCCACTGGATGAATCTCTGGTAATCGGGATAAACCGTACAAGTGAACCTGCGCCAGTCAGCCAGAAAACCGAATCGTTTCCAGTACTGGTTGACGTAGACGTTGTTGAAGAACTTCACGACTTTGACCGGGTCACCCAGGTTCTCAAGCTCCTGTTCTGGGCAACCATTTGCGAGCATGTAGTCGATTGTCCCGGGTTCCCTCGCCTTTATCCGGTTCGCGAGGCTGATCGCACCGTTGCCGGTCGCATGGGTCCCAACAGGGAAAAGGACATTGTGACCGGTCATCCTCATGTACCTCAAGGTCGCGTCGACATAAGTGTAGCCGCGCATGTGGCCAACATGAAGATAGCCCGTAACGCCGGGGTACGCGAATATCATCATGAACTTCGGACGTGAGTCTGCTTCCGATTCGTTGATGCCAGCAGCATACCAGCGTTCCTGCCATTTTGCTTCGATTTCAGCAGACCGGCTCGTCATGGAGGCATCTTCGTCACGGTATGACGAAAGGCCATAAAGATGATTTCGGTGGCCAACAAGTATGACGGAGTGCTCTTGGATGCATCGAGAATATTGCAGCTCTTTCTGGTGTGTTGGCCAGCGTATGACTTGGTATGACGAATCGGCGAATATTTAAATACTGAGTATGACATAGCGTATGACGTCCGGTACAGGACTTAGGTGGGCACCGTAATGGATGGCGAAAGAATCTCGTTGAGGCTCGGAAGAGAGGAGCTCGAACTTCTCGATCGGTTCATCGAGGAGAATCCCGAGTTCTCGAACAGGTCTCAGCTCGCGAGGATCGCCCTTCATTCGTTCATTGAGGCAAAAGGGACTCAGGTATCGGAAACGAACGCGAAAGAAATCCCAGTCAAGATACCACGGGCAGCTCTCGGTATCATGGAGGGTATGGTGAGGGCCGGGATTTACAGCTCGGTTGGTGGGGCCATCGAAGACTGTGTTCGCAAGGAATTCGTTCCGAAGGAATACCTAGAGGACGTCAAGAAGAAGATCTACGAGACGAACCGGGAAACTCTCGAGATCGTGCCCGATTGAGCCTTGTCATGGACAATGTGACAGTCGGGCTGAGCGTCAAAGGCCTGTAGAAGGGATGGGGTGCACGGTTTTGTTTAGCGCAAAGCCGCGTAGTCAGCCTGCTCCAGCTCAGTCGCGACCTGGAGGGCAAATGAATATGGACAAAACCATGAAAACTGAGCAGATCGTCGAGATGCTCAGCAAGGGGATGATAGAACCGAAGATCTCGGTTGTGGGATGCGGCGGCGCTGGGAACAACATCGTCAATGGCATCTATTGGAACTGCAAGAGCAATATTGAGACCATTGCGGTGAACACGGATGAGAAGAAGCTCGAGAAGGTCGATGCGCACAAGAAAGTCCTCATCGGGAAGGACATAACGCATGGGGAAGGCGCGGGAGGATTCCCTGAGGTGGGAGAATACTGCGCGGACTGCGCAAGACCGATACTGAAGGAGGTCCTCAAAGGGAGCGACATCGTCTTCGTGATCGCCGGAATGGGTGGAGGGACTGGTACCGGAGCTGCGCCAGTTGTCGCCGAGGTTGCGAAAGAGCTTGATGCCGTCACTTTCGCGATTGCGATCAATCCGTTCTCTTTCGAGAAAGATAACTTGAAGAGAGCGAGCGATGGGCTGAAGAAGCTGCGCGGAGCGGCCGAGACGACGCTTGTCCTCGACAACGACAGGCTGCTGGAGATAGCCGGGGATGTCGCGGTCAGGGACAGTTTCGCGATAATGGAGCGAAGCATCGTCAAGATCATAGAGTCCGTGTGCACGAAGATAAGCGAATCCTTCATAACCCAGATAGCTTCGGACGTCGAGGAGATGCTTCACGAGATAGATGAGGAAGAAGCCGATGAGATCGCCCAGACGTCTACGCCCGAGGCGGAACTGATTCACGCCTCAGTGGGTGAGATCGGGGACGTGCAATTCACGACTGGATTGAATCCCGATTTCGCAGCGCGCTAGGCTTCGTTGGCATCGATTAGAGGGAGCAGGCTAGTCTACGTGGCGGGAGATCCCCGCTCATCCATTTCTTATCATAACAAAAGCACATCTGGAATCGTGTTCGTTCGTTTGAATTCTTATCAAATAGCCTTTCTAGTCTGACATCGTCCCTATCACATTGATCGAATAGAAGATTTCATGAGGCCAGGCGGTGATGAAGTCGTGTGCTCGTCGGTCTCGTAATCAATCCAATCGCAGGCATGGGTGGGCGGGTCGGCCTGAAAGGCACTGACGGACAGGAAGTGTTACTCGAGTCGCTTAAGAGGGGTGCTGAGCCGATGGCGAGTATGAGGGCCCAAGAGGCTCTTCGGGCCGCGGCCCCTCTCGATCAGTATGATTTCATTACGGCCAGCGGAAGCATGGGAGAGGACCTGCTCCGGGAGATGGGGGCTAGGTTCAGAGTGACATATGTCCCGTCCACGCCGAGCTCCCAGAGGGACACGCAGGAAGTCTGCAGGAGAATCGCCGAGCAGAACGCAAATGTGCTTGTCTTTGCTGGGGGAGACGGGACTGCCCGGGATGTTACGGATGCGATCGACCTGAAGATGCCGGTGATCGCGATACCTTCCGGGGTCAAGATGCATTCCGGCGTGTTCTCGACAACGCCGAAGGCCGCAGGGAGAATTCTCAGGATGTTCGCCTCCGGATCGTTGCCCTTGCGTAAGGCTGAGGTGATGGACATCGACGAGGATGCTTTTCGGAAAGGCCGTTTGAGCGCTTCACTATATGGCCATCTGACTGTCCCTTATGAACGCTCTTTGATCCAGTCCTCGAAGAGCGAGACCGTCGGCGGCTTGGTAGAGGAGGAAAAGGAGGAGATAGGCCAGTACATTGCCGAGAATCTCGAGGAAGACGTCATCTATGTCCTGGGCCCAGGAACGACGGTCGAAGCGGTGGCAAAGCAAATCGGCGCGGAGAAGAACATCCTAGGGGTCGACGTCGTGATGAACGGGAAAGTCACAATCAAGGACGCGTCGGAGAATGATTTGATCGCGGTTTTGGATGGCAATCCCTCGGCGAGAATCGTGGTTACGCCGATCGGCGCCCAGGGGTTCATATTCGGCAGAGGGAACCAGCAGATATCACCGAGGATCATCAGATCGGTCGGACTAAAGAACATCATCGTAATCGCGTCCCACTCGAAGCTGAGGGAGATAGAACGTCTCAAGGTCGACACTGGTGACAGCGACCTCGACGCAATGTTCAAGGGTCACTTGAAGGTCGTCGTCGGTTATGCCAGGAAATCCGTTGTCAAGGTCGAGTAAGACTTGGATGAATCCGTTTCCTCCTTGCTCTCGATTCGTTATCGCCTATGACTGAGATTTCAGAATGTCAGCCTTGGTATTGTCATAACCCAACTCGAAGGCTTTTGCGTTGACCTCTATGTACTTTGCCGGAACCCTCTCGAGTAGAGCATGGACAAGCGTTTCGCGGGGGATTGGAAAACCGTCAAGAGCGCATATGGCCCCGATCAGCACCGAGCTCACCGTCATGCGGTTGCCCCCTCTCAAGGCGAGGTCGTCTGCATCGATCGGAAGAAGATGGTCATTCACCTGTCTGATGGCATAGAGTATCTCGTCCACTTCGGGATACCTCTCTGCTCCCATCGATACCTGAATCGGGATTATCGGACGGACGTTCAAGACAATGTTCGTGGATTTGTTTGCGAACGGGAGGTAACGATAGGTCTCGGCAGGCTCGAACCCGAGGAGCACATCTGCCCCTCCCTTCTGAATCAATGGGGACTTGACGTCCTTCCCTATCCTCACACTTGCCGTCACGCTCCCACCCCTCTGCGCCATTCCGTGAAGCTCGCTCATGACAACTTCCAACCCCTCATCCATGGCAGCGTTTCCCATGACCGTTGATGCGAGGAGGACGCCTTGCCCACCGACGCCGACGAGAAGGATGTTGTAGCTCAATCCACCACCCCTATGGCATGTTTCGAGCAGACCTGAGAGCAGCAGCCGCATCCGATGCAGAGCACCGCGTCTATGTGCACCTCGTCGCCCAGCCTGAAAAGTGCCGGGCACGACAGCTTGCGGACGCAGGTGTAGCAGTGAATGCACTTGCTCTGGTCGACGTCATACGGCACGGGTCGCAGGGCGCCCTCCTTCCGCAAAAGGAGCGGACATGCGCGCCTGGATATGACAACCGCAAGTCCGTCATTGTGGAGCGCTTCCTTTATTACCTGGATCGTCTCCCCAATATTGTAAGGGTCGACCGTCCTCACGTACCTGACACCGCATCCCCTAACGAGCTTCTCGAGGTCAATCCCTTCCGTACTTTTGCCACCGAAATCTCTCCCGGTCCCCGGATTCGGTTGGTGTCCCGTCATCGCGGTCGTGCTGTTGTCCAGTATTATCAACAAATACCGATGATCGTTGAAAACCGCGTTTATGAGGCCGGGAATGCCGGCATGAAAGAACGTGGAATCCCCGATGAACCCGACCACCTTCTGATTTGTTGCGGAGGTGAAGCCGCCCGCCGCTCCGACGCTGCTCCCCATACACAGAAGGAAGTCCGCGGTCTCAAGCGGGGGCTGGATGCCGAGGCTGTAGCAGCCCACGTCCGAGCTGAATATCGCCTCTTCCTTTCCGAGAGCAATTCTTGTAGCGTAGTATGTCGCGCGGTGTGGGCAGCCTGCACAGAGAACCGGTGGTCTGCCCGGCAGCCCCAGGTCCTTGGGGGTGAGGGGGTCTTTGGTCTCAACAACCTGCAAAATCCCTCTCAGATTCAACATAGTGTCGGGGGAGAACTCGAACGCTTGCGGAAGATGTCCAGTTCTCTTTCCCAATATCGGGACGTCTATCCCGCCACTCTTGGCGATTCTGAGCGCCTCGTCCTCTAGATACGGGTCCAGCTCTTCCACCACGAGGACCTTCTCTTTGCCCTCGATGAATCCCTTCATTTTCTCTTCGGGGACCGGGTTCGTGAACCCCAACCTTAGAATCTCGACGTCCCTGAGAAACTCCTTGACGTAAGTGTATGAGACACCGCTAGTTATGACACCAATCTTGCCATTTCCCGAAATGAAATTCAATCTCGAGGTCTCCGAGAGCTTCAGAGCCTCGGCGGACCTCTCGAGAAGCTTCAATCGATTGTTCCTGGCGTGGGCAGGGATCATAACGAATCGCCGCGGATCTTTCTCGAACCTTCCGCGGGGTCTCGCTTCGAGAATGGGACCCAGGAGGACCAAGCCCCTCGCATGGCTGACCCTGGTCGTAGTTCTAAACAGAACCGGCACTTCGAGCCGCTCGGATATTTTGAAAGCCTCGAGCACCATGTCCTTCGCCTCGCAGGGCGTGGAGGGTTCCAACATCGGTACATTCGCCAGTTTCGCAAAGTACCGATTATCTTGCTCATCCTGGCTGCTGTGACATGAGGGATCGTCGGCGCTCAGAACGACCATCCCGCCCCTGATCCCCGCATACGCAAGGGTCATGAAGGGGTCACTAGCCACGTTCAGCCCGACATGCTTCATGAACACAAAGGAGCGAAGGCCTGAGGCGGATGCCGCTCCGCACACTTCCATTGCGACCTTCTCGTTCACCGAGTATTCGAAGACCAGGCCGACGTCATCGGCGATTCTCTCAAGGACCGTCCCTATCTCGGATGAGGGTGTCCCGGGGTACGTGGCAGCGACGCTGACACCAGCCTCCAAACACCCGCGCGCTATCGCTTCGTTCCCCAGAAGGAGGAGCTTCCCCTCGCTCGCGAGTATCCTGTCCGCGGGCTTACCCATTGGTGACCTTTACCTTGTAAAGGAGCCTCTCGTACTCCTCATCGACCATTTTCTGGATCTCGGCTATTGCGTCCTTCTGGAGATGTCTGAACCTCCCCTGCAGCTTGAGATAGTCTTCCATGGGTTTCCTCTTCTTGATCTCCTTGGTCAGAGAGTATTTGCCTTGGTCTACCTCATAAAGCGGGAATGTGCCGGTCTGGGTCGCCAGTCTGCCTATCTCAATGCTCTTTGACGGATCGGCACGCCATCCGGCCGGGCAAGGCGCCAAGGCATGGATGAACTTCGTCCCCTTGATGTCCTTGGCCTTCCGCATACGTGCCACGAAGTCCTCTGGATAAGCAACGTTCACCGTCGCACCGTAGGCAATGCCATTGGCGACCATCATGTCCATGATCCTCTTCTTCGGTGTCAGGTTGTATCCTTTCCCTTCCGACACCGGAGTGGTCGTGGTCCACGCTCCAACCGGCGTGCATCCGCTCCTCTGAATGCCAGTGTTCATGTAGGCCTCGTTGTCGAGCATCACATAGATTATGTTCGAATTCCTGTCGACTGCTGCCGAGAGCGCCTGCAGACCGATGTCGACGGTTCCTCCGTCCCCCGCCCAACCGACGACATACGCATCCTCGACGCCCTTGACCTCGAAGCCTGCCCTGAGTCCATTGGATACCGCAGCGGTGCACTCGAAGGCATTGTCAACGACCGGCACCTTCATAGCGTATCCTGGCCAAACGCCCAATATCACGCCGCCGCAACCGGCAGGGAAGTTGAGCACGGTTTTCGGCCCTAACGCCTTGAGGGCATACCTAAGGGCCAGTGGTGTACCGCACCCCGGGCATGCGCTGTGACCCTTGTAGACGTATTCTTCCTTCGGAATTGTAAACTTCGGCATTCAATACCACCTCCCAGTCCCGTCCCTGAGGGGAATCCACTCGATCATTCTGTCAATCTTCCCTTCTTTCTTGATCCTCAAGAGGTCTTCGAACACCCACTCCATGTGCTTCGGAGTGAAGTCCCTGCCGCCCATGCCACCGACATAGTTCTTCATGAGTGGTCCGCCGTCAGGCGTGTATATGCCATTCCTGATCTCGCTGAATATGCCTCCACCGTGTCCGAAGTTGAAGCTCCTATCGAATACACCGATCACAGACACCATGTCGTTCAGTTTCCTCAGCTCTTCGGCCGGCAACGGGCGGAGCGCCTTGATCTTCACCACTCCGACCTTCTTCCCGCGCTCCCTCATCTTGTCAGAGATGTGCTTGGCGGTCCCGACAGCGGATCCTGCCAGGGCGAGTACAACATCAGCATCGTCACAGTTGTAGAACTCGACCAGGCCACCGTAGCTCCTGCCGAACTTCTTGCCGAACTCCTTGTCGACCTCAACGATCTTCTTCCTCGCACCCTCCATGTCCTGTGCGATCCTGTAGCGAAACTCGGACCACCAGTCGGGCATGACCAAGCCTCCGAACCGCCTCGGGTCATTGAAGTCGATCTTCAGTTCGGGATTGAACTTCGGAAGGAAGTCATCGACCTCCTCCTGGTTAGGCAAGTCGACGGCCTCGAAGGTGTGGGAAAGAATGAACCCGTCCTCGATGACCATTGCAGGCAGCATGACGGACCTGTCCTCCGCAATCCTGTAGGACATGATGATCGTATCGAGCGTCTCCTGGTTGTTCTCGCAGAAGAATTGCATCCACCCGGTGTCCCTTTCTCCGATGACGTCCATCTGGTCTCCCCAGATATTCCACGGCGGGGCCATGGCTCTCGAGGCTACGGTCATGACTATCGGTCTCCTGGCACCTGTCGCCCAATAGAGCATCTCGTGCATCAGGGCGAGCCCGTGGGAGGAGGTGGCCGTGAAGGTCCTCGCTCCAACGTAGGACGCGCCAATCAGAAGTGACATTGCGCTGTGCTCGCTCTCGACCAGTATGTACTGACCATGCAACTCGCCTTTTCCCGACATTTCCGCGAGTTTCTCGGCGATGCTGCTTGCCGGCGTAATCGGATATGCGGCGATGACCTCGACCTTCGAGAGCCTTGCGCCATGCGCCGCCGCGTAGTTCGATGTCATTACCTCGATCATTTGTGCGCCTCCTTCTCCATTACTATGGCTTCAGACGGGCACTCATTCGCACAGATGCCACATCCCTTGCAGTGATCGTAATCGATCTTGGGAAGGTCGCCTTCGTTTGCGACCTCAATGCTGAGGTCCGGGCAGTATTTCCAGCAGATGTAGCATCTAGTGCATTTGCCTTCGTTGAAGACGGGGCGAATCGTCCTCCAAGTCCCAGTCTTGTTGCTCTCTGTGGAGTAAAAGGTCACGGGTGTGGATGGCAGATCCTTGTACGTTTCGAGGACAACCATGTTCGTCAAACCTCCTTTGTCATTTCATAAGCGTCCCTAGCTGCGGCAGCGTTCTCATCTCTCTTCACCGGCGCTGCCTCCCTTATGCTTCCCAGCAATGAGTCGATTGAGATCTTCGGAAACATCCTAATGAAAGCTCCTATGACAGCTGTGTTGACTATCGGGGCCGTCTCGCTTCCAAGGCCGCGCTTGATAGCGATCCCGGTAGCGTCGACGGTGACGACCTTGTTCGGTGTCTTCATTCCCAGCTCCTCCGTCGTCCTGGTCGTGTTGATCAAGATCTTGCCGTCAGTCTTCAAGCCTTGGAAGACGTCGACCAGGCTTATGAGGCTTGGATCGAGAACGATGACGTAGTCGGGCTCATATATCCCTGCATGGATTCTAATTGGCTTATCGTCGATTCTACAGTATGCTGTGACGGGACAGCCACGCCTTTCTACTCCAAAAAACGGAAAAGCTGACGCATGCATCCCATCTTTCACGGCGGCCCGAGCGAGCATCTCTGAAGCAATCACCGCTCCCTGGCCGCCTCGGCCGTGCATCCTTATCTCAATCATGCACTTAACACCCGTCCTTGAAATCTGTTTTTGACTATAAACCTTTGTCACAAAGAAATTCTGGCATGCTATGAAATGTCAATCCGATTTCGTATGAATCATGTGGACTAAGTTCGCAGTTCGTAAGTTCCTCATCAAACTCGTCAAACTGGAGCCTCAGGAAGACACCTTCCTCGCTTGGAAAGGAATATCTAACGCCGGGTAGATGATGGTGCGTATGGCATTCCACAGTCTGAACTTCAGGACCTTCACCCATTCGACCGAGGACGAGGAGCGTGTCCTCAGGGCCATGGTCTTCACTTCGGGTGTGAGCGAGGTCTCAAGGACGAAGTCGTCCGGATATCACGGAAACCCGATCACGATACTCGAGGCTACGGTCAGGGGGAGAAAGGAGATCGATGCTTTCTTCGGAAGGCTCGGGAAGGTCGCTATCGAGGAACTCGTGAGGACTCTGGAAAGAAGGATAGACGATGAGTGTTCCTTCTTTCTCAGGCTGGACAAACAGGAGGCTTATCTGGGGAGACTCGTCCTCGCCAAGAAAGACGATGTCGTCGCCCTCAGGGCAAAGGTCAAGGTGTATCCCCGCAGGAAGTCGATCGCGCTTGAGGCAGTAGCCAGGTATCTCGAGTCCTACCTCGAATAGACCTCAGTTTCCCCTCACCCCTTGGACCGTAATAATTCCATACTTGACCTGAGCGCAAGCTGAAGTCGATGGAACGGGCGATTCGATGATGAATATAAAGAAAGAATTAATAATCTGGAAAACATCCTACGACTGTCCGCAGGGGTAGCCAAGCTTGGCCAAAGGCGCAAGGCTTAGGACCTTGTCCCGAAGGGGTCCGTGCGTTCAAATCGCACCCCCTGCACCTCAACATCGAGTTTTGCTAGGTCGTTACTCTTGGCCCGGTATCCACGGAACTAGTGGCAAAGCAACATATTTATAGCGCCTGGAACCCAAGCATGGGGCGAACATGACAAACAAGAACGAAGTAACGTTGAACCTGAGGATTCTCTCCAAAGTGATCGTGAGCAAAGTCGGTGTCAGTGATAGCATTGCAAAGGACCTGGCCCTCCGACTTCTGAACTACTTTGGATTCGGGGAGTCCGTCATAGACAACTGTCTCGACCAGGAAGACAGAAGACTGTTCTACTTCCTTCAGGACCTAAGGCTGCTGAAGACCCACTGGGAAGAGGCGGTGCTTCCTAGCGGAAGGACCTGGAGGATATTCTATTGGGATCTGAACATGGACGAGATTGCCCGAGAACTGAAGCGGCTGGCTGGAACGGAACCGGAGGGAGTCGGTTTGTATGACTCCTTGCCGGAAGAGGTTTGGTCCAGAGAGAAACCCGCTGAGATCGCCTGACGACCAGTGAGCTTTTTCTACGCTCTCACCGATATACTGCGTGATATCGATGAGTCATAGAGGGAAGGTCCTAGTACTTGTCATGGACGGCCTGGGAGATAGGGCAATCAAGGATCTAGACTTCAGAACCCCGCTTCAAGCGGCTCGCAGGCCCAACATGAATTGGTATGTGAAGCACGGATCGAGCGGGATCATGGACGTGATTGCACCGGGAGTACGCCCCGGAAGTGACACCTCCCATTTGGCGATTTTGGGATACGATCCTTTTGAGGTCTACACAGGGAGAGGACCGTTCGAGGCAGCGGGCGTTGGACTCGTAGGGAGGAAAGGGGACGTGGCGTTTAGATGCAATTTCGCCACCGTAGATGACAAGTGGAACGTTGTGGACAGGAGGGCCGGAAGAATCAAAGAGCCCGAGACGACCAAGCTGGTACGAACGCTTTCGGAGATAAAGATGGAGGGCTTGGATGTTGTTGTCAAAGAGGCCACGGAACACCGCGCCGTTCTCCTGCTGCGGGGGAAAGGGCTCTCGCCTTGCGTGTCCGACGTGGACCCCCACTCTCTCGCGCAGGTCCGCCAATGCCGTCCACTCGTCCCAGAGGCCAGGAAGACCGCGAAGGTGGTGAACGACTTCGTCAAGAAGTCATACCATATGCTGAAGGACCATCCGGTCAACATCAGGCGGAAGGATCAGGGCAAACCCGCGGCCAACATCCTGCTCCCGCGCGGGGCCGGCATGTTCCCTGACATACAATCCTTCAAGGACCGATACGACCTTGATGGCGCATGCGTGGCAGGCGTTTCGCTGATTAAGGGTATATGCAGGGTGTGCGGAATGGAGGTGGTGGATGTGCCCGGTGCGACTGGTGGGCTCGACACGGACATGAACGCAAAAGCGGACGCTGCGCTGAATCTTCTCCGATCGAAAGACCTTGTACTGGTCAACGTGAAGGCGACCGACATCGCGTCCCATGATGGAGACCTTATGAAGAAGATCGAAGCGATAGAGCGGATCGACGAGATGGTCGGTCTGATTAGAAGGAAAGCTCCCACCGATGCCGTTGTAGTCCTCCTAGCTGACCATTGCACTCCGATTGAGGTGGGGGACCACAGCGGGGATCCCGTGCCCGTAGCCATATGCTCAGAGAGTACGTTGCGAGATGGGGTCGGAGCCTTCGATGAGGTCTCGGCTTCGAGAGGCGGACTGGGCAGGATACGAGGGAGGGATCTCATGCCGATACTGCTTGACAAGGTGAACAGATCCGAGAAGTTCGGCGCCTAGGCTGCACCCGCATCTGTCTGTCCTCCCACGTGCGTTCTTCGCCCACAGTCACGTCCGAAAAGCAATATACCGGATGAACCTGTTTCGTTGGCGTGAAGTTCTCCTACTGCCCTGAGTGCAAGACCCTTCGTCCTAGGAATTGGTACAGCAGGGGGAGATGTGAGACCTGCGGCGGGAAATGCACTACAATCAAGGTCAAGAAGTCAATCTTCGGGTGGCTGGTGTATTTTGCGAGTGTGATTGCGCTCGTCTTCATCATCCTTTACGTGGTACACTACCAGATGGATGCCCAGGTCTTCGATTTCATGAACTCGGTACCGTCAGGAGCCGTCCTTATCCTCATGTTCGGATCCCTAGTAGCGGCATTCGTATTCCAGTTCATCGAACTCGGCCGGACCTCGAAGGAAGCGGAAGGTATAGCCAGGCAGCAGGGAGGCGGCCTGGGAAAGTAATATTAGTCATTCTAGGATCCGCCATGTATACAGCGTCATAGTGATGTCTCCATCGTGCAATGGCATCTTTGACGCCACCTTGGAGACATATGTCGACCCGTTTGGTCGGTCGAGGGGGGACGTAGGGCTTGGTACAGAGAGAATCGTCGAATTGTGCTCCGCCCTCCAGTCATAGTTAAGGCCAGGCGTGAGCAGGCCGTTCAGCAGCGTAGTGAGGCAGCTCCTTACGACGTCAATTCGATTCGGACTGTTGACTTTCTCCGCCATGACCAGTTCTGAAACGATGAGCTCAAAAACAGTCAGGGTCTTGTTCTTTTCGATGTCCAGGCCCAGACCGGCCAACTGGTCGGGCTGTAGTGTAGTCCTGAGGAAAACGCTATGCGCTCTCTCGACAAAACCCTGGACTTCTGCATCGTCAGACGGTTTCGACGGGGCAATCGCACCGAGAAGGCTAGCAGACACGACCGATGCCGCCGCGAGGAAGATTAAGGCGTCGAAAATGGCCAATTGCGCTTTGTCATTCCTTCTCATCACTTCACCAGACCCACACGGATATCAAAGCGGCCCTGACATCTGCAGCCGAATGTTGGACATTGACGGGGACCCTTGCGGTGTGCAGCTCCTCCAAGCTGAAAGGGATAGAGCCGTTGGCTGCCAAGGTGAGGGGACCAGTATTCGGGTGCACTTCTGTAAGGATTATCCGGTAACCGAGGACGCCGTGCTCAACGGAGAGTGGCAAGGAGGATACGGCTTTGAGCATGGTAAAATCCAACAAGCCACTCTCGACAAACAAATCATCATTCGCAAGGATCTGGTCGAGGAGATCCCGACAAACGCCATCCAGGGATTTTCCCTTGTTGCATTTCGACAGTTCTCCGTTGGTTATCGAGAGGGCACTGGTTACAAGCATGATTCCCAGAGTCACAATGATCATGACAATGAAAGAATCGAAGAATCCTCCCACTCCCTCGGCCGGCCCGTACCTTCTAGATTCATGCCCATTAGATGACCGAACGTTGGCTCTGAGGGCAGTAAGCGACTGCGACCCTCTCCGGGTGGAGACTGAAATTGGCGAAAGTGATTCCGATTCCGTCCCGTTACTAGTCATCTCATTTCAGAAGGTTTGACTTCGGAAGAGGGCCATCTTAGGCGATACTACAATTACATTGACTTGAGGACTTGCTTGGACCGCTCACTCGGGTGACTAGATCAATCTGTCAAACGACTCCTCTGAGATAGTGTCCGGCGGTTATGGACCCGCACCTATCCCTGATGTCTTCCTTCATGCTCTCGTCTCCTTCGAAGAATGTTTTCGCGACAAGTTCCGAGAGCTCAGCGCTCCTTCTCCTAAGGTCGATTCCATACGATTCGATTCCCATGCCTTCGAAATCCTCCATATAGTCCAGGAGGAACAGGTCAGAGGAGTTCAGTATGTGGACGTATCCGAAGTTGTCCCGGTAGACGGGGAATTTCTTCCCCCTGTCATCTACGAGCGTCCCCTCCTCAAGGGTCGGGTCCTTGGCTACCATGAGTTCGATCCTGCCAAATACCAGCGCCTCAAGTCTGCCGCCGTAGTGTCTCGTCAGGTCGAAGATGTCTTTCTTCGACAACTCCACCGACAGAGTGTACTGGTAGAGATCTGGTATCGTCAGGCTGTTGAAGAAGTTCAAAGAGTAATGCCCATACAGTCTCCTTCCGCTATGCTTCTCGGCCTGGCCGAGTGTGCTGACCATGATCGACCCTTCCTCCGTCTCCGGCACCTCGGGAGAGACCCTGGGCATCAATATCACGAACTCGACACCGGTGTTCTCGCAGATGGACTTGGCCTTCTCTTTGTATCTATTCCACTCAAAGTACACTCTCGTGGCGTATGGTATTATCTTCTCCAATGACTTCAAGGAGGAGACATAGAAAGACAGCTCCCGCTTCGATGCGCTTCTTTCTAAGGACGGGAGTCTGACCTCGAGTCTCCTCCTGCTGCCCACCAGCCGAGGGGACTCCATGGAATTGATGGCCTGATCAATTCGATCGAACTCGGCGTCCCTGGTCTTATAGACCAGGTAGTCTCCATCGCCGACCTTGAACGGTGCATATATGACGGAGAAGTCGCCCTCCTTCTCCATTTCCCTGACCTCAAACCCACCCACCTTCTCCCCGAAACGATAGAGCGTCACGCCATCCCCATTGTTCAAGTTCCCGGTAAGAATACGAGACCTACCATGCTGGAACCTAGTCTTCCCGAGCAGCAGTCCCCTCGATTCGGGGTACTCTCTCTGCATCACATCCTCCTCTGAAAGGTATCCATCGGTGAATCCGCGGTTGAAAGCTACCTCCAGCAATTCCCTTTCTCTGGGAGTGATAAGGACCTCATCGCCCCTCTCTGCCCTCTCAATCGCCTTCGCGTAGGTTCTCGTGGCAAGATAGACGTACGCAGGATTTCTCATCCTTCCCTCGATCTTCAACGCATCTATTCCGATTTCCTTCAATCTCGGTATCGAGCTGATAGAGAACAGGTCGGCTGTGCTGAGGAGGAACCCTCTCTCCTTCCCCAAGGTATACACCTTCCTGCACGGTTGTGCGCACATCCCTCTGTTTCCGCTCCTTCCACCCAGTATGCTGGAAAAAAAGCATTGCCCCGAGACTGAGTAGCACAATGCGCCGTGAACGAACACCTCTAGCTCCATTCCCGTCGATTCTCTCAGTCGTTCGAGCTGTTCCAGACTGAGCTCCCGCGCCAATATCGCCCTTTGAATGCCCTGTTTCTCAGCCCAGATCGCGCATTCGGGCGAGTGTATTCCCATCTGGGTGGAGGCGTGAATCGGTATCGAAAAGTTATCTCGTATCAGCGGTATCAGGCCTCTATCTTGGACTATGACCGCATCTGATTCGATCGAATTCAGGTAGTCCAAGTAAGAGAACACAGCCGAGAGCTCCCCCTGCTTCACAAGTGTGTTCACCGTGACGAAGACCTGTACGTCATTGTCATGTGCCAGTTTCACCGCTCCCTTGAGCTCCGAATCGGTGAAATTCTGTGCGAGTCTCCTCGCACCGAATTGCTTCCCTCCAAGGTAAACGGCGTCCGCTCCTCCAAGAATCGCGGCAATCAGTGAGTCCTTCGAACCAGCGGGGGAGAGCAGTTCCACGTTGTCATAAGAGTGCTTGTTTCGTTTATAAACTGAGAGGTTCCAGAATGGAGAGGCTCTCAGACTACAGTTAACCCCAACAAGAATACCCTCGAATTCTAGGTGTGCAAGAGGGAGAGTCATGGGACTAGGGTCCAGATCGAAATTCATTGGGTTTACACGAACAAAGAGAATCAAGGTGACCAGCGAAAGAGCGCAGAGTCGATGCTGCCACCATAGAGTGGACCACAATCTTTGGAAGGATTGTGCGGGATGCCAGGGGGCGCAGGGTCTACGGAACGAGAGACGCTTGGCAGCAGTCATGAACGTGCTGTCAAGGGAGTGGGCGACGGATGGGATTGTCCTCTCAAGAGATTCGGATATTCTGCACTCGTCCAATTGCGTAGAGATCCTCAGCGGATTAGCGAAACTCGTGAGGCTTTGCGAGGATTTGTCGGCATCCAGCCCCGGCTTGAGACGGCGGACTTCCTTCGGTGCATGCGGAGTCTGCTCGGAGCTGCTGGAATCCATTGTCGAACAAGTGCGCAAGGACCTTGGAACGATTCGAAGGACAGTCACGAGAGTTGTTTTCCGCGCTACGGAGGGGGATGGAAATCCCACGACTTGTGCTCAGACCTAGGATTATCGGGTCCGAATGTCAGATACGTTCATTAGTGAAGGGGATGGCGAGAACCGTCTCCGAGCGATCCGCGATCCGCCCTCATTTCTCGGATTGCTGGATAAACCCGTCTGTCCCGACCGGAGCCGAATTGGTCGAGGAATATCCGTTGTCAAATGCTAGCGTTCGCATCCTCTCCCTCCCTGGCGGTGTGAGGGCGATCTATCATCTGACGCCGTGGGAATACAACCTTCCCCGCGAGTTGACGTCATTATTGTGGAGAACAATCGAGACACTGGCACACAGACCTCCGCCGGATCTTGGTATCTCCTACGACGATCTGAGGGAATATGTCCTGCAAGTGTCGCCCAGTCTCTTGGCCGAGATATCGGATGCGACGCAAATCCGATTGGGAAGCTCCGCCGAGGAGACGACAAAGAACGTAAAGGAGCTGTCCGACATCGTTGCCAGGTACACGGTCGGTCTGGGCATCTTCGAGCTGCTTCTCTCGGATGATAGAGTTGAGGACATATACGTGGACGCTCCATGTCACGAGAACCCGATCCATGTGACCGTAAACGGTGTTGCCGGTCTGAATACAGTGTTCAAGTGCTCGACGAACATCACCGCATCCGAAAGGGAAATCGAAGGCCTGACCTCGCGCCTGAGACAATACAGCAGGAAGCCATTCTCAGAGGCATTCCCGACCATGGAGACCGATGTACAGGGATTTGACGCGAGGGCGACCGTGATAGGACCCCCGCTCAGCCCGATGGGGACCGCAGTGGCCCTCCGGCACCATGCCAGGACACCTTGGACGCTGCCAAAGCTCGCGAACAATGGGACCATAACCGCATTCGCGGCGGGCTTGATTTCTTTCCTCATCGACGGAAGGAGCACGATCATTATCTGCGGTCCTAGGGGGGCCGGGAAGTCTGCGATGCTCAGCGCCGCTCTCTTCGAATTCCCGCTTTCGCAAAGGATACTCACGATCGAGGACACGATGGAACTGCCAGTAAGGCAGATGCAGAGACTCGGATACAAAGTGCAGTCGATGATGGTCGAGCAGGCTCTCGGCGAGGAGAGGGAGGAAAAGACTGACGAGGCGCTTAGGGTTTCATTGAGAATGGGGGAATCAGCCATAGTCTTAGGAGAGGTCAGAGGGAAGGAGGCGCAGACCTTGTATCAGAGCATGCGGACTGGCAAGGCCGGTTCCTCGGTCCTTGGCACCATCCACGGGGACTCGGCGCAATCCGTTTACGAGAGAGTCGTACATGACATCGGTATACCGAAGGAGGCGTTCGCCGCAACCGACATCGTTATCACAATGGCACTCAACAGACCAAGGGGGTCGCAGAGGCAGGTTAGAAAACTCGTAGAGGTCGTCGAATACGCCAAGGATCGAGGACCAGGCGAGTTCAACGTTCTACTCCAATATGATTTCGCGAAAGGAAGACTGTCGCCGCTTTCCAATGCGCGTTCGGAGACGATACAACGCATCGCGGAGTCTTGGAACATGACTTATCAAGAGGCCGTCGAGAACATCCAGACTAGGGCGAGCATGAGAGAAGCGCTGGTCGAAGCCGCAAGAGCGAAGGGAGCGGAATATCTCGATCCGGAGTGGGTTTGCAGGTCGAACGAGTCCTTTTGGCAGCAGATGGACCGCGGGAACAGGGACTACGGCGAAATCGTGAAGGCGTTCCGTGATCGCCTCTTCGGGAGGGAAGAACCTGACGGGACCCTATGAGCGGTCATTCGTTAGGCTCGTTGGGCGCTTTTCCGGTGCATGTCCGCCTCCACTCTTCGTCCGTCTGCTCGGTGGAAAGAACGACCAGCGGACGCAGGAATGGATGATGAGGAGGGACCTCTCGAGCGCTGAGGTCGCATCGGCGGCCTGGCGAGTCTACCTTGTTTCAATGTCGATCATGGCGGCAGTCATGTTGTTCGCATCACTTCTCCTCGGTTTTCAAACAGGACTCTATCTGGCACTTCCAACCATCCTCATGCCATTCGTGCTGGCGCTGGCACTCCACAACGCACCTGCCGGCTTTACGAATCTCGAGGAAAGAACGATGGTGCGGGAGGCCCCCGTCGTGATTGGGGCGATGACGATGAGCATGCAGCTCCAACCTTCGATTGAAAGAGGTCTTGCATTCGCGACGGAGCACAGCGAAGGAGTCCTATCCGATAGGCTGAGAGAGGTCATGTGGAGACCCCTATCGCGTTCCGGGCGGAATCCGTCCTCTTCTCTTCTCGAGTTTGTTTCGTCCCTCAGTGACGCGAATGAGAGCCTACGTCAGTCCATCTACTTGATAATGTCCTCCTCCCGAGAACGGACGAGAGAAGGAGTGAACCATCTCCTCGACAAGGCCAATGCCATCGTCCTCGGTGGGATAAGGGACAGCGTCGACAGATACGTGGCATCCTTATCGATGCCTACGATGGTTCTTTTCGCACTCGGGATACTGCTACCAGTGATGTTGTTCTCCCTGTTGCCACTTCTTTCGATGAGCACATCGTTCAACGGGATAGATGCGGACATCAATGAGCCGATGATGCCGGGGATTCCAGCTCATATGCTTGCATTCTTGTTGCTGGTCGTGTTCCCGATCTCGTCATTCCTATACGCGAGATCGATACTGGCAAAAAGCCCTCTGCAGAGCTTCCAATCGGTCCGGTTCAAGATTGCCAAAGAAGCTGCGATCCTCTTGTCTGTGTGGATCGTCGCCGTCTCGTCGGTTCTGCTCGTCGGTTTGGGCGAGGCCTTCCCATATGCAATGCTTGTTGCACTAGTCGTTCCTCCGTCGATGCTCCTCTTTATCCGGCTTCGAGAGGACCATGTCAGGCGTAGAAGAAGGTCCGAAAGCGAGAGGGACTTCGTTGCAGCGATTTACCAGGTCGGAAGCAGAATGGCCTCCGGATCGAGCTTCGAGGCGGCGCTTGAGGACACGGCTAGATTGAGAACGGAATCATTCTTTTCTGACCTCGTCAACACCGTTGAATACCGGTCCAAGATGTCGAAGAGGAGTGTCCAGGCCGCCCTAACGGAGGAGCTCGATTCGTTTGAGACCAACCCACTCATAAACGGGGCGATGAAGATCATAGCGGAATGCTCCGAGAAGAACCCTACCGGGGCCGGCCAGGTCGCTCTTGACTTGGCTCAGTATCTGAGCGACATGGAATCTTGCGAGGCGAAGATCAAGGAGCGGTTGAAAAGCCTCGTTGACATGATGCGTTCCACGAGTATGGTCTTCGCTCCGATCGTCCTTGGGATAACTGGCAGTCTTGTCGGTATCATATCGGATTATGGCGTAACCTCGTCGGAGCTTGTGTCGCAGACCCTACTGATGGTCGGTCTTTACATAGTCGAGCTCGCGTCGGTGGTTTCGTATTTCACCGTCTTCCTCTCGGGCGAAAGGAACTGGAAGGAAGTAGGATATGAGTTCGGGAGCAGGGCCCCAATTGCGCTTGCGATATTCATTTCAACTTCAGCACTCTGCCAGATTGGGCTGACTCGCCTTCTATGATCTTGAAGATTTGCGTCGGCGAGGCCGTGTACAGATCTAAGGCGATTGATTCCTCGTTGTCCTTCGTCGTCGTTGCGTCTATCCGTTCCCTTATTCCATCGACGAGATCTATCGAGAGGAGTCGATTCTCATCGAAGAACTCCGCTTTGACGGCATTCCCTTCTCTGACGGTAATGTTCCCCTTGCCGAGTGTGCATGAGGACGAGAACTGGATACCGTCTATTGTGCAGGAGAGCGGTCGCTTAAGGCCAGTGAACACGACCGCCCAGATGCTGTGTGGGAACCTTTCCCTTCCGATCTGACCCATCCTGTAGCCGATTAACACGTACGGCCCAAGGTGCCCATGAAACCGCTTCAGTGCCTCGAGTTCATCCGGAAGCGAGAGCATCGTGCTCGAGGAACGTCTGCGGACTTATGAATCTTTGGCTCTTGCACCTGGCCTGCTTCCGAATTCTTGGGAACAGGCCGCTTGTGGAATCCAAACGGTTATTAATCCCTGGCGGTCTTCCTGATTTCTGGTATGCGGCTTGTTCAGACCAGGTCAGACAGAGTGGAATTTGCCATCCTTATCCTCTTCACGATATGGTTCCTGCTGACGGTCATAACCCCTCTCACCCTGCCAGAGAACAGCGTGAAGGATCTATCTGGTGTCGTGGGCAGTATCGATAACGGAGACGTGATAGAGAAGATGAACCCATTGGCCAAGGCCGTCTACACTGTCGGAGATGCGTATTGTCATCAGATGTCTGAACGGTCTTACTATCTTAACGGCAACCAGATGCCGTTTTGTTCCCGCGATGAAGGCGTGTTCCTGGGATTGATGATCGGCATGATAGCGGCTATGGTGACGCGATATGAGATCAGTGCTCTAGTCCTGGTCATTGGCGTAATCCCGATCGCGATTGACGGCCTCATGCAATTGTTCACAGATTATGAATCCATAAATCCCGTTCGAGTAATCACGGGCGTGCTGGCAGGAATCGTTGTGGCGCTGCTGATATCCCTACTCGTACGAGAAACGCTACGAGATAAGAGTCCTGTGGGAAGGATAGACGAAGCGTCAAAAATCTAGCAGGCTTTCTTGGAAAAAATCAGGACAGGCAGGCACTGGAGGTCCTGGCGCGATGCCATCCGTGTTCAGAGTTTCGGAGCACAACCTTTTGGTGTGCTGGGAAAGGAATGGGCTTATTCGCTACCTGTCCCGAGGCTCTTTATCGAGCTTACTAACTTAAACTTGCCTGCGTCCATATCCGACACTTGTCGGTGTGGTCACAACGAAGACATGCGAGCTTCGGTCCGGCCCTCGTGTCCTTTCCTAGGTTTGTCCCCACGACTTTCTTTTGGGCGAACGTCCGGGATGTGTGGATGATAATATGTCCAGGGTCGATATTATTGTCAGAATATGAAAAGGTATATATATGGTCAGTATCATTCGAGGGACATCAGAAGCAGCTGATTATCTTTTGATCCATTTTGGAAGGTGTAGCACAATGGAAAATGAGGAACTCAAGAAAGGTACGACCACTATTGGGATTGTAAACGCAGACGGAGTCGTGTTGGCATCAGAGCACAGGGCGACGATGGGTAACATTATCGCTCACAAGGAAGTTCAGAAGGTTTTCAAGATTGACGATAATCTGGGTCTGACCGTTGCTGGCCTGGTTGGAGACGCCCAGCTCCTCGCGCGATACATGAAGGCAGAGGTCGAACTCTACAAGTTGAAGAGGGGCGCACCGATGATGGTGAACTCCGCAGCGACGCTTCTTTCGAACATCCTCAGGGGCGGAGGAGGCAGCCAAGGCTACTACTACGTCGGCCTGATACTTGGAGGGGTCGACAAGGATGGAGGCCACGTGTTCGGGATTGACGCTGCCGGAGGGTCAATCCAGGATAACTACGTTTCGGTCGGTTCGGGATCCCTCATGGCCTACGGGGTTCTTGAGGACCATTATAAGAAGGGTCTGTCGGTGGACGATGCTATTGACATTGCCGTGAGAGGATTGAACGCTGCAATGAAGCGGGACTCAGGGAGCGGAGATGGAATGACGATAATCACGATTGGCAAGGATGGGTACAAGGAACTGGCTGACAAGGAGTGGATGGAGAGGCTCCGCCGGATGGGTATCAAGTACCCATGATCTTGTTCAAACCATTTGCTTTGACTCTTATTTATTAATACAATTTAATAAATCAAAAGTGTGAAAACATCATGTCTGTAGAGAGAGTTCTGGAAGAGGCGAGGGAACAGGTCAGAAAGATAGTCCCCGCGAACGTGAACATCACCTCAATCGATTTCGAAGGACCCGTGGTTGTCGTTTACACCCGCGATATGGAGGCCTTCGCCTCCAACAATGAAATCGTAAGACAGCTAGCCCAGGGTCTCAGGAGAAGGGTGGCGATCAGGCCAGACCCGTCGATGCTGGCCGACCCTGAAACGGTAGAGCAGAAGATACGTGACATAATACCTCCGGAGGCACAGATCACCGACATATATTTCGAGCATGACACTGGCGAGGTGACGATAGAGGCGGGCGCCCCGGGGCTCGTCATAGGGAAGCATGGTTCCGTCCTCAACGAGATAAAGAAGGAGGTCGGCTGGGCGCCGAAAGTAGTGAGAGCGCCTCCGATACCGTCGAAGACCGTCTCGGACATCCGAAACTACCTGCGCCATGAGCAGGAGCATCGAAAGGAGTTCCTGAAGAAGATTGGAAGGAAACTGGCTCGGCCGAGGGTCGAAGGCGAGACGTGGATAAGAATCACCTCGCTAGGAGGATTCAGAGAGGTCGGACGCAGTGCCGCGTTACTGTCAACACGTGAAAGCAAGGTTCTGATAGACTGCGGTGTTGATGTCTCGAACACGGACAATGGCGTACCGTACTTCAATGCCCCTGAGATACAGACGCTGGAATCCCTGGATTGCGTAGTGATAACCCACGCTCACTTGGACCACTGCGGACTGCTTCCAGCGCTATACAAGTATGGGTACGATGGGCCCGTCTATTGCACCGCACCCACAAGGGATTTGATGTCACTTTTACAGCTTGACTACATCAAGGTGTCATTTGGTGAAGGGAGGAAGAGTCCCTATGAGTCTTCCCACATCAGGGATGTCGTCTCCCACACCATACCACTGAAGTACGGTGAAACGACCGACATTGCGCCAGATATCCGATTGACATTACAGAACGCCGGACACATCCTTGGATCCGCTGTGTCCCACTTCCATATCGGAGATGGCTTGTACAACATAGCGTTCAGCGGCGACATGAAATTCGAAAGAACCTGGTTGTTCAACGCCACCGTGAACAAGTTCCCCCGTTTGGAGACGCTCGTGATCGAATCGACATATGGAGGTCATCACGACATCCAGCCAAGCAGGGTGGAGGCAGCCAACCAACTGAAGAACGTCGTCGAACAAACGCTCATACGGGGCGGAAAGGTCCTGGTTCCTGTGTTTGCCGTCGGGCGTTCGCAGGAGGTCATGCTGGTCCTGGAAGAGCTCATGAGGACCGGAAAGTTGCCAACCGTTCCCGTCTACCTGGACGGCATGATATGGGAGGCGACGGCGATCCACACAGCCTACCCGGAGTATCTGAACAGTCAATTGAGGACTCAGATATTCCAGATGGGACAGAACCCGTTCCTTTCCGAGATATTCAAGAGGGTCGACAGCGCGGACATGAGGGAGAAGATATGCCATGATCCGGACCCAAGCATCGTGCTCGCGACCGGAGGTATGATGAACGGCGGACCTGTACTTGAATACATCAAGGCCTGGGCGGATAACCCGAAGAACACGCTTGTTTTCGTCGGTTACCAGGCGGAAGGCACGCTCGGGAGGAAGATACAGAAAGGGTATTCGGAGTTGACGATGACCGATAGAGGCAGACCTCTCAATCTGCAATTCAAGATGGACAATGAGACCGTGGATGGGTTCTCCGGTCACTCCGACAGGAGGCAGCTAATCAACTACGTTTCGACCCTGGAGCCCAAGCCCGAAAGGATAATCGTGTGTCACGGTGAGGAGCACAAGTGCTCGGATCTTGCGAGCGCTTTGTACAAGAAGTTCAACATAGAGACGCGGGCGCCGATGAACCTTGAGACAGTAAGAGTGAAGTGAGCCAGCACGGTCTCAATCGTTTTCCGATGGCTATTGCACGCTCAATCTCGCCCCTCTCTCTCCCAGAAGGACGACCCTGCTGTCGGGTCTTTCCTTTAAGACATCAATGTCCAAGATGCTCGCCAGTCTCGACGCGAAATCCTGAACCGTCTTGTGCGAGGGCATGTTGGAAATGCTCATCCTTTTTCTGGAATCACCAACGAAGACGTATCCTTTGGGTTCTATGAAGAGAGGGTTTGCCACCTCATCCAGTTTAGCATATTGCTCCTCCCAGCCGATGTTCCATTCTTGGACAAGCGTGTGACGGATGACCGTTCTGGTCCCCAGGCTCGGCAGTAGCTCCAGTGTTTTCCTCAACCTGCTCCAACCATCCGCGATTCTCGGTACGCACAGTCTCTTATATATCTCTTCATTCGGGGCGGCGACTGTGACATAGAGCTGCGTCGGGAGCGGATCGAGTTCCTTCAAAGCTTCGGGAAATGTTCCATTTGTCACGAGGAACGTAGTCATCCCTCTCTTGCTGCAAACGTCAATGAGTTCCCCGAGCCTCGGATAAATCGTCGGTTCCCCTGCCAAAGATATGGCGACCTGGTTCGGATTCCTAGCCTCTTCGAACATCTCCAGGGAACACCTGGAATCACCCTTGAAGCCAGATATCAACAGCCTCTGCTGGGTTATGCATGAGTCGAGTATGATTTCGGGATCCATCCATGAATCCACGTCCGATTCGAATCCCTGTAACCTCCAACAGAACAGGCAATTGTGAGTGCACTGGTTCACGACGGGTGTCATCTGGAGACAGCGATGCGAACGAATCCCGTAGAATTCCTCTTTGTAGCAGCATCTGTGTTTGAGGAGGCTCTGGCGCATCCAGTGGCACAGCTTCACAGCCGCATGCTCACCGAACGTCCTGTAATGCTGTTTCTCCAAGATCCTGCCGATGTCTTCTTTCATCCCGACGGCTCCATCTACTCAATACTCAAAAAGACTTCTCTGCTGTTGGGAATCGCTGTCCAGCCCATCGGGCTCGTCCTTTCTCTCCATCTCGTCAAATACTGCCTCCTCGATGGTTGGGGCCGCAGCCTGAACGCTCTTGGCATGTTGTACTCTCTGGATATCTGAGATGAGGTGCTTGACTGGATGAGAATCGATCTTCTCATTTAGAAGATAGGCCAGCTCTTCCGGGTCAAGACCGAATCTCAGTGCCATCGCAATTCTGAAATCCTTGTTTCTCTGGAATAGCCAGTTGAAGTACGGAAGCAGATCTCCCATCACAGCCAAGGTCGACATGTGACAGTCAGTCCCGAGTTTAGACGAGATGCTTTCCTTGACGCCCCTCATGGCCCTCGTACGCGACATCTTCATCAAGTACAATGGAAAGCGATATCGGGCATATTCATGGTATTGATCTTCTTTGGCGGCATTGACGCCATAGCTCATGAGGTCCGAAGCGTAGGACCAGAGACCGAAGTACTGTCTGCGACTGACCCGTCCTAGGAACACGTCCGACCTCGCGAGATAATAGAAGCCTCTCTCGAGATCTTCCGGATTCCTGTACTCGATCGGGAGATTCTCATCAAGCCAGAGAAGTGTGTATTCAGGGGCCTCGTGCACGTCCATCATTATGGACCTCGCTCTGGAGGGATTCGTGCCGTGGAGAACTTCGCCCAACAGGTCGTACATCGTCTTGGTGATCTGTCTGTTCCCGAGGACCAGCGTATCCTCTTCCTGCACCTCTGTCTCGCCCTGAGCGACGGCCTGAAGATCTCTTACGGCGGATCGCAAATCCCCATTGGAGTTCTGCGCGATCAGGTCCAGCACTCGCTCTGAGGCCTTGACACCCTGGTCTTTTGCGATCACTCGCAGGACCGTTCTTGCTGTACTGCTGTGTATCTTGCTGAAGCGTATCTGCTCGGTCCCAGATTTCATGATGGAGCTCTTCCTGCTCAGCGCGTAGAAATCGTTCACTATAAGGATCACTGGCTGCTTAGTTATCTTGATCAACTCGACTATCGCCGGCACACCTCCCCGGTCCTCTCTGCCGAAGATGTTGTCTGCTTCGTCGAGGATGATAAGCTTAAGGCGACCCTCTTTACTCGACAGGAACTCGCCGTCATCCGTGAAGGTATCCGCTACTGCCCCCCGCATCGCAATTGCGTTTATTCCCTCCGCATTCCTGTGGTCGGAGGCGTTCATCTCGATCACCACCCAACCGAAATCGTTCGCAAGGGCCAGCGCGGCGCTTGTTTTGCCGGTTCCAGGGTTCCCAATCAAGACCGCGGCCTTCTTGACCGGATTGCCTGAATCCCATTCGAGCGCCCAGTCTCTCAACTGTTGTATGGCCCTGGGATTTCCGACGACCTCCTTCAGCGTCTTCGGGCGATACAGCTCCGTCCAATCGTCCGGCATTGTCAATACTTATGGAATGCGTCATTATAAAAGTCTCCGCCACCTCATCCCATGTAGACCAGTAACAGCGAAGAACAAGAAACAATTCTCTAACGCTTGACGCCCTCCGCCAGAGTATGATTGGCCGACAAGGTTTGCATCATCGTTTATTAGTTAATGCGATATCGATATGGAAACAATTTATATAACATTCAGCCGAATCGGAGTCATATTAGGCAAGGCAACGATAAACATCGCGAGAATCTGTCAGGCCCGGCTTTCACGTCACCCGACCAATTATCTTGCCGATGCCGTATGGCTTCAGACGGCCGGATACCACAGCAAAGTGGTCCTGATAATACGGAAGGATGAACTAGTATTGCCTATGTCGAATTCGTCGCGCTTGATGAGTTTCAGAGCTTGTCAACAATCAGGAATTCAGCAATTAACTTGATGCGAACAATCGACCATCCGCCAGCGACACACTCATCTCTTGTTGGGGTGCTCAAGTTCCCATTCTTCATACATATCGCACAGTTCTGAAAGGAACCGGTCATACGTTTTCCTGAACTTAAGCTTGTAAAGTCTGTCCCGGGTTTCGGGTGAGATCTGTATGCTCGTCTTCTCAATCTTCATGTTCAAAGACAACTCCTTCTCCGTCGACGCACCCAAACATAATTTCATTTCAGATATGGTATGTATTTACATATATGATGTGGTATATATAATAGTTATCATCGAAATAGATTATAATATGTTGACCATTGTAAACATATCTATGTATACTAATATTCGTGACAATATATTCATTAGAAACAACATCACAAATTGTAGAAATGATTCTATTGCTAGCAATAGCATGATGAACTTATCTGTACATTTTAGTCAACGACGGTCTCCCGTATGTCAACTTGGAGACCCCCATTTTGCATCAAGAAGTGCAGGAATATAGCTCAGAAACGGGGAGTCTTGGAGGGAGACGGTTACGCGGTACCCGAGGACCTCCTAGGCATGCCTTCGGAATTAACCGATTCGCGATGATGCGTTCGAAAAAGTGCAGATGCGGCTAGACCTCAAGCGAGACAGAGATTGTCGTGGCTATTGAGCTAAGCTGCATTCTCTAGGAGTGAGCTTCGATCTCTTGGCTGTCGCGGGAAATCGGCAAGTTCAACGCAACCGCATGTTTTCGGTTCTTTATCCTGCCGATGATTAAGTCCTGCGTTCTATTGAATTCTCCGATGTTCACTGCCGCTTCATGACCGCTCGGAATGAGAAAACCATCCCATCTCACGTATCCCGCATAAATCGGATTGTGAAGAACACGGCTGATGGACCAGATTGACCAGCGATTCCCCCTTCGCGTGGTTGTTCCGCCATCGTTCAATCGCCTGGCGATATCCCACATCTTCTCGCCATACAGATACCTCTCGAAGATCCCTCTCACGACAACTATCTCTTCCTCGGATTTCACTAGCCCTCCGTTCTTGAAGTTATATCCAAATGGAGGATAAAAACCGAGAAGTCCTGCACCAGATTCAGCCTTCTGAGCCATTCCCATGTAGGTCCTCTCACCTATCTGCTCGCTCTCTAGTTGGGCTATTCTCTGGATAATATCAACGACGAACCTGCCAACAGCGGTTGAAGTGTCTAGCGACTCGTTCATGCTAGTGAATTTCTTTCCCCACTTCTCCAGGTTCTCCATCATCATCATGAAGTTCTTGCTGTTACGGTGTATACGATCCATCTTCATGACAAGAATCGTATCCCATTTGTCCTTCTCTTCGATCATTCTTTGATATGCTGGCCTTCTGGTGTCTCTTCCGCTGTGTCCATCTTCGGTGTAGAAATCAGCGACCTCCCAGCCCTGAGATTCGCAATATGCGGTGAGTCTCTCCCTCTGAGCATCAAGCGAGAAACCCTCTCTGGCTTGGTCTTCGGTAGAGACCCTGGTGTACACGGCGACCCTAACCAATCGCGGCAACCTCCCCGATATCCAGTCTTGGGTGGGTATAATGCGTCCCGACGTTCCTCACCCGACTCTCCATCATCGTCTGGACTGCGTTGAACGTTTCGGCGGACACGATTGGTCTGTGCAAGGCCTTCTGGATCATACCATCCCATTTCATGAATCCACAGTAGAGGGGATTGCTGAGAACATGCGAAACAGTCTCCTTCCTCCACCTGCAACCTTTCTTCGTAGTCACTCCACTCGAGTTAAGCAAATCCACTATCTGCCGCAGACTGAAGCCGGACAGGTACAGACGATATATCTGTCGTACGATATCTAACTCGGATTCTATTGGTACAAGAGTGTTGCCCTCGAGGGAGTAGCCAAAAGGATTTCCAAACCCCAGATAGCCTTCACCTTTCAGGGCTTTCTGGGTCATCCCTATTTTGACCCGCTCGCCGATTTGCTCACTCTCTAGTTGGGCAATCCTCTGGATGATGTCCATAACAAATCGGCCGATCGCTGTGGTTGTGTCGAAGGCTTCCTGGGTCGAATTGAACTCCTTCCCCCAGTCTTTCAAGTCATCCATCATCGCAGCGAAGTTCTTGCTGTTGCGGTGGATACGATCCATTTTCAGGACGACGAGTACGTCCCAATTGTCCCTTTCTCCCATCATTCTCAGATAAGCTGGTCGTCTCACATCTCTTCCGCTGGCACCGCTGTCAACATATTCCCCACCCACGCTCCACCCTCTAGCTCTGCAGTAGGAGCTGAGCCGCTTCATCTGAGCAGGTATGCTGAAACCCTCGTTGGCTTGATCCTCCGTAGATACTCTAGCATATAGAGCTGCGCGCAGGTCAAATTCACCCCAGTCAGTAGCTATCGAATGGCTGGGAGTTGCACCCCATCCACATTGTCATCAGACAATTGTCAGACATATCTCACAGATCCATATATAAATGTGTCGTACGCATCTTGCAGGAAAGTAGAATCAATCATCGTACGAATTTAGAATAACAGATATCATTACTTATTAATAATTATAATCTAAGTGCTAAAAAAAAGGTTAAATAACACGGCCTTGATGCGGAACCGAGATGAATCCACTTGAGGAGATTCGTCAAAGAACCATTGAGCTAAGAAGCGAATTTGGCGACCTACTGGATGAGACAACTCTTGAGAGAATCGCTTTAGATGAGAGGGGGCTCCTGATGACAAACAAGAAGAACATATCTGAGCTGAGGGATCGGGAAGAGGCTTCCCTTGAAGTGAAGGTCAAGAAGACACAGGCTATCAGAGAATTCAAGAAAAGGGACGGAGGGGCGGGTCGCGTTAGAAATCTGGACATCGAAGATGAGACGGGAACCTGTAGATTGGTATTGTGGGATGAAGATGTCGAGATGCCTGAGAAATTGGGAATAAGAGAAGGCACTGGTCTGAAGTTGATCAATTGCTATGTGAAACACACGGATTTCGGATTGGACGTCTCAAAGGGCAAGAAAGGTAAGATTGAACCCGCATGAAAGTGATTAGCGCATCTATTAGCAACGGTAACGCTACTACATTTATTCATAAAGCATGAACTGATTAGACCGTCGGAGTACAAAGGAAAGCCCGATTCAATCAGATGAGAGCTTATGATCAGTAATAAGAAGCAAAATCGCAAGAAAAGGAGAGAAAAATAAGAGGTTTATGGTGTCCCCAGTCACTTCCGTCTGGCTACTAGAACTACGGCAATCATAACCACTAGAATAACCACCACTATCAGTATGATGCCTACATACGGCGAATCTAGGAAGAAATTGGAACCACTATCCGTCGAGCTCTGACCGGTGTCTTCCGAAACCTGCATCTGGTATGTGGCTACAGACGCGATACCACCCTCGGCCTGCTCAGGTTCTACGGTGTCCATCTGTATCTCGGCTTCGGGGGTGAGTCCCGAGGGAATACCTCCGGGAAGTTCAATTCCACTGAGATCCGTTCCGACTGATGTGAAGAACTGCACACCTGGTGAGTAGTACAACCTGTCGGGCCCGCCATTGACCTCGATGACATACACGTCGACGTTCCCGTGGCCTAATACCGTCATCTGTATCTTTTCGACACAAGCCATCTCCGCATAGACTGGGACATCATAGGACTCGATTATCCCGTCGTGGATGTTGGCACCTTCTCCTGTTGACGACAGCTTATCGAACTCTATCGGAAAGTCCGCTATGCCCGTCTGGTCTGCGAGTTCCTGTGTGAATATCTCCTGCTCCATCTCGGCGGGCAATCCGGTCGCATCAAGAAAACCATCAACGGCACCCGAAACAGTCGCGGTAGACTCCACGGTCCATTCGTCTCCGACATCGAGCGGGAAGTCGTATATGTTGAGCGCCGGGTTGAAGACCATGTTTATTTCAAGCGTCAGATCGAACTTGATATCGATGTTGTAGTTGCTGTATTCGATCTTTGTCTGTCCACCAGTCGCGTTGATTGTTGGTATGTTTGTTCCGTCCAGACTCACGACCGCACTTGCCTTGAATTCATAGCCCATCTTCTTGACGGCCATGTCGGTCTTGTTGAATATGACGTTGCCGTCAAAGACCACCGCGAAGTCTTCCTGCACGTCCAGTTCGACTGTCTTCTGCTCTTTCGGCAGACTGTTTATGTCGCTGAATCTGTAAGTTCCTGCCTTAGGCATCTCTCCTGAGACTTGAACGTGTATCTCCGAATTGAGTTTCCCTCCGAAGCTCACAGAGAGATTGTAGTCCGTGCTCGTCACGTCAACGACCTCGAATACTATCCAGGAGGCCGCTTCTCCGTCGGCATCGAATCGGTCAAGCGTGAGACCGCCGAGCGACTGAAGAATATCCTCGAGATCCGAGGCGTCTCCCGCCAAAGCTCCTATGTCGGCTTCCTTGCCCATGGCCCACTTGTCACCTTCGTGCCAGATTGGTGCATCGGCAGTGGCAGAAACGATCGGTGAGGCGAGCAGAACTCCGGCGAGCAAGAGCGCGACAGCAACAGGCGCTGCCAATATGATGCTCCTTCTCATTCCATTCCTCCTGGCTTTCGTGCTGGAATCTCATTCTCTGCTGGATATTAGAATGTTTCGAGCAAATTATCAGCTACTGACCTGCTTCATGCATGACTATGAGAACAGTATGATCTCAAATGACTAGGACCTCGCTGGGATAAGATAAAAGGGAAAAGGTGTTTCTTAAAGGGGTTTTGTTGAGGCATTAATGATCTTCCTACATCATACCAGGCATTCCGCCGGGACCACATCCGCCGGGCATGCAGCCTTCTCCACCTGGAGGTCCCGTCGGGGCGCCCCTCCTCGCGGCTATGACGTCGTCGATCCTAAGGATCATGCTCGCGACCTCAGTTGCCGATCTCACGGCCTGGGTCTTCACTCTGAGCGGCTCGATGACATCCTCCTTGAGCATGTTCTTCGGATCCACGCTGCTGAGGTCAACGCCGTAGTATTTCGCATCGGCGCTCTTCCCCTCGTGTGCACTCTTCAAGCGTATGATTACATCGATCGCGTCCAGCCCGGCATTCTCAGCCAGGGTCCAGGGCACGGTCTCCATCGCCACGGCGAACGCCTCGATCGCCAATTGCTCCCTTCCTCCGACGCTTGACGCGTAATCCTTCAGCCTGAGGGACAACTCGATCTCTGAGGATCCCCCGCCTGCTATCGCCTTTCCGTCTTCAAGAGTGATGCCAACGACTCTCAGCGCATCATGAAGCGAACGCTCGACCTCGTCGATCACGTGCTCGGTTCCGCCGCGTATGATTATCGAGACGGCCTTCGGGTTCTTGCAGCCGGTGATGAATGTCATGTTGTCGTCGCCGACCTTCTTCTCCTCTACGGTCTCGGCATTTCCGAGATCGCTTGATTCAAGCTGGTCCAAATTCCCGACGATGTTCGCACCGGTGGCCTTCGCGATCTTCTCGATATCGGACTCCTTGAGCCTGCGAGCAGCGAATATGCTCTCCTTGGCAAGGTAGTGCTGCACCAAGTCATCAACACCCTTCTGGCAGAACACGACGTTCGCACCGACGCTCTTTATCTTCTCGACCTTCTTCTTGAGAGTCGCTTCCTCTTCATCAAGGAACTTCTGCATGGCCATTGGGTCGCTGATTTGGATCTTTGCCTCGACCTCGGTCTTCTTGATCTCAAGAGCGACGCTGAGCACCGCGACCTTCGCGTTCTTTACGACTCTGGGCATCCTCGGGTGGACTCGCTCCTTATCGACAACGATACCCTGGATCATCTGCGTATCAGAGATCGCGCCGCCAATCCTCTTCTCGACCTTGATATTGTCCACGTCCACGAAGGATTTGCCATCCCTCTTCTCGGCAACCGCCTTCACCGCATCCACGGCGAGGTTCGCAAGGTAATCCTTCTGACCGCCCACGCTCTTGCCGGTCATTGCAGTCCTCGCAATCTTCTTCAGCATCTCGCTGTCCTTTCCAGTCACGTCGAGAGCGATGTTCTCCAGTATCTTCACGGCCTCCACGGCCGCCATCCTGAAACCATTCACGATGATCGTAGGGTGCACGTTCTGCTCTATAAGGGCCTCCGATTTCTTCAGCAACTCGCCCGCCACTATGACCGCCGTCGTCGTCCCGTCGCCGCACTCAGTGTCCTGGGTCTTTGCGATCTCAACGATCATCTTCGCAGCGGGGTGCTGCACGTCAATCTCTTTCAGAATCGTCACACCGTCATTCGTTATCACAACATCCCCCATCGAGTCAACGAGCATCTTGTCCATGCCCTTCGGCCCGAGGGTCGAGCGCACAGAATCAGCAACTGCCCGGGCGGCGGCAATGTTGTTCGATGTCGCCTCCTTGTCCTTGCTTCTCTCTGTGCCCTCCCTCAGCACGATAATTGGCTGACCTTGTCCCATAGAATATCCCATTCGTCAGGCCTCCTCTTTCTCGCTCGGTATTTTAGTGCTTCTATATAAATGTTGTTAGTGTTGGATGGATACACACAGTGCAGGCAGAGATGGATTCTCACATATGAATCAGGTCAGTCAGAGTTGCCCGGGGATGTGCTCGTCGTTTCGGTCAAAAGGCCGATTCGAATGCGAGACCAGCATCCTTTGCGAGCTCCCGAATCCTCAGTTCGATACTGCTGAAATATGACGCAGAGAGGGCCCTTGTGTCGAAATCCCCCCGGAACTTACAGTCTCGGAACATGCTCAATTCGTGAATCTTGTCGAGCATTCCCGGACGCAACCTGAGTCTGTCCACCATGATCCTTCGCGCTCCCGTCTCCGCGATCTCCGAAACCAGTCCGTTTAGATCGATGTCCGTCACGAAAGGAATTATCGGGCCCACGAGGGCGTACGTCTCAATCCCTTCGGCGCTCATCTCCTCAAGTGCCCGCAGCCTCTTCGATGGTGGCGATGCATTGGGTTCGAATTCAGCGGCCAGGCCATCGTCCTGTGTCGTGATCGTGATTCCGACCTCCACCATTGACGAACCCGTCAGCATCGGCAAATCCCTGAGAACGAGGTCGGATTTCGTCAGAATGCTAATCCGCAAGTCCGACTTAAGCAGTTCTGCCAGACAGCTATGGGTCAACGACATTACTCGCTCCGTCGGTTGATATGGATCGGTGACGGTTCCAACTCCAACGACACCTCTCTTCCCCCTCAATTCTCTGGAGAGAACGCTTGGTATGTTGACCTTGGCGTTTACCCATCTACCCCATTCGGAGGGGACGGTTCTGAGGATATAGGGGGCGTAGCAGTAGACGCAGCCGTGCTCGCACCCTTCGTAGGGGTTGAGAGCGCAGTCGAGCCCGGGCAATCGAGATCTGGACAGGGCGGTCCTGCAAATGATTTCATTAGCCCTAATCGTCCTCCTTTCGTCCTGGTCCCGGCTGATCGCTTGCTCATCGAAATAGGAGAACAGGTCACGCATAGTCCTCGATCCTCCTCTGAAATATGAGGTCCTTCAAGACTCCGCTGTGCCTGATCCACGTCGAAAGAGGGATATCCATCCGCCTGCCGATATGTCCAAGAGCCTCTTCCAGCGACGGGAATCTCGAGGGATGCTGTCTGAGCGCTTCTCGGACGTTCTCCCTAACGTTCCACACGCCGACGGGCATGATATAGCCGGGGTGCGTTTCGCGGAAGATGATGGCACCAGCTTGGTGCTTCTCTCTGCTCAAGAGTTCGTTCACGGCGAATCGAGCGGCGTAGTAACATCCGCCGATCTGGGCGTACTCCCTCCTTCCCTCATACATCTCATGATCGCTGAATATCTCAATGTGCTTCCCCATAGGATTCCAAGCCGTACTGGGGTACCAGGCCTCAATGAGTTCGTAGCGCCAGGTCGTCGGGAGGAAGAGCACGGACCACCTATTGTCAAGCTGCTCCCAATCATAGATCCTGAACTCATCAATCGTGGGATACGTCTTCGTTCGCTCCAGAAGGGACTTTCCGAGGATATCGTCGACGGCGGTTATGCTCCACCTTGTTGGCACGAACTTCCTCTTCTTCTCGATGCCGAAAGCTCCAACGCTGAAAGCCTTCTGTATCCTCGACACCAGAACACCGCGTGCATAGAGATCCACGACCGCCTCCACAGCCCTGAGGTCAGTGTCGTAGAATGCTCTCTCAACCCTCCGATCATACTTCGGATTGCCGATGGAGAGGTCCCGGAGTCTGGCGGAGGGTCCGAAAGGCTGGACCTCGTCGTCCAGGACGATTCGGCCGGCAGGCTTCTTCTGGAATGCGGCTTCAACATCGATTGGATTGTCAGCAAGCGCCAATTCCCTCGTGTAATCGACCATCCTGCCGCATGACTGGAAGTTGGAGACGTTGATCCTGTGTTTTCCCCTGACCAGAGAGAATCTGAAGTCGACTATGTCATCTATTGTCTTGCCTACCCACATCTCCGGCGTGTCCATTATGGAAGTGTCTCCGAGAGAGGGAGGTACCAAAGGGCCGATGTCCACGTTCGGGTAGCCGAACCGTCCAACGAACACGGCAGGAGGAGAGTTGCCATATAAGTCTAAGACATCTATCATGCGCCTTGTCCTTGATTGGGAGTAGAACTTAACCATGAGCGGACAGCGGTCCTTCCCGCAGAGCATCTTCGAACCTTTGCAGAGAGCGCAGGCTCCGCTGTGGGTTGTGTCCTTGGAAGGAAGCTTGGTATCCTTGAAGAGGTTTGCAAGAGCGGCCCGGTCGATGGTCATGGCTAGACTGGATTTCATAAAAGGGACACCCTATTTTATCTTTGCCCACGCCTCTGCAAAAGTAGCCTCAGCCCGCCCAAGAGGTCAGATTGTATACCCCCTTCTCCCTATACTCTGAACCCTTCACAAAGCGTATGTTCGCCCCCTTGATTTGGTAAGAGAGCTTCACCATTGTGCCGTATAGATCGCTGCCACTGACGGGGAACCGCGCGTAGATTCTCCTTTTGCTCAAGGAGCTGGACCTGTCCTCGCACCTGCGCAAGAGGGCCAAGAACCCGGAACTTGCCCTCTCTGAACGAGGATCGATAACCAACAGCTTGACAGATGAATAACTAGCATCATCTGACTTCTGATAAGTATGAAGGAGCGCCACGCCATCTAGCCGCCCCTTGTCTTCCCAAACGAACGCCGTGCCGAGGTTCTTCTCGACCAGAATGTCGAATTCACATGAACAATCAAGACCAGGACATAGCGAGCTCCCAATCTTCCTCAAAGCAGCCGAGACCTCCTCGCGGTCTTCGGCGCTCGCTTCTCTGATGCCTTGCGTCTCGACTGCGCCCCCGGAATCGTCTTGTCCGCCAGCCGCAAGAACCTTATCAGTGATGAGGGTCAGGGCTGCAGACGAGTACCCGTGAGAAAGGTAGAAATGCAGATTCTTCGGAATGTGGGACATCGTCTCCAGTCCTATGACGTTCGCTCCCCTTCTCCGCAGGTATCTCTCGCACTCCTCCAGGAGCGCGCCCCCAACCCCAACGTTCTGATGCTCAGGCAGCACCTCGAAAGGGCCTACCCAACCGACGGTCCCCCAGACGTGGGAGTAGGCGGCCCCGATTATCTCCCCCTCCTTCTCGGCAACGAGGCATCCCATGGGCTCCTTTTGTATATACCCTTCCATGATCTGCCGGGGACGCATCGGATATTTGACCTTCCTTCCGATGTCTCTGGAAGCCAGGTCAGACCACGCCTCCTGACCCACGAATCTCAGATTCTCGATGTCCTCAGGCACTATCGGGCGAACGATGAGTCCTTTCTTTCTGAGAAGACGAAAGGGGCTCACCACTACGTTCGCCTCCGCACCGAGTTCAAAGTCAGCGACAACGATGGGACCGCAAAGCGCAAAGACCCATGCATGACCGCGAGTACGTATGTCATTTCAGTAACCCTATTCAACTAGACCCCTGCACCGTCCTTCCTCCTCGCTCGACAGCGCCCGCTTATTAGCGCGGCGGTCGCACCAGCACCGACTCCGTTGTCGATGTTCACCACCACAAGACCGGGAGAGCAGGTCTGCAACATGGACATGAGAGCGGCGACACCTTCGCCCCCCATCCCATAGCCCACGGAGGTGGGGACGCCAATCACTGGGACGTCCGCGAGACTCGAGACGACCGATGGCAGAGCGCCTTCCATACCGGCGACTACGATCAGAGCGTCGCAGCCCTTCTCTAGCATCGACGCAAGCGGATCCATGAATCTGTGGAACGCAGCGATGCCGACGTCGTAGGCGGTAATGACCTCACACCCCATGGCCTCGGCGACGATCCTGGCCTCTTCCGCAACAGATATGTCGGAAGTGCCGGCCGTGAGTATTCCTATCCGCCCATTCTTCTTGACATTTCTTCTCCTGTCAACAACCACCATGTAGGCCCTGTCGACCCATTTAACGCCCTTGGAGCCGATGCTCTTCTTGATAGCCTCATGGTGAAGCCGCGATGCCCTGGAAACGATGACCAGCTCTCTATCCTCCAACACATGTCGGACAACTTCCGCCACAGACTCGGGAGCCTTGGTGTCGCCCAGTATGATCTCGGGAATCCCTCTCCGCGCTTCCCTCGCATGGTCAAAGACGGTGTGATTGCCTATGCGTTCCAGAAAGTCCAACTTGAGCATCCTCTCCGCTTCTGTCGTGTCGATATCTCCCCTCTTGTATCGTTCCAGAACCTCGCGGATGTTCATGGTCGAGCCTATACGCTGCGAGTCTATTTTTCCTTTCTCCTCCGCTACCGGAGGTGAACATTGGTCACAATACGTGAAGAATAGTTATTTGAGCCCATCTTGCGATTGGTGCCCGTGGTGTCTGAAGAAAGGAAGCTGGTGAAGTTGAAAGAGATACTACGAAGCATGAGGAGCGTCGCGATCGCTTTTTCAGGCGGCGTGGACAGCACCCTGCTCCTGAAGGCGGCACGTGACGTTCTGGGGGAGAAGGTCATCGCCGTCACGAGTGTCTCGGAGACCTTCGCTTCAAGGGAACAGCAGGAGGCAGTCGCCCTGGCTGAAGCCGTAGGAGTTCCGATATATATCGTGCATTCCAAAGAAATGGAAGATCAATGCTTCGTTAGCAATGCCCCCGATAGATGCTACTACTGCAAGAAATCCTTGTTCGTTGAGGTGAAGAGGGTCGCACAGCAGGAAGGGATTTCGAGCATCGCGGACGGGAACAACGCTGATGATCTGAGATCTCATAGACCGGGAAAGAAGGCGAGCGATGAGATGGGCGTCAGGAGCCCTCTGGCCGAGGCAGGGTTGACAAAAGAGGAGATAAGGTCGATATCGAGGAGGATGGGACTGCGAACCGCTGAAAAGCCCCAGAACGCGTGTCTAGCGTCCAGGGTGCCTTTCAATGAGAGAATCACGCTGGAGAAGCTGAAGATGATTGAGACCGCGGAGGACCGTCTCGGAGAACTCGGTCTTGCACAGCTCCGCGTAAGACATCATGGGCTAATCGCCAGAATCGAAGTCCCTAGGGAAGCGATCGAACTCGTGGTGAAGAAGAGAGACGAAATCGTGAGAGCACTCAAGGATGTCGGCTTCACGTATGTGACCCTCGATCTCGAGGGTTTCAGGAGCGGCAGCATGCTGGACGCTCTGAGCCATAAATGAACTCTCGGGATGGAGGATCACATCGACGACTTCGTGAAGTTGACCTTCTCAATCATTGCGGCAGGCGAGAGCGTCGGCACCTCGACCTCCCACCATTTCACCCATTTCCGATCCTTCGTGAGCGATGACACGTTCTTAAGGAGTCGTATCATGTTGTCGCTAATCCTCAGCTCCCTGATCGACTTCTCTAATTGGCCATTCCTGATTAAGAACATGGCGTCACGGGGTATGGTTGAGAAGTCTCCCGTGGCGTAATTCTGGTATCTCAGATACCAGTCGTTCGTCAAGTATATCCCCTTGTCGACGGACCGTATCATTTCTTCGAGCGTTTTGTCGCCCGCATCCACGACCAGATTGAAAGGATGAGGCGCAACAAGACCCGCGTTGGCTGTGCTCTGCGTCCCGAACTTCTTGGCGGTCGAACTGTTGTGCAGATAACTCTTCAGCACACCGCCATCTATGATCGCGGTCCTTCTTGTAGGCAGGCCTTCGGCGTCGAACGGGAACGCACCATATGAGCCCTTCAAGGTCGCGTCATCGGCGATGCCAAACTTGTTGGACGCTATCTTCTCCCCGATCTTTCCTCCCAAGAAAGATAAACCCGCATCCACATTGAATGCAGACGCCGACCTGCCCACTTGACATGCGAGGTCGGCGAAAACGAGTGGGCCGAGAATTGCCGGGTATTCACCAGGTTCACCATCAACAGGGTCAGCTGCGGCTTTAGCAAGCCTGCCTGCTTCGGCTCCCACCTCTTCTGGTCTGAAATCCTTTTCTGACGCGGCGATAGCCGTCGAATGGCCTGAAGCCAGACTAGACAAGAAAGCCCTGATGGAAATCTCGATGCTCGAGCTTCTCGCAGAGGCGATCGCATCTCCAGTCGTTTGGAGAATCACCCTACCGTTCCTGGCAATCAGCGATCCAGCCATTCTCTCCGCGCCTTCTCTTAGTCCTGCGTCCACGGCTGATCTGACCAACCCTACAAGCTCTCTCGGTCTCATTTCGAGTATGGGCTGGTCCAGAGCGGCCTCATCATAACGGAATGGTCCCTTCGGAAGGGGAGCATATACGTCCCCCAGCGGAGCCCTCTTGGCGGAAGCTACAACCCGTTTCGCGGACGCAAGGAGCGTCTTCTTCGAAAGGTCCGCGACGCCCACGCCAGCCTTCCTCTCGCGATCTGCGACAAAAATGTGGGCCGAGGCTTCCTTCAGAGCGCTTGAGACAGTTATCTCGTTGTTCGAAAAGCGGATCATCGTCTCCTCGACCTCGGTGACCGTCACCACCGCATCCGATGCTCCCTCGCCCTTGCAGATCTTTAGGACGAATTCGCAGATGTCCTCCGCTCTCATGAAATGCCCCCCAATCTAACATTTCTTAACCTGATATGAGGACCGCCGGTCCATACTGGGATGCCTTGCATCGGGTCCCCCTTCCCGCATGATGCCGCATTGAACTCGAGATCCTTGCCGACCGCATCCACCGCCGACCAAAGACCCGTGGTCGTCATCTCCATTATCGGGTTCCGCAAGAGACCCTTCAACTGGCCCTTCTCGATGCGATAGGCCTCGAGACCCACGTATTTCTGATTATATCTCCTGTCGTCGATGTTCCACTCCATGAAATTCTTAACATAGACCCCATTCTCGATTCCCTCAAGCAGTTCCTCGAACTTGCGGTCTCCAGCCTCGACGAATGTATTCGCCATTCGCACAATCGGTTCTCTATTGTAAGCCACGGAGCGTGAGGAAGCGTTGCTCTCCACTCCGAACACATGAGCTGTCTCGCGGTTGTGAAGGAACTCGTGTATCTTGCCTTGCTTGATAAGGTATCTCCTGCGTGCCTTCACTCCTTCGTCATCGTAAAGATAGAATCCGAATGACCGCGGGATCGTCGGGTCCTCGATGACGTTGACCACGTCGGAACCGACCTTCATGCCAATCGAATCCCTCTGGAGATAGGTCTCGCCTGCTTGCGCCGCCTCTCTCCCCAATATGCGGTCCGCCTCGCCCGGATGTCCGCTCGATTCGTGACTGATGATGCCGACGACCTCAGGACCGAGGACGACATCGCATCTCTCCCCCTTCATCGGGGTTGCTTTGACAAGGATATCAGCGAGGCTGCGCGCCTCCTTCTCGATTCTCTCTGGGAGATTCCATCTTTCGACGCTCTCCCAGCCGCTGGATTCCCCGAGGCTGAACGTTCTCTGAATGACCCCTTTCTGCGACTCGAATGCTGTCAGGAATGCATCGACCGAGACCTTAGGGATAATACTGTGAACACGTGCACCGTCAGATGTCATCACGAGTTTCTCAGTGACCAATGCGTCCAGCGAGATATATCTTCCAGGTAGCTTGACCCCGACCGCTTCCGCGGACTTGACCCCTGCAGAGTCGGCCTCCTTCAGAAGATCGAGTCTCGCCTCCATGGATACCGCATCGAAACCAATCCTGGGCTTAATCTCCACCGTCCCTTTCCCGATGTCTGCCTGTCCCATCGAGATAGGAGTCCTGATGACCTTAGAGGATGCCTTGGCCAGATGCACGACGCGCCCCACAAGCGCCTTCAGGTCCCTCTTTGTCACGAGATTGGTCGCTCCAAACCCTAGGCCGCCCCCCACCAATGCCCTCATAGCGATGCCCTTCCTGACGTCGAAACTCGTCATTTCAGGCATGCCGTTCTTTAACAAGATTGATTCGTATGTGTCCGATTGATACCTGGCTTCGGAGTATGTCGCACCATGCTTCGATGCAAGGCCAATGATCATTTCCAGATAGTCTTCCAAGGAACTTCCCCCGACTCGGATATGGCGCTCTAAACCTCTCTTGAATCTAATAAGACCTTCGGAGAATCGACAAGAGCGGGGCGGGAAATCACCTGATGGAAACATATACATAGCCTAGGCTTCGTCGTTCCTTGCGATGCGAGCATGCGTCGCGCTGCTCTCCTATGAGCACGGTGTGATCAGGCAGGTCCTGGACGTGCTGGGTGAGATTCTGAAGGAGGACCACACCAAGAAGTGCATGCGCCAGGTCATTGAAATCGTCGAATTCCTGGATTCCTACATGGATAGATTCCACCACACGAAGGAAGAACGATTTGTGTTCCCGGCTGCGATGGAGTCGGCACCCGCCCTCGAACCGGATATCGACGGACTGCTTGCTGACCATCGTCGTGCAAGGAGGCTTCTCAAGACGATGCTGGATGAGACCAGACACGAAGGGATGAAGGATCTTGCGAGGCTCTCAAGGTCAAGTCGGGCATTTGTAGAGCACGTCACCAATCATATCCAGAGGGAGGAGTCGTCCGTCTTCCCGCGAATAGAGGACGCGATCTCGATAGAGGATGACATCGAGGTCTATGAGAAATGCATGGAATTCACCCGAGACCGGTTCGGAGAGGACTTCCACCAGATAAATGAGAAGTTCTCGTTCAGAGTCCAGGATGAGGTTCTGGGACCTGGGCATTATGGCGGTGTTGCATGACAGGATTGTGTGCAGACCAATGCTTGAGAACTAATGCTGGCGCCGAGGAGGAGATTTGAACTCCCGAGGCGTGAACCGCCAGTAGCTCGCTCTGATGCTGTTCTGCAACATTCGAGGCTACCGCCTTTCCGGGCTAGGCTACCTCGGCCCTTGAGCTGCCAATGGCGTTCACGTATTTTT
>CAZJDY010000005.1:0-8507 GCA_964544915.1 uncultured Methanomassiliicoccaceae archaeon | reverse complement strand
GGAAAGGATGACGGCGCCAGACATCACGGTCCCATTGCCGATGGGGGAAAGCTTCTATTACCCAAGCGTGGATAAAATCCTAGCTGCTATAAGGAGGGTCGTGTCGTTCTGAGGTGCTGAGCATGGCTGTCGAATACAAGTTCCCGGATCTTGGTGAGGGCGTCACCGAGGGCGAAGTGAAGAAGTGGTTGGTGAAGGAAGGGGACACGGTGAAGCAAGATCAGTCCATTGCCGAGGTGGAGACGGACAAGGCCGTCGTTGAGATGCCCTCGCCAGCCTCTGGAAAGGTACTTAAGTTGCACTTCAAGGAAGGGGACATCGTGAAGGTCGGCGAGACCCTGGCGACGATCGGTGACGAGGGAGAGATCGTTGCCGAGGTCCCGACTAGGAGGCCGTCCGTCTCCGTAGTAGGCGAGCTGCCGGAGTCGCCGGAAGTGGCAGAGGAGATCAAGCCAGCCTCGGAAACCGCCGCGTCAGCCGCGGCGAAGGTGCTCGCGACCCCCGCGGTCAGGAAGCTCGCGAAGGACCTCGAGATCGAAATCGGCAGGGTGAAAGGTACTGGCCCGAGCGGAAGGATCACGGAGGAGGATGTCAAGGAATTCTCCGTGAGACCCGCCGAGCCCGTGAGACCAAGGACAGTGGCGAAGTTCGATGTCTACGGCTGGATAGATCGCGTGCCGCTGAAGGGTATCAGGAGGACTACAGCGAAGAAGATGGTGGAGTCTCAGACCAAAGCGGCCCATGTGACCGCGATGGACGTCGCGGACGTGACAGAGCTCGTCGCGCTACGCGAGACCCAAAAGAAGATCGCCGAGGAGACGAAGCACGTGAAGCTGACTTACATGCCGTTCGTAATCAAGGCGGTCGTGGAAGCCCTGAAGGCCCACCCCTACCTGAACGCTACTGTCGATGAGGAAGGACAGGAGATCATGCTGAAGAAGTACTACAACATCGGCATCGCCGTCGCAACTGAGGACGGACCAATCGTGCCGGTCGTCAAGGGAGCGGACCAGAAGAACATATTCGAGCTAGCCGAAGAGGTCCAGGGACTTGCTGAACTTGCGTCCTCGAGGAAGATCGACCTCGCGGACCTGAAGGGAGGAACGTTCACGGTCACCAACTACGGCGTGTTCGGTGGGACTTTCGGTACGCCAATCATCAATTACCCAGAGGTGGCAATACTCGGAACGGGGAAGATTGCCGACGCGCCATTGGTCAAGGACGGAGAGGTGAAGGTGAGGAAGACACTGGCATTGTCGCTGTCCTTCGACCACAGAGTGCTTGATGGAGCCGAGGCTGCGAAGTTCATGAACGATGTGATCAAGTACCTCGAGAATCCAACGCTGATATTGATGAGCTTCTAGCGGCTAAAGTTCCACTCCCGCTTGGAGTATCTCTCGACGACGAGCTGCCTCGCCCTTTCCATCTCCTCGTTCGTATACGCACCCGTTTCCCACTCTTTACCTTTCGTGAAAGATCGACGCAACTCTTGGAGCACCCTGTCCTTCGAGACTCTAGCGTGTCTCAGAATTGAAGTGACACGCTCTTCGTAGGAGGTGATTGGTTTATCGGAAATCTTCGCCCTGCCCACCTTCAACACAGAGAACATCTTGCTGGGATATACATTGTAGAGAAGAGTCCCGTGCTGGAGGAACACTCCTCCCCTCCTCGTCTGGGCACTACCAGAGATTTTCTTCCCTTCGACGAGGATGTCGTTGATCGGCTGGAATGTCGCAGGGATCTCAAGGACATCGAGCGCGTCGATGATCCATCCGCAAATAGTGGAGTACGACTTACTGATGTCCTTTTCCATGATTTCCTCCGGCGCGATGACGCTGTAGGTTATTTCTCCGTCCTTATCGTGGTATACTGCCCCTGCGCCGGTCCTCCTCCTTACGAAATCGACGCCATCCCTCCGGCAGGCATCCAGATCTACCTCGTCCTGGAGGCTCTGAAAACACCCTATGGAGACGGCGCTCGGGCTCCATACGTAGAATCGCATGGTTGGAGATGAAGCGCCCGATTTTACCTCCTCTCCCACGGCCTCGTCGATCGCCATGTTCATCCAGGCGTTCCAGTACTCGAAGTCCACTACCCTCCACTTCATATGAGAACTCCCGCTACCAGCTTCGCGAGGTCTGTCGTGGAGAAACCGATGAGCTTTATGCTCTCGCTGCTGACGATACCATTAACCACCTTCTCCACCTCCTCTGAAGACGTCGGGACCTTGAGCCCGACGAGAGACCTTTCGATGGAATCGAGCCCCTCCTCCGGATGGACGAAGAAGTCACCCGTTATGATGACCTGGAACACTATGCTCCCATCGTGTATGATTCTGACTCTTACGAGCTTCCCGCCCTTAACCTTCTGCTCGGCCGCCACCGTTTGCATGTGACAATCTGACTCACTATCTAAGTAGAGAGTGATATTGTTTGCGCACCTGGGGTGCGAGTGCTAGCATGGGAACGATTACTCGAGCGCCCATTTCTTCAGATTGTCGTACGAGGTCCTGCCGCAGATCGCCTTTCCAGTCCTCTCGTTGTAGAAGGCCGGCACTCCCAGGTCCCCGCCGCATGCCCTGGAGATCGTTTCCCCGTACCTCCTCATGAGGTGAGCATTCTCCTCGTTGTGCCATACCTCCAGTTCCGTGATCTCGACCCCAGTATCGGCCATCAATCTTTCCACAACCGGTCGCGTCTGCTTGCAGTGAGGGCATTCCCTTCCCATGAACCATATCGTCCTCTTACCCACTTCGTCAGCCACAGAATCACCTCTTCACGAACAATCCGCACCAGCATTCTCCGTATTCCTTCCAGGTCTTCTGCACTAGGAAATTGCATGGACATATCAGACTGAGATCCTTCTCGTAGTCGCCAGTAGTGATCCTGCAAGGACAGTACTTCAGACCCTTACCCTTCATGTTCTCGAGCTCGCCTTTCGCGAGTGTCTCTACCATCTCCCTGTCCTCCGCGAGTTTAAACTCCTTGTCCTTGATGAGGTCCTCCCAGACTCTCACCATCCCTTCCACAGTGTCGATTGTCCCACCATAGTTGTCTATGACCTTCAACGCTTCACCGTTGTCGGCGAGCACGAAGGCGTTCTTCGCGCCGCAGGTCGGGCAGACCGCGGGTCCCTTGACTCCGAAATGGATGTCGTTGCAGACAAAACAACGCCACATTCTCTTGTTCATCGTCTCCCTCGGCTCCGTTACGTAGTGCAACCGATATAAAAGCAATAGTGAACGTAATGGCCTATCAGACACGTCGGGGAGTAGAGAATCCTCTCACGCACGCTCCAATGAATCGCCTTCTCAAGCATCAACATTCGAGACGTCCATTTACACAGGAAAGCGCAAGGTTAATAAGCTCCCTTTCATACTCTCCCCACATGCCCGAGGGACTGACATCAAACGCTGAAAAGGTCTTCAAGGCCATGGTCGCCGCAGGACTCGTGGGGGAAGAGAAGATGATGGACGCACAGCGGATTACGAACATGTCCAGACTTCCAAAGGCCCAGACAATGAACGCCCTACAGGAGCTCGAGAAGAAGGGCTATGCCAAGCGGAAGGCCAGGGAAAAGTCGGCGGGATACTTTCTGACGAAGACCCAGTGAGAGACCGACCATCGACGAACAGGTATCGAAAGGATCGACTTCCAAAGAGGCGTTCTGCAACTTTGAATTGGACAGCGCAGACTCTTTTTTCCAGCTCTCCGTGCTTCCGGGAGTCCCTCGGAGCCAGTCCAACTAGCCATGTCACCGTGGGGGCCTTCAATTCATGACGATCGAGAACAAGAACAGAGCCATTGTCATGACGAACACGACCATGCTCGTCAAGGTGACGAAACCTGCGCCATCAAGGTCGGGCTCGGACAATGCCAAAGCCCGTTTCGAACCGAGGATGGCGAATGGCAATGTCGCGAAGATAATCAGGGTGGATCTCTCCAACAATCCCCCGTAGATGAAAGCGAGCAGTATCAGATAGGGCATCAGCATCGTGCTTGTATAGAGTCTCGCCGTGGAGCGCATTCCCAACCTGACGAGAAGATTCCTCTTCCCCGACCATTTGTCGGCATAATAGTCGGGGAATTCGACGCTCAGAAAGACCGGGAACAGAAACACCGCCACCAGGACGCACGCGATGAGGACTCCTGGTGTCAACGTGCCAGTCTGCAGATAGAACCCGGCCATTATTGGGAAAAATGAGACGATACCGGAGACTATCATCTCTCCGAAGCCGGTCGAGACGAGCCTTATCGGCACCGCAGAATAGAGCCATCCACCTAGCGTCCCTACCAAGATTATCGGGACGGTCAGCAAACCAGTAGAGAACCAAGTTACAATCGCGAAACCAAGGAGCACGGCGATGACGCATGATACTAAGGCTCCCCTGAGGGCCGCTCCTGGCGTGAGCAGTCCATTCACCAACACGCCGCTCCCTCCGGAGAAGAGGGTGCGTCTCGACCTCATATCCCCGACTCTGTCCCAAAAATCATTCGCAATTTGTCCTGATATCTGTCCGAAGAACACCGCCACAAGACCTGTAACAGCCAGAGTCAACCTAAAGGAAACGCCCGTCGAATTCGCGAGCGCGACCCCAATACCATATAGCAGTGCGCCCGCGACGAACATATGCGGCCGCGAAAGCAGGACCATCGCCCACGCTTTCTCTGCCAAAGTGGCGGATGTCGATCGCAGCCTGCCCGTTTGTGCATCGCTCAGAGCGCACACGGCCACTCCTCGAATCCTGCAAACCTTGGGTCTGCGACGTTAAGGGGCGAAATCGTGCCGGAAAGGAAGCAGCTGATGGAACGACCATATGTTGGGTTCATTTGGTCCCCATCTTCTCCCTCGCGAACTTCAGCTGCGTGGCTATTTCCGCGACCCGCCTGCCCAAGAACCTGGCAACTTTCGAGTCGCTCTCGGTCGGGGGCCGGTCCGATAAACCGCCACTCACCGAAGTGGCGCCATACGGAGATCCGGAGACGAATGTCGCAGGATCGATGTATCCAGGTGTGACCAAGATCATTCCATGGTGGAGCATTGGAATAATCAGGCTTAATATTGTCATTTCCTGCCCACCGTGTGGGGTCGAGGTGCTCGTGAATGCCGCTCCAACCTTCCCTGCCAGCCCTCCGTCGAGCCACACCTTGCCTGTACTGTCTATGAACTTCTTCATCGGGGCGGTCATCACGCCGTATCTCGTCGGAGAGCCGAGCACGAGAGCATCGATCTCGAGCAGTTCCTCGAGGCTGACCTCAGGGACCTTCCTGAACATCGCGTTCGCCTCCTTCCAGCGATCGTTCCTCTGAATGATGACCTCTGGCTCGACGATCTCCACCCTGCGAAAAAGCGCCTCCGCGCCGGGATATGAGCTCACGCCTTCCGCAACGGTCTCAGCGAGCCGCATGGTATTGCCGTAACGCGTATCGAAGACTATCATCACCTTGGCCATCGCTATCCTCGCAATTTCTTGTGATAACAAGTGATATAGATACTTTGCCAAGGTGACAAAGCAAGTCCATAACCATTATTACCTCTCATCGCGAATTCCCTGCGGATGCCATTATCAGACCTGGTCTACGCAACGACGCTTCTGTTCTTCATCTTCGACCCGTTTGCCAGCCTTCCAATTTTCATCACGCTGACGAAGAGCTTCAACGACGAAGACAAGATGAAGAGCGCGAACAAGGCGGTGTTGGTGGCTGGCATTTTGTTCGTGATATTCGTCTTCATTGGCAAGGAGCTGCTGGGTGTGTTCGGCGTGACGACCCCCTCGTTCAGGATGGCGGGTGGGATCGTTCTGTTGCTGATGGCGATCGAGATAGTCTTCGGCATAGGCATAATGCACCAGGGCGAGCAGAATGTCGCCTGGGTCATAGTTGCGAGTCCTATCCTTACGGGACCTGGGGTCATCACCACGGCGATCATCCTGACGACGAACTATGGGTATATCACTCCGCTGTTCGCGGGAGTGATCTCTCTGGTAATCACCTGGGGGCTCCTACGGAACGCCGCGACAATGGTGAGACTTGTAGGGAACAACGTCATCGACATATTCTCAAAGGTCATCGGGCTGTTCATTGCCGCGATGGGCATTGAATACGTCATGAAAGGGGCTATCGACTACATCGTCGCCTCCGGTCTGTTAGTATTGCTTTGAGGTGCGATTGAATCGGACTGCCTCATGGATTTGAATTGCTCACTCCAGGACGACTTCAAATCCGACTTCACGAAGCTTCGCCAAGGCCTTGTCCAAGTCCAGTTCCTTAATCAGCAAATGGTCCGTGGAGTAGGCAGATATGACGAAGACTGCCACACCCACCTCGGCCAGTGCGTTCGACACTGAAGCCAAGAATCCCACAAGGTCAAACGGAAGCACCGCATCGAAGGTGATGATCCTCCAGTCCCTCTCGATTGCCAATGCATCTGCTTCGCTAATTCGGGACTGATCGATGACGATAGATGTCTCCTTCCCATCATCGACGACCGCGAAGCAACCCCTGAGCGGATTCCTGACTCTCGCAATCGCGTACTTCTCCGTTCGGACCAGTACCTTCATCCCCTTGACGTCTTCGTGGCTGAAAACCATACTCAGTCCGACGAGATGATTCTCGTTCTTCAAGATGGCGACCTCCGCTTGGCGTATGACTTGCTGCCACCGACTCCTATGACAGAGTCGGTATTAGTAGGTTGACGGGGCACGCAATCGCACTCGTCTAATATTGAGGATTCGCATACCCATTCTGCTGGAGCACATGACCGATTTGCGCACACTCAGGAAATCGCAGAGGGAGGGATGGGACAGGGAATACGCTTATGAGTCCCCCTTATGGAGGGGACCGTCCGAATTCGAGGCCCCTCTGGGCGAGGACGCGACAGTGTTGGAACTGGGCTGCGGGGACGGCAAGACGGTGGGCGGGCTCCTGAGACCAGGGCGCTTCGTTTTCGCGATAGACTACTCGCCAAGAGCGATAGAGGCTTGTGGCAAAAGATTCGGATATGCTCCGGGACTGCACCTCGTGATGTCCGACGTCTGTGCTCTCCCATTCTACGACGAATCATTCGATGCCATCATCGCGTATCACATCCTCGAACATCTGATGAGTGACTACCGCATCAAGACGACCATTGAGTGCAGAAGGGTCCTCAGACGAAGTGGCAGGGTCTTCGTGCGCGTCTTCTCGGTTCGCGACATGCGATGCGGAAAGGGGAAGGAGGTGGAGAGGAACACCTTCGTCCGCGGCAATTCGATAGCATGCCACTACTTCTCCGAAGACGAGCTCAGAGATCTGTTCGTAGACTTCGGGGAGGAATCGCTCGAGGAGCGGGTCATTGAGAAGCGCTACGACGGAGAGGACCTGCAGAGAGTGACGATTGATGCGGTCTTTTCAAGAGTCTGATGGATTCCGGACAGGGAGCCATCTGAGATGCTTTTATGAATAAGGAATCGTAATCCGGTACCATGTCCAAGTCAAAAGAGAAATCTGAGAAAGCAGAGAAGGCAGTGAGAGAGCTGGGGAAGAAGATGTGCGGGTATGTGCCGGACACGCTGGACCACATAAGAGAGCACAATCCTGAACTAGCAGTTCTAATCAGAGAGATGGACCAGATCATGGTGAATGACGGCGCACTGGACAGGAAGACGAAGCGCTTGATCGCGCTCGCTTGCGTCGCTGTGAGGATGTGCGAGGACTGCGTCTATCCTCAGGCGAAGGTAGCCAAGAACTATGGGGCGACAAAGGAAGAGATCGTGGAGGCTTTGCAGGTCGCCGTGCTCACAGGCGGGGTACCGACGTGGTCCGTCGCGAAGAAGGGCATATCGAAGCTCTTCGACGAATGGGGTTGATGAGAGGTTCCTGTTCATACACACAAGAGGTCACAGGACTTCCGTCTCAGAATCAGTCGGGAGCGGGATTCGCAGCAAGACCAGAGAGATGAGGAGTGGACCGAGCGGGATTTGAATCTCATCCAAGCCAGACAAATATCAATCGATTTCAATTAAATGGGAAATGCGGAATCGAACCTTTGAAGGGTGAAACTCTTTCCCTCTATCTCTTCTCGAAGTTCGCAGTGCACTCTGCCTATGTGATGTAGTTACCCATCGTCAATCCGTGCCATACTTTTCCAGGGGGAGGGAAATTAGAGGCTTCGTATGCGTGGCCGAGTATATCGCTTCTCGTTCCTTCAATCCAATGATAACCGACAGTAGTCGGGGCGACCAATCCCAAGAACTTTATCGAAAGCAGGGAGGAGCAATCCTGGAATGCTGCCCCGCCAATGGACACAACCTTATGTGGAATGGTGATGAAATGGAGGGAAGCGCAGTTTAGGAACGCGGAACCCCCGATGGACAAGACACTGCCGGGGATGGTGATTCTGAAAAGGGAGGTGCAGCCGTAGAACGTACCTCCCTTAATGGCCGTGACTCTATTGGGGATAGCGACGGAACGGAGGGAAGCGCAGTTTAGGAACGCGGAACCCCCGATGGACAAGACACTGCCGGGGAT
>CAZJDY010000004.1:0-47809 GCA_964544915.1 uncultured Methanomassiliicoccaceae archaeon | reverse complement strand
CAGTATTGGACCTAGGGACGCATGCAGTCTGCTCGTTCACTTCCGTGTCAATTATCGCGCCTTTACCTATGTAGAGCCCTCGGAATAGCGGAACAACGGATTACGAGACTGCTCTAACACCGGTTCTTATCTTCCGCTATTCCGTTATTCCGTTGTTCCGACACTTCTAAGCGATAGTGCAACTGTGTTACCCTCAGTCGATGGTTCTCATAGAGACGTGTCTCAGCCTCATGGAATGCCCTATTTAGCATAAAACTCCCCTGCACCTTCATCAGGATGAGCGCCTCTGCCCTCGCCTCGTCTGATGTACGAAGATGATATTGGCGAATCTAGCCCCTCGGAAGGTTTTATGACTCCACGGACCAAAGGATTCGAACCCGCCCGAACTCAGACCCTTGAATCGGATGGTCGGAATAGCCGCCGACTCGTCACTGAGACGGTTGTTCTGACAATGCCTATCACTCAGTCTCTCGAATTCCGGGCTGCTGCATTCAACTCCGAGCATGAGAGGAGCACGGCGAGACAATATCAATGTTGGTGTTAACAGTTTGCTGGAAAAAGATAACTGCAAATGGGATGGGTAAATCCGTGAACCGGCACGAGCTCGATCCCGGTCTATGAGAAATGCACGGCAACAGGGGGGTTCCATGTGACGGATGTGAACCAGATCAGCCTGCGCAGGGCTCGAGGAGCGAAGCCGGAACACGGAGAAAATGGAACAAATGGAGTTCACTACCTCAGGCGTCGGCGTCGCCGTCATGGCCGGGAAGGACAGAATCGCGACTGCTCATCAGAGACGCTTTCTCAATCCTGGATGCGGTATGTCCGCCGCATTTCGGTAGAAAATCGAAGAGTCGTTAGCTACCCAGTGATGCGGAGTTGGAGGAGATTATCATGGCATCAAGAGATTTACATTTTCTCACGCATAACGGACCCTGCACTCCGAAGGAGTGCAACTCGACATATTGGACCTTATAATGCACGATTTCCGGCACGACGACTAGCATGTCCTACGCCGATCCTCTCCGCAATCGTAATGTCGTGCCGATGAACACGCTTGATTCTTTCGCGTGAGGCTTTGATAGGACCGATCGGAAGCGGCATCGGAGTTCATCGGGGAAAGCATCGGCACTAATCGAACCGAATAACGACGAAGGACTCCGCTCTCGCATCGGTTCGCTTCAGTCCGGACGACCAGATCGTGTGCACTAGTTGAATTTGCAGTGTGAGGAGAAATAGTTGCCTTCCCCATAACGGATGTTAGGAGAACGACATCTAAACTTCACCATACAAAGAAATATATAGTTCGGAGTCTGTCGGAGGTGTAACGAATCCTTGTTCGTTCCTGCTGCGGTTCGTCAAGACGACTGCGGCGGATATCCACGACACACGAACGATAAATCCCGTGAACAAGATTTGAGGCGCTCGGACATCAGGATTCTGGGAGGTACAAGATGAACCCAGAAGAGAAGCAAGTAGAGCGCCAGAAGAGAGGTGGGAGGTCGTACGACACCACCCTTGGAGCCAAGGTTTCGCGACGGTTGAAAGAAGAGATCGAAGATATCGCGAAGGAACGGGGACATCCGACCGTCTCGTCATTCCTTCGGGAGGTTTTTGAGAAGCTGATCTCGGACGACCGTAGCCTCAAGAACGTCCCTAGAGCGAAGTTAACCAAAGACTCCGACTCGGATGACGGAATACCGCCGGCCCTGATCTAAAGGGCCGTTAACCCGGTGAACTTCATGGTTAACGGCATTGCCCAGTGTGGGAGTTCCAGTTCGGGAAGGTCTTTTCAAATGGATTTCTCCCCATTCCGCGCCGATTGCGACACCACCTTCGGATCTCGCTGCGCATTCGGGCCGAGAGGAGTCGCAGGCCACCTGAGACGCCATACCAGAGGCTCAGATGAATTCTAATACCTCCTCATCTGATAGTAATGCTGGAGGCGCCAACAATGTCAGACATAGAGGGCGCCCCAGGAAGACCGTCGGCAGGAAGCGGAGGGGGAAGTCATTGGGACGATATCCCTTCCTAGCTGCCGCTAAGAGATATCTTGAGAGGAGGATAGGGCTGATATCGGAAGGGACAGTAAAGCAACTTGAAAGGAGATACCGCCTATTCCAGAGAGTCTTCGACAGACTCAAGAAGGAAGGAAAGGTCTCGACCACCGATCCTAGCATATTGGCACGCGAGGACATACAGGCGTACGTGAAATGGATGCAGAACGAGTCTCTGGACCAGCGAACGCAGGCTCAGTACATGTCCGCCCTGAGTCAACTGTGTCTCTCCTGCGGAAACACGGTCCTTCAACGCATTCGTGACGAAGGTGAAAGATTGCCAACAGCCACGCCAAAGGACACCGTATCATTGGAGGAGAGCGACTTGAAGACACTGCGCACGGCGGCTGGTGGCATGGAGGGCTGGAACGGTGACGTCATCGGATTTCTGGTGTCTTTCTACCCCTATACAGGCTTGAGACCTAGTGAATTGCGCCTGGCCAACATCGAAGACCTGGATGTAAAGAGCTGGACCCTGTACGTGGCACATCCGAAGGGCGAGGGGAAGTATGCCAAGAAAAGGACCGTGATCATCCTGCCGCCTGCCCGGGAACCGACTCTTGTCTTTCTTGCGAAAAGACGGAAGCGTCTCGAGGAGAACGGTCTTGCCGTTTTCGTCGAGTCCGGTCCCCTTGTGCCATCCATCCACGAAGGGGGTGTCAAGCATTACTCGGCGTCGGCTTTCCGGGTTATGAAGCACCGCCTTGAAGACGTCACTGGGTTGAGCTTCAGATTGAAGGACTTCCGACCAACCTTCACCCAGATGACGTTGGACAAGGACCCTACACTTCTCTCAGATGTATCGAAGCAACTGGGGCACGCGACTTCGCGGACGACGGAGCTGCATTACGGCAGAATCCGCGACCGCACCGCCTTCAGAAGACTCGAAGAGGCTTGGACAGAGCATGCTGGCTCGAAGCCAGATACAAAAAGTGATTTAATTGAAAGAAAAGAATATATTCCTGGGTATGCTTAGGTGCGATATAGATAAATACTAACATCGTGATTTTCAACCAGTACCTAGTTGGCTCTCGAACAAGGGCTGCCAGGTATTCAATCGAGCACGGTTCTGATGCGCTCAAAGGAGATCAGGAGACAGTGAAGATTCCTACGCAGCCCACAGATGCATTATCTCGGTCGTGCTTACGATTCGTCATGCTTCCCGCATGGGGGTGCTTCATTGCCGCGTGAGACGAGCGACCATGCTCACGACAGGGTCGACGGAGTTTCAAAGAGCGTGCGGGAGCTTCTAACCCAGATGAAGGACACCTCGGAGGTCGTCGTCGACCTTGCGTACGCGGCGCTGTTGTTCGACAGCGATGAGATTGCAGCCGAGGTCAGGAAGCTCGAGGAAGAGATGGACACGCTGAAGTACGAGATAAGGATCAAGGCGATGCTGGCGGCAAGGAATAAACGGGACGCCGTCCAGCTCTCCGGCCTTCTTCAGGTCGCTTCCGCTGCCGAGGCGATCTCTAACGCGGCGGGGGACATGGTGAAGCTGCTGGATCTCGAGATCGAAAAGCGCCCATTCCTCTGCTTCGTCTTGAAAGATGCCGAGGAGAAGATCCGAATGCTCATACTGTCGGAGAAATCCGACATGCAGAACAAGTCCATCCAGGACCTCAGCGTCGAATCGGAGACCGGCATGAGGATCATCGCGATCAAGAGGGGAAAACGGTGGATCTACGGACCTGAGGACACGACAGATCTCAAGGCGGGAGACATACTCGTCGTCAGGGGGACTGAGGATGGTTGCGAGACCCTGAAGCGCTACGTCAGTGGCGAGCAGAAGTGGCCAGAATACCCGCAGGAGGGGTCCTGATGGACAGGCTAGATGAGATGCTTCTCGAGGTCAAGGACACCTCCGAGCTGATGATCGATCTCGCGTACTCGTCGCTGCTTTACAACAACCGCGACATCGCCGAGGAAGTCTTCTCCATGGAAGAGGCTGTGGACGAGATGGTGAGTCAGATACAGAACGAGGCGATAGACCGAGTCATTGAGGACAAGAATGCCCCAAAAGCGCTGGCCATAATCCGATTGTCGACGGCCCTCGAGGAAATCTCCGATGCGGCCATGCAGATCGCGGACGTCGTGCTCAGGGATGTCCAGCCGCATCCGGTGATACAACTCAGCTTGAGGGATTCTGAGGTGATCATCACAGCCGCACAGGTCCAGGACGACTCGAGCTTGGCGAACCGCACTCTCAGTGATGTGAAGCTGGCGACCCAGTCGGGGATGTGGGTCATTGCGGTCAAGAGGGACCGTCGGTACATCTATGGTCCTGACGAGCACACCGTTATAGTGGCGGGAGACGTGCTGTTCGCAAGGGGCCCGAAGGACGGCGAGGCGTATTTCAGAGATCTCGCGAGCGGCGCCGTCAAGGTGTGATCTAGAATCCGTTGTTCCCGGATTCTCCTGACGAAAACGAATGTCGAGAATGAAAAAGGAAGTAGCCCCGGGCAGATTCGAACTGCCGTCGCAGGATCCAGAGTCCCGCATGATTGACCGCTACACTACGGGGCTGCAGGACTTCCTCAAGTAGTTCCCTCTCTTTAATCTTCTTATTCCCCACCAGCTCCTAAGTGGCCACAATCTCACCAAGATGCGACATTCGGGTCCCCAGAACCTTCCTTTTTTCCCCCTCGGCCACGGTCCCGAACCTCGGCTTCTCAAGGAGGTCGGTTCAATCAAGTCCTTACCATCCATGTTGAACACGGTCGATTGCAGGAGCTTCCCGCATATGTCTTGTTCCATGTTTTTTCTTGTTACGGCAGTCAATCCGTTTCTCGCCGACCGGGAGCAAACTGTCAATCGAAAGCCTTATGCCCTTGGATAAGGGGTATGGCCTGCAATGGATTCCGTCAGGAGGATGGCTGAGAGAAGCAGGGAAGCATCCTATCGACTGCAGGAGGTGCCGATCGAGCTGAGGAACAGGGCCCTCACTGCCATCGCTGAGGCGCTGATAGATCGCAAGAAAGACATAGTGGCAGCGAACGAGCGTGACCTTCTCGTTGCCACAAAGACTGGTCTCGCCGAATCCCTGGTCATGAGGCTTAGATACGACAGCGATAGCATAGAAGGGTCGGTGAAGTCGGTCGAATCGCTGATCCGGATGGAGGATCCGATTGGGAAGATGCTTTCCAGGACCGAGCTGGACAGGGATCTGGTGCTCGAGAGAGTCAGCTGTCCCATTGGTGTCATCGCGGTCATCTTCGAATCGAGACCGGACGCTCTCGTTCAGATCTCCACGTTATGCTTGAAGTCCGCGAACGCTGTGATTTTGAAGGGAGGATCTGAAGCAGAGCGCACGAACAAGGCTCTTGCGAGCGCAATCAGGGATTCGGTACTGTCGGTGGACAAGCGATTTGAGAACGTGGTTCAGCTTCTTTCAACGAGGGAGGAGATCAGGAGGCTGCTCGCCCTGACCGATCTGGTCGACTTGGTGATTCCCAGAGGCTCCAACGAGCTGGTGATGTCGATAAAGGAATCCACAAGCATACCTGTCCTCGGCCATGCGGCTGGCGTGTGCCACATCTATGTCGACAAGGACGCGGATCTGGACATGGCTCTTGAAGTGTCACTCGATGCGAAGTGCCAGTACCCCGCAGTCTGCAACGCGATGGAGACACTCCTCGTGCATAGGGACATAGCCGGAGAGATCCTTCCGAGAATCGCAAAGGTCTACGAGGAAGCCGGTGTCGAACTTCGCGGCGATAGCATCACCCGCAATTACATACGCGCGAAGCCGGCTACCAGCAAAGACTGGTGCACGGAATACAACGATCTGATTCTCTCGATCAAGGTTGTGTCTTCTTTGGATGATGCTATCGATCACATCAACAAGCACGGATCACATCATACGGATGCCATCATCACGGGCAACGAGGAGAGCGCGGAGAGCTTCATGAAGCGTGTGGATTCGTCTTCTGTCCTGCGGAACTGCTCGACTAGGTTCGCGGACGGGTACAGGTACGGCCTGGGGGCCGAGATCGGGATAAGCACGAACAAGACCCACGCGAGGGGGCCGGTCGGCCTCGAGGGATTGATCATATACAAATACAGGCTTTCGGGGAAGGGACACATCGTTTCTGACTACGTGGGCAGGAACGCGAAGAGATTCACTCACAGGAAATTGACATGAGAGACATCAAGCCGAATAGAATAGTGGTCAAGGTCGGCACGAATACGATTTGCAGGGATGACGGTACGGTGGACCAAGATTACGTCGAGGACATTGCGCGGCAGATCGTCGAGTTGGACCGCAGGAACATCCAGTCGATAATCGTGACCTCCGGTGCAATAGGTTCCGGGTCCTCCGAGCTCGGCCTGAACAGCAAGAGGAAGGACATCGCCGAGAAGCAGGCATGCGCGGCGGTCGGCCAGATGACCGTGATGTTGGCGTACCGCGACGCGTTCAGCAACCACGGCAAGTGCGTGGGACAGGTGCTGCTCACCTACGGAGCTTTCTCGGATAGGATTAGATATCTGAACCTCCGGAAGACCATAGACGAGCTGTTCAGGCTCGGGGTCGTTCCAGTTGTCAACGAGAATGATGTCATCTCAACCGACGAGATCCAGGAGGTCTTCGGGGACAACGACAAACTGTCTGCATTGATGGCGAGCAAAATCGATGCGGACTTGCTCCTCATCTTGACGGACGTAGCCGGTCTGTATGACAGAAATCCTGAGATGGATCCGGCAGCTAGGCTAATAGGCACGGTCGACGAGATAACGAAGGACATCGAGAGGATCGCCGGCGGGAGGAAGAACGAGCGCTCGGTCGGAGGAATGAGAACGAAGATCACTGCAGCAAAGATAGCGATGCGGTCCGGCTGCAACATGGTAATAGCTTCCGGTCGTGTGGAGAACGTGATTATCCGCATAGTGAACGGAGAGGAGATCGGCACGCTCTTCACCCCTAAGAAGGAGTATACGAATAAGGAGAGATGGATTCTCTTCGCGTGCCCGCGTGGGAAGATCAGCGTCGATGCCGGCGCCGAAACGGCCCTCCGGAAAGGCAGGAGTCTCCTTCCCTGGGGAGTTGTGTCCTCAGAGGGCAGGTTCGGCAAGGGGGACGTCGTCAGAATCGGCGACTTCGCGAAGGGTGTGTCAAACCTCTCGTCTTCCGAGCTGAACCAGCTTCTGGAGGACTGTGCGAATGAAAGGAGGTCAGGGGGAACGCGGACGAAGAGCGGTAATGTCGTGATCACCAGCGAGAACGTCGTGATCCTGAGTTAGAAGTCATGATGCGATCCCATGTTTGACCCGACAGCACTCCGGGCGACTGTTCTAGTCGACTCACGAGGACTTGATCTTGTCCGCTATCTTCTTGTAGATTTCATCAATGCTTCCCCGCGAATTGATCCGCACGAGAATCCCTTGTCTATCGTAGAAATCCTCAAGCGGCAGCGTTCGCTCCTTATAAACCTTCATTCTGTTCCTCACAGTCTCTTCGGTGTCGTCGGACCTCTGATAGAGCTCTCCGCCACACTTGTCGCAGACGCCCGCCTTCTTCGGAGCATTGGACCGGAGGTTGTAGACAGCTCCGCACTTCTTGCATGAGCGCCTGTTGATCATCCTGCCGACTACGTCCTCCTCGTTCACCTCAAGGTTGATTGCGACGTCGATCCTGCATATCTTCTGAAGGGCGTTCGCCTGCTCTAGAGTTCTAGGAAAACCGTCGAGAACAAACCCCTTCGGGCATTGGTCGAGCTTCAGCTTGACGAGTTCGATGACGAGGTCGTCCGGGCCAAGATCCCCCGCATCCATGAACTTCTTCGCCTTGATACCAAGGGGCGTCTGGCTCCTGACGGCCTCTCGAAGAAGGTCACCGGTGGATATGTGAGCGAAACCGAGCTCCTTGCAGAGCCTTTCGGTCTGCGTACCCTTTCCGGAACCAGGAGGTCCGAGAAGAACTATTCGGGTGAACATGCTGCGCGGAACACCTTCTTGGCTTATTTCATTTTTCTTCGTCTCGGACTGACGGGCTAAGCATCAATGGTTCTCAGGAAGTTTTTTAGATGGAAGTGCAGATGGATGTCGGATGCTCAGAGGAGATAGAGTAGGTCTCAGACCGATGCAATCGAAGGATTCCTGGCTGCTCCACAAGTGGTTCAACGATCAGAGGATCCTTGAGAATCTTGGCGCAGAGCACATCTGGTTCTGCGTATCGATGGACAGGGAGTTCCAGACCGTCGACGAGATGCTGACGAGCAGGACCAGACGATACTTCATAATCCAGCTGCTTGAAGATTCCAAGGACATGGGGCTCATAGGCCTTGACAAGATCGATCATAGAAATGCTTCCGCAGAGCTTCAGATCGTAATCGGAGAGGTCGATTGCTGGGGCAAGGGTTTCGGTAGCGAGGCAATCAAGGTGCTTCTCGATCATGCCTTCGTGAGTATGAATCTCCATCGAGTTTGGTTGAGGGTCGCCGACTACAACGACCGAGCGATATCATGCTACGAGAATTGCGGTTTCCATCTGGAGGGAAGACTGAGGCACGATCACTTCCACAAAGGAGCTTTCAAGGACGCATTGATTATGAGTATTCTCAAGGAGGAATACAGGGGGTGCTCCGATGCTTGAAGGCAGGAAGGTCAGACTAAGGGCGATCGAGCGGGTGGATCTGCCGAGCTTCGTCAAGTGGATAAACGACCCGGAGGTGACGCAGTTCCTAGAGCTGAATCCCCCGATGAGCATGGAGGATGAAGAGAAATGGTTCGCTAGCCTCCAGAAGAGCGACGACAAGGTGTTCTCCATCGACACGAAGGATGGGAAGCTCATCGGCAACGTTGGGTTGATGAGACTGAACTGGAAGGATAGGTGCGTCCTCATCGGGATAATGATAGGGGAGAAGGAATACTGGAACCGTGGCTTCGGTACCGACGCGATTGAGACGCTTCTCGGATACCTCTTCGACGAGCTCGGCCTGAACCGCGTTTATCTTATCGCGGACGAGCGGAATGTTGGAGCGATCCATTGCTACGAGAAGCTCGGGCTCAAGAAGGAGGGCCTCCTGAGACAGAATCGATACAAGAACGGCGTTTACACCAATGACGTCGAGATGTCCCTGCTCAGACAGGATTGGCAAGAGAAACGGTCCGGGTCCTGAGGTCTAGACGTGCGAGGGTCAGCCGTCGTAGCAAGGTATTTTAACCAATTCCCTTGATTCCCTCTTCGGTGATGGCTTGAAGCAGGAATTACTGGCTCAGATAAGAGATATCGTGGGAGAGGACAACTTCTCGACGAAGATCGCTGATCTTTACGTTTACGGATTCGACGCTTCGATCCATCATCGCAACGCGGAGGTCATCGTCCGACCGACATACACGGAGCAGGTGTCGCGTGTTCTGAAGCTCGCGAACGAGAACAAGATCGCCGTGCTAGCGAGGGGCGGAGGCACAGGTCTTTGCGGCAGCGCCGTCCCACTCGAGGGCGGAATCGTCATGGACATGACGCGGATGAACGAGATAAAGGAGATGCGGGTCGAGGATCTCTATTGCATCGTCGGGCCGGGCGTAATATACGACAAGCTAAACGAGGCGCTCGCCCCCTACAAGTTCTTCTTTCCACCGACGCCAGGTAGCGGGGAGGCCTGCACTATTGGTGGAATGGTCGCGACAAATGCCTCAGGGATGAGGGCGATCAAGTATGGCGCAACCAGGGACTACGTGTTGGGTCTCGAGGTCGTCCTCGCGAACGGGGAGGTGACCAGGGTTGGCACCAAGACGATCAAGAACTCCTCAGGGTATCAGCTCGAGAGGTTGTTCGTTGGGAGCGAGGGGACGCTCGGTGTCATAACTGAGGTCACGCTCAAGATTGCGCCAAAGCCGAAGAAGTCCGCGATGGCCGTTGCGGCCTTCGACTCGCTCGAGAAGGCGGGGAAGTGTGTCTCGGCCATCATCGCCAAGCCGCTGATCCCTTCGGCGATAGAGCTTATGGACAAGATCTGCATCAAGGCCGTGAACAAGACCATGCACGTCGGTTTCCCGGATTGCGAGGCCCTGTGCCTTATCGAAGTGGATGGAGACCCGAAGGTCGTTGAGGACGAAGTGAAGGAGGTCCACCAGATTTGCAGGGATGTGGGCGCCGTGAGCGTGGAATTCTCGACCGACCCGAAGCAGATGAACAAGTGGACCGCCGGAAGGAAGGCGGTGCTGCCGGCTCTGAGCAGGTACGGACCTGAATTCGTCTCGGTGTCATTGGCGGACGACATGTCGGTCCCAATCTCGAGGATACCTGAGACCGTTGTGGCGTTCCAGAAGATAGCCGAGAGGAATCATGTCATTGTCGGGACCTACGGTCATGCCGCGGACGGGAACCTGCACACGAAGATGCTTTTGGATCCGCTGTCCTCAGAGTCGTGGAAGAACGGGGAGAAGGCGGTAGCGGAGATTTTCGACGCGGTCATCGATGTCGGAGGAACCGTTACTGGCGAGCATGGGGTCGGCATCTCGAAAGCTCCTTACATGCAGAAGGAGAGGGCACAGGCCCTGAAGTCCATGGAGATCATCAAAAAGGCCCTAGACCCGAACGACATCCTGAACCCGGGCAAGCTCGGAGAGTGGAAGGGAAGTATAATCCAGTATCTGCGTTACCCGTGCAAGACGAAGTGAAGCTCGATAATCCTGACTATATCACCCCGAACCCGACGAGGAGCAGGAGTACCGCGACCGCTAGGATTCCCAGGTAAACCCCGATGTTCCAGGACGCGACCTTCGAACCGTCGAATGGTGGGATCGGAATCAAGTTGAACGCAGCGAAGAGGAGATTCACCAATCCGACCTGTCCCAGGACGATGAAGAGAAGACCAGTCCCCGGTATGAGCAGCCAACCGGCGAGGAAGAGACCTCCTATTACAAGGTTGGTCAGAGGGCCTGCGAGGCTGATGATTCCGTTCTGCCTCCTGCTGATGTTCCCTTGGATGTAGACAGCGCCAGGAGCCGCGAACACGAATCCCGTCAACGAGAAGATAAGAGCCATTATCAGGCCGAGAGGGAAGATCCTGAATTCCGCCCACGCTCCGTTCCTCTGGGCGACGAACTTGTGGGCCAGTTCGTGAAGCAAGAAGCCGGTCAAGACGATGACAAAGGATACGCCCAGCGCCACCGCGAAGGCGATGACCTCGACGCCCTCGAAGGCCGTCAGTACCCCGCCGTAGAAGACCATAGCGAATGCGAAGGTCAGCACTGCCACCGCTATGAATATGTGGATCGTCTCGGTCCTTCCGAATCTTATCCCGCCATATCTTGTCGGAAGATAGACTGTCTCGCTGCCGTACATCGCTTTCCGGTGGAGCGATTGAGGGACTGATAATTAAACCTTGGGGATTCACTGCAACGGAACCAGGTTTCGAGGGGAAGTTCCCGACGGAAACATGTTATTATATGGGATTCCTCTAGGGACGGTCACGAATGACAACGCCGTTCAAGCATGCGAAGGTAACCTTCCATTGGTGTGACACATGCGGGACCTTGATACTCGGCAGCGAGTGTGACATCTGCGGCTCCGCGGGAAGGGAGCTTAGGGTATCGGCGCCTGGAGATATCAGGCCCTGTCTGGGAAAGGGAGTGGTGGTCGTCAGATATCTGTTCATGAAACATTTCGGGTCGGCGGACTTCCTCGCGGGAAGGCAGATTTTCCTCAACAAGGTGTCAGGGGAGGACAGGGCCGACGAAGTAATCGTGGACGGTAGGATCGTAGGCCTCATGCGGTTCAGCATGATGAAGAACGAATTCCTACTCGAGCTGAGGATGGACGGCGCGTTGATGCTCGCCAAATCGGCCAAGAAAGGGATCGTCGTCATCGACCCTCCTTCCGGGCACCTGAAGGGCAAGAACATACATGGGAGCGTGGTGCGGGAAGTGAAGGGAGCCTTCCGCCCAGAGGACCCGTTGATCGTGCTGGCCGGTAACTTCGTGGGCACCGGCGTAGCGAGAGTCTCGAGTGACGATCTCAAGACCTCCGACAAGGCGATTGGCATAAGGGACGTCTATAAGGGAGAGATAGCGCTATCGAAGAAGAAGACCGACTGGGAGGACTTCGTGAGGGCCAATTCCTCGCACCTTTCATCTCTTGAGTCGGGAGCGGTCAGTGACGTCAAGTCGTACGTCGGCAACAATTCACTGCCTGTGACCTTGTCGTTCAGCGGCGGCAAGGATTCTCTAGCATGTTACGGTATTGCCAGGAAGGCCCTGAAGAGGTTCACGCTGATCTTCGTCAACACGGGACTGGAATTCCCCGAGACGGTGAGCTATGTGCGGGATTTCGCCAGGAAGAAACACTTGGAACTCCTGGAGGCCGACGCCGGCAAGTCGTTCTGGGAGCAGGTCGGTTCGTTCGGCCCACCTGCGAAGGACTTCAGGTGGTGCTGCAAAGTCTGCAAGCTGGCCCCCCTCACTTCGCTGATCGAAAGCAAGTTCACCAAAGGCACGATCACGATCGAAGGGAATCGCATCTTCGAATCGTTCGCCCGTGCGAGGATCGCCTTCGTAGAGAACAACCCGTTCGTGCCGAACCAGGTCATTCTGAACCCGATCAGGAACTGGAGGGCGATCGAAGTCTGGGGGTATATCTGGTTCAGGCAACTGGAATACAATCCTCTTTACGAGGAGGACTACGAGCGGATAGGGTGCTACCTCTGCCCCTCCTGCCTCGCCAGCGAGTGGAAGACTACCGAGGTGCTCCATCCGGAGCTGAGTCGTAAGTGGGACGAACATCTGGACCGCTGGGCGAAGGAGACGGGAGTGGGCGGGGAGTTCATAAGCCATGGCTTCTGGCGTTGGAAGGTCCTCCCTCCGAAGATGAGGAGGCTGGCAGAGCAGTTGAAGTTGAGCGTTCCGCGTGCGAGAGCAGACAGGATCGCTCTCAGGCTTGTCAAGGGTGTGAGCCCGTGCGCTACGGGCGGCTACTCGATCGAGGGCGTCGCATCTATTCCAAGGAAGAGAGACTTCGCAAAGGTGGCGGAGATGCTGAAGACCGTCGGGGAGGTGAAGTACTCGGATGAGTACGAGATAGCGCTTGTGAAGTCTGGTGAGAGCACGGCAAAGGTCTTCGGCGGGGGACAGATTGTTGCGACCGGCCCGAATCCAGAAAAAGCGGAGAGGATGTTTGAGGCGAGCGTGAAGGCGTTCCTGAGGTCTCAGCTCTGTGCGGTCTGCGGGATATGCGCGAAGAATTGCAGGCAGCACGCGATAAGGATGGAGAAGGACGGGTCGTTGATCGATGACAAGCTGTGCACTCACTGCGGGAAGTGCATGGACGCGTGCGTCGTCGCTCACTATTACGATAAGCTCGTCACTTAGGAATCACGTTTAAATAGGGCCAAACATTCGGAGAAGGGGCAAATGAACAACGACATGTTGATCGCGGGGGCAATCGGATTCGCGCCGGCGATGATCCTTATGTTCTGGACGCTGCGCGACTACACCTACCCAAGGGCGGAGAAGCCCTTCTTCGAGGACAAGAGGGCCTTCGGATTGTTCGCGGTAGGCATGGTCCTGGGCGTGGCTGTTTACGCCGCTCAGAGCTGGTTCCCGCTCCAAATCGTTTACGTCGCTTTGCTCTTCGCCATCGTCGAGGAGCTCGTCAAGCTGATGATACTCAACTTCCCAAGGTTCCAGAGGAGGCTCGACACATCGTTCTACGGGCTGACCATCGGGCTCGGAATAGGCAGCACGATGGGGTTCGGGGCCGCATATGTCGGACTGCACTTCGTGGAGTCGGTTAGCGCCTGGACGATGTTCGTCGTCGTCCTGCTCGCAATTCAATTGGTGCTGCTAAATGCATCCACCGGGGCCACCATCGGAATTGGGGTGACCAGGGGATCTCCGTGGGCTTTCTTCGCCCAGGCCACATTGATCCATCTTGTCTACAATCTCTTGATGATCCCGTTCTACACGAACCCAGATGCGTTCGGATATGCGGGATTCTTCGTCGCCCTGGCAATCCTTGTAGGCTATTACCTCTATGTTCATACGAGAATGTTGCCGAAGGTCGTCGAGGACGGCGTTTCGATGTTGGTAGCCAAATCGAAAAGTTGAATAAGAGCAAGTCTTTCAACATCGGACATGGTGGACAGGAATCGTTCAGGGATAGCCGGTGCCGTTCTCGTCATCATCGTTCTCTTTATAGTGGTCGTCCTGCTTCTTACCCCGTCGGTCCAGAACTTCCTCAAAGGCTTCTTTCAGGAACAGGAGCGGTACCCAGAGTACGCGGTTTTCTCCCTGGAACGGACTCTCAATGTCGATGCGAACGGCGGGACGATACTGAATTACACCCTCGACGCCCCGCGTCCCGTTGATATCTCTGAGAATGACTATCAACTGCAAGACATCCAGCACGTGACCTACACTCCCATGTATAATCTAAGTGAGAACCGCTACGGCGTCCCGTGGACGCTGTGGAACGGAGGGGTGCTTGACGGTCAAGATTCCTACACTGCGAAGATACGGTACGACGTCAAGGTTATGACTCACTTCTGGAATTACAAAGCGCAGGACGTGCTGAACGCCTCGGACATACCAGTCTCGTTAGGCGACGAATATCTAAAAGACGAATGGAATATCATCTCCTCCGCTTCATCGATACAATCGCGCAGCGCATCGATCGTTGGCAGCGAGAAGAACGTGTATCTGATTCTCGAGTCCATCTACGAGTGGATTACCAGCAACATCCGTTACCCCACGATTTCGGAGGACTCGGACGCGCAGTCGAGCGTAGAGACGCTACAATCGAAGATCGGCGACTGCGATGATCAGGCGATACTATTCTCTGCCCTTGCGAGGGCCGCAGGCGTGCCTGCATGGCTTCAGCTGGGGGCATTGTATGATGGGGTTTCGGAAAGTTGGGGGGGCCACGGATGGGTACAGACCTACCTCCCGCTGAAGAGCGGTGGTGGGGTGAAAGTGACGATCGACACTGTCAACGGCGACTTCCTCGTATGGAAGCCTAACAGGTTCGCCGATTTCACCGACGATGGAGACGGCGATCACCTCAGAGATTATTATTACACATTCCATTTTTCCTACGAGCCAGGCAGCTATCCTCATGATGGTGGCCCTGAGTACACCGAGGAGTACGTCGCTCTCGGCTACGAGGAGTCGAGCAACAAGGTAGGTCCGGGAGACTTCCCTATATCGATGATATCATGGGTCGCTCTCGATTCGCTCAAGTGGACCTATACTTCCCCGGCTCTGGTTCGAAGATGAGACCGGAGGAGAGCATCTTCTCGATAAGCCCTTCCGCGTCCGTCTCGTCGAAGCTCCTCACGACCAAAGCTAGATCCTCGACCTCAAATTGACCAAGTTCGCCCGTCAGGTTATCCGCGGCGAATCGGAGGCGCTCCTCGCTCCCCTTCAGCCTCTTCGCTTGTGCCCCGAGCTCTTCGTGAAAACTCAATTTCCTTCTCTTCTTCTTCGCGGGAGGAGGCGACTCAACACCGACCGCCAAACGCTCGCTCATCTTCCTGACCGCTTCGACCAGCTCTGACTCTGAGTCTGTCTTGAAATACACCTTCGCCCTGCCGACGTTCATCTTCTTTCCGCATGAGGGGCATACCACTGCTGCCGCTGAAAGGTCTACGCCGCGGGCGCGGTTGCAGCTTGGACAAACGATCACGCCGAACATCAGTATTCCACAAACACCAGGGCTCCAATGCAAGCTCCGTAGTGGTCCATCGGGACCGAGAGCTCCTCGATCTTGTAATGCAGCGATTTGAATTCGATACCCCTGAGCTTCGCCATTTCATGCATCTTCCACTCAAGGACCTCTCGAAGGGACTTCTTCGTCCCGTGCATGTGTCCTTCGGCGACGTATCCGCCCTTCCCGTCCTTCCTGAATCCATATGCTATCCCGGCGGAGATCATCTCTCCCTCTCCCCCTCTCATCTGCGCGAGGACGGTGTGCGTGATCGCACCCATGGGCAGCGCCCTCTGCGGGATCTGCTTAGCCCCAATCGGGAGGATCGAGGAGACGGACACGAGGTTCTGTTCGCCGATTTTCGCCATCAGAAGTGCCTCGTCGAAAGCGTTGAGGTCAGAAACCTTGCTGACCGCGCAGCCTGACGTGACAAAGAATTTCTTTGGAATTATTTGCATTGAGCGAAGTATTTTTATCCTGGAATTTAAGCGTTTCTCTTCAGTGCTCGTTCATCGCGGCTTCGCGTCGAAGACCCTCAGCTCGCGCTCGAGCATCTTCACGTCCCTTTGCGTCAGGGCCTGAGGGCTCACCGGGACGAGAAGCAGCGAGTTCCTCACCGCGACGTTCTCGTTCAGCAGTTGAATGAATTTCAGGACCTTCGTGAACGTGCTCTGGCTGACCAAGTATTCGATGCCGCTCAGCAGCACGACGCCGTGATCAGCCGAGTCGAGGAAGTTCTTCACCTCGCTGTATATCAGCGGGATGTTCGTCGGCTCTCTCGCGTAGTCTATGTCCCTTTCGTATGAGAGCCACAGGACCGTGCAGTCCCCGATATCGTACCTTGCCCTGAGCTTCTCCGGGTACTCCCTTATGATGCACATCCCTGGTCTGCCATGTGTGGTCTGGTCCAAGAAAACGCTGTAGGCGATCGAGGGGTCTTCTGTCTCAAGAAGATATGAGTATCCGAGCTCCAGTTCGTATTTCATCCCGGCGACCGAGGTCTCCTTCGCAGCAGGCCGTACTATCTCCTTCGCCGGCGAGAGGACGTGGACGCAATTCGCCTTCCCCTGCGAGGCACACTCGTTCTCGACGGCGTTGTACCTTCTCTTCGATAGCGCGGAGACGATACCGCTCAGATACCCGCGTGTGAAGTCGCACTTCCTCCCATGCTCTGCTTCGATAGAGTCCTCGAATGTGATCGTTATCTCCTTGTCCGTGATGTGTTCCTCGACAATTCTGCTAAGACCGGTCTCCGCCCACAGCGGCGGCAGGATCTCGGCGAGCTGCTCGAAATCTGAGGCATCCACTCCCAGGGATTTGACGAGTCCCATTCCAGCCCTGAATCCGTACCTCTGGAGCGTCTCGCCCGCCTCTTCACCCTCGATCAGCTCGAGCTCCTCGCGCAGGTCCATTATGGCCTGGCCGGGCATCACGAAGAAAGGATTCATTCCATCTTCTCCATCATGGCCGTCCCCAATTGCAGGAATACGCTTTCCACGCCCTCACCGGTCTTGGCGCTCGTCGGCATGAATCCTTTTCCAAGGGCTTTGGACACTTCGTCCAAATCCGAAGGGGAGACCTTCCACTCGAGATCGCACTTGTTCGCTATCGGCACGATTGGGGTATGTCCCACAGCATGGTAGAAATCGTTCTTCCACTCGATGAGATGCCTGACCGTGTCCTCTCGGGTCAGGTCGCAAACGAGCAAGGCTCCTTTGGCACCTTTGTAGTAGGCCTCATGCAGAGACTTGTGCGTCTTCTGCCCGAGCACGTCCCAGATCATCAATGTCAGTTCGACCTCGTCGAGATCGAGGACCTTCTTCGTCACCTTCGTCCCGAAGCTCATCAGGTATTCGTCCCCGAAGAAGTCGTAGACGTACCGCCTCATGAGGCTTGTCTTGCCTACCGCGCCGTCACCTAGGAGGCACACTTTCTTGATGAACCTGTGCTTTTCCATGGAGATACCAGATGTATCTGCGCCTCTCTATTTAATGTTTGGTCGTCGGGTATCAACTGGAAGATTCCTGCCGCCGAATGAAGGAAAGGGTGGAATGTTCGTGATCATCCGTATATGACCGACTCGTCCCCGATCTTCTTCGGTTGCTTGACGCTATCCATCGCCGCCTTCATCTGTCGCTCGATCTGCTCCGCCTCCTTGTACAGCGGTTCGGGGTCGAGCTTCAGCTCGGGTAGCATCTTCCCAACGATCTCCAGCAGTCTCGCTGCGCCTCTAGCATCCGGCATGTCAATCCTCGCAGGGCCGAGCAGGCATATGACATCTATGTCAAGACGCTCTCCCTCGTAGAGCAGGACACCCGATATGCCAGAGACCATGCCTTCCTGCATTTCCTTCACACAGTACTTCCCTAGCATCGCTCTTGCCCTGGGTGTACTGCCGACACCGAAGGTCTGGTTCTCACCGGTACCTTCGCTCAGGTTGATCCCCTCGAGCGTCACGATCATGCCGATCTCTTTCTTCTTGCACCACTCGAGCAAGATGTCCGTCACCGGCTTTATGAGGTCGGGATTCGGCATGAACTCGGACATGACGACGACGAGCTGATCGCAACGTATCCCGTCGACGCACTTCCGCTCGCCCGTGTAGATCCGCACGGGGGGCGAAGGCACACCCTCGTGTATTATCGTGTACGGCGGGAAGTTCTTCGATATGATTGTCGCAATCCTTTCCAGCTGCATCGTCCTCCTGATGAAGTTCGCGGCGATCGACCCGACGAGTCCTACGCTCGGGAAGCCGATGATGGCAACCGCCTGCGGGAACTTGACGTCTGGCTTGTACTCGTTCAGAAATGGATCGGTACTTCTCTGCATGGTGTACCCCGTGCATGCTATGGCAGATGACCCTACTTAATCCTTATTCCTGTGGCAATCTGGCATATGACCACGGTGGCTCTTCTTGCGGTGACCGCGAATTGATGATCGAAGATGCGAAAAGACTATACGATAGGCGCTGTTCTCCACCTTTCATTGAAGGACGAGAGAGTGTCGTTCGCCCAGACCCGGGCAGGAATCCCGGTCATCGTCGAGAGGCTTCCCTACGCGAGATCGGTCGCTTTGTCCGTTTACGTGAAGGTTGGATCCAGGGACGAGCCGAAGGGCCGGGAGGGATTGGCCCACCTGCTCGAGCACGTGATGTTCAAGGGGACGAAGAAGAGGAGCTCAAAGGAGACCTCGGAGTTGATAGAGGCTGCCGGCGGGGAGCTCAACGGCTACACTGGAAAGGAGTCGACCTGCTACTACGCCGTCGCATTGGACGAGACCTTTGACACGGCAGAGGACATACTGGCCGACCTGATGCTGAACCCTAGTCTTTGCGATGAGGCGGTCGATAACGAGAAAAGGATCGTCGCCGAAGAGATCAGGATGCTGAAGGACGAGCCGGACACATACATCCATCACCTATTCACGAGGGCGCTCTGGGACGGGCATCCTCTGGCCTCAGCGGAGACAGGCGAGGCGGAGGGGGTCGCGTCGCTCTCGGCCGAGGACGTCAGGACGTACTTCCAGGAATGCTATCGCCCCCAGAACTTCGTCATTGCCGCCTGCGGCAACGTAAAGGTGGGCCAGGTAGAGAAGTGGGCCTCGGACATGTTCGATCCACATGCCAGGCCAGGTCGAGGCAACGACAGGGCTCCTCCGTCGGCGAGGTCGCTGATCGAGTCGTTCCCGAGGGAGGTGGATCAGGCGTATGTTGGCATGGGATTCCCCGGCGTCAACGCCGCCCATCCCGACAGATACGTCCAGACACTGCTGAGCGCCATACTCGGCGCCGGCACTAGCTCGAGGTTGTACCAGAAAGTCAGGGAGGACAAGGGACTCGCTTACTCGATTTACACACTCTCCCAGCCGTTCAGCGATTGCGGCATGTTCGGTGTGTTCTTCTCGACATCGTCTAAGAACATGGAGATCGTGATCCGGCTGGTCACCTCAGAACTGCAGAAGATGAAGTCGGAGGGGCTGGAGGAGGACGAGCTCACGAGGGCGAAGCGGCTGATCAAAGGCGTTCTCGTTAGGAGACTCGAATCCACCGAATCAAAGATGTTCCATCTCGGTGAGTTCTTCCTACTGATTGGGAAAGCACCGACGGAAGCGGACATCCTCGCGGCCTTCGAAAGGGTCACGGAGGACGACATCGTCAGGGTTGCGAGGGGACTAATCGATAGGCAGAAGCTGTGCATAGCCCTCCACGGTCCGGGGAAGACCGCGAGGACAGTCTCGAAGAACCTGGAATCCCTGGATTTCTAGGACCGATTCCATCTCTTCAATATCTCCACGATTCTCTCGACCGCCTCAGGTATCGCAATCTCGACCTCAGGGGTCATGTTGTAGCTGATCGTCCGGGTGTCCGCGACTTCGACCGCCACGAAGGCGATGCTCTTTGGCATCCTGTCCGGCTGAAGTCTTCTACCGAGCTCTATCGTGGTCGCGATGTTCACGTCGTGAGGGTTCGCCCCGTGCACCGAGGATGCGAAATCCCTCTCATCCAGCTGCAGCACCGTCCCCAGAGGGTTATCGGAAGTGATGATCGCGTCGACGATGACGACTGTATCGTAATCCAGCATCAACTCTATTAGGTCCAGTCCGCTTGAACTGACCTCCTTGACGTCCACTCCCTCGAGTTTCAGCGATTGGATTCTTTCTACCACTCTGATCCCGACGGCATCGTCGCTGACGATCGGACTGCCGATTCCTAGGACCAGTGCTCTTCGCGTCATCGACTTCCTCCTAGTATGGGCGGTCAAATTAGATATATCTTGACAGCCAATCGCCAAGCGTGGAGATAGAGCCTGCGATCTCTTTGGTCATCAATGGGGTGTCGGTAACCTCGCACAATCTTGAGGTCCTCAAGGCCGTCTACGAAGAAGGCAGTCAGAAGCAGGCGGCGAGCAAGCTTGGAATATCGGTTCCAGTTCTCCACAGGTACCTCCGACGGATGGAGGAACGTATAGGGGTGCGACTTCTGGTGACATCCCCATCTGGGACCGGTCTGACCGAGGAAGGCGAGAGGATCGTCATTGAGTACTCCGCCTTGAGGGCGAGGGTCAGAACGGGCGAATCAGTGGTCGTTGGAGGGACGTTAATAACGGAGGAGCTTCTTCTCTCGGCACTCTCGAGAATCGACAAGACTGGGAAGTACGACCTCGTCATCTCTGACGACGAACGCAACCTGAGGGACTTCCGGGCGGGGCTCATGGACTTAGTCGTTTTGGACGACCCACTTTATGCATATGAGCTGGAGGGGGTGAAGTGGGAGGAAATAGCGGACGATGAACTGGTCCACGTTGACAGGGGACCCAACTACCTCCGGTTCAAGTACGGCGCCCAGCGTCTCGGATTCAAGCTTCTGAATAGTCAGGGTGCCAAGTACAAGGAGAAGGGGACGGTGCGCTACCTTCCGTACTTGATCAGCTCGAACCTCAGCTTCTTCGTCAACCAGAGCTTGCTGTCGAGGAAGGGCATCAGGCTTAAGAGCGCCACCGAGATGAAGATGTTGGCTCACAAAATCATCGCGGTCTACAGAAAGGAAGACATCGATGTCCTGAAGCTCGTGAGCGAGCTGAAGAAGGAGCGCCTGGCTTAAGATGTATTACCTATAAAGGTAACACGACCCTCATTTTCACCTTAGTCTTATATATGCAGGCGTGCGTTTCCCGACTCGGTGACATTCTATGGCTAACGTCAAGGAGCCGAACCCGGAGTTCGCTGACCAGGTGATCAAGGCTGGTGGGAAGAGCCTGAACCTGTGCTACCAGTGCGGGACCTGCACGGCGAGCTGTCCGTCCGGACGGCAGACCGCTTTCCGGACAAGGAAGTTGATAAGAAGGGCGCAGCTGGGCCTGAAGGAGGACATCCTGCCCTCGGACGACCTGTGGATGTGCACGACCTGCTACACTTGCGTTGAGAGGTGCCCCCGGACGGTGGACATTACTGACATAATCATCATCCTAAGGAACTTCGCCGTGAAGGAAGGGTACATGGCCGACTCTCACAAGAAGACCGCCTCGAATATGATGAACACTGGCCACACCATCCCTCTTACAGACGATTACAGGAGCCTGCGGAAGAACCTCGGACTGTCCGAACAACCCCCTACCGTGCTTGGCAATCCTAAGGCGCTCGAGGACTGGAAGAAGATCATGAAGATTACTGGCTTCGACAAGCTCATCGGAGGGAAGTAGATGACCGACAAGTACGCTTTCTTCCTCGGCTGCATCGCGCCGCTGAGGTACCCAGGCATCGAGAAGGCGACGAGGGAGGTTTTCAGGTCCCTCGAGGTAGAGCTCGTTGACCTCGAGGGAGCGGGATGCTGCCCTGCACCCGGTGTGATAAGATCCTTTGATCAGATGACCTGGCTCGCACTTGCGGCCCGCAACCTCGCGCTGGCGGAGAAGAAGGGCTTGGACATCCTGACGATATGCAACGGCTGCTTCGGGTCGTTGTTCGACGCGGCCCACCTCCTGCACGAGCACCCAGAGAAGGCGAAAGAGGTCAACAAGATCCTGAAGGAGGTCGGACTCGAATACACCGGAGGGAAGATCAAGGTCCGGCACTTCGCCGATGTCCTGCACAAGGACGTGGGCATCGACAAGATCAAGTCGAAGGTCATGCAGCCCCTGGATTACAAGGTGGCGGTCCACTACGGCTGTCACTTCGCCAAACCGAGCAAGATAAAGCAGCTCGACGACCCCGAGAGACCAACGATGCTCGACGAGTTGGTCGAGGCGGTCGGCGCTAAGAGCATCAACTACCGCGACAAGGGGATGTGCTGCGGCGCGGGAGGAGGCCTCAGGACCCGCGCGAACGATGTTGCCATGAAGATGACGGAGGAGAAACTCATCAACGTAAAGAAGGTTGGCGCGAAGTTCATCATCGACGTCTGTCCGTTCTGTCACCTCCAGTACGATAGAACGCAGAAGGACATCCCAGGCTATGACATACCGGTCATACACTTGTCGCAGCTGTATGGTCTCGCCTTCGGATTGCCGAAGGAATACCTCGGATTGGAAGCGCACGTCGTGCCGGTGAAGCTCTGAGGTGCGTTCGGTTGCACCTCGTAAGGCTAGTCTCGATCTCAAGGGCAGAGGAGATGCCCGAGCAGTTCAAAGGATTCGTGAACTTCCAGGCGAATCTGGAAGGACACGAGGTGTCGAAGAAGGAGAAGGTGGCTATACTCGTGATCGAGGGCACCTCGTGCTACGTCCCTGTTTTTCTCGACCGGATGAAAGGGATCGAGGAATTGGAGAAGCGGCTGGCGGGTCAGCAGGCACAGATGCCCGAAGACACGAAATCTGTACTGGCGAAGAATGTCCCATGAACCTTCCACTTCTGATGCTGGACACTTTGCCAGTGAGGCTGCGTGACGGAAACTTATTAATAGGGAGACTCATTACGGAAACTGCCTGAATCACGGAGGCTATTGATGCCTGTCACTAAGAAAACGAAGACTGTCGCAAGGAAGGTCAAGGACCGGTGGAGGGCGAAGGAATGGTACAAGATTTTCGCTCCAAAGATGTTCAACGAGATGCAGATCGGAGAGACACCTTCAGGTGACCCGACCAGTCTCATCGGCAGGACCACCGAGGTTACCGTTCACGACCTGACAGGCGATTTCTCAAAGATGCACATCAAACTCAAATTCAAGGTGAGCGACGTCACAGGATTTGATGCTCACACGGTGTTCGTCGGTCAGGACCTAACGAGCGATTACGTTCGAAGGCTAACGAGAAGAAAGAGGACCAAGACCGACCACGTCATCGACGCTAGGACGAAGGACGGATTCCTCGTGCGCGTCAAACCGATGAGCGTCACTGAGAAGAGGATCCAAGCGTCTCAGGAGACGGCGATCAGATCGATCATGACCCAGCACCTTCAGAAGATTGTGGCCGGCATGTCGATCTCGGACGTTGTCAGATCGGTCATCTCCGGCGAAATGGCGAAGGATCTCTCTCGTGCGACGAAGATCATTGTTCCTACGAAGCGTATCGAGATTAGGAAAACCGAGGTTCTCGAGATCGGCACTCCGCTTCCCGACGAGAAGTCGATAGTGGAGCCGCAGGTCGTGGAAGAGGCCGAGAAGACCGAAGCCACAGAGGCGCCGAAGGTCGAAGCGCCCGCCGAGGAGGTCGTCATCGAGGATATCTCCGATGCGGGGATTGAGGAAACCGAATACGGAGCGGACAAGGGTGAGGAAACGGTCGAAGATAAGGATCAGTGAGGATCACCAAGCCGGGGTGGCTCAGCCTGGTGGAGCGTCGGACTCATAGGGTTTAGGTCAACAAGATCCTCTCCAGGGACATCCGAAGGTCACGGGTTCGAACCCCGTCCCCGGCACCTGAGCCCCTTTTCAATAAGGTTCCTTTGCAGCATCTTCTTCTTCATTCTCGAACTTCTCTTGGATTAGCTTGGAAAACACGATGGTCGACAGGCAAATCCTTCAAGTAGGAAAAGGAGATTAGGCGATTGGCGAGAAATTGAGGGTCATCATCTATACCGGGAAGGGTGGGGTCGGAAAGACCTCCGTGGCCGCGGCAACGGCGCTGCGGTCTGCTCGAATGGGATACAAGACAATCGTCATGAGCACGGATGCCGCCCACTCCCTCGCGGACTCACTGGAGGTCCCGCTGTCCGGCCAGATAAGGCACATCGAGGAGAATCTTGATGCGATCGAGGTCGACGTCGTTCACGAGCTCGAGACCAGATGGAATGAGGTCCAGAAATACTTGTCCGATTTTCTCCAGTCCCAAGGCCTCGGGGAAGTGAATGCGAAGGAGATGACCGTTTGGCCTGGAATGGAGCTCATGTCCGCATTGTTCTACGTCTGGGATTTCTACGATACAAAAATGTACGACCTGGTCATCCTTGACACAGCCCCCACCGCTGACACGCTCAGACTTCTGAGCTTCCCGGAAATGTCGGATTGGTATTTCGATAAGTTGTACAAGGTCTTCAAGAACGCGTTGAAGTTGGCAAGGGCCACCGTCGGCAAGTTCATGAAAACGCCCCTGCCGTCAGACGAGGTCATGAAGGACATCGAGAAGATCAGGGACCGGTTGAGTTCCGTCAAGGAGATACTCACAGACCCGACCGTCACCTCGGTCAGGCTCGTCGTGAACCCCGAGAGGATGGTCATCAACGAGACGAAGAGGGCCTTCACGTACCTCTGCCTCTACAATCTGACCGTCGAGTGCCTGGTCGTCAACCGTCTCATGCCCCAATGCTCCGACGGCTACTTCAAGGACAAGCTCGCCGAGCAAGATTGCTATATGGGCATAATCAACGAGTCATTCAGTCCGCTTACTATACTCACTGCCACTCAGATGCCAACTGAACTTGTCGGGAAGAAATCGCTGGAGGCATTGGCCGATATGATTTTCGGAACCACGGACCCGACAATGATATACTCGGTCGAGAAGCCGATGGAGATTTACGAAGAGAAAGGTTCCAGCATTCTCTCTTTGAAGCTCCCATTCTCGACCAAGGAAGAGGTAGAGTTATATAAAACGGAAGATACTCTAATCGTGCAGGTCGGGCACTACAAGCGCTCCGTCTCCCTGCCGTACTCGCTGATGCAGAAGGAGACAAAGAAGGCGGAGTTCAAGGATGGCCGGCTGCTCATAACGTTCGGAGGAAGTGATAGGGATGGAGGGAAAGGCGGACAGGATAAAGGAAGAAGCGAAGAGGATGAAGGACGCGCTTCTCTCGAAGGAGACGACTGAGCACATCATGAAGGCTGGAACTGAGTTATTCCTTGCGCTCGACTCGGTCATTCCGGAGTCCAAGATCCCCGTCGATGCGAGGAAGCACTACCTCGCGGCTAAGAAGGAGTTCCTCCTGATGATGAAATCGGTCATAGACGCGAACCTTGAAGCGGTCGAAAAGCAGGAGAAAACCGATACTTCGAAAATGAAGAGGATCGACGTGCAGTGAAGTACGGGACTCACTCGCTGTTCTCGGGTTGCAGGGTCCACATTCCATTCCAAGCATTTCCGAGTCTAGCTCTATGATCCGTTCTTATCATCCGTAGAATCGTTAGTGCTTTAATGATGTATGGCATACCTCTGCTGAAGGTGGAGGAATTGGCCGCTGGTCTGGTCTCCTATCCCGAGAAATGCACGGGGTGCCGCTTTTGTGAAATGATCTGCTCCTTATCGCACGAAGGAGTCGTCAACAGGAAGAAGGCGCGCCTGAGGGTCGTCAAGGACGGCATCAAGAACGACATCCCTGTGGTGTGCACCCAGTGCGTTGCGTGCGGCGACGACTGCTGCGCTGAGGCTTGTCCCAAGGATGCCATCTTCATGGTCGACGATATTCTCGAGGTTGACGAGAACTTGTGCACCGGCTGCGGCACCTGCGAGAAGACCTGCAGGTACGGAGTAATAAGGGTAGTCGATGACCTGGCTCGAAAGTGTGACCTCTGCAAGGGCGATCCGATGTGCGTGAAGTTCTGCCCTCTAGGTGCGCTCAAGTTCGAAGAAGCTGACGAGACCAAGTATCTCGCTGTCTTGTCTTTGCTGGGAGGGAAGTAGATGTACGCGCTGGGGGGCAAGATACTGTTTGTGGACCTGACCACTGGCAAGATGAGGGCTGAGAACACTCCGGAAGACCTCATCAGGGACTACCTCGGGGGCGAAGGGTTCGCGGTCAGGCTCTTCTACGACGCGATGGATCCGAAGCTGGACGCGTTCGATTCGAAGAACGTGCTCGTTGTCGCACCGGGACTGTTCACAGGCATTGCCGTCCCGACCGCCGGCAAGACCGCGTTCGTTTCGAAGTCACCGCTGACGGGAACGATCGCAGAATCGATCATGGGAGGTGGCCTCGGGGCCGAGCTGAAAGCGGCAGGCTATGACGCCGCAGTCATCGAAGGGAAGTGCGGATCCCCTTCCTATCTTCTGATCGACAACGACAAAGCGGAGCTCCGTGGTGCATCTAAGTATTGGGGGAAGTTCACCAGGGACTCCGCTGAGGGGATCCAGAGAGAGGCAGGCGATGTCATCGTCGCTTGCATAGGCCCGGGTGGAGAGAAGCTTGTCCGGTACGCCGGGATAGATTGCGAGGATCGCCAGTCCGGCAGGGGCGGTCTCGGCGCCGTAATGGGCTCGAAGAACCTGAAAGCAATCGGGGTCAGGGGAACGAAGGACATCACGGTTGCAGACCCGAGGAAGCTCGTCGAGATTGATCTGAAATGGCAGGCGATCATGGAGAAGAGCAACGCCTTCAACGAGGACACGAAGTACGGCAGCGGGGAGTTCCTCGGCTGGGTGAACTCGGAGCGCGGCGTTTTTCCGACCAGGAACTGGAAGGAGAGCGTGTTCGAGGAGAGGGCGAAGATAGACCCGTACTACTGGGCGCCGAGATACGGGGTGAAGAACAAAGGCTGCTTCGCCTGCACGAAGGCCTGCGGGAAGTTGTTCATCGTTGACAATGGACCGTACGCCGGCACGGTTCTGGACGGCATCGAGTACGAGACGCTGTACTCCCTCGGATCCCAGTGCGGAAATGCAGATATCGAGGCGCTCGCCAATGCGAACGAGATATGCGACCTCTACGGGATCGACACGATCTCTACCGGCGTCGTTATCGGCTTCGTCATGGAACTGGTCGAGAGAGGCATCCTCGATCCGAAGGACATCGGCGTCGACTGCCGATTCACCAACCCGGATGCTGTCCCGAAGATGGCGGAGCTAATCGGCAAGAGAAGGGGCATGGGCAGACTGTTCGGGGAGGGTGTGCTGAGGATCTCAAAGGAGGTCAAGCAAGGCTCGGAGGATTACGCGATCCAGGTCAAGGGAATGGAGCCACCGGCCTACGACGTCCGGGGCCTCAAGGGACTCGGCCTGGGCTTCATGACCTCGTCGAGGGGCGCTTGTCACCTGCGTTCCGGATTCTACGCGCTTGACCTCACCGGCAAGACCTGGAGGATTTCCGGCGTGGACCGATTCTCGGCAAAGGACAAGGGGGAGCAGGTCAAGATCATGGAGGACTTCATGATGGTTTATGACTGCCTCGGGATGTGCAAGTTCCAGCGTGGGTTCTTCGCGCTGGAAGGCCTGATCGAGTTCCTCAGCGCGGTCATCGGGTCATCGTTCACCGAGGACGACCTCCTGCTCATCGGGGAGAGGGTGAACAATCTCAAGCAACTGTTCAATCTTGATGCTGGGATACGAAGGGGGGACTCCTATCTCCCGAAGAGGGTGACCACGGAACCGATAAAGTCTGGCGTGTCGAAGGGTGCTCTGCTCACCGAAGAGGAGATGATGAGAATGCTGGACGACTACCACGAAGCGAGAAGGTGGGACAGGGAAGGGCGCCCGACGCAGTGGAAGCTTTTGCAGCTCGGTCTGGCTTAGAAAACGGTCTCGAGTCTATCCCCATTGCTCAAAACAGTCGGAGCAGATCATCTGCCCTTCCTTGGCGCGCAGCTCGCTCGAGAAAGCCCCGCAATTGTCACAGTATCCAGTGATTACCTTGGCTCCCGATTCTTCGGCAGAGCCGGGTCTCTTGATCTTCGCCCACTCCCTGGTTATCTCGATTAGTGAGGGCGATATCCTCAGGATGTCGTTCTCTGTCAGGATCCCGATCAAGTGCCCCTTGCTGACGACAGGCAACCTTCTCATTCCCAGCTTGGACATCTTCGTGGCGGCCTCGGCAACGCTTTCCCTCGGGCCGACAGTCACCAGGGGGGATGTCATCACGTCCTTGATCTTCACCTTGGAGGGCGCTTTCCCCGCGGCGACGACCTTGTCCACAAGGTCCCTTTCCGTCAGGATGCCCATCGGGGTGTCGTCCTCGACCACGACAATACTGCCAACATGCTTGCCCCTCATTATCTTGGCGGCTTCCTGGATGGTCATGTCTAGTCTCGCGATGATTGGATTCTTCGTCATCACCTCTTCCACATAAATGTCCGCCGCCTTGTCGTTCATACAATCTACTATTGATGCTAGGGGTAGAAAACCTTTCCGAGTCTGACTTCACTCGCTGACGAAGGGATGAATTGAAGCCTCTAACCCCTCTCCTAGGTCACGGCCTCCCTTCGTTTTGACCGCTCCTGCAGAAAACGATGCACAAGAGATAAATGCAATCAAGAAAATGGCTTCAGTCAAGGTGAGACCGATCGTGAACGATACCGAAGGAGAGTTGGCAGTCAGGGCGGCTAGACAAACGGTCGATGCAGAAGCGAGACACCTGGGCGCTGGAAACGTCGATTTGCCGCAGAGCTTCAAAGAGAAAAGAGGGGTGTTTGTCACTCTGAGCATCTATCCCTCCCACGACCTTAGGGGTTGCATAGGCTACCCCGAGCCGGTCTACTCGCTCGGAAGCGCTCTCTTGATGGCCGCGCAGGCGGCCTGTCACGATCCGAGGTTCCCGCCCCTCAGGTCCGAAGAGCTTGACCAAATAGTGGTGGAAGTGAGTATCCTCACTCCTCCGGCGGATATCAGGTGCACGGATAGGAAGAAGCTTCCAGAGCTGGTGAAGGTTGGGGAGGACGGTCTCATTGTCGAGATGGGCCCGTTCAGGGGCCTTCTACTGCCTCAAGTCCCGATCGAGTGGGAATGGGACGCGGAGACTTTCCTGGGACAGACCTGCCTGAAGGCAGGCTTAAGCCCCGACACCTGGCTCGACAAGAAAGCGAAGTTCTGCAAGTTCCAGGCGGAGATCTTCACGGAGGAAAAGCCGAGGGGACCCGTCGAAAGAAAGACCTTGAAGTGATCGCATGGATTTGGTTGTGGAAGGCAGGGCGTACATCAAGGAAAAGCTCGTCCAGTGCTGCATCGGGATCGAGAACGGCAGGATAAAGTCCATTAAGAAGCTGCTCCGGGGTGATGAGCATCTCGACTTCGGGGACATGCTGATCCTGCCGGCGGCCATCGATCCTCACGTCCACTTTAGGGACCCCGGTCTCACGAAGAAGGAGGATTTCCAGACCGGCACGGTCTCAGCGGCATTCGGAGGGGTGTCATGCGTCCTCGACATGCCGAACACGCTTCCTCCGACCCTGACGCCTCGTTCGTTGGAGGAGAAAGCGAACACGATATCGAAGAAAGCCTGGGTCGACTACGGCTTACTTGGCGGTTGCTCTCCGAAGGTGGATCCCGTGGCGATATCCGTAGGGGTCGCTGGTTACAAGCTCTTCATGAGTTCGACCACTGGCAACCTCCTTGTCTCGAATTATTCTGATATCTCGAAGATCGTCTCTTCGGTGGTCGGAACCGGAAAGGTGCTCTGCGTCCACGCGGAGGACGAGAAGATGATCCGGTATGCACCGGAGACGAATCTGAACGAACATGACAAGAACAGACCATCTTCCGCAGAGGCTTCAGCGATAACGAGACTATCGAAGATCCGGGGGGAGGGGAGAATCCACATATGCCATTTGTCATCCAGGGACGGTCTAGCGGCTGTCGAGAAGCTGCCGTTCACGAAGGAGGTTGCCCCCCATCATCTCCTGCTTGACAAGCGTTCGAAGCTTGGCTCTTATGGCAAGGTGAATCCCCCGTTGAGGGACAAGGAGGACAGGGAGGCGATGTTCGAGGCGTTCCGGTTAATGAAGATCGAAGTCCTGGCCTCGGACCATGCCCCGCACACCATCGAAGAGAAGGAGCAGGAGTTCTCCGACGCCCCATCTGGCATGCCCGGGGTCGAGACGAGCCTCCCATTGATGCTAGCGCTGGTGAAGAAGGACCAACTTCCACTCGACGTTGTCATCAAGGCCGCGTGCGAGCGACCCGCAGAGATCTTTGGACTGAACAAGGGGAGGATTGAAGTGGGGAGGGATGCGGACCTCATCGTGGTGGACGGCACGAGCATGAGAAGCATAACGGCGAAGAATCTCCACAGTAAGTGCGGCTGGACGCCTTTCGAGAACTGGGAGGCCATATTCCCGTATGTAACGTTCGTCCGCGGCGTGAAGATCGTGGAACAGGGCGGGCTCGTCGGGGAGCGTGTTGGAAGGGATATCGTTGCTCGGAAGCGATAGACTGCAAGTCGATCTCTCAGAACTTGTCGGCCGTACATTCGAGTGTCTCGACCGTTGCCAGCTCTGTTGTTTGTGCCAGCCAGAGGTCCTTCCTAAGGAGAGGACGTTCTTCAGGGAGAATCACCCGGAGAGGATTATTCTCAAGAGGAGCCCAAGCAGGCACACCGCCCTAACACTGAAGAAGGGTCGGGGGTCTTGCTCATTCCTCGAGAACAGGAAGTGCGTGGTCTACGGGAACAGACCCCATTTCTGTCGCCAGTTTCCGTTCCACTTCTACGTCGGGAACAGGGTACAGGCCGAACTGGACATGTCCTGCAGGGGGGTTTGGACCGGGAAGGGCGTGGATGCGCTGCCTCTCGGATCCGCAATGGTGGATGAAGACGCTGAAGTGCTGACGTCCACGCTGTCGGCATCGAAGAGGGTGTACAGCGAGTTCTTCCAGAACTGCATGGAATCCGGCGTGTATTCACCTCCAGACAGGCTAAGAAACGAGGTCGCCTCTAGAATGAATTCGTTCGCGGGGTTGCCGTACGTCGCTAAGGTGCTGGAGACGTCCATCGAGGACGATGAGATCGACCTCTCTAAGATTGAGGTCCGGGAGGGGGAGAAAATCGACATGGCTGATCTAGAGGAGGCGGCCTGCGAGACTGCTCTGGACTCGCTTTCTTCCATCGATCCCGTCGCCGTTCCCGTGTATTGCGACGAGAGGGGGGAGTGGAACATCTTCGAGGCGAAGAACGCGAGAGTGGAGTGGTCGATCCTTGACGAGGCGGGGGACATGCATCACAAGAGGTCGATCGACCCCAAAGAAATAACACTGGTCCATCCGGACGACGGGGGCAGAGTGCTTCTGGTCGAGTATCTCAAGACGCTCAACAACCGAGACAGCATGCTAGGCTACGCCTACTATCTGGTCGACAACTACGGCTACGAGGATTCCATCTCCAACGTGTATTGCGGTGCCCTGGCCACCTCCATCCTAGACCTCCTCTGGAGGGTTTCGCTCCTCATCCACGTCCGCGGAGGGAGGCCGGACCGCGACAATATGAGAGAGGGCATAATCTTCTACGACATGGATCGTCTGGACGCGCCTACCATAGGCGCATTCGTGTGAGCGTTGGACACACCAGTAAATCCAAAAGAATATATAGTCAGGGAATTATCGGGCGAGTGGTGACTGAGCATGCAGAAACCACTCACGGTTCTCAATCAAGCCATCAATAGTCAGGTCATCGTCGAACTGAAGGCGAACAGGGAGTACAGGGGCGTCCTCGACGGCTACGACCCGCACATGAACCTCGTACTCAAGAACGCCGAGGAACTGATCAACAACGAGGTCGTGAGGAAGCTCGAGGTCACCATCGTCCGAGGGGACAACGTCATATACATCTCACCCTAGGAGCTGGACAAATGAGCAAGGGGACTCCGTCAAAAGGAAAGCACGCGAACCGCAAGACCCACGTACCTTGCCGGCGATGCGGCAAGAACGCTTTTAATATCCGTAAGGGCGTCTGCGCTTCATGCGGATACGGCAAGACGACCACGATCAGGACCTATGCTTGGGCGAAGACGCATTGACGCTCAGAAGGTGATGTCCTGACGGACAAGCCCGAGCACCATTGTGGGGTCGTTGGCGTGGCGTTGGCATGCAACGCCACTAATTCTTTGAAGAAGGCGCTCAGGGTTATACAGCACCGCGGGCAGGAGAGCGTCGGGGTGGCGGTCTTCGACGGTCACATTCGATCGGTCCGCGGCATGGGTCTCGTGCACGAGGTCCTGTCCGGTAGGGAGTTCGATTCTCTTTGTGGTAACACGGGCATAGGCCATGTCAGATACTCGACCTCCGGAAGCTCGAGCGCCGAGAACTGCCAGCCCATAGTCGTGACGACCTCAGCCGGCGAGCTCGCTTTGGGCCACAACGGCGACATCGTCAATGCAGACAAGATCCGCACGAAGCTCCAGTCAGAAGGCTGGGCGTTCCTCACAACTACTGATTCCGAGATTATTGTTCGACTGCTGGCCAACGAGCTGACCCAGACTACGGACGCGGTCAGGGCGGTCAAGAACACGATGAGAATCCTCGACGGCGCATATTCCTTGACCCTCATGATCGGGGGAAGGGTTTTCGGCGTGAGAGATCCGCTGGGTTTCAGGCCTCTATGCATCGGCAAGGCGCCCAACGGGTTCGGAATTGCCTCTGAGAGTGCCGTCTTCGATATCATGCGCGGGGAGTTCATCAGGGATGTGGCTCCGGGGGAAATCGTCGAGATCACATCGGAAGGATACACCTCATCCAAGGTTTCTTGTCCGTTGCACAGTGCCCACTGTATGTTCGAGTTGGTCTACTTCGCAAGGCCGGATTCGATCATCGACGGGAAGGAGGTATACCGTTTGCGGAAGAACATCGGCAGGAAGCTCGCAGAAGAGCAGCCTGTCGACGCGGATGTCGTAGTCGCGGTCCCCGACTCCGGAAGGGGGCACGCGCTCGGTTTCGCCGAGGCCTCTGGAATGAAATACGAAGAGGGTTTCATGAAAAACCGATACGTCGAGAGGACCTTCATACTCCCGGACCAGAACAAGAGGGATGAGGGCGTCCTGCTCAAGTTGAATCCGATCAAGTCCACCGTCAGTGGAAAGAGGGTCGTCATCGTGGACGACAGCATAGTGCGCGGGACGACCATGCGCAGGATCGTCGAGATGGTGCGCAGAAGCGGAGCTAAGGAGGTCCATGTTCGCATCGGATGTCCTCCTGTCAGAGCCCCGTGCTACTACGGGGTCGACATGAAGACGCGGGAGCAGTTCGCGGCGACGAACAGGACGGTCGAGGAGATATCGAGGATGGTCACGGCCGATAGCCTCGGCTATACCAGCATTAAGGGATTGATCGAGGCCTTGGAGATGTCGGAAGGAGATCTCTGCGTTGCCTGCCTCACGGGCCTTTATCCAACCAACGTTCCGGGTGAGAAGATGCGCTTCCAGCAGACACTCGAGGCCCATCTCTGAGCGCTTCGTCGATCCTGTGGCAAGTTCAGCAATCTGGTTTCCAATGGGTAAGATTTAATAGCAAAAACCACTTGGGACCCCTCGCACGGGCCGGTAGATCAGCCGGAAGATCGCTACCTTGGCATGGTAGAGGCCGCGAGTTCAAATCTCGCCCGGTCCACTAGCCTTGTTTTCAAATCTCAAATGAGCATGATCATGCCTAGTATGGACTGGGCGAATTCAAATCTCCCCGTAACTGCTCTTCCCTCGCCCTTCTGGCAGTTCTGAGAGCAGATAGACACAGTAAGAAGGCATATTGCTTCATCGATTCAGTACCCTCGCGCTCATCTCCTAACGTGGCGGAGCATTGGGGGCCGAAGACCATGCAATTGACTACAGAACCATGAGGACCTCATAGTATGATTTGACCGGAAGATACTGAATGGCATGATGTTCGTTCGAACTCGTAGAGGTCAGACCCTGGCATCGCTGAAGCGATAATATGTGTTTCTGGCACAACAAGAGATTGTCAGAAATAGAGCCGTTCATGATCATTTGTCGAGCAACAGGGTAATATTCCTCGGAAGCACAGGGTAAAGGGCCGACAGGCCAGATCTCTCCAATTTCTGCTTGAGTCCTGCCTGAAGGTCTTCCGAACGGGAGGTATTCTTCAGCATCTCTGTCTCTTCGTCGGAGAAACTGACACCTTCAATGTATTGTTTGGCCACCTTCCTGTTTGCTGGACATACGTCCTGACAGCGGAGGCATCCAACGAGGCAGTTATGCCACGAGCTATCCACCCACCCTGGCATTTCGGTCTCCTCCTCGTTCAGGAAGGTTAGGCATCTCTCGGCTCTCAGCAGGAATCTGGACTTATCTATGGCTCCGGTCGGGCAATTTCGCAGGCATAGTTCACAGTGTTCGCAACTACTCATCAGTCTCTTGTCATGCCATTCGTGATCCTCGCAAGGGAGATCAGAAGCGTAGACCATGAGCCGGACATGGCTTCCCAAATCGCCGACGTAAGTGATGTTGTTGCGACCATATTCAGCCAACCCGCTCCTCACGGCAAGAAGCTTGGCTGGAATTTGCAGGCAAGTGTATTCACGATGGCGCGCTCCAAGTGTCTTGCTGAGCACGGATTCGATGCACCCCTTTGCGCTAGAATGGTCTAGGTAGGTCGGCGGGACAATCGCATCGATTTCCTGGTCCCCATGTGCTAGGTGAAAGCGTATTTTCGGACTGGGTACTCCCATGACCAGGATTGACCTTGGGTTGTGTATGGTCTTCTCGGAACGAAAATCGAAGCATGCGTTGATGTACTTGATGAGGCCGGGGTCTGTGATTCCACTCATTACTTCCGTTATCTCCGCCTTCACTTCTTCAAGCCTGGATATCGGGACGACTTTCGATGGTATTCTCTCGCTCAGCAGCTCTTGCTTTGTAAGGGAAATCAGGTCAGGTTCACTCATATCTAATCCCGTAATAGAAGGGTAATTCATTGAACCTGATAACTCTTATCCCGCAGTACGGCGGCTCATTTTGAATTGGCTAGAATCATATGGATGAATTCTAGACGAGACAGGATGTCAGGGCCAAATACCGCACTCCCTAGCGTGTTCGCACGTTTCTCCAACTTTCTGATAGATTCGCAAGTTGAAATCATGTAGTGTTTGTCTGGGTGAGCAACCAGGTGATACCAACTCGGTCCACTATTTTCCTGACACTTCTGATCGTTCTGACGGTGGCTTGGCACATGCGAACAAGAAAAAGCGGAACTCAGTAACTGGTCCTGGGACAACAATCCCTTTTATTGAAATCAAAAAAAGAATATCTGGATGAGCTAGGGTTCATGGGTCGACGCCCGCAGATCGAGTTTCAAGCTTCCATCGTTCGACAATCTTCAAGGTTATATATTCCAGATGCTGATTTCTTCAAACAAGGGGGGTGTGAAGGAGTGAAAATAGTCGGATTCTGGAAGATCAATACGAACATAGAGGCTAAGAAGCTCGGCGAAGTGGCTGCTAAGCTATTGGAGAAAGGCGTCTATCCGCCGGAGGGAATGGAGATCAAAGAATGGCTAATATGCCCTGGAGGAAAGGGCATTATAGTCGCTGAGGTACCTGACGAGAAAGCTGCCTACGAATCATGGGCTGTATGGACAGCCGCACTGCCAGGTTACTTCGAATGGCTCGAAATGTCGCCAGCCGTAGAAGCACATGAGGCCATCGCAATAGCGCTTGGGTCATCGGACAAGAAGAAGAGCGTCCGCGACAAAGGCAAGACGGGGCCGAAGTAGTCACAAACCCTTTGTTTTTTCTATTCTTCGACGAGCATTCTCGAATTGCTGCCTGAGATACCTAAGAAAAAAGAAGAAAGGAAAGGGCTAATGGACGCCCTCGGATCAGTTTATTATTGATCGAACCGAACCCATGAATGTCTGGATTTTGTAAGTTATGTCCTCGCCCGTTCCACTGGCCTTGTTCTCAAATCTGAATTGAACGCGAACATATCTGATTTGGACCAAGTGAGTTCAAATCCGTCCTGTTCGTATCGCTTTGTCATTTAGAGGACAACATCAAACAATGAAGTATGAAGAGATGGACTCGCCTTCTGAGGCGTGAAGAGCTTTCCCGCTCCTCTTGAGTTGAGTGAGCGCGTCTCTCGTATCATTCCTGAGGATTGTTGGATGTCATCTGGGACTCAACGGAGTGTTGTCCAGACAGGTTTCCTCGTCCCTAATCTCTATTGACCATCAATAGACCTATCGCGGGGAAGAACTCGAATCTAATCGATCGAGAGGAATCTGACGCAGGACCGGCGGACACTGTCCACCTTGCGCTGGGAGAATCGCAAAATCCTTTCCTGGACGACTATTGTTGTATGCTCCAAAAGTTCTTATATTCAAACGGTGTGGAGTTTTTAACTAAATGTGATCCGTTCACTGGTGTCCTAACGTACATCATGGGAAGTCAAGGGGACTGGAGAAAGGCGTTCTATTTAGGCAAGTCAAATGGAGGTGAATATTAGAATGTACGACAGGGCACCCAGAGAGATGCACAAGGCCGTCTGCGCGGACTGCAACAAGGAATGCGAAGTTCCGTTCAAGCCGACAGAGGGCAGACCAGTCTATTGCCGCGATTGCTACGAGAAGCACCGCCCGGCAAGGCGAAGCAGATTCTAAGCAACTTGTGCATTAAGATGCACGAGTCGTTTTCTTTTTTTCATGTTTTCTCTATCACTTCTTTCGCGTGTGATGCAATTCCTGGGCCTTGAATGTCATTAGAATCATTCGGCTCCAAATGGTTCATTCTGACGCTCAATATGAAAAATCCCTGTTGCTCGATAATTCTAGGAGGGTCAACAATGGGCGGTCGGGGAATCAGAGCATGCCAGAAGAAGTGATCGAGACAAACGCCTTGGTGAGGTGTTTTGGTGATGTCGTCGCGGCCAAAAATGCTGCTTTCAATGTTGAAAAGGGCGAGCTTTTCGGACTACTGGGGCCGAATGGTGCAGGCAAGACGATCCTCCTAAGGCTTCTCACGGTTCAGCTCGAACCGACATCCGGAAATTGCAGGGTCATGGGGATTGATCCGGCTAGAAAGTCCATCTCGGTCAAGAAAGCGATTGGTGTCGTCCCGGAGGTTGAATCACCGCCCTCGTTTCTTACGGGTAGAGAGTATCTTCAGTTCATCGGGTTGATCCGGGATATCAATGACATAGATAAGCGAGTGGATTACTGGATAGAGTTCATGGATATGACGGAGATGGCGACCGTGCCATGCAAGGACTTATCAAAAGGCACGAGACAGAAGCTGATGATCGCGACAATGAACATCGGCGGGGAGCCCTTTGAAGACTGCGGTGAAGTAGCACGCGAAGCCCAGCGAGAACGCAGACCCGGTCAGGATATTCGAAACGAGCCACATCCATCCGGTCATGAAGCCGGTGAGGGGAGAGATTGGTTGGTGCGCGAATTCGTATACACCACCCTCCCTTGTAAGATATGTCGACAGCTTCACGAAACTGAGCGCAGTCAAGAGGGAGATCACACCAGTGATCAGCATCGATATGATGAGCGCGGAACCGGCGAGCCCAGCCGCTATGCCTGTTACCATAAGAATGCCTGCCCCGACGATCGCACCTATGCCGATCGAAGTGGCTTCGAACAGGCCTGATGTGCGTTTCAGCTGGGTTGTCGATTCTCTGCACTCATCGACTTGTCTGTAGACTCAGGGGATCCCACGGGTAATCGAGGTTTGTTAGTGTCCCCTAGCGTCGGCGCTTCTCCGACAATCTTTGCGGGTCTTCAAACCTCGACGAAGACGTCGTCCCCGTCCACGCTGACCTTGAAGACTTTCAAATCTGTGGCCTTCCCGATGAACGGGATCCTGACGTTCTTCACGACCTTCCCCGTTCTCAGATCGAACTCCGACCCATGCAACGGGCACTTGACCGTGAAGCCGACTAGCTTTCCCCTCGCAAGGTCCCCGCCCTTGTGGGAGCATCTCCCGCTGATCGCGTAGAAGGAACCGTTGACGTTGGCAACGAGAACGTCCTTACTATCGAGATTGAAGCCCTTCATTGTGCCGGGCGGATGCTCGGATCGCTTTCCAACTTTGACCTTCGACATCGGAATCCCCTTCCTCGGATTCAATGAATCTACGGAGGGATGTGTATATGCGTGTTGCGACGTGGGCATGTAGCATCCCGCCCACTAGAGCGCTGAGAGATGAACAGCCGATCGTTCCATGGCAATGGATAAATAGACTCGTTGCACCTCACGGTTCGAAGGTCACAGCGTGATAATCGACAGCCATGCCCACTTCTGGCGGAGAAAGATGCTCCCGGGCTCCATCCTGAAAGCCTACCTCGAGCCCCTCCTCGTCCTCGACGGGATCATCGACCTCAGCAAGGACAGGGAGGACGCGTGGCCGATCACGGAGGTCTTCGCCCACGAACTTGTCGATGCTATGGACGGCGCAGGCGTCGACAAGGCGGTCATCCTGCCTTTGGATTTTGGTCTTGTGGAGGAGCCCGAGATCGGGATCGAAGACTACAATCGATGGGTCTTCGAGTCCTGCGAGGAATACAAGGACCGGCTGATCCCCTTCGTCGGCGTGGACCCGAACAGGGGCGAGAAAGCTAGAGAGCTGGTTCAGAGGTTCGCCAGGAACTACGATGCAAAAGGGATCAAGGTGTATCCCGCAACGGGATTCAGGCCTAACGCGGAAAGGTTGATCGATTTCTGGAAGCTTCTGGACGACCTCGAAATGGTCGTCGTTTCCCATTCCGGTGCGAGCTGGGGGCCCTTGGACGAGGAGTGCAACCATCCCATCTTCTTCAGAGAAGTGCTCAATAGGTACCCTGACCTGAGGATTGTGATTGCCCACCTGGGCGGCAAGTGGAGGTCCGAGACGTACGATCTGGCAAAGGGATGCCCGAATCTGTACGCAGACTGCTCTGCGGTGCAAGGTTGGCTGCCCTCGCAGCCTGAGGTGGCGAAGGATCGGCTTGCCGAAGCGGCCTTACAAATGCCAGACAGGCTCGTCTTCGGGACGGACTGGCCGCTGTTCGACCTAAGCTATTCCCACATGAACTGGGTCAGATTCGTGAAGGAGACCGATTGGGCGGGAGATTCGCTAAAGGAGAAGATGCTCGGGGAGACCATGAGGAAGATCCTTGGGCTGTGAGTAGAACGAACGCGTACGAGAGACTCACACGGTCAGGGGCACGCCCCATTTCCCGCTGAAGAAATTCTCTCCAACAGGTTTCCTTTCCGGCCTGTTCTTCTCGAGCTCCTTCTGCTTGTCCGAAAGCAGGGATTGGTCCGCGCCGAAGTATCCGCATATCACGAACGTGATGACCACGTACTCGTTAGGGATCTCCAGGAGCCTCTTTGCCTCGACTGGATTGAATCCAGCTATCGGATGTGCTATGATCCCAAGCTCTGTGGCCCTCAGAAGCATCTGCCCCACCGCAAGACCTGTCGAGAATAGGTAATAATCCCTGTTATCTGAGCTACGACAGTCGTCGTCCGGCTTCGCGGCGACGACCAGAATCAGAGGCGATCGTGTCGCCCATACGTTCCCTTTCGAGAGCGCGCTCTTAGCCTTTGTTAGGGAATCATTATCTCGTGCGATGACCACTCGCCAAGGCTGACTGTTGTTGCACGAGGCCGATAACCTCATCGCCTCGACAAGCTCCTTGACGATGTCGTCAGAGATTGGTCTGGTATCGAGCGTTCTCCTAGCTCTTCTCGCAGATATGGCCTCTGCCACTTGCATGGTAACCCTCAAAGTCATTATTGAAGCCCTTGACTCATAAGTCTTATGACAGATCGGGATCGATTATCAGGCAATCAGGATTGACAAATAGATGCGTTTGTCAAGTTATAAGTAGCCGAGCCTCGAATAACATTCCCGGACATGTTTAGCAATCTAGCTACCTCCCCGATTCCCGAGGCGGCCTTATTGGTTGGAGGATTCGTCGCCATATTGATCGGGATTGTGGGCAGGAGCGAGAAGACCACGGCGGACGAGATCGCATTGTTCCTCGGTTTCTTCGTCGGAGCCATTATGGTATTTCTGGGAATCGTCCTCTATTCCGAGGGCGGTTGGTCTGCGTCCACGATTGTCATCATGATCGTTCTAGGTCTCGGGCTTTTCTTCAGGGTGTTCAGGAAGGTCAAATGGGCGGCGATAATCGCGTGGATAGTGGGAGGGGGCGTCGGATACGGTCTCTACCTGTTGTCCAAGATCGCCCTTACTTCGATTCTCACTCCCACGGTCATCATAGTCGCTGCATTGATCGTGATGCTCATCGTTTACTTCCTGCTGAAGTTCCTCGAGGACACTGTGAGTTTCTTCGGAGCAATACTGAGCTTCCGTCCAATATTGTTCCTCCTTGGCGCGGGAGCGGTCTTGGAGGCCATGTTCCTGTTCTTGGATACATCATTGTGGGCGATATTCGGTTAAGAGACAGACGACCCAGATTTCTTTTCCGAACCGCTAAAGTTTTAAATGGGAGCACCTCTATCGAGGACTTATGGGCTCGTGGCTTAGCCTGGATATAGCGCTGGCCTTCTAACTCAAATGAGTTGTGACGGAAGCAAGCCAGATGTCTCGGGTTCGAATCCTTCGAACGAAGGCGAAATTCCCGACGGGCCCGCCACACTATCAAAAGGTTGATATGTGTCTACATAATGACGGCACGAGACACGAGGAGTCATCAGGATGAAACGAGGCTCACGCGCATGGAAGAAACGCGGCAAGCAGCGATGGAAATGGCGCAAGAAGAAGATGCGCCGCCGGAAGCGGGCGCAGAAGATGCGTAAGGTGTAGTGATCACCATGGGGGTGTGGGGTAACACGGCATCCTCGCGGGCTCCAGTTAATTGGGTGTGATTGTAAACGGGTTTGCTGACCGGTGATGAGTAACTGGAGCGATGACCCGTTAATTCGCGCGGGGTCGCTCCCCGCGTGGTGGAAACCCGCTGATCTGGGTTCAAATCCCAGCGCCCCCACATTATCCTGCTATCGATCCTCTTGTGGTGGTTGGTCTCTCTGCGAGTCTCTTTCACGATGCACTAAGGGACAGAACCCATCGAACGATCCGCCTGTCCTCTGAAGGCACACAGATGCCATGCCCCAGGAGGCTGTCGGCTCGACGCTCGAGAAAGGTACTTAGACAGCGAATCTCCTAATTGTCCGAGATGAAGATACTGATCTTCACCGAGGGCACGATTCTAACGCACAAGAACTGGATAGGACTTGGAAGGGAAGAGATTGTGCGCAGAGTGCGGAGCGGTACCAGTCCGGATTTGGGGTACTTTGTGGACAGTGTGCCAATCAGGAATAGCGTCGAGAAGACAGGGACGTGGGCAGATCAGGGAGCCGAGATAGTCTATCTCACTTCAAGAAGGAAGCGAGAGGAGATTACTGTGATCCAATCGATTCTCGATGGATCCGGATTCCCCAAAGGGAAGTTGTTGTTCAGAGCTGCAAACGAGAGTTACGGCGAAGTGGCGTCTAGAGAGCAGCCGGATATTCTGATCGAGGATGATTGCGAGAGCATTGGTGGGGAACCAGAGATGACCTATCCACATCTGAGTTCCGATGTGAAGTCCAAAGTGAAGTCCATCGTGGTCAAGGAATTCTTAGGCATCGACAGTCTTCCTGACAACATTTCCGAGCTCCTGAGATACTGATCTTGTCTATCGGCACATGAAAAAGATATGAAGAGGTTTGCAGATGCTCACTAGGCGGTCTCGTACTCGATGGAGATGGTGATCCTGTTGATACGGTCAGCACCCGCAGGGAACTGCCTCTCGAAGTTGTGGAGCAGCATCTTCACCGTCTCGTCCTCATCGAGGTTGATTTTTCCGAACGCCTTCAGGCCGTTATAGTGGGCGACCACCAGGTACTTGCCGCACTCAAGGTCGAAAGACGCAGCACCACTGACGTTCGTGGTGCCCTCCGCGACCTTCTCAAGTATGATTGTGATCTCGCCCGCTTCCTTGGTGCTGTTGACCGAGAACACATCCAGCTGGACGTTTCCCAGCGGGACGATGCGCCCTTCCACTCTTGCCCCGACCAGCACCGTGAGTGTGCCCGACTTCTGATCGCTGAGCGTGACAGTCGGCGCCGCATCTCCGATCGAGACATCGTCGCCTGCGGTGACGACCATCGCTCCGAGTCCACCGATCAGGAGCGCCGATATCAGCCCGACGGCGAGGATCCCTTTCCTTGTCATGAGGTTCACTTTTCACACCTTCTTGATCCTCGGACCGCCAAACCTATATAACTGGAATTGGAAACAATCGTATAGACGAATCATTCATAATCTAAGAGTCATCTTTCGGAGTAGGGCCCAGTGGTGCAACGATGTTCCCACCAGCGTACTTCCTGACTCTTGATATTGTGCTGCAGTTGATCACCGCCGTCGTCGCCCTGGCAGTGGCGGTCTTCGCGTTCAGAGGGTTCCGCTGGGTCGGAGAGAAAAACCTCCTGTACATCTATCTGGCCTTTACCATGCTGGCTGTCGCGTTCTTTGCGAGCGGAGTGACTTACGCGTACGCTTGGCTCGCCAAACTTACTTTCGCAAGGGGTGCTGCGCCGCTTTTCGTCCTGGATCTCGGTCTCTGGACCTACTACATCCTCAGCATAGTGGCTTATGGGATACTTGCCTTCGCCTATCTCCACCGGGTCAGGGATGTCCCTGTCGCAGCCGCAATCGCTGGTACCTCCCTCTTTCTTGCGGCTCCCCCGCTCGAGACGATCATGATAATACTTCTATTCGTGATATTCCTCTCCCAGCTGACCCACTACAGCGCAAAGAGTTCCCAGAATTCCCTCATCGTAATGAGCAGCTTCCTAATGCTGCTCCTCAGCCACGTATTCATTCTGTTCGGCAATCTCGCCTCACTGTCTTACGTCGTCGGCAAGATCCTCCAGCTGTTTGCGTTCATATCGCTGCTCTACCTCGTCAGCAGGATGCGAGGGCCGTCATGACGAACGGGGCTCCCGTTCTCAAGTACCGCTCGAAGGGCCGCATATTCGCGGACATCCTAAAAACGGTCCAGGAGGGGGGCAGGGTAAGGATAACGCACATTCTATACAAGGCGAATCTCTCACACGATAGGCTCACCAAGTACCTTGAACAGTTGAGGGAGGCAGGTTTGGTCGAAACGACGGTGGAGGAGGACAAGACCACATATATCATCACTCCTGGAGGGGACAAGTTCCTCATGGAGTTCAGGCGGATGGAGGAGTTCGCGGACGCCTTCGGACTTGAGATATGATCTCAGCGAAGGTTGCGCTCATCCTTCCCATGAATCATTATCTGATTCGATTCCAAAGACTCCTTGACTTCTTGGGTGTCTGGTCGATAATCCCCATCTAAGAGAGACTCCCTTAGCATTGACGGACGTTCAAAACCTTTTTCTAAGTGTTGCATTATATTGCACCGGGGAGTCCCCGTGGACCTTCTCCAACTTCCCCACCGTTATTCTTATCTTCGGGGGCTCCTCACCCTATAACATTAGTTCCTGGATTGTCGTTCCCCTGATCTGGTCCTAACAGCAAATGCACGAGATGCAAACGTGGATTGCTCTTAGGACAGAGAAAATGGGAAAAAAGGAAACGGTTCATCTTCTCAGATTTCGGCCAACATCGCGTCCAGCCAGGTTGGGACCCAGATCTTTAGCATCTGCAGTTCGCCGTCGGATATCTTCAGCAGCACGTGGAAGGAGATATCGTATTCCTCGGCATCGTCTATCGTCGCGTCACTGTTGACGTGCACGTTCACCTTCAGTTCGATGACGTAGGGCGGCTCGAAGGCAATTGTTAGGTGGGTCATGAACTGGATGTTCTTGAAGTCGAGGGCTATCTGTGCGAGGACGGCTCCGCTGTCCCTCTCAAGTAGCGTCATAGCAACCGTCCCGTGCCATGACAAGTGCAGCTTGATGTCAGCATTATCCTCGTTGACCCATACCATCATATTGACGTGAACCTTGCCATCGACGTCGATCCCAATCGCTCCCACGGCGTCAAGGAACTCTCCCGCCTGATCCAGGCAGTCCATGTCAAGAATGGTCAAAAGAGCATCTCTGATCGCGGGATTGGCCTCGAGGAACTCCGAGGTCTCGTCAGAGTCCGGCAACCCAACCACAGTCGAAAAATCGACATCCTAGGTCTCTACGATCTTCAGGACCCTCATGTCCGATTTGGCTGCAACCCCACTCGCAGACGCTGATATGGCCAGAAGCGTAGCCAAAGCAATGCAAGCCACGATACCGCCTCTAAACCTCCCAGCGTTCATTCTCTTCCTCTCCGCATCAGTCCCAATCCTTCATATCGCAGGATCTTGTCGGAACGGACCTCAGAATAAATTTAGGGCCGGCCTTATATAATAATGTTGCCTATGGTGCCAGTATTATCAGAATAGAGAATGAAAGTAAGGGAATCGGCGGTCTCACCGCCCTTTCCTCGAGTGCACGATATCATCAGCGTCTCGACCGTCTCCTCCTCCGACGTCCGAGCCTCCTTCCCCTCTTCCATGAGGAACCGGTCTGAGGACCATTGTGATTCTCGAATGAAGACAGGATCGAAGCCAGACTACTCCACGACCACTCTTCTTATCGCATCTTGAGATTCTTGCGGTGTCTGGATTGTGTTCACCATGTGCACGGTCGACCTTTCGAGCAGCTTCCTGTAGAAGTTCTTTCGCAGCTCTGTCTTCCTCTTGTCCCTGACGAGCTGATGAGGATTGCACAGATCGTGTGCCACCAGGTAGTCCAGTCCTTCCTCGGGAGAGAGCTCTGTGACGATTTCCTGGTCGTTCTTGTCTCTCTTCAAGAGGATGATATGATAGATCGTCGTCATCGGTATTACCCCCCCTTCCCCAACGATCCAGCGAACGTTCACGATTGCTCGGTCTTTGTTATCGAATTGCGCTTTATCTATCAGTCTCCTGTACTCGGTCCATATGTCGGCGATGTCCGCCTCGGTGTAGCAGTTCTTCTCCGAACCGAATGCCAAGGGTCTCTTGTCCGACAATCTGACGAAGTACCAGTCATCTGTCACGAGCCTCGCCTCCGGCATTCTCAGAAGGCCCCAGGAGTGCGTGGTCTTACCGGTCTTCGATGGTGCGATGATCGACACGCCTCTGCCCATGACGTCAATCGCAGCCCCGTGCACATGATATATCCTGTGCTCGTCCTCGAGCACGTCTCCTGCCACGGCCAGAGTGACGCTCTTGATCCAGCCGTAGTAGTCGAAGTTGTAAAGGAAGGCGGTCTTGGTCATCGGATCGTACTTGACCTTCAAGCCCTCACTCGGCTCCTCCAGAACGACGATCCGTCCGTGCGACCTGATGTTCTCCCCCATTGTGTAGAAGTTGTCACCCCACCTCTCCATGACATATTGCTGGTCGGTCAGGAGCTTCATGCAGCAGCCGTAGACCTCCGCCTTGCGCGTGTAAAGGAACCTACCCTGATACTGTTCGAACAGCTCGTCCTTCTCCGCGGTGGAGATCAGCTCGACCTCGTATACCATTCCTCGTCCCTCCGAATGTGGTTAGCAGCTCCTCATAATTGAAACATTCGGAATGAGAATTGGAGCTCCCGCGCTTCTTGGCTACTTCTGGTTCTCCTTGAGCAGCGCGACCAGATCGCTTAGAATAGCGCTCGCGGTCTCGAACTTCCCCGCGCCCCTCCCCGCCACTGTGATCTCCCCCGCAAGGTCGGTGTGTATCTGAACGATGTTCCTCGTCCCTCCTATGCTGAGGGGATGCCCGATTGGAACAAGCCTCGGGGCCACTTCCAGCCTCTTGTTCGATATCTCTCCGATGAGCCTGATGACCTTCTTCTCTTCCGCGGCCAAGGAGACCGCTTCTTCAGTCACGCCCCCGATCCCCGTCCTCTTCACGTCCGAATAGGTTCTGTCCAGGTCGAAGATCGCATTCGCAAGTATCGCTGCCTTGCAGGCGCTGTCGACGCCGTCGATGTCGTACGAGGGGTCCCTCTCCGTTATCCCCATGTCCTGCGCTTCCCTGAGCGCCTGGGCAAACGGCAAGCCCTCTTCTTTCATCCTGTTCAGGATGAAGTTGCAGGTGCCGTTCAGAATACCTCTGATCGACAGTATCTTCTCGCCCCTCAGCAGCTCCCTCGACAGGTTGATGATTGGCGTCGCACCCCCGACGGTCCCTTCGAAGCGCAGCTGGACGCCGTTCCTTTTCGCTGCCCTCGAGAGCTCTTTGAACTTGAGTGCGAGGGGACCCTTGTTCGAGGTTATGACGTTCTTCCCACCTTTGAGAGCGGTGTGCATGTTGGTCAGTCCGGGTTCTCCGCTCCGGATGTTCGTCGGGGTGACCTCTATGAGGGTGTCGTAGTCGACGCTACCCAGTATCCTCCTGGCATCCCCATCGAATCGCTTCTTCCCGACCTTTCCTTCAGAGAGCTTGCGTTTGATAAGCGTTGAAGGGTCCAGCCCATATCTCGATGTCTCGGACGATGAGGAGTCGAAGACGCCCACGATCCGCAGTTTCTGGCCGAACGCCTGGGAGAGCATCTCGCCCTTCTGCTGTATGACTTCCGCGACGCCCTGGCCCACGATCCCGAAGCCAGCTATGAGGAGATCCATTTCAGTCCCCCAGACCCCGGATCAGGATGAAACCGGCTTCTGCCGCCCTTTCCTCAAGGAAGCGCTCTACACGCTCCACCGCGTCCTGCTTCCTCACCTTGCCAAAGATGATCGCTGCCTTCCCGTCAGAGGCGGCCGATACGGAATACCGGACGTCCACCGACTCCATGTCCTCCATCGACTCGATCCTCTCCATGATGTTATTCAGCTCCTGAGGCGAGATCTCCCCGACCAGCAGACATTCTATCGGGAACGTCTCGTACAACGAGCCCATTCTCGCGACGTCGATTTCCCTCTCTTTCCAGGTGTCAAGTATGCGCTGCAGCGTCTTGTCGGACCTGACCTCGAAGGTGACATTGACTGCGATGTGCCCTCCTATGACGACGTCCCTGTGGTGCACGACGCCGACGATGTTACCGCCGTTCGTCGATATCGGCTCCAGCGCGAAGACGAGCTGGCCGGGTATGTCCTTCAAGCGCAGGTCGACGTTCACTTTCAACCAGGATTCCTCCAGTCGTGCATTTCCTTTCTTTCGATATTCGTCCTTGATAATAAATAGCATTCGGATGAATCATTCTGAAATAGTCCTGACGCGCTTCTTTCAAGGGATCAGGTGTGGGAAGGGGATTATGTTGACGACGATAACCTTCTATGGAGGCGTCGGAGAGGTAGGCGGGAACAAGTTCCTGGTCGAGTCGAAGGAGACATCGCTTTTCCTTGACTTCGGGAAGAACTACGCCAGGGAGAAGAAGTTCTACGAGGAGCCGTTCCTCAGGCCGAAGGATGAGGAGCATCTTCTTTCGCTGGGAATAATTCCCAAGGTCCCGGGGATATACAAGGCGGACGAGAATGAGCCGATGATCGATGGGATAGTGCTCTCGCATGCCCACACGGACCACGGCGACTCGATAAGGTATCTCAAGGACGACCTGCCAGTTCACTGCGGTAGCGTGACGAAGCACATCATCCTCGCGCGGGAGTTCTCC
>CAZJDY010000003.1:0-114884 GCA_964544915.1 uncultured Methanomassiliicoccaceae archaeon | reverse complement strand
AGGACCTCGTTCCCGGTCGTCGAGGACAGTTCCCTCGTCGGGGTCGTCTCGGCCGCTCAGATTGATCAAGTTCCGAAGGACCAGAGGGATAGCGTCACGGCAGGCAGTATCGCGGATCGGAGTCCGGCCTACGTTAGAAACTACGTCGATGCCACCGAAGTGCTGAAGGCGTTGTCGGACAGGAAGGATTTCGTTGTGGTATTGGACGAGCGCGACGAGTTCGTAGGGAGCATCACCAAGGATGAGTTGTTCAGCATCGTCACGGTCCTCGACGTGAAGAAAAATCTGTGAGAAGCCGCTCGGATGCGGTTACGGCCGTTCTCGTGCGGACTCGACTATCGCGTAGAATTCCTCGGCAATCGCCCTGACGACCTCCTTGCTTTCGGCTGGGCTGACCATGATTCTGCCATTCTTGTAGAGGATCGTCTCTATCCCACCTCTCGAGGCTCTTACCATCACACCAGGGTCCCTGACCTCGAACCCCTTTGATCTCAGAGTCTCCGCACATTTCTCCAGATCATATCTGACGACCTCTTGTGGGACCAAGGACATTGCGTCCTTCTTGCAGAGACTAACTACCTTGAATCTCATGCTCATCAAGTTCTCTCAGCAACTCCTCGACGTCCATCTTGAAATCATCGAGCGTGCCTTCGTTCACAATCATCCTGTCGGCGAGTGCGATCAGGCCGCCCAGTCCCCAGCTCAGCTCACGGCGATCCCTTTCTGAGAATTGATCCCAATTCTCAGGTGCGTCCTTCCTGTTCCTCGATCTGAGCCTCCCATACCGAGTCTCCGGGGATGCGTGGATCGCTATCACCATGACGCCGTCCCCAAGAACCTTCTTGAAGACCTCTAGCTCCGCCTCCCCTCGGCAACCATCTATTATGGTCATGTCCTTCTTGATGAAAGGGACAGTCCTCTTCGCCCAGATGTCGTAGCCGTTCTTCTCCCTCTCCGAGTGCGCAAATCCTCCGACGCTTCTGTCGTCCGATGGGAGGAATCTCTTCGACGCCTCCGTTCTGACCACATCCCCCATCCTGACGACGTCAAACTCCATTCTCTTGGAGACCTCGACGAACTCCTCCTTGCCAGCCCCCGGCATCCCCGTGACCACGAGCACCCTCACCTTTTCTCACCACGTTACCTGAACCGCCACAATCTTACATCATCCAAGCAAGGATCTCGATATGTCGCTCAGCGCTGCCGGTTCGACCTCGAGCTCCGTGCAGACCCTTATGATCTCTGAAACCTGGCTCATATCCAGACCAACCCTCGCCGCGTACCTGGGACAAATGCCGAGCACATACGCTAGCGCGATCGTCTCCTCGTCCCCTCCATTCGGCGCGAATGGGCTGAAGACATCAGGCCGACAAGCTCCCGGCACGGTCGGCGCGGCGCTTACGTTCGTCTGGCCTGACCCCATCGTTTCTAGCTTCGCCTTCGCATCATGGAATCCCAGCTCCGTCAACATCGTGCTGGCAGCTATCGGCTCGATGCCCATTCGGCTCGCGACCTCAAACAATCTCGACGCCTCCACAGCGTTGAATCCTGCTCCGAGCAACGATGCAAAACCGGGAGCGTCGGCGATGAGCACTCCCGGCTCTGGGAGGGCTTCCTTCAGCACTGTGGGAGGCTCGTTGTATTTCGCGAAGGTCCTGCACGGCCAGGGGCATCCGAAGCATGCCGAATCTCGGTGACGGACCTCCTTGAAGTTCTTGAGATCCGTTCCGGGCATCAGGCTGTCGATCCCGTGAGCGCCCCCGAGCTTCGTCCTGGCGTCCTCGATCGCCCGCAGGCACAGAGCGAGGAACGCGTCCGGATCCGCAAGTTCCAGTTCTCCCATGCCCCTGGTGCATACGGCCTTCAGCCTCATGTCGCCGAACCGCTTCCCCAAGCCGATCTTGTCTCCTTCCGACCAGTAGTTGACGACAGCCTGCCCTATCGAACCGCCTTTCTCGCCGGCGGGCCCTATGGATATGACCTGGATCCTTTCCTCCCCCTGCTCCTCACGTATGAAATCCACGGTCTTCCAGGTGTCCTTCCCCCATATCTCGTCCGCCGGAAGGAGGTCCGCGATCTCATCATGCAGCCAGAGGTATATTGGTCTTGAAGAATGACCGTGTATGACGATGAAGTCGAACCCCGCCAGCTTCATCTCCGCGCCGGCGAAGTTGACTATCGGCGAATGCATGAGTCTGCCAGTAGTTGGGGACCGTGCCGTGACGACGGACATGGAAGACCCGGGCATCATCGAGGACGTGAACAGCCCTGACCCTATGATCAAGGGATCCTTGCTCTCATGCTGCTTGAACAACTCGACATTGACGGCAGCGCCGCCCAGCTTAGTCTCGATTAGTTCGTCCTCCAAGACACTTTCTTGCGTCTCTACCTTGGTGAGATCGACCATCAGGAGGTTGCCCGTGTACATGTAATCCATCTCACTTCACCACCGACAAGCATCTTGACGGACAGATCCTGACACAGTACGGCTCCTCTTCCCCGCACTCGTCGCAAGCTTCCCTGAGAAGGATCGGCTTTGCCCCGGCTCCTTCCTCATCCTGCTTCTCTCCCGACCTTTGGATCTCAAGTCCTTCAGGTCTTCCAAGAATTAGGTCGTCGTTCGGGAGTTTGACCATGACCCCAAAGTAGTTCTTTTTGTCGTCGAGGTGGAGCATGATGCTCGACCTCATCGTCGTGAAAACCTTGTCCCTTCGATAGCTGCAAGCGAGCTCGCAAAGGCCGCAGCCAGTACATTTCAGAGTTTCCACATTCATCGTCATCCAGTCCACCGTGCCCGTCTTAATGATTTACTCCTTATTTATCATTATTCAGACTGTGCACGTCAGTATGTGCGCGCCGCCTATCCGAACGTCCCGTCCTCGAATCGAATCCTCGCGCATCACTCCTTCGCGACGTCCATCCAGGGAGATCCTACGAAAAGAGAAAGGGTTAAATGCACTTTCACTTATTTCTCAAAGAGTGGCCTTGATACTGGGTGGGAGCACCAACCTGATCGGTACCGTCGGAGGGATGATCCGTTGCAGTCTGTGAAATCCGTCGAGAACGTTCTAGAAGAAATAATCCTTGACCAGTTCGTCAAAGACGCTCAAGTTCAAAGCGTTTCGATAGTCTCCAAGACCGGGCTGATGGTGGCGGGCAGGGCGGCGCCGACGTCGAGGACAGAGACATTCTCTGCGATGGCTGCGATAATCTTCTCGTCTGCTGAGTCCACGAGGACCGACCTCCTGAGGGACAAGGTTGATTACGTCGTGGTAATGTTCAAGAGCACGAAGATGTTGATCGCAGAGGTCAGCTCGAGCCTGTTGATCGTCGTCACTGCGGACAAGGCCGCGGACAACCAGAAGGTCCTGGACGACATGCAGAAGGCCATCACGCGGACGAAGGAAGAGCTCGTCTGGCTCAGATGACCTAGATGATGTGCTCAGAGATGTCCTCGAGTATCCTGTCGCAGTAGATGCATCTCAACACTGAGGGGTTCTGGGACTCGACGGTGAACTCCGATTCGACCGGCTCGGCTAGGTTCGTTATGCAATTGGGGTTTCCGCATCGGACGATGCCCCTGACGACCTCGGGGAGCTTCACCCTGTACTTCTCAGCGACGTTGAAATCCCTGATGATGTTTATGGTCGCCCTCGGAGAGATCAGCGCTATCTTATCAACCTCTTTCGGATCGAGCTCCCTGTCCTCGACCTTCACGACGTCCTTCCATCCGGCCTTCTTCGACGGGACGTGCATGAGCACGCTCACCGTGGACCGGACGTTCTCCCCGGTCACCTCTATGATCCTCAGCACCTTCAGCGCCATGCCGCAATCGATGTGATCGATGACCGTTCCGTTCCGTATCGGGGTGACCCTAAAATCCTTCATCAGCCTCAGCTCCTAGGACGAGCAGCAAGAGCGCCATCCTGACCGGGACGCCGTTGAATGCCTGCTGGAAGTACCTGGCATGGGGTGTGTTGTCGACCTCCGGCGCGATCTCGTCGATCCTCGGCAGAGGGTGCATGACGATGAGGTCCTTCTTCGCCTCCCTCAGCAGGTTCTTGTCGATTCTGTAGGAGCCGGCGACCTTCAAGTACTCGCTGGGATCTGGGAACCGCTCCCTCTGTATCCTCGTGACATAGAGCACGTCGGCCTGACTGATCACGTCGTCCATCTTCGAGACGAGCTTTGGTTTGTTCCCGAGCCGCTCCACCTCCTTCACCGTTTCCCTCGGCATCTGGAGGTTCTGCGGTGCCACGAACGTCAGCTCGGCGCCGAAAAGAGAGAGCGCTTCTGCGAGAGAGTGTGCCGTCCTACCGTATTTGAGGTCTCCGACCATCACGATGTGCATGCCCTCGATCTTCCCTTTCTCTCTTCTTATGGTGAAGAGGTCCAATAGGGTCTGAGTGGGATGTTGACCTGCGCCATCTCCGGCGTTTATCACCGGCTTCGTCGAGAAGTGAGCGGCAAGCCTCGCCGCCCCCTCGTGGGGGTGCCTGAGAACAATCACGTCCGAGTACGATTCGACCATCCTTATCGTGTCGGCCAGAGTTTCGCCCTTTGCGATGGAGGTCATCGCCGGATACGCGACGTCTATGACCCTTCCGCCTAGCCTGACCATAGCGCTCTCGAACGAGAGGCGCGTTCTTGTTGAAGGTTCGAAGAACAGGTTCGCGAGTATGCGGCCGTCAAGGACCTTCGTGGACTTCCCTCCCTTCGCGTAAGGGATCATCTTCTCCGAGAGGTCCAGGACCTGCTCCATCCGCTCCTTGGAAAGATCACGGATCGAGACGACGTCAGAGCCTTTGAAGCCGTTCATGCTGCTCGACCTTGAATGACTTAGTTCCCTATATGACCTCTTCGATTGGGCCTGGTCGTCAGAAAAGGCGCTTTCAGAACCCCTCTCCGAACTTCGATAGGGCCTGCCTCATCTTCTCGTGCCAGTTCTCAACACATTGCTCGAGCTTCTTCTTGAGCTCACCCCTGCCGATAGCGACGTAAACGTGGTAGTAACCACCTCTGCCCAGTGCTTTCGTCTCGCGGTAGCAGATCCCGCACGACATGAGCTTCTGCAGCGTCCTGTACACGGTGCTCCTCTCTTTCCCGACGAGCTTCGCGAGATCATCTGCTCTGACTGGACCGGTCTCTGATAGTCTTCTGTATACTTCCAGTTCGAACTCGTTCAGGTTGTACGCGCATTTCATCAGATCTTGGCACGAGGACGCTCCTCTCAATACCCCTTCCGGCAGCAAGCGCACCACCTTCGCTCCAGAAAACCTTATAACCTAGAGGTTATATATATTTGTCGCACAACCGTGCAAAACCGATAGGAGTTGAGTCTATGGGTAAGGAAGTGTTGGATGCTAGGGGTCTCATGTGCCCGATGCCGATCGTGAAGCTTGCTAAGAAGATCAAGGAGATGAAGGTCGGGGATGTCTTGGAACTGATCGCCGATGATGTTGGGTCGAAGGAGGATGTTCCGGCCTGGTGCAAGAGGACCGGAAACGAGCTCATCGAATCGAAAGAAGAGAACGGTATGTTTCACTACCTTATCAAGAAGAAGCAGTGAGGTGGATACATGGAGAAGTTGCTCATTATCAGTACACATGCTGAGGACAACGCGGAGAAGGCGACCCTACCGTTCGTTGTGGCGGTGGCCGCTCTCGCATCGGAAATGCGGCCGGTCATCGCGCTTCAGTCGATGGGCGTGTATCTGGCCACGAAGGGATATGCAAAGCTCGTTCATGAGTCAAGCTTCCCGCCCTTGGAGGATTTGCTTAAGTCATTCATGGAGGGCGGAGGTAGACTCATCGTCTGCTCTCCCTGCATGAAGAAGAGAGGGATCGAACCGAGCGACCTGATCGAGGGTGCCGTGGTAGTGAACGCCCCTACCTTGGTCAAGGAGATCGGCGAAGCGAAGGCTGTGCTGACATACTGAGTCTCGAGTGATGATCATTGGAGGCAAGACTGATATGGTTGAATCAAAGAAGTTGGCCATAGTCGTGTCGGAAGGGGCTTTCGACAAGTCCATGATGTCGATGATGCTGGCGAGCACTGCCGCGAGCATGGGAATGGAAGTTCACGTCTTTTACACGTTCTTCGGCCTCAATCTTCTGAAGAAGGGCGCGAACCCGAAGCTCGCCGGTATGTACAGACTGTTCACTGGAGTGTTCCGGAAGAGGATGGCCAAAGCCGGAATCGATGATTTCAGTGGCCAGATAAAACTCGCAAGGGAACTCGGGGTGAACCTGTACGCGTGCGCTACGACCATGGGCCTGATGAGGATCAAGAAAGAGAACATGGTGGACGGGATCAAGGTCCTTGGGGCCGCGGGCTTTCTGGACATCGCGGCCGATTCCAGAGTCCAGCTGTTCATAGGATAGTGGGATCATGCGCTCGGTCCTGTTCATTCTGCTGAAGTCGCCCTACGAGTACTCGTCTCTTGATCACCTGGCAGCCATCGGTGGCGATCAGATGACTGGTGTGATTCTGTTCGAGGACGCCGTTTACTTCGCCGTTGACACGAACAAGGGCAAGGAGCTGCTTGAGGTTACTGACAAGGTATACGTGATACAGGATGACCTCTCAGCCCGGGGCTTCAACGACGCACCAAGCGGGTTCCAGGTGATTGATTACCCGACCGCGGTCGACCTTATCATGGAACAGTACGACCAGACCATAACGGTTTAGGTGATTCGATGTCGAAGACACTGACGATTCACATAAGGTCCGGGACGATGATGAACATGGACACTAACGTCATGGTCAAGTTGGCCCAGGCCGCGATTGACAAGGGGTTCAAGGTGAACGTGTTCGGGTACGGCGAGGGCGTAATGGCGATAAAGGAAGGACAGGAACCGAAGAGGTTCCCAAACGTTGGCAGAGCCGTGGACGAGCTGGTGAAGATGGGCGTGACTTTCGTCGTCTGCGAGACCTGCTGCATGGCGAGGGGTGTGAGGAGAGGCGAGGAGATGAAGACAACAAAGATAGGTAGCCTCACTAACGATCTGTCCATGTTCGTGGCGGAGAGCGACCGCATGATCACTCTGGCGAGGTGATGAGATTGGCGAAGACCATCGCAGTCCTTATCACCAAGGGCCCCTACGGGACCGAGGATGCTTTCGCAGGTCTCCGTCTGGCGCTCGCGATGCTCGCTAGCGGAGCGGTGGAAAAGGCGACGGTCCTGATGATCGGGGACGGGACACTGAATGCTGTCGCTTCCCAGAAGCCAGAGGCGATTTCCATGCCGTCGAACATCGAGGCGATCCAGGATCTTCTCGACTTCGGGTCGGACGTCTACTGCGTTTCGGAGGATCTGAGCTGCAGGGTTGGCAATCTCGCGACGGTCGAGGGTGTGAAGATGATCTCCTGGGAGGAGTTCCGGTCGATCCTTAGGGATCACGAGATCGTCACTACCTTCTGAACCTATTCTTTCGTTTTTCCTCATTCTTTGTCGGACTAGCGCTTCTGCAAACTATTTTATTCCTTCAATCTCGATTAGTCGGACATGCTCGAGATGCTGTACAGGGCCGGTGGTGGAAGGTTGGCCCGATGGTCCGAGGGAGGATCAGAGATTCTCACTCCCAACATATTGTACTTCAACTCCGCCGCTTTTCCAGCACCCGAGTACGCGGATATGTTCGTGGAATGCAGCGACACCGACGAATCTCTTGAATTGATCCCTAGGTCTTCGGGCATCCCTCTGGTCACCATACCGAACGATCTGAAGATCCCTCTCTCGTTCCTCAGACGCGAGGGGATGTCGGTCCTCTCATCCGGGAAACGGTCGGTCGTTGTTAGGGGGAATGCCAAGGGCATCGATAACCAGAAGTCAGGGACGGATGCTTTGGTCTATGTCCTCGGCAGTGCCTTCGAGTTGAGGAGGGATGCGAAGGAGTTCGTGAGGAGCCTTGTCGCTCTGAGGAAGGCTGTTGGTCCAAAGGGGTTCATATACGCCCCCGGAATAATGGACGTCAGCAATCTCGCCCTCTTATGCTATCTGGGAGTTGATTTGGTCGATTCATCTCTTCTGACTTACCAGGGCGCCCGCGGCCGTCTGCTCACGCCGGAGGGCACATTGAATGCCAGTAATGCGGGTTGGCTGGTGTGTACGGAAGATCCTGAGGAATCTGTAAGATACAATCTGGATTCTGCCTGGTGCGAGATGAACCTCGTGTGGCACATGCTGGAGGTCGGCCGGTTGAGGGAGCTCGTCGAGACCAGGGTCAATTCAAGTCCATGGTCCGTTGCCGCGCTGAGGATTTTCGATTTCGAGTTCTACGACCTCCAAGAGGTGTATGCACCGGTCGTGGGACCGAGCTTCTACTGCAATTCGAGACAGTCGCTCTATCGGCCCGATGTTTGGAGGTTCCGCCGTCGGATTCTCGAGCGATACAAGCCGCCGATTCACAAGAAGGTGCTCCTCCTGATTCCGTGCTCTGCGAAGAAGCCTTATTCCACATCGAAAAGCCACAGGCTGTTCACCCAGGCCATCCAGGCTGTCAGGAATAACGCCATCCTACACGAGGTGATAGTGACCTCGCCTCTCGGCATCGTGCCTAGGGAGCTCGAGTTGCTGTATCCCGCGGCACAGTACGACATCCCAGTGACTGGTCATTGGGACCGGGATGAGATGGCTATGGTCCAGGAGATGCTCCTGAAGATTGTTTCCTTCGGTTACGACAAGATCATCTGTCACTTATCGGAGGAAGAGGCCTTCGTGAAAGACGTGGTGAAATACGTCGACACGGCTTCTGGCCGTCCAACCTCGAAAGACTCGCTCGAGAGACTGAGGGACCAGCTTGAGGAGGTCTGCTCAAGTCTCCCGCTCGTGGGAAGGGGAACGGACAGAATCGGCTGCATGGGTTCCTTGGCTCGATTTCAGTTCGGCGAAGGCGGGGAATGCCTGATCGAAGGGTGCTCGGTCGTTGGCAACTATCCGTATCTGAGAATCATTGAGGAGAATACTCAGGTCGCGATGCTGACTCCGGAAAGAGGGATGCTCTCGTTGACGATGCGGGGAGGGGAGAAGCTGCTGCCGCATGGCATCAACTGGGTCGAAATGGAGGATTTCGTTCTTGAAGGTAACTTGTTCGCGGTCGGAGTGAAAGATGCGGATCGAAGGATAAGGAGCGGGGACGATGTTCTCGTCGTCAAGAACGGAGAGCTGGAAGCTGTCGGAGTCGCTTCGATGGGCGGCGAGGAGATGATCGAGGCTGAAAGAGGCGAAGCCGTCAGGATCAGACATAACAGGAAAACCTCGCCTGGTGACTAGTCCGCTCATCGAGTATTCGTCTCTCAGCATCTGGGATGGTTTTGCAGGCATACTTTCGGTCACCTCTCTCCGGTTCGAATATAAGGAGGGTGTGAATAGTGTGTTCTTGGTGAAAAGGCAATGCAAGAGGACTACGATCACTTCGGATGGGAAGGACTGTACCGCCTTTACGGAGTGTTCGAGGAGAGCAACGACGAGCTATCATCCCCGGGTGAGACGGAGAAAGGCCCCATCCCTCTCACCCAATTCTCTTGACTCGTCGAGCATCTCCCAGTCTTGGGACTGGACTCTTGTCCCTTCACCAATTCCCACTTTTTTCTTGGAAGTCTGAGTGCAGGTGCCGGGATTCGAACCCGGGTCGTTGGCTGTCCTCGCCCAAATGGTGGGACATGGAAGGCCAAAATCCTAACCAGACTAGATTACACCTGCTTGGTCCCACCTTATCTACGTTCAGTTTTAAATCTTTAGCGGTATTGTCTCGGCTGGCTAGAATCGTGTGAAGATATGCGAAATCAAAATGGTGATCTTAGACGAACCATAGGGGAAAATGAAACAAATAGAGGGGGCGCTCATCTCAGCACCCCCTTGAGGAGAATCAGAGCAGTGCGAGTGCTTCTTCTTCGGCGAGCGCATCGTCTCTTTCGAGATCCAATGTGGAAATCTCCTGGACCATGTCTGTCAGGTCGCCGATAAGGATCCAAAGTTCCGTTGTATCCTTGCCATCGTTCTCTATTTCATAGGCTAACGTCCTAAGATCAGCGATTGTGTGGTTTTTCATCCACTCGACGGCGTCAGAGGCGACCTCCGCTTCCAGCCCCTCCTCGAATTCTCCTGTCAATTTTGCATCCCATCCCTGAGGAGTTTAGTCCCTGTCCGACTTTCGTCGGACGAACGGGACCTATGTGAGTCATTGTATAAATATGTTTCTAGCCGTTGTAGCCAGGCATCATGGAAGTTCGAGACAGATACCTTCAATGTGGGTCGACGATCTTGTCCGACAATGTTGTGTAGGATTCTTTTTCTTAGCACGCTAACGAATCTGGCCAAAAGTTTTTTGAAGTGTGGAGGTGATTAACACTGCGTCAGGTGATGGGATGGGATATTTTGACTCGCTGTTCGACAGCGATCTTAAGGCGCTGAAAAAGGCCCGCAAGCTCATTGATGATGCCCAGGGCCGAATGAAAAGAAAAGATGGTTCTGGTGTGGCGTCGGATCTGGGCAAGGCCAGGGACATATTGTATGAGAACGCCCCGAAGACACAGAAGTATGTCAACGAATACTCTGACGCACTAGTCACACTCAGCGGCTCATTTGTGAACTGCAACATGCCCGAAGAGGCGAACAGGGCGGCAGACAAGGCGTTGTCGATGACGCCGAACTCCGTCAACGCCTTCGTAGGGAAGGCTCACTCGCTCGCGGCCATACGGTCCTACAATGAGTCGGTGGCTATCCTCGACAAAGCAATTTCTCTGAATCCAAACAACAAGATGCTCTGGAGCGAGAAGGGCAGGACCATGGATTTGTCCGGGGACACACCTGGGGCCGTCGAGTGCTATAAGAAGGTCCTGGAGATCGATCCATCTGATCTCTATTACTACGACATCCTGGCGGAGAAAACGCCGGAGAGACCGATGTGGCTGCGTAAGAAGGGAGAGGCTCTCGTGGGCCAGGGGAAGCTGGATGATGCCCTCAAGGCATTCGATGCCGGGTTCGTTCATGATCCTGGAAGCGTGGACCTCCTGCTCAGCAAGGGCGGCGCGCTCATTCTCCTGCAAAGGCACGAGGAGGCGACCGTCATCTTCGATGAGGTCCTCGCTCGCGATCCGAGGAACTTCACTGCCCACCTCAACAAAGCCCGAGCTCTCAGGGAGAAAGGCGAGACCGAGGAGTCCTTGAAGCATTACAAGGAAGCCCTCAGAAGCGATCCGTCGCACAAGCATACGTGGGCTGAGGTCGCGTCGCTACTGGAAAGTATGGAACATCTGGATGAGAGCCTGAAGGCCTACGAGAGGGCCATGGAGCTCGACAGCACCTACGCTCCCGCTCTCGAGGGCAAGTGCGGATTGCTTAAGCGGATGAACAGGAACCAGGAGCTCGTTGACTTTTGTTCGAAGCTGCTCGAAATCAAGAAGGAAGATGTGCCGACGACAGTGATGAAGGTCGACGCGCTCATCAAGCTAGAGAGGAACGAAGAAGCGCTCGCGACCGTGAATTCTACCCTGTTGGCCAATCCCAGAGAACCGGATCTTTTCGACAGGAAGAGGATCGTTCTGGGAGCCATGAACCAGTACGAGGAGCAGATCAAGGTCTGCGCTGAGATACTTTCACTCCATCCACAGCATGCCGACGCTCTTCACGATCAGGGCGGGGCCTACTTCAAGACCGGGAAGTATCATGAGGCCCTCAAGTCCCTCGAGAAGGCCGCCAAGTTGCGTCCGGACAAGGAAGAGACTCTCGTCGCGGTCAAGGAATGTCAGAAGCGTCTGGGCAAGGACAAGGACGTCATCGATGCCTGCGATCGCATCTTGAAGGTCAATCCAAAGAATAAGGGCGCGCTGTTCGACAAGGCCGTGGCATTGGACAGGTTGGACAAGGACCTGGATGCGGTGGAGGCATATGGGAAGGTCCTCGAGCTGGATCCGAGTGACGAAGAGACTCTGAAGAACCTTTCCGTCGTGCTGTTCTCGATGAGGAGATACGAGGATTCTCTGGAAAGGGCTACGACTGGCACCACTCTATACCCCTCGGACGCGACCTTCTGGAGGGTCAAGGGTGACAGCCTCTTCGCACTGAATAGGTATGACGATGCGGTGGAGGCGTTCACGAAGGCGATCGTCCTCGACCCGCATGACAAGAGGGTTTGGTACTCGAAGGGTCTGGCGCTCGAGAGCGCGAAAAGGTACGAGGAGGCGGTGGCATGTTACGACCAAGCAATCCAGCTCGATCCGAACGACAAGAATCTCTGGATCAGCAGGGGAGTAACGCTCGAGTGGCTCGAAAGGAATCCTGACGCTCTCAAGAGTTACGACCAGGCTCTCATTCTTGACAACACGAACAGGTTCGTGCACTTCAGAAGGGGTCAGGTACTTGCGAATATGGGGAGGCACGAAGAGGCCGTGGTTTCGTTTGATCAGGCCCTCGAGATCAGTCCGAAGGACGTCGAGGTGCTCGAGGCCAAGAAGCAATCCCTGAAGGTCCTGGGCAGATACGAGGAGATGGTGAAGGTTTGCGACCAGATAATCAAGGCGGACCCCCGGAACAAGAACGCGTGGATCGACAGGGGAACCGCGTGTCAGAAGTCGAATCAGATTGACGAGGCGATTCGCTCCTTCGACAGGGCTTTGGAGCTGGATCCTCACGACATCGTCGTCCTAGAGCACAAGAAGAACGCAGTCGTCACGAAAGGCGTTCCCTCGGAGATCCTGGAGATATGCGACGCCATCCTGAAGATCGACCCGAAGAACAAGACGGCGCACGTCGACAGAGGCTCAGCGCTGGAGAAGCTCGGACATCTGGACGAGGCCGTGGCGAGCTACAACACTGCAATCCAAATCGACGGGATGGACAAATCGGTCTACAACTTGAAGGGTCTCGCATTGGTTGGTCTCGGCAAGTATGGTGAGGCGGTGGAGAGCTTCGATTACGCCTGGAGATTGGACCCGAACGATTCTTACGTGCTCAACAACAAGGGCCGTGCGCTGCTGCTGATGCGCAACTACATCGAGGCCCTGAAGGCCCTTGAGAGGTGCGTGAACATGTCGCCGGAGACCGCGAGATTCCATACCGATAAGGGTAGGGCCCTTGCCTCGCTGGACAGGCTGGAGGAAGCGGTCGAGTCGTTCGACAAGGCGATCAGCCTTGACAAGAACGAGGTGCAGGCCTGGAAGTTCAAAGGAAACGTGCTGTTCAAGGTCGGCCAGTATGAGAACGCGATCAACTGCTACAATCGCGCCATCGAGTTGGGTCTCGAGGACCCGGTGACATACAAATCGAAAGGGAGAGCGCTTGAGGAGCTTGGGAGACTTCGCGAGGCGCTGGAGAGCTATGACAGGGCCGCCGGCCTCGACACGACCGACGCAATCGTCTGGAATCGGCTTGGCGTCGTGCAGGTGAAGCTGGGCGATATGGAGAAGGCGGCTGAGAGCTTCAACAAGTCCGTCGATCTGGACCCGAAGAACAGGGCGGCATGGCTGGGCAGGGCCGAGGTGATGGAGAAGATCGGGAACGACGAAGAGGCCATCAGGAGCTACGACGCCGCGCTGGGAATGGACCCCAAGGACAAGATCGCCTGGTGCGGAAAAGGGATCGTGCTGTTGCGCCTCGAGAAGCACGATATGGCGAAGAGGGCGTTCGAGAAAGCGCTGGAGATCGACAGGAACATGGAATCCGCCTTGGAAGGCATGAGGATCGTCGGTGGCAAGCTCCGGGAGAGGGAGATCGGTGCCTACGCACAGAAACTCGTCGAACACGAATATCGCTCAGGAAAGAGGCTCTCGAGGGAGGATGCGTTCAGGGAGTGCGGCATACCGTTCTCTCACCTGGACGACGTCCTCAAGCTGCTGGATGGGAAGGAGGTAGTTAACGTCATCTCGCTGAGCCAGGCGGAGTTCAAGGAATATGAGGAGCTTTCGAGGGACGTGCTTCTCGCGAGCTACCGGAGCCCGAGCGTCGGCAGGTACGGTCTGCGTCTGCCCGATGTTCTGATGAACTTGCCTGATAGGGACATACGCAAGGCGAAGAAGGTTCTGGCCTACATCGAGAAGGTTAACGACATGGACTTCTCCACTGTCACCCCGGACCAGGAAACGGAGAAGTTTCTGAGGTCCGCGATGAGTCTGCCCGAGGAGAAACGGTCCGCGATCGGCCTCATGGAGAACCTCGGGGTCGGGATATTCAATGCCAGGAAGCTAATGGTTATCCTCCAGACATTCAGGGGAGAGGGCTACAAGACCTCGGCGGTGAAAGTCAAGGACATCCCTTGGCGAGCGGAACAGGTGGACATTGAGAAGGAGAAGCGCGTGGTAGACCTCAAGTCCGTGCCTCCGACCCCGAAGCAGAGGTCCACCAGAAGTGAGGTCGACCTTTACAGCCGGTTCTACAAGGAGGAAGCCAAGGAGGTGGAGCCACCAGCAGACTTAGAAGCGATCAAAGGGCGCCGCTGTCTGTTCCACGGCGGCCCAGCGGTCATGAAGTGCCAGACCTGCGGCTCGCTTCTGTGCAAGGAATGTGTCTCCGAGTCCGATTCCTGCCCGAGATGCGGGGCGCCGATTAAGAAGAGGACCGTCAAGGGCCCCGAAGAGACGAAGAGGGAGAAGGCCAAGGCCCCCGGGGAAACAGGTAGACAGACGGAGCCCTCCGATGAGGATAGGGATAGCAGGGACTGGACGCGCCTTTGAAGCGAGAATGGATCGGCGACCGCGTCTTCTTTCGTTCTTTGGGCGTATCAGTAATCCATGACGTCAGCTTTCATGAACTCCCTGAGCAGCGAGGTGGCGTAGCAACCTTTGTCCAAAGAGAATGACAACACCAGGCCGTTGCCTTCGGCTTTAATCGAGAGATCCTTGAATCGGCCGAGAAGTTCCCTCCTGCTGCCCTTCGAGCTGCACTCTGGAATATCGGGAATGATAAAATCATCGCGACTGATGCCTTCGGTTTCGACGATTCCTTTCTCTATCGCGCCCGCCTCTCCCTCGGCGAACTCACTCTCCGAGCCAAAAAGCAAACCGCTCACGAAGGCCTTCCGTTCCCTCATCTGCCTCTCGACGAGGTCAACGTTCTCCTCAGTGACCCTGATGTGGATATCGTGGTCTGGAATTCCGTTCCTGCGGGCAGGCAGAACGACGTCCCCGATGAGGGGTCTGTCCAAGGGAAGCCCTTTCCTGATCCTCAGACTGAGCATCTTGTTGAAGAGGTATGATTGGTAGGCATGCACGAACATCATCTGAAGGTTCGGTGGCAGGGCCCGGATCGCCCCGGTGTAATCTCCGTCGTTCTCTGCCAGATGCGCAATCACCGTCCGCTCGAACGAGAGCTTGTTCGGATAGGTCGCGATCGCAGACCTGAAATCCATTGTAAGTTCCAGCTCTCTTCGAACTCTCTGTGCCTCCTCCGACTCATTCTCACTCGGGTTCGCGACATAGACCATGACCGCTTTCTGAAATTCGCCCTTCACGATGTGCTTGCCGACAAGGTGGGTCACGGGTCTAAAGGCTCCGAACCGCTGTACCCCGAAGAAGTTCGGAAAACCGTCGAGATCCTTCAACGTGCTCGCGGTCGCCTGCACTGTCGCTTCAAGTTTCTCGCCCTGGGTGGCGCAGTCACTTATTCTCACAGTGAAGGAATTCCCGACGAGGTCGCCGATGGTGATGTGCTTCTTCGCCCGGTATGCATCTGATATAGTCACCTGATGCATCCTCAGCGACCTCACGTCCTCGATCGGGGCCTCGAACGACATCAGCTGTTTCGTGACGGCCCTCTTGTCCTTCGTTCCGGCGAAACCGACCTTGCTTCTACTTGTTCCAAGGGATTTGGAGAGCATCCGAACAAGTCTGTTCATCTCCCAATTCGTGGAAGTGACGTTCGCGATGGTGTACTTCCCATCCTCTGAGCGGTCGGGGTACTTCGATATCTCCTCGACCGCAAAATCCTCTGGGACCTTCCTCAGCCTGCCGCCAGTGCCCGGGGTCGTTGTGCAAAAAACCTCCATGCCGATCTCGGCCTCCCTGGCCTTGCTAATCTGATAATCCATAGACTTCTACTTCAGGTTCTTTTCGAGTTTCTCCCTCGTTTCCTTGAACTCCCCCGCGAGGGTCTTCGAAGCCCGTTTCAGTGCTGTCTGAGGCTTTCCGGTCTTCACCCGGACGTAAAGGGTTGGGAATTCGAGGTCAGGGTGGGCGGCCGTGTACTTCACTTCGGATACCGCTTCGTCCTCTAGGAGTTCGGTGACCAATGGCGATATCAGAGTCATGTCGGAGTCCTTGATCATGATATTGATAGAATCCTTATCCTTATCGATGAGTTCGAGTTGCATGGCGGCTCCTATCTGAATCATGACTATAAATCTTTTGATAATCCTTTGATGGGGCGCTCAGCTCTCCACTTTCTTCAACTGGTTCTTGTACATGGATTCGAGTTCGGTGCTCGTCGTCGCCTCCCTAGGGCTCTTATCATCCCGGAACCTGCCGGTGAACCTTGGAAAGCGTATCGCCAGTCCCGCATCCTTCCTTATCTTTGAGTACGAGCAGGTATGAGTAGGACTGATTGTTATCTCCGCTCCCAGAACCTCGAGCACCATGGACGGCTCGAACCAGAAGTCCGCCTCCAGCTTGGAGGAGATCAATGTGTGCTTCTCCGCAAGGCGGTACTCCTCCAGCTTCATAGGAAGAGAGGCAAGCGTCTGGTCGTCGAATCCACTGCCGAGCTTGCAGACCGTCTCGAATCTGTTCTCTTGTTCGTTGTACGTCGCCATCAGCAGCGCTCCGTAGACGCCCTTCCTCCTGCCCCTTCCTGCAAAGGCCCCCACGACGACCAGGTCGACCGTATCCGTCATCTCGGACTTGTACTCCTTCTTGTACTTTATCCAGAGGAAGCCTCTCGCGCCCGCCCTGTACACCGAGCTTCCGTCGATGGACTTCGCCATCAGTCCCTCGCATCCGTCCCTCAGGGCCTCCTGGAAGAAGGCTTCCGCTTTCTCGGCATCGTCCAAGATCCTTATCTCTGAGGTCCTGACTTCGTCCGTCGTGTCCACGCAGCTTTCCAGCGCCTTCCTCCTCTCGAGGAGCGGCAGGTTCGTCAGGTCTTTCCCGTCCAGATGAAGACAGTCGAACAGGAAGATTCTCACCGGGTAGTCCTCGACCGCATTGTTGACGTCATGCTTCCGCCCCCTCCTGTGGGAGACCTCCTGGAATGGCAACATCTCGCCGGTGTTGATATCCACCGGGACGCATTCTCCCTCCAATATGGCGCTCTTCGATCTGAACGACTTCTTCAGGGCGCTCACCACATCTGGAAACTGCGAGGTAAGGTCCTCCAGCCTCCTAGAGAAGAGCGTTATGTCTTTTTCCTTGATGTGCGCCTGCACCCTGACCCCGTCGTACTTGTACTCAAAGGCGGCCCGTCCTCCCATGCGCTCCAGAATCTCGGCGGGGGAAGGTAGCCTTTCGGCCAGCATCGCCCTTATAGGGTTCCCCACCTCGACCTTCATCCCTCTGACCCCCTCTATCCCTTCCCTGCAAAGCACCTCGCCGACCTTCCCCAAATCCGAGGAAACGCTGAACGCCCTCTCCACAACGTCCCTCTCATCCTTCGTCGCGAATGCTTGAGAGAGAGCGTCTATGACGGTCATGTCCGCCACGCCCAGTCTCATCCTTCCCGTGACTATCCTGGCGATGTACTTCGCCTCGGAGGGGGTGGCGTCATGCAGAATATCGGCGAGCATCTTCATCTTATGATCCTGCGAGCCGCTCCCCTCCGCCTCCGCGACGCGCTGGAGCGCCTCGTACACCCTGCCGAGCGTCAGCTGCTCCGAGAAAAGGGTCCTCTGCTTCTTCACCTCGAAGACCTTCTCCGTCACAATCCCGGGATCGCCCTCCTTCAGCCAGAGCTTCTGGATATCCTCCTCTCTTGTTCCAGAGGTGAAAGCGATCGTTCTTAGGAGCAGCTTGTCCGCGAGCCCCAACTTCTGAGGGTAGAAATCGGGATAGAGCTGGCCTTGGGTGAGATAGACGATCTTCCCCAGCGAAGAGCAGTCAACGGTGCGGAAGAAATCGGCGAGTATCTCGGTCATCTCCAAACGACCAGATGTCGATTCCAGCGCCTCGTAGACCCTGACCAGCTCTTGGTAGAGCATGAGATATCAAACGGATTTTGGGTATTTAATCCATGAAGACAACGCCGCGTGATCTTGCTGTATTCTGATCATCCAAGTCGAGATGGGAACTGGCTAGAAATCGAAGATGCTCTTCTGTCCCGCGGTCTGGTCCTTCTTCTCTTCACTTTCTTCCGGCGCCTTCTTCTCTTCAGTCTTCTCGCTCATCCTATACAATCGCCGCCGCATTGCGGTCTCCTTCTTCTGGCTGGAGTAGAGGTACGCCTCGTCCATCGTGCCCCTCGTAATCAGGATGACGACCCTTCCGGGCCTTCTCCTACCGGTCCGCCCCCTTCTCTGGATCGTCCTTATCTCGGAGGGGACGGGCTCGTAGAAGACCACGAGGTCCGTGCTGGCAACGTCCAGTCCTTCCTCGCCCACCGAGGTCGCCACGACCACGTTGTACTCTCCGCGACGGAACTTCTCGAGTACGCTGACCTGCTCCTTCTGCTTCAAGCCCTTCTCGCTGCCCCTTTCAGCCTGTCCTATCAACTTGGCGACCCTGGCGCCCTCGATTTTGGAGAGCTTGTTGGTTACGAGTTCGCACGTGTCCCGGTAGTGTGTGAAGACCAATGTCCTTGAGTTCGGGTGCGCTATTATCTGGTTGCTCACGATGCTCATGACCCTTGAGAGCTTCGGATGCTCCATGTTCATGGTGCTCAGAAGCGAGGTCAACTTCTCGAACTCGGGTGATCGGACAATCGCTCTCGACGCCTTGGACCCCTCCTCGGACGCCGCCTCTTGCTGCATCCTTTCCAGGTAGCTGGTCAGAGCACTAGTCCCTTGGGTCTCTGCGAGTTCCAGCGCGTGGCCGATCTTCATTGCCATCGCCTGGACGCTCAGCGCCCGATACAGTTGTTTCCTTCTTTCCCCCGAGTTGAGCTTTGCCTCGATTCTGTTCCTGACCTCCAACAGGTGCTTCCTGGTGGGGGGTCTTTTCCCATCCATCACGCCCAGATTGACGAGTTCTTTGATGTAGGAATCGTTGAGAGACCTGAGGATTGCGACGACTTTCCGCAGCTGGTCCGGGACATCCACCTCCACCCACTGCATGTTGACGTCTTGAACGTACCTCGCCACGTCTGGATCGCTTTCGGACCTGATCTCGATCTTCTCGATTCCCAGGTTCTTGCGGACCTCCTCGATTCTCACGCCGCTGCTCCCTGGTGAGGCGGTCATTCCCATGACGAGGCCACCATATGCCTTGTACTCGTCCCCGATGGGCACGTACGCGTAGTTCCCGACACCCCTGTGCGCCTCGTCGAAGATTATGAGCCTGACATCCCTCAGCGATATCCTCTCGCGCCTGAGGTCGTTCGCGATTACCTGTGGAGTGGAGACGATGACATCGTTCTCGATCCAGGCCACTTCCCTCTCCATCGGCTCCACCTCGCCCGTCAGGGCGGCCACTTTCTTTCCTACCAAGTGCTCTCTCACGAACCCGGCATGCTGTTCGACCAACGGTTTCGTCGGAGCGAGGAACAGCACCTTGCCCTTCTTTGAATTTAGCACCTCGGCTGTGACGATGAGGGCGACGACAGTCTTTCCCATTCCGGTCGGAAGAACGATGAGCGTCGAGGATTCAAGGCATGACTTCGCCAGCGCCAGCTGGTATTCCCTCTCCTCGATTCTGTTCTCCACTATGAGAGGGTGTCTGACGAACACGCCATCACATAATCGAGACTCTAGAAAAGGGTTTTGGGGAGGGGTCCGTATGAAGCGATTAGTGGCAACTGCCGCCGCACGACCCACATCCGGAGAAGTTGGGATTCTGAATGATTAGTCCCGATCCCTGGGGGGTCTCTACGTAGTCTATTGTGCACCCGTCGAGGAACTCCCGGGCCTCGTCATCGTAATAGAAGGAGAATCCGTCGACCTTCTGCTCGAGGTCACCCTCTTTCTTCTTCTCTTGGAAGGCCATCCCGAACTGCGGGCCTGAACAGCCTACACCAGCGACGTATATTCTAACTCCAAATCCCTGCTTCTGGTTCTTGGCGAGAAGGTCGTTGATGAACTTCGTCGCCTCTGCGCTTGCTTCTACCATGAGTACCGCACCTTTTACGCTGAACACGTTGAGCAATTATTTAAATTCTTTCCCTCATCATTCAGTTGTCGTGATGCTGGCCCTCTGCGACGGATTCGCTCGACGTAGCATTGCTCTCTCTTTCTGGAAGGGTTTAAATCGGCGGACGATTTACTCAGACGGCGGAAACGATGCCCGGCCAACGATTCGATGCGAAATTCCGTCGGATGAGCAAGAGGGACATACCCACTCTCGTCAGGATGAGCAAGGACAACATGGCTCACATAGTCCTTTCAGCCTGGGGTACGGAGTGGAGAGATAGCACACTTGTCCAGGCCGTCACCGACCCAGACACCTTCACTGAGGTCGCAATGAACGACGAGAGGATCATCGGGTACTACACCGTTTTCAAGCGGATCGACAGCGTCTTCATCGTGTCGATACAGATCCAGACTCAGTATCAGCAGAAAGGGCTAGGCAGCTTGATGATGTCCCGGGTCGAGGAGTGGGCTAGGAGTAGCGGTGTCGATATGGTGGAGTTGTGGGTCCAGAGCACCAACGAGTCCGCCATCAAGTTCTATGAGCACGTGGGATACAAGGTGGCTGGCAGGCAGGGTAACAACTACTTGATGAGGAAAGGCATCAAGGACGAGTCGGAGGCCAGTCTGAGAGGGTGCCATGTCAGAACATCTGATTGAGATGGCTAAGGCGCTGGTGCTTGTGAAGAATGGCAAGATAACCGTTCTTAGCGACCCGAAGATCAAGCGCTGTCCGCTTCGTAGCGATCTGTATGGCTGTGAGGAGGAGACCAGGGAGACGGTGGAGATGGTCCTAAGGCAGCATATGGCCGAGCACGGCATGTACGGGCCGAACAGGGTCCTCGAATCCGACGAGATGTCCGTGTCGTTCGGCGCGTCAGAGATCATTACGGACGCCATGACCGAGGGGATGATCGACGCGGCGGTCGTCGTCTGTGAAGGCGCGGGTACGGTGATAGTCACACGTCCGGAGGTGCTTCAGGCGACGGGAGCTCACATGACCGGGCTTATCCGAACTGAGCCTATCCCCGAGACGCAGGAGGGTCTCAGACAGAGGGGGTCCATCCTCCTTGACGATGTCTGTACGATGGACCAGGTGAAAGGATACATCAAGGCGATGAAATCGGGGTTCAAGCGAGTCGCCGTCACGATAACCGGATTGAGGGCGTTCGAGGCGAGGACCCTGAAGGAGATGGGGCAGGTGTCCGGTTGCCCTCCAGTGGTCTTCGCGGTTCACAACAGCGGCGTCACAGAGCAGGATGCCGAGACCCTGGCCGAGTACTGCGATATCGTGTGGGCGTGCGCGTCGAAGGAGGTCAGGGACGTGGTGGGAAAGCGCGCGAAGATCCAGATAGGGATATCGATACCTGTGTTCGCCGTTAGCGACATCGGAAAGAAGCTGGTCCTCAACCGCGTGAATCACTTCGATGGCGGGCTCGTCATTCACAGGGCGAGCCTGCCAATGACCCCGTTGGGGAAGCAGCCTGAGCCGCTCATCTGAGAGGAATCCTTGGGTCTTGTTCCGCCCCAAATCGCAGCGGACCTGCATTCGACTGCACATCACGAAGGACTCTTGGCAACCCGTAAGTATAATGTCAGTCTCTACCCTTCCCTTCAGATACAATGAAAGTGGAATTGATTTACGGTTCTCGGGAGATCGATGTTGATATCCCGGAGATGAGTGTGCTCTGGGAGCTTTGGCCCAATGATCTGCCCGCGGTCGATGACGAGGAGAAGGCGATAAGGGACGCAATAACGAATCCGATCGGGAGCGAGCGCCTGGGGAGACTTGTCAAGCCCGGTATGAAGGCCGTCATAATCGCTGACGATATGACTCGTCCAACTCCAAAGAAACGGATTCTCCCGATACTGCTCGATGAGTTGAACAAGGCCGGCGTTCCGGACAATGATATCACGATACTGATCGCCCTCGGCACTCACAGGTACATGACCGAGGACGAGATACTGAAGGCGTTCGGGAAGGACATGATATCGAGGGTCAGGATTCTCAACCACGAATGGATGGACCCGGCGAACCTCGTCTCTCTCGGGAAGACGGAGAACGGTACGCCGATCACTGTCAACAAGGTCGCATACGATGCCGATTTCCTTATCGGTCTTGGCAGCATCGTACCGCACTGCTGGGCCGGTTTCTCCGGCGGGGCGAAGATCATCCAGCCGGGGATCTCAGGACCGGATACGACCGCTGCCACGCACCACTTGATCTTTGACGACGACAGCAGGGTGCTGGACTTCGCAGGGATGGCCCGCAACAAGGTGATGAACGAGATGCGCGCAGTCGCCCGGCAGGCAGGCCTGGACTTCATCGTGAACGTCGTGGTGAACTCCAGGAAGGAAGTCGTGAAGGTCGTCGCAGGCGATCTCGAGAAAGCTCACGACGCCGGTATCGAGGCATCAAGGATGAACTTCGTGAGGGAGATCACGGAGAAGGCGGACATTGTCATCGAGGAGGCGTACCCAGCCGACTTCGACATGTGGCAGGCAACCAAGCCCTTGTCGTACTCGAAGAGGGCTGTCAAGGACGGAGGGACCGTCATCTTCCTGACAGCCGCTCCTGACGGAATATGTGCCAACCACCCTTTCCTCGCAGAGCACGGACGGTGCTCGTACTCCGAGCTCAAGGACATGATGGTCTGCGACGAGGTGGACGACAGGGTGGCGGGATCGCTGCTTATGTTGATTAAGAAGGGCGTGGAGGGCGTGAACGTGATCGCCGTCTCCGATGGACTGACTCGCGAGATGAAAGGGCTGATGGCAATGGAGCACGCAGACAGCATGGAAGAAGCCTTGAGAATGGCCTTCGCTAGGCACGGGAAGGACGCGACTGTGGGGGTCGTCCATCACGGCGGTGACGTGCTTCCTGTGTATAAAAAAGCATGAATCGATGGGAGGGTTGTTAATGCTGTACTTCCATTTCGGACATGCCGAGGGAAGTGGTTTCGCATGAAGGCAAAAGCCATCAGGATGAATGAGAAGGATAATGTCGCCACCGCGATCAGCGACCTCGCGTCCGGCGAGAAGGTCGTCGTCAAGAATGGGAAAGAGATGGAGGTCACCGTCCGTGGGGGCATTCAGTTTGGTCACAAGTTCGCCATGAAGCCGATAGGCAAAGGCGATGACGTCGTCAAATACGGGGAGATTATCGGAAGGGCGACCGCCGACATAAAGAAAGGAGACCATGTTCACGTTCACAACATCGAGAGCCTGAGGGGCCGCGGAGACATTGTCGATGGCGGCGTCAGGAAGTAGGATTTCTGAAATGCTGGCAGGTATGTTCTATGGCTGATTTCTTCCTTGGATATGAAAGGGGGTATGGGGTCGGAACGAGGAATCACGTCGCGATCCTTCCCTCGGTCGTGTGCGCGGATGAGGTGGCGAGGAAGATCGAGGAGCGCGTCGAGAACACCCGGGCGTTCCTGCATCATCAGGGTTGCATACAGATGGGAAAGGACCTGGAGCAGACCTACCGGGCCCTTGTAGGGTTCGGGGCCAATCCCAACTGTCATTCTGTTCTCGTCGTGAGCCTCGGATGCGAGGCGATTGACGCCCAGAGACTTGCCGACGAGATAGCGAAGAGAGGGAAGCGCGTGGAGTTGATCACGATCCAGAAGTCCGGCGGAACCCTGAAAGCCATAGACAAGGGCGTGCAGATCGCCAGAACTATGGCTCACGAAGCATCCTCCGAGCACAGGAAGGAGTTCGGCGTCGGCGAACTGACCGTCGGTGTCAAATGCGGGGCGTCGGACACGACCTCCGGCATCGCCTCCAATCCAGCTACGGGACGTGCGGCGGACCTCATGGTCGAGAATGGCGGCCGAGTGATATTCGGCGAGACCACGGAGGTCTTCGGGGCCGAGCACATACTCGCGAGGAGAGCGATTAGTAAGGAGGTCGCCAGCAGGGTGTACGAGATCGCTGACAGGATGGAGAAGGAGGGGATGAGGATGGGCGTTGACATCCGCGGCTCACAGCCGACGCCGGGGAACATACGGGGCGGGCTTTCGAGCATCGAGGAGAAGTCCCTGGGTGCAATATTGAAAGCTGGCACGTCACCCCTCAGGGAGGTGATCGAGTACGCCGAGAGGCCGAGCCAAAGGGGTCTGATATTCATGGACTCGCCGGGAAGGGAGGTGGAGGTCGTCTCGGGATTCATGGCGAGTGGGGCCCAGGTCGTCGTCTTCTCAACCGGTCTCGGGGCACCGTTCGGGCTTCCTGTCGTGCCAGTGATGAAGGTGACGGGCAATCCCAATACCGCTCAGGAGATGGAGGACGACATCGATGTGGACGTCTCCGCGATTATCACCGAGGGAGAAAGCGTTACTGAGGCAGGCAAGAGAGTCTACGAAGAGGTACTCAGCGTGGCCTCTGGCAAGGAGGTCAAGACGGAGGTCTCAGGTTACCGCTTTGTCGACATATGGCGTATCGGTCCAACGCTTTAGAGCGATTACAGCCTGTACGAATCAGATTCCGACCGTCCAAGCAAATGGTTATCTGAGGCTCATTTCATAATCTCACTTCATTTATGGCGGACGAAAAGAAGGCCGGCTCGGGCACTGTAGAGGTATCGCTTAGGCGTGACCTTGGTCTCTTGGAGGTCCTGATGATCGGCATTGGCCCCAACATCGGCTCGTCGATATTCATACTCATTGGTTTCGCCGTAGGTATCGCTGGACCCGCCATCATTGTCGCCTTTGTACTCAACTTCTTCGTTACGCTCTTGACGGCAGTCTCCTATGCTGAGTTGAGCAGCGCTTTTCCTGAGACTGGAGGAGGTTACCGGTGGATCAAAGAGGGTCTGTTTCCTCCCTTTGGATTCCTGGGTGGCTGGATGTCATGGGTTGGGCACTGCATAGCGTGCGCGGTGTACGCACTCGGTTTCGGTTGGGGAGTGAGCGCGCTCCTGTCTCAGTACAACGTTCCTCTCTTCGGACTCTCGCCGGACGATATCGCAAAATTGTTCGCGGCTCTGATCGCAGCCTTCTTCATTTATCTGAACTATAGAGGGGTCAAGGGCGCAGGAAGATCCGAGATAATAGTCTCGTTCTTCTTGATAGGCATAATCGCAATCTACATCCTCTTCTGTGCGCTCGCCATCTTCAGTGGGGGCACGGTCTCCAATGCCTTCGAACCGTTCTTTCCACCAATGGCAATCATGAGCATTGCCACATCGATGGGATTCACCTTTATGATTTTCGAAGGGTACGAGGTTGTCGCCCAGACGGGTGAAGAAGCGAAGAACCCCGAGAAGACCATACCGAGGGCGATGTTCCTATGCATAATCATCAGTGCTGTCATTTTCATTCTCGTGGCAATCGTAACCATCGCCGTGCTGGGTTGGAAGCCGATATCCGATCTGACTACGATGGGGAACGGACAGGATGCGCTCGTTGTCGCCTCACAGAAGGTGGTACCAGTGCTCGGCGGAGCGTTGATTTCTATCGGCATAATCGTCGGGTCGATTGCCGCGGTTAACTCGATCGTGTTTTCATCCTCAAGGGTCTCGTTCGCCATGGGCCGGGACGGTAACCTCCCAACAGTCTTCGGAAGACTGCATCCGAAGAACCAGACCCCTTCCGCCGCGCTTCTCATCAGCGGGGCGATAATAGTCTCCGCATGTGTGCTTCTGCCGCTCAATCAAGTTGCCGCAGCGGCGGACATCCTGATCCTACTCCTCTTTACCTTCGTGAACGTTGCCGCCTTATCTCTAAGGAGGAAGAGACCTGACGTGAAGAGGCATTTCGTCACGCCATTCTTCCCCTATGTTCCATTGGCTGGCATTGCTTCGAAACTGTTTCTCGCTGTGATGCTGTTCAATTATGAACCTCTTGCCTGGTACTTCGCATTCGCTGTCATCTTCATCGGTCTGTTCATCCACTACTTCGTGAGGGGCAGGAAGGAGATAGAGAAAGTGGAGATCCCGATCAGAGCGCCGCTCACAAGGGAGGAGTTGGCAAAATACAGGGTGCTCATCCCGATCGACGATCCGAAGAACATGCCAATCATCGATCTCGGGTGTCTGCTCGCCTCGAGGCACAATGGAGAGCTGCTCCTCACCAGTGTCATAGAGGTCCCCACCTCTGTCCCGATCGATGCGGTCGACAAGGAGACGATTGATCAGCGCAAGAAGATGTTGGAGAAGTTGAAGACATATGCAGAGCTCAGGGGAGTTGGAACGAGAGCTCTTGTGTCCGTCTCCCACGAAGTCGTCACCGCCGTCGTGGACACGGCGAAGGAAGAGGCCGCGAACGTCATCCTCGTCGGTTGGAAAGGATACACACGCACCAAGAAGAGGATCCTCGGGAGGAAGATGGACGCGTTGCTGAGACAGACGCCTTGCGATGTCATCGTCCTCAAAGCCGAGGAGAGGATAAGGCCAGACAACATCCTTGTGCTATCGGGCGGGCTGTGGCACGTCAGCAAGGCGACCGAGGTCGCCGCCGACATCGCAGTCGCGGAGAAATCCAGAGTCACGATCCTGAACGTCGTGGTGAACGAGAAGTACCTGACCAAGGCAAGGGAGTACTCAAAGAGGCTGAAGGAGATAGTCGAATCTGCCGGTGCGCCAGTGATCACAAAGGAAATCAGGCCGGAGACGATAATCGGCGGGGTCGTGGCGGAGTCCATGGACTACGATCTGCTCATCATCGGTGCGAGCGCCGCGAAGCGTTGGGAGAAGTTCGCTTTCGGCCCAATTCAAGACAAGATCGCGCAGACAGCAAAATGCCCCGTGCTCGTTTACAAGAGAGTGGTCGGAACGGAGATGGCACCGGGGCCTATTCCGTCTGCCGAGGGCCTTAGTGCTGAGCGACAAGAGTCTGGAACTCGTCAACAAAACGAGGAGTGAGATCCGTCGGTATCCTCGCTCCAGCGCTCGTCGGATGCCCTCCTCCTCCAAGGCCGTGAACGGAAGTGAAGTCCTCAGTGAACTTGCCGAGGTTCACGCCTCCATAGCATAGTCCCCTCATTGAAACTGAGGAGTGCTCCTTCCTCTCGTTTATCATGACCGCGTAGCTGCATCCGTGCTCCTTCGCGACCTCCACCAGGGCTCTGGTTCCAAATCCGTGTAGCGACCGCCTCTTGTTCTTGAACTCAAGGATGCAGACCGAGCCTTCGACCCTGGCGCCACGCTCCACCCTTGCGAGCGCTCTCGGCCACCGTTTCTCGTTCTGGACCTGCAGGTACCTGCGCTTTATCAGGCCCACCTCGGACGGCCAGCACCCGGAGGCAAGGTGGGAGCTTGCGTGGAGCCTGAACATGTCGTCCTCGATGTTGAATCGCCAGGAGTAATCGAGTATCCTTGCCTCTTCCTCGATGCGTCTGATCCCGTGAGTCCTTGCCTGGTCTTGAAGAACCTCTGTGTTGCAGAACTCTACCAGGTCCGCAATCGCGACCAGTTTCCTCATATGACCGTCAGTTCTGAATTGCCGATACATCGCGCCCGCAGCGCTCATCCCCTCTCTTATCATGCAGACGTCCTGAATGGATTCGGGCAAGAATGAGGGCTGGTGGTGGTCTATCGCGATGATATCCTGTGAATCCCTCCTCTGTTCCATCAACCTGGCTAGCTCAGGGACTACTGCAAGGTCGACCAAGAACACCCGGCTCGAGAATTCGTCTTTCGAGAAGACCTTCGCCCCAGCGGTCGGTGAAGTCACGAAAGAGACCCGAGAGTTCGGGAACACGTCGAGAAAGATCGCTGCAGAAACAATGCCATCGACATTTCCTCGGGTAATGAGGTGAACGTCCCTCTCGTCCCTGGAAAGGCTTCCCATCCCATACTGGGATTGTCTTCCAGAGTATTTGATTCTATTGAGTGGACGAAGTCCGGGAGATTGTAGGAGGGAGTTTGAGTATCTGCGATTTTCTGAGGAATCCAGTCGTGATGGGATATCGTCCACCGCTGAGCCACTTGCCTCGGCGATGGGGGGTTTGACGCATGAAACGCCGTACTATGCGTGTACACGCACTGGCTATACCGTGAAGTGAGCACTGGAGCCTTCGATCGACAAGGACGGAGGCTTCATATTGATGCCCCGTGCTGAGGTGATTGCGTGAAGTCAGAAAAGGATCTGATGGTTGGAGAGGTGTTCCGCTCGGTCGGAAATGAACATGGTTACGACGATGTCCAGGCGCGATTCTATCCGTTCAAGGAATTCAAGAGCACATGGTGTCGCAACGGGCAAAGGGCTGAGTTACGGATATCGGACTACCTGCGATGGGCCGACGACGCGATTCTTGAGGACTTCGCCCGTTGTCTGTTCGCAAGGATATCGAACAGAGGGCGCAGGGAGGTATACACCGATCGGTTAAGAACCTGGTTGCAGTCTCAGGAATTCATCGTGAGGAACCGTCCACTTTATCTTGAGCGTAGCAGAAACCTCACGCTCTCCCCTACCGGTCGGGTTCTCGACCTACGGAACATACGGGCGAATCTGAAGGACAAGGGTCTGATCGAGGACTCCTCCGATGCGTTCCTAAGTTGGACCGTCTGCGGCAATGTGCACAGGGTAGGGTACTGCAGCGTCATAATGAGAGTGATCGCGGTCAGCTCTATGCTAGACACCGGGTCGATGCCAGACTATGTCGCGGAATACGTCCTGTACCACGAGATCCTTCACCTCGAATCGGGATTGGGTTCGCTCTTCTCTGGGCACGGCCGCGAGTTCAGGATGAGAGAGAAGATGCATCCGAAATGGAGAGAGGCTGACGAATGGTTGAAGAAAGTGGCCTCGATGAGGGCGCCGGTGCCGTAGGGACGCAGCGACAAAGGTATCAATGCGCGGGTTCATAGTTGAAGTGGGATGTGAGTTATGGTCGGAAAGCGCCAGTTCGTTAGGAACTTCGCATTGGGCGATGAAATTGACGATGTCTTCTCGGTCAAATACAAGAAGCCACCGCGCAAGTACGCGAATGGGTTTATGTTCGAGGTCAGGATTGCGGACCGCACGGGCGATATCACCGTGAAGTTCTGGGGTCCCGCCGACGAGCCCTCTGTCCGTAAAACATATGATGCGTTCAAGGCCGGGGAAGTTGTCAGGGTGAAGGGTCAAGCAGTCACCTACAGAGATGTGATGGAGATCTCCGTGAACGTTGAGAGCGGAGGGTTCGTGAAGCCGGTGCAGGCACCGGAATACAGGTATGAAGACTTCGTCGGACGCAGCGAGATGGATCCTGACCAGATGATGACCCAGTTGAAATCATACATCAAGAAGGTCGAGAATGCTCATCTGCAGAGACTGCTCTCATCCTTCTTCTCTGACGAGGAGTTCGTCGACAAGTTCAAGCAAGCTCCAGCATCCATATCGATCCACGCGAACTGGATCGGCGGGCTTCTCGAGCATACCCTAAACGTCACGAGCATATGCGATTTCCTCATGAGAAGGTACCCAAAGCTCGACAAGGATCTGCTGTTGTCCGGCGCCGTCCTCCACGACATTGGGAAAGTGGTCGAGTACTCCGTCACAACGAACATAGACGAGTCGACGGACGGCATGCTGAGAGGGCACATCGTCGCCGGGTCTGAGATGATCACTAAGGCCTGCGAGAAGATACCGGACTTCCCCGAGAACCTGAAGCTTAAGATGGCGCACATGATACTGAGCCATCACGGGAAACCGGAACAAGGCTCTCCGAAGAGACCGCAGTTTCCGGAGGCGGCGGTGGTCAATCTCGCGGACGACATGGACGCACAGATCGAGCAATACATAAGGGCGAAAGAGGAGGCTCAGACCGATGACCACTGGATCTACAACAAGCGTCTCGGATTGATATACCTGGGCTAGTCATCCTCTGCCGGCACGAAAGTGTAGGAGCATCTGTCAAGTCCCTTTATTTGGTCCGGATGCCACGGAAAGGCCTGGCAGAACGAGGCGCGATTTGCGTACATCGTACAGGTCCACAAGTCGTCGACAAGGGCCAGGAACTGGCACTGGCCGTTTTCCGGAAGCCCGTTCTCCCTGTAGAACTCTCTCGCATCTTCGTGGATGAGGAAGCGCGGCTTGCAGCAGTCCCCGCAGCGGTTGCAGTCTCCCCTCCGGATGTAGTTGGTCATTGCGTCAGTGATTCTTCTGCGGTCTAATGTGGTTTTTCAATTGACAAAGATTCAAGTGAGCGAAGAACAGCCCTTTGAGGGGAGTGTCCCCCAGCCATAACAGATTGGTTCACGGAAGGGCGTAGCCCGCCTCCCCACACTGACCCAGGCTGGGGGTTTTTGTCGTGCATCGGGGTTGGTCTCCAGTCATAACCCGACGTCACGTCGCCGTTCCTGGAGCGACCCATTATGTCGATGCACTGTAGCCTTCAGAGTTGAGGAAGAATCACGGATCATCATCCGATTTCCGAGGGCAGGACGAGTTACGGGGAGCTGGTTATTAACACTTTCGATTGTGCTGCCACTTGATTTATCATCATTCCATGTCAGTATTGAGTTTGATGTCGCGATCTCGGTCTCCTCTCCCCAAGAAGAACGCGCTGATCACCGGTCCACCTGGTGTCGGGAAGACGACCTCGGTGAAGGATATAGCTGGAATGCTTCGGGAAGATGTGGACGAATTCTACACGGATGAGATCAGGGAAGGCGGTGAGAGGAAAGGGTTCAGGATTGTTTCGCTCGCTGGCGAGACCGGGGTGCTCGCCCACGTGGACATCAAAGGTGTTTCCAAAACCGGGCGGTATACAGTGAACATCGCGGACCTCGATGAGATTGGTGTCGTAGCGATTCGCCGTGCCATGAAGACCGGCAAAGCGATCATCGTTGATGAGATTGGGAAGATGGAGCTTCTTTCAGCGGCGTTCAGGTCAACGGTCATCGAGGCCATTGACTCCCCATGTCCTGTTATCGCGACGATAATGGATAAGGAAGAAACGTTCTGCGATGCAATCAAGACGAGGAGTGACGTCCAGACCGTTCACGTGACGAAGGAGAACCGGGATGCGGTGCCGGGCGAGGTCGTGGGACTCCTGCGAAAGTATTTATATTCTGATACTCAATAAAATAATGAATGGCTGTCCTGATGGGCTGCAGCGGATGGTCCTACGACGATTGGGTCGGGCGCTTCTATCCTCTCGATTTGGCCCAGAAGAGGGGGGAGTGGCTCAGGTACTATGCCGGGTATTTCAAGACAGTCGAGATAAACAGCACATTCTACCGGCCCCCCAACGAGTTCCTCGTAAGATCTTGGATTAAGAGGGCGTCGGACCTCGAGGATTTCGAGTTCTCCGTCAAGCTGCCGCAGATCGTCACACACGACTCGATCGTGAAGGGCAACGCAGAGGGCGCAGCGAATCAGGCCGCGTCCTTCGAGAAGATGTGCGTCGAACCGCTAGCGAAAGAAGAACTCCTCGGCAGCGTGCTCATCCAGCTTTCCCCGTACTTCAGGAACGAAGGGAGCGCTGTGAGCATCCTGTCTGCGCTGCTCAGGGTCGTGTCGTGCGAGAAGTATCGATATGCCGTTGAGTTCCGTCACCGGTCCTGGCTCGACGATTCCGGTCGGGAGATAGTCCCCGAGGCTCTGGAACTCCTTCGTGAACGCAACGTCGCGAATGTCGTCGTGGACGGTCCCGGGTTCCCGGTCACTTCCAGAGACACTGCAAACCATTCCTACTTTCGATTCCACGGAAGGAACTATGACATCTGGTACTCCGACGAGAAGGAGGATGACTATAGGATCAACCGTTATGACTTCCTGTACTCCGAAGAGCAGCTGAGACCTTGGATCGGAAGGATAAAAGGGGCGGAAGAGGGCGCAAAGAAGGTCAGGGTGTATTTCAATAATCACGGAAGGGCTAAGGCGGTCAAGAACGCTTTCCAGATGATGGACCTGTTGTCCATCGCGCACCGCGAGAAAGAGATCCAGCTTCAAGACCAGATGACGCTGGGCAGTTTCAATATTCCCGCCACGGAAACGAATGTGGTGGAAAAAAAACGCAAACCTTCAAATCCCTAGACCAAATAGCCGGGAGGCAAATACCAATCGTTGACGGTGTCTGAGAATGAAGACGCTATTCGAGCCAGAGTCCATTGCCGTCGTCGGAGCTGCCAGAGAGGAGGGCAAGGTAGGTCATGCCGTTATGAGGAATCTCATCAGCTCCGGATTCAAGGGCAAGATATTCCCCGTGAATCTCAAGGCCCCTGAGATTCTAGGTTTCAAGTGCTACCCTTCCCTGACCAACATCCCTGAGCCTGTCGACTTGGCGATCATTGTCATTCCGGCCGCTTCCGTCCCTAGGGTCATAGAAGAGGCCGGTCAGAAAGGAGTCAAATCCGCCATAATAATCACCGCCGGCTTCAAGGAGACTGGAAAAGAGGGTGCGGAGCTGGAAAAGAGAATCGGCGAGACCGCGAAGAAGTGTGGCATGAATATCCTAGGACCTAACTGTCTGGGCCTGATAAACACCCACCACAAGATGAACGCGACCTTCACCAAGAACTATCCTATCGAGGGACCGATAGCCATCACATCACAGTCGGGCGCGGTCGGAACCACCGTGCTGGACTGGGCGTCTGAACTCAGAGTCGGTTTCTCGAAATTCGTGAGCGTGGGAAACAAGGTCGACATAGACGAGGCAGACCTCATCTCTTACCTTCGCGATGATAACTGCACGAAGGTCATAGGGATGTACATCGAGGGGACAAACCGGGGCAGAGAGTTCATGCGGGCCTCCTACGAGGCGACGAAGACAAAGCCGATAATTGCCCTCAAGGCCGGAAGAACCAGCTCCGGGGCGAAGGCGGCATCTTCCCACACCGGTGCGTTGTCCGGAAGCGACAAGGTGTACGATGCCGCGATGGACCAGTCCGGTGTCATAAGGGTCAAGACGATCGACGAGCTTTTCGACCTCTTGCTCGTCTTCGCGAATATGCCTCTGCCCAAGGGCGATGGCGTTGCGATCGTCACGAACGCTGGTGGCCTCGGTGTGATGGCGGCGGACGCGGCTTCGGATCACGGTCTTACACTAGCATCGTTCAAGAGTGAGACTATCGAGAAGCTTAAGGCGCATCTGCCGGAGCAATGCAACTTCTACAACCCTGTGGACGTGCTGGGAGATGCTGACGCTGCACGATATGAGTTCGCCATCAGAACGCTTATGGAGGATGAGAACGTTTCTTGCATTGCAGTGATGCTGGCTCCGACCGATTTGGTGGACATTCCTTCGACAGCGAAGCTGCTCACATCGTTCGCCGGGAACGTAGAGATGCCAGTTGTTGCTGCTTTCGTCGGAGGCAGGGATTGCCAAGAAGGCATCGATATCCTCAGACCTGCAGGCGTCCCGAATTACGATTCGCCCGACAGGGCGATGAGGGCGCTGAGCGGTATGGTGCAATACGTGAAGATGATCGCGAGAAGGGATGACACTCCGCCGGTAGTGATCGAGGGCGATAGGGAGCGCGTCCGCAGGATTCTGGATAAGATACAGGCCGAGGGCAGGGTGTCCTTAAGCGAGGACGAAGGCAAGGAGATCTTCAGGGCATATAAGATCCCCGTTCCAATCGAGGTCGTCGTGAAGGACCCCAAGGAGGCCGTGGAGGCCTCGGAGCGAATCGGTTATCCGGTTGTAATGAAGGTAGTGTCTCCCGACATAGCCCACAAGACTGATGTGGGCGGTGTGGCGGTCGGGGTCGCGAACCCAGAAGATGTGAAGAGACAGTTCAACCTGATCGTCAGCAGAAGCAGGAACAAGATGCCTGACGCCAGGATTGACGGCGTGGTGATCTGTCAGATGCTGAGTGGCCGTGAGGTCATCATCGGTATGGTTCGCGATCCGCAGTTCGGTCCGGTCATCACATTCGGGCTGGGTGGAATATTCGTGGAGATCATGAAGGATGTCACGCAGAGGATCGCCCCTCTGACCGAGGCACAAGTTACGAAGATGATATCTTCGATAAAGGCCTTCCCGATATTGTCAGGCGCCAGAGGAAGGAAGCCCGCGGACATCAAATCACTGAAGAATGTTATTTATAGGGTCGCGCAGGTCTCTCTAGATTTCCCGGAGATATCTGAGCTGGAGATCAACCCTGTGATAGTCGGAGATGAGGGAAAGGGATGCGGCGCGGTCGACGCGCTGGTTACCATTGGGAGGGAGAATAAATGAAATCGTTGTATCTGGGATCGGTCGTAGAGAAAGCGGGAAAATCGATGGTGGCTCTAGGTATGGCCAAGGACTTTCCTGGAAAGGTCGGATACTTCAGGCCCTTCAAGGAAACTCTTGTCTCGACCCACAACCGTGTTGTGGACCAGGATGCCTACCTAATGAAGAGGGCTTTGAACCTGGAGCAGGACGAAGACACTCTCTGCCCGTGCACTTACGATCTGTTCAAAGGGACTACCATTGACAAGGTCACGAAATGCTATAATCAGGCGGCCGTCAATGCGGATCTCATGCTCATCGAAGGCACACGCAACATAGCGACTGGCTATACTTACAATGTCTCGGGGTTCGCCATTGCCGAGGCGGTCGGATCTGATGTCATACTCATTTCGAGTTCGAAGCCGTCTGCGCTCGACCGAATAGGCATGCTGAAGCGCTTGATGGAGAACTACAAGGTGAATCTAGCCGGTGTAATCCTGAACATGACGGATGACCCTGCCACGGAGGCCTTCCTTCGGGACAAGGGCGTGAATGTGCTCGGTTCTATACCGACGATCAGACAGTTGAAGTACTTCCGCGTCAAGGAGATCGCAGAGGCGTTGGGTGCGGAGGTAATCGTCGGGGACGAGGATGCGATGTACAAGTACGTCGAGGAGGTCACGATCGGTGCGATGACGCCGGAGAGCGCAATGAAGTACATGCGCAGAATCCCGAGAAAGGCCGTCATCACTGGCGGAGACAGGTCCGACATCCAGATGGCGGCGCTTTCGACCGACACATCATGCTTGGTACTCACAGGCGGTCTGTACCCGGCGAAGACGGTCATCGCGAGGGCGTACGAAGCGGAGGTTCCGATACTTCTGGCGAGGTACGACACAATGACAACGGCAGAATTGATCGAGCACCTTATCGCCAGGATCGACCCGGACGATCAGAGCGAGATCGACACGATCGCAAAGACTGTCAAAGAGCACGTGGACCTAGACAAGATTTGGCAGGACTGGGCGTAGACGAGCATAAGATAGAAGCGACCCTTGTCGGTCATCCCTCCAAGGTGACCTCGCTCGTCCCGTCCTCCCTTTCTTTTACATTCAACACGTGACCCATGAATTCTTTTATGTCCTCGATATGTGTGATCAGAACGATCTGATGGAATTGTCTTGAGAGCTGGTTCAGAGTCATCATTATGTTCCGCTTCCTCGTCTGGTCCTGGGAGCCGAATATTTCGTCCAGTATCAGGAAGTTGACATTGCTGCCTGCACGGTCGGCTATCACCCTCGATATCGCAAGCCTCAGGCACAGGTTGGCCAGATCACCCTCCCCTCCGGAGAACCTGCTCAGGGGGTATTTCACGCCGCCGTCGAATATGTGTATCTCATAGTTCCCGTCGAGCTCCATCCCGCCATACTTGGAATCGGTCAGGTCGGCGAGGAGCGTCGAGGATATCCCTGATAGGGTCGGAACGATCCTCGACATCACGTTCGCTCGGAACTCCTTCATCACCGAGCTCAGAACGGTGAGCTGCTCCATTCGCTTCGTCATCTCTGCCATGCTCTTCTCGCGTGAGACCGTCTCTTCCAGCTGTTCCCTCCGGATCTGAAGTTCCCTTTCGTTGAGGTGGGCCTCGGCCTCCTTCGTGAGGAGCTCCTTCAACATCGATTCGCGCGCTTGCAGTACCTCCTCATAATCAGCCAACGCTTTCCGACGCTCATCGTGCTGGTAGCCCATGTCCGCGATCTCCCTCTCTATGCTTTCAAGACTCGATCTCGCCTCAGCGGCCTGGGTCTCTGCGGTCCTTAGTTCTATCTCGAGTCCAGGCAGCCGTTGAGATTCGATACGCAGCTCTGTGTATCTCTCCTCGATATACCTGAGCTCCTGGAACCGAACCTTGACCGATGCGAATTCCTCCTCGTCGAACCTCAGATCTTTGAACCGCTCTATTTCCGGCATGAGGCCGCGGCACTCGTCGCCTAGCCTTTCCAGGCTCCGAGAGAGCTGTTCTATGGCCGAGGCGAGCTGGATTCCTTCCCTCTGCTGTTTCTTCAGCTCCTTCTTCCTCTTCTCCAGCGTCTCTTTCCTCAGTCTTTGCCTCTCCATCTCCTTCTCGGCCGACCGTCCTTCTTCATCCATCCTATCCATTCTCTCTCCTTTGCTTTTGATATCTCCTGAGAGCTTCGTGATCAGGGCTGCGTGATGTTCCCCGAGCGGTCTCTCGCACGTAGGGCAAGGGCTTTCCGGGCCGAGATCCTCGATCCCCTCCATCTTCGACCTCGTCTCTTCCGTCTCCTCGGAGATCCTTTTCGTTTCCGAAGCCAACCATCCTAGTCTCTCTCTGACCAAGCTCGTCTGCTTGTCCGTCTCTTCGAGGTTCTCTTCCACGGTCTTCAACCGATCCTCGACCCCTTTCAATGGGGCCAGAGGTCTCTTCTTCTCCTCGATCTCGGCTGCGATCCTGGATTCCTTCTCCTTCAGCTCCGCTAATCTACTCTCCAGGTTCTTCTTCTGCTCGTGATTGCGAAGTTGCTTCTCCATTTCCTCCTCCTTCTCTGCAAGCGCTCGATACTCATTGTGTCGATCCTCTAGCGTACGTGCTTCGTCCATCTTGCTTTTCAATCTCTGGACCTCGACCGAGAACTCACCGCTCCTAGAATCTAGGTTCCTTATCGTCTCCTTCTTCTCGACGGCCCTCTCGCTCAGTCGCCTGTGCTCCTCGTCCCTCTTCAGCGCCGATTCCTTTCGCTCTCTGCCCTCGGCAACCCGTTCATTGAGAGATGCCATCTCTACCTTCAATGGTGCAAGATCCTTTCGGGCATTGTCCACTCCTTCCTCAAGGGCTCTTATATCTTCACCAATAACGTCCTTCCTGTGCCTTCCGTCCTCTGTGAGCAGAGACCCAGTGGTCATTTCCAGGCTCTTCCTCATCACAGAGATGTCTCTGTCTATGTCGCTCACGACCCTATCCAGGACGTCGAAGTCGAGCATGCGCAGGATGAGCTTCTTCCGCTCGAACGGTCTGAAGGACGAGAGCGCGTTCAGGTCCTTCTGTCTCGCGAAGACGGAGATGAAGAACGCCTTGTGATCCATGCCGAGCCGTCTCGACATCTCCTCGCTGACGGCGTTATCGCCTTTTGCCTCGGGTTTGTCATTGACGATTAGTGTGGCGTCGACCTTCAGGTCCTTGCCCTTCATCATCCTTTCGAGATGGTAGGAATCGCCTCCGATCTCGAACTCGAGCACGACCTTGCACTCATCGTTCGGCCCTGCGCCCATCCATCTCACCTGTTCCTTCGTGGTTCGTACGATCTCGGCCTCGTTCCCGTACAGTGCCCAGGCGATCGCCTCTATCAGACTGGACTTGCCCGAGCCGTTCGGTCCCACGATCCCGATGACCCCGTCTGGAAATTCTAGCGCACACTGCCGAAACTTGCGATAGTTCTTGAGCTCCATGTATCTCAGTCTGATTCTTCCATCCCCCTCTGCAGGTAGCCCAGTCCCATGGCGTGGATCTTGTCCTTGTCCGCATTCTCCACGGGGCAGCGCTCTAGGAACGAAGTGAACTCCCTGTCGAGCGAGTCGAGGGCGGTATTCGTCGTCTGGACCGAGACGCCTTCTTGAAGCAGGTCGTACTTCAGCTCGAAATGCATCGCAGCCCTCGTGAGCTGTCTCATCCAGTTGAAATCAAGGGTCTTGTAGAGCGAAGGCGTCAGGTTCTTTACCCTCATCCGCACGACCTTGCCCTCGAGGTCGACAGAATCGATATGAGCGCCTATCGCGGCCCGGAGGGAGAGCGAGTCCAGGCGCAGGGCATCTATTGGAACGAGGTCGATCATCTCTCTCGTCCTCAGCGACACGAAGTCCCTAGTCCCCTTCTCCAGATCGACGAGCAAGAAACCCTTCTCCTGTTGTGCCTCCGCAAAGGAGAATCTCTCGGTCGATCCTGCGTACCAAGCGTTCGGCGCAACTTCGCAACATCCGTGGTAGTGTCCCAACGCGATGTAGTCCAGGTCCTTTCTCAGGTACGAGGACTGGACCAGGGCCTCGTTTAACTCGTTCATCCTGAAGACTCCAAGCCCGATTACCCCGGCATGTAGCATGCCCAGGTTGAACCTCGCATCCTGGGACGGGGTGATGGACTGAAGGTTCTTCGACAGGTTGTCACCGTCCGAATGAGGGACTGCATGGACGACCAGGTCCCCGATTTCCACGCGCTCGTACGCTCCCTTGTATATCAGATGGATGTCCTTGATGTGCTCCAGTATCCTGAAAACGCTGCCGGTCTCCTGCAGTCTCGGAGTGGAGTGGTTCCCTGCGATTACGACTGTCGGTATTCCTGCCTCGGCTAGACGTCTCAGCTGATCGAGGGTGAACGAAATAGCTCTGTTCGTCGGGCGCACCGAGTCGAACAGGTCCCCAGAATGGAGGACAGCGTCTGGCTTCATATCGATCACACGGTCGACGAACTGCGAGAAGGCGTCGAAGACATCTACCTCCCTTTGGTTCAGACCCGTCCTCTCGTCGACCCTGATGTAGGCCGAATACCCGATGTGGGTGTCCGATACATGAGCGATCCTCAAGGGAGACCTCCAATGAGCTCGAAATATGTGATTTGTTCTGCGAATCGGAGACCATCGCATGTACTTAGGTCTTGAGAGGACCTGCGAATTACTTCGTTCATCGTTTCTCTCCGTCGTCCATTATTCCCTTGCTGAGCATCTCCCCCATCTTGCGGTGTGCCGATCTGGTCACGTTCCACAGAACGTACGCAACCCCCACGCCGACCACGATGATCACGATCGGTGGCAGATATGGCACGTTCCTCGTGGCGGGAATCAGGGATATCATCACTGAAAGCATGATGACGGCCACAAAGACGGTGAACAGACTCATGAATATCCTGTATATCAGCCTTCCACCGACCGCGTTGAAATTGCCGCTTTCGAGAGTCATCCTCACAAGGATAGCAACTATCTTCCTCAAGCGCCTGATAATGTCGACAATCGCGGGAAGCATGAGTGCCACCGACAAGCCGCCGAGCACAAGTGCAGGCAGGAACCTCGAGGTCCGAGCAAGACTCGCGACTACGTCGGTGAAGTAGTAGATGAAGTCCGCCACGACGGCGACCACGAAGATGAAGGTGAACTCGATGAAAATCCATGTTATCTGGGTCTTTATCTCCATTCTGTTCTCGGTTGATCTAGAGAGCCTTTCCCTCACGGAGGTCCTAAGTCGTTCGATGAGGCTGAACGCGTCTTTTATCGTTCTGGGCAGGTGAACGGAGACCCCGTCGACCACCTTCGGGGAGTATTTCACCGAGAACGGCAGGACCAGCATCGTCATGAGCGAAGCGCCGATCACAGTGGAGTAGAAGAACGGTCCGACTGCATTCGTGTCCGCTCCGAGCTTCGCGATTACAAACGAGAGCTCACCGATCGCGACCATTCCCATGCCGGCCATGAACGAGGTTCTCGCATCCAGATTGGACACGTAGCTCGCGAAGGTGACGCTAAGGACCTTGCCCACGATGAACACGATCGCCACAATCACCGCGGCGACTATGTTCGCGAATACAAGCGTGGGGTCTATGAGCATGCCTATCGACACGAAGAAAATCGCCAAGAACAGCTCCTTCAATGGGACTATCTTCGTGTTGACCTTCTCGACCGAGTTGGATTGTGAGATGACGATTCCCATTATGAACGCTCCGATGGCCACCGAGATGCCGAGGGCAAGAGAGATGAGGGACATCCCGAAGCAGAGTCCGAGGGAGACCAAGAGCAGCGTCTCATCGGAGTATCTCTTGCGGACCAGGTCAATCGCTTTCGGGATCACTGCGATGCCGAGGATGAGACTGATCGCGACGAAGAACACGATACGCGTTAGCACGCCGAATATCTCCCCGGCCTCTATCGCGGCTCCGCTCGTCAACGGGGCGGCGAGGGTGAGGACGATCATGGCGGCGAAGTCCTCGATGATGAGGATCCCGATGATCGCGCCGGCATGTTCCTTGCTAATGTTGCCGGTGTCTGTCAGCACCTTGATGATGATCGCCGTGCTGCTGAAGGACATCACGGCCCCGAGGAAAAGTGCCTCGAGATTGCTCCAACCGAACCAGTTGCCGAGTGTGTAGCCTATGGTCGCCATCATGGCTATTTCGACCGTTCCGGCTATCACGGCGAACAGGCCTACCTTTCTCAGTCTCTTGAGATTGAAGTCGAGGCCTATCGAGAACATCAGTAGGATGACGCCCAGGCTTGCCATGATGTTGATCGAATCGATGTTCTTGACCAGGTTGAACGGCGGAGTGTAAGGGCCGAGGATGACCCCCGCCGCGAGGTATCCTATGACTGCAGGCATTCGCAGCTTTGCGAACAGAAGGGACGTGACACCTGCGACAACGATCACCACTGTGATGTCAACAAGGAACTGGTTCTCGGGTGTCAGTGCCTTTTCCTCCTCAGTACTTGTCCCTCATCAGTAGAACCTGAAATCGTTCGATGGTTTAACCCCTCCCTTCCCCGTCTTCGCCCCTGCGTTCGTCTCTTTCCCCGTGCAAACGTAGTCCTCGAAGAGATGAATCTTTGCCGGAACGGCGAAAGGGGTGAACGGCGAAGCGATGAGCACCTCGCCAGGCATAAGCATCTGTATCTCGTTGTCAAGCTGCGAGACGTCCTGCTTCGCGGAGTTCTTAAGTATCTCCCTGTCCTTCCTGTCGGCCAGGCCCAATATGAACAGGGTATTGAACTGGCTGACGATCTCGGCGTCGATGAGCTTCGGCTGCTGGGATACAGCACATAGACCTACCTTGAACTTCCTTCCCTCTCTGGCTATCTGGGAGAATATGGTGCCCTTCGCCTGGCCTAGCACTCTCTGCGCTTCCTCCATAGCTATGAGCACCGGCGGTATCTTGTCGAAATCCTTCTTGCTTGCGTAGAGCGACTTGTTCTTGTCGAATATCGCTCGGGACAAGACGGTCGAGACGAGCAGCTCCTCTGCCTCGAACATGTTCGATGTGTCTATGAGAACGACCTTCCCGTTGTGGAGGCTTTCGATGACGTGTTTCGTGATCGACAGCTTCGGGTCGTTCGCAATCAGCCCGAACCGGAAGATGCTTTCCAACCGCCTCTTTATGACGTTGATCGTCCCTTCGTGGAATTTCTGCCCCATGTCCTCGAATATCGACATCACGTCCTTCTTGCTCAGTTCCGACAGCCAGGAGTCGCCGTATCTATACTGGGCTGCCTGGAGGCACTCGAGCTGCGCCTGCGTGAACTCATAGAGGTTCGAGAGGTCCGATATCTCTATCTCGTTCGCTGCCATCCTCAGAGAGCTGTAGGGGCCGTCGAGCTCTCTGCTGCTGAACACATCAAGAGAATCGTTCAGCTCCGCTTGTCTCAACCCCTTCTTTCCCATCTCGCCGCCGTCGTAGTACTCCCCGTGAGGGTCGAAAACGAGAAAGCCATATCTCCTCAGCTTCATGCATGAGAGTGCCAGGTTCTTCATGAGGTTGCTCTTTCCCATGCCGGTAGTTGCGAATATTCCTATGTGATGAGGGAACGCTATTCCAGATATGCCGACCGGGAAGTCCAGGACCCGATCCCCCGATCTAAGCTTTCCCACTTCGATGTCCCCGAGGAAGTGCCTCAGGAACTCGTAGTCTTCCCTCTCCGCCCTGCGGACAACAGAGAAGTGCGCTGGTATGGACTTCGTCTTCTTAAAATCGCCTTCGGAAGTGTAACCTAGAGGCGAGCACACCCCCACCCGGTATAGCCTGTTCTCTATTCCAGCAATGTCATATTCCTTTCTTGAAGAGTCCTTCTCGAGCATGTCTCCGGCCTCCCTCGTGACCCAGTCCTCCCTGTCGGCGTCCGCACCGTGCTCGACGTCCATAACCCGGACTAGGTACTTCACGTCCGAGACTCCGTCCTCGACTACGAGCAGTTCGCCAACCTGGAGACCTTCTGCGAAGCCAGCCCTGAACCGGATCTCCATGACCCGGTTCCCCACGACTCTTCCTATGTGCACTTCGTGATCCTCCCTGTTGAAGAATCAAGGCACGGGATCGACAGAAAATCGATGTTCAGGTGCATCCCCTGGCCCTAATCAGTTTCTCACTAGAAAATGTTATTCCATGATCGTCGAACGTTCGAGAGAATGAATGTCATGGGAGAGGACCAGATAACGGAGACTATGAAGAGAATGGAAATCATGAAGAAAAAGGAGAGGAGACGTCGTTCAAGAAGGCGCACAAGGAGGTCCTGGTCTTACTGTTTGCAGGTTCGCGGGACGTTCACAGAACTTCAAGGTTTTGATACTATGCTGAGCTGTCCAGATTGGTCGACGATCTTAGCTAGATGCAACAGCGTCGCGAGGCCGCGATACTCGCAGACCATCCCGCTGACCAGGCAGTTCTCGCAAGTGAGGTTCCTTAGAGTATCCTCTGCGGCCCCGTATGCGTCGAACGGACAACCATATGGCCGTGTCGTCTCTTGCGCGTTCATATTCATCTTCTGCTAGCACGCGACTTCAGGTATATAATCTTGATACCGAACAGCAGCCAGGATTCCCGATAGAGGAACCGGCGTCGGTGTCTAGATTGCGGTCTCATATCCTTTGCTTTCGGATGCGGGTAAAACCCGATGCCCGACAGAAAAAGTTTATCAACCGTGTCAGGATAGACCTTGGTAATGCGTCCTGAACTGCTCCCTCTTGGAAGCGACGAGAGTAAGACGAGACCGAGAATCAAAGTGGTGGGAGTCGGGGGGGCCGGATGCAATGCTGTCGCAAGCTCCTGTTTCGAGAGCATCAGCATATGTACCGCGGCTGAGCACTTCAAGCACCTCCGGACCCATAGAAGAGTCCTTCTCAGCCAGGAGCAGTTGCTGTTCATGAGGGACACAGCTCCCAAGATGGTTGCATCCATCGACTACGATTGGAAGGACGAGGTCAGGGAGGCTATCGGCGAAGCGGACATGATATTCCTCTTCACAGGTCTTGGTGGAGAGACCGGGAGCTTCGTGACGCCAATCGTCTCTCAGATTTGCAGGAAGCTCTGCCGGATGGTCGTGGCTTCGATTGCGCTACCGTTCTCGGTCGAAGGATCGCAGAGGAGACAGGTGGCGACAGGCGGATTGTCCCAGGTGCTTGGGACATCAGACATGGCGATAACCTACCCGAACGATTCGCTTCTGAAGATTGCACCGAACCTACCGCTCATGAGCGCTTTCAACGTGATGGACAGCATGATGATGATCCCCCCTGTCGAGATGGAGAAAGTCGTGACGGTCGAGGACCTTCATGACCTTAGGACGAGCTTCGCAGGCGCCAAACATGCGAGGTTCGGGATGGGGGTCGGAGAGGGAGACGAGCGGGAGCTGAAGGCAGTGGAAGGAGCATTCATCTCGCCTTGGTTCGATTTCGATCTCTCGAAGGTCGGCACCGCGATGGTCATAGTCTCTGCATCCGACATCAATCAATCGACAATCCAGAAAGTCGTCGGGGATGTATCGTACCGTTTGCCGAATGCAAAGGTGGTCTACGCTGGAAGTTCGGATCAGTCCCTGAGGGACAAATTGAAAGTCGCCTTGTTGCTTGGAATGACAGGAAACCAGGTCTAGCCTTTGTCGGCCATCATCTGCGGCACACGGTCTCTATTCATCAATCAGGATCTCCGTCGGGGCGCCAGCGAATCTCACGAGCGCGCGGGCCTCGAGGAAGTGGAGACTCCCTGGGATGACAAGAGCATGGAGAGGTGGTCCCAGGTCCATCGAGATGATATCCCGCGGATATCCGGCAGCGATCCTCTCTGTGTCGGAACCGATCCTCGCCCCGGCGCCTATCAGCGTCCGCTCTCCGATCAGCCCCTTGCCAAGTCTCTTCTCGGTCTCGGTCAACCACTTCACCCCTTCCGACGCCGTCATGAACCTTTCTTCCTGCTCCCTTATGTCAAGCAGGACGAGCGTATGGAGCCCTCTCTCCCTGTTCTCCAGGATGTGTTCGTACGGACTGGAAGGATGATAGCCCGGCTCCGGGAAGGGCAAGGTGACGGTTCTTCCGAACTTGTATGGTTGCAGCCCGAAGGCGGCAGCGCATGCCGTTTGTATGGAGGCACCGTGTATGAGTCTTGTGGGTATGCCGGCCTCAGTCGCTCTGAGCCTAATGTCCACATGGGTCGTCGCCACCATAGGGTCCCCGGCGGTGACGAACGCCACTGTAGCCTTCCTAGATGCCTCGATGACAGCATTCCCTTCCTCCACCTCTTTCCTTGAGAGAACGGTGACTTTCTTTCGAATGACGCTCTCCAAATCTGGAACGGACGAATCGATCATCTTCGACGTGTAGAACTCCGCGAACACCCGGTCGCATTCCTTCAGGGCCTTGAACGCCCTAAGACTCATGTTCTCTATGCCGCCTAGCCCTAAACCAACAAATATCAATTCACCCAATGCATCACCGTGCGTTCCTGGTGCGTCAAGGTCCCGAGGGATAAAGGGGAATCGATGCGTAAAAAGCTTTTACAGCTCGGACAGCTGGACAATTCACTCAAGATCAGAAGAGAGGGGAACTTTGTCATCATCCCTGTCCTCGTTCCAGTCCTCGAGGACCTGGACGTTCATTACCATTGCGAGATCGCAGAGGAGGATTTTGACGAGAGAACGAGGGGCGAGGGGGATTACCGGAAGGCCGTGAGGGTGCCGGACGAGCTCATCCAGTTGCTTCCGACATCCTTTGATGTCGTCGGGGACATAGCGATCCTGCGCCTGGCAGACGACCTGCTTCCTTGGAAGGGCCAGATAGGCGAAGCGTTGCTGTCGACTTTTCCCAGGTTGAGAACGGTAGCTCTCGACAAGGGAGTGAAGGGGGAGATGCGGGTCAGGGACCTGGATATCATCTCCGGCGACGATTCGACCGAGACGGTCCAAATCGAGTACGGTCTGAGGTTGAAGGTGGACCTTCGCAAGGCGTATTTCAACCCGAGGCTCGCTTCGGAACGCCAGAGGGTCGCCTCGCTGGTGAAAAAAGGGGAGGTCGTCATCGATATGTTCACTGGCGTCGGGCCCTTCTCGCTAATGATCGCCAGGCACGCCGAGCCGGAGATCGTCTACGCCATCGACATGAACATGGATGCGGTGGAGTATCTGAAGGCCAACATCGCGATGAACAGGGTCAAGAACGTCATACCTATATGGGGAGACGCAAGAGAGGTCCTCCCGACCCTCCGTAGGCCTGACAGAATCATCATGAATCTGCCCCACTCCGCGAGGGAGTTCCTACCGGACGCTTTGCATCGGTTGAGACCTGGTGGCACGATACACTTCTACTTCGTGTGTGAGAGGTCCTCGGCCGAAGTGACACTGGCATCGGTCGAGTTACAGGCACAGGAGTTGGGAAAGGACATAAGGATATCGAGAACGGAAGAGCTGAAGACCTATTCACCGTCAGCGAGCGTTTTCTCCGCCGATATTGTCCTTGTCGACGGGAGTTAGAGTGATGCCCCTCTGCCCTTGGTAATGGCCACTCCTCTTCTCGTATGTGAGCGACACAGGGCCGCTCATTTTCTCGAAGACTATCTGGACGAAGCGGGCGCCGATTGGTATCTCTACTGGAGAATCGGACGCGTTGAAGGCGGTGAACGTTAGCGTTCCGTGAAATCCGGCGTCGACCTTTCCAAGACCGACAATGATCCCCTTCCTGATCCACGTTGTTCTAGTCCACAGCTGACCCGCGATGTCGTCCGGCAACTTGATGTACTCAAGCGTGCCGACGAAGAACATCTTCTGGGGAGGGATCCTCGCCACGCCTTCGTTCCACGAGTCGCCGGAACTTGGGACCGATATCTCGGAAACCCTTAGGTCGTAGCCGTTCGGCGTCAAGGAGTCGACTGAGAAGTTGTCTATTCCTAGTCCACCGGACCTAATAAGTTCGAGGATCTCGTGATCTGGTATGACGCACATGAATACCTAATGGCATTCGGAGCCTAAAAGCGATGCTAAAGAGAATCAGTACGCCTTACTTATGGAAGGAATTGAGAGCGATAGCGCACTGCCCGACAGATATGCCCCCGTCCCCGTTCGGAACGCCGTCGTGGCACACAAACTCAAACCCCCTGCTCTTGACAAGCTCCCTTGTGATATTGGATATGGTGTGGTTGTAGGAGACACCGCCAGTAAGTCCGATCCTTTTGATCCTCTCCCTCTCTGCCTCCTCGCAGGCAATGTCCACAAGTCCTAAGAGGATGGTCCGAACGCAACTGTAGATGATGTCTGCGTCCTTTCCCTTCGTTTCAAAAAGTTGCTCGAACAAAGGCAATGTCATGATCGTGTCGCCGTTCCTTTCTAGATTGAACTTGTCACTCCACCGATCAATCTCCATGTGCCTCTCGAGCTTCATCGCTGGCTCGCCATCGTAGGTTCGGATGCGGCAGATGTCGAGATAACAGGCGAGGGCGTCGAGCATCCTTCCGAAGCTCGAGGTCATGGGGCTTTTGGGGATCATTTTCCTTAGGACTTTGGCCTTATTCTCGTCGAAGTAGTGAGTCTCGGCACCGACGAGCTCGGAAATCGCGAAAACGAGTCTCCTCGGATCTCTCACCGCCATCTCACCCCCGAGCAGCGGTACTTGCTGCAGGTGGCCGATCCTCTTGTACCCCTTGAAGTCTACGCGCAGAACTTCTCCTCCCCACAACGTACCATCATCTCCGTATCCAGTTCCGTCCAGCGTGAGGGCGACAATCTCATCGACGTGCGCGTCTACCATAAGTGATGCCGCATGTGCCCAATGGTGCTGGACCTCGATCAAATCCGATTCCCAGTTCTCCGCGAGTCTCTTGCCCAGCCTCCTTGTCGAGTAGCCCGGGTGCAGGTCGATCCCTATTGCCTGAACCTTGTCAACTCCAAGCAACTTCCTTTGGTAGTTGAGAGCGGATTCCAGGAATTCGATGACCCCGGCGGAGCTGCCGTCGCCGATGTACTGCGTCTGGAATATCTTGCCATCGTGCCCAACCGCTCCGGTGATGTTCTCCTGCGCCCCAAGGCCTATGGCGCTGCCTTTAGATTGGAATCCGATGCTGGAAGGGATGTGACCTCTCGATTTCCTAAGGAAGTGAGTCTTGTCGTCGAAGGCCCTGATCACGGAATCGTCGCACCTGTTGATGATCTCCCTGTTATGGAGCAGGTAGCATTTGGCGTTGAGCGATAGCGCGTCCTCGTCCTTGAGAACCATCGGTTCCCCAGGGACGTTCGCGGAGGTCATTACGAGTGCGTTCTCGGGTAGATGATGAAAGAGGATATGATGCATCCCAGTATACGGAAGGAAGGCACCTATGTTGCCGAGGCCTGGTGAGATAAGCTCTGTTACGGGCAGATCCTTCTTTCTGATGAGAACGACCGGTCTGTGCGTGGAAGTCAGGAGCTTCCTTTCGAAGCCTGACGGCTCTCCGTACGCCTCCACCGCGCTCAAGTCACGGAACATGACAGCAAACGGCTTCTCCCTCCTTCTGTACCACTTCCTCAGTCTAGGAAGTGTGTCAAGGGTGCAGCAGATGTGCATTCCTCCCCAGCTCTTGGCAACGCCGATGGTACCTTCATGCATCATCTCTGCGAACCGTTCTATTGGGTTGCTATCGATTTCCTTCCCTTTGTCGTTCAGAATGTAGTAGTGAGGGCCGCACTTCGGACAGGAAATCGTCTGATGGTGGAATCTTCGGTTGGCGGGGTCCTCGTACTCCATCCTGCAGTCCTCGCACATTTCGAACGATTTCATCGAGGTGTTCGCTCGGTCGTAAGGGAGGTCGTTGATGACGGTGAACCTGGCCCCGCAATCCGTGCAGTTAGTGAAAGGGTACAGGTAGCGTCTGTTGTCTGGGTCCAGAAGCTCTTCCCTGCACTGCTCGCACAAGGCGACGTCGTTGGGAATGGAGACGCCTCTCTGGCCGATCTCGCTCTGGATGATCCTGAAATCCTTGCTCGCACCGGTGGCAGACACCTTCTGTATCTCGATCGAGTCTATCCGTGCCAGAACAGGAAGGTTCTCCTTAAGCCTCCTCACGAACTCCTCTGCGTCCCTGTCAACCTCGATGACGACGTTGGACCCATTGTTCTGGACGAAACCTGACAGTCCCATGAATGTGGCCAGTCTGTGGACCGTCGGTCTGAACCCGACGCCTTGGACGACCCCGTGGACGACTATCCTCATGCAAACCTGTCCAAGCAACGGAGGCTATTTATCTTTTTGGAGCGTGGGTCAGTACGGCAAGCTATTAAGAATGAGAGAAGGATATTGGAACAAGGGTTGAGCACATGAGCCTCGTACCTGAGGATTTGCATTACACGAAAGACCACGAGTGGGTGAAGTCGGAAGGCGGAATGGCAAGGGTCGGAATAACAGACCACGCCCAGCACGAGCTTACCGACATCGTGTTTGTTGAGCTTCCCAAGATCGGCAAGAAGGTCAAGCAGGGAGAGGTCCTTGGCGTGGTGGAGAGCGTCAAGACCGTCGCGGACGTGTGCAGTCCAGTCTCAGGCGAGGTCGCGGATGTCAACTCAGCTCTTGACGACAATCCGCAGTTCATGAACGAATCCTCTTACGAGAAGGGATGGTTCGCGATCATAAGGATGGAGAACCCGTCCGAAGTCGGCAGGCTCATGGATGCGGCGGCGTACAAGAAGATGCTGGATGAGTGAATCATTGGTTCCGACTTCAGTCGCTTCGGCGGATATCGGAACGAGACTCAGAAAGGCTTGAATACTGTCCTTGAGATTGGACTTCGTGTCCTTCACTGAACCTGGGAAATTCGAGGTCATTATGACGAGATTCGCTACGGCCACGTTCGCTCGTGGTTATTACCGGCAGCTGGTACGCGAGATCGGTCTCACAGGGGATGAGATCGTCATGGACTTCGGGTCCGGTTCCGGAATGACGTCCAGGTACATTGCCGAGGGCCTGTCCAAGGGCGATGGTCACCTCACCTGCGTTGACATCTCACGGATCTGGATTGAGGTGGCTAAGAAACGGACCAAGTCGTTCTCCAACGTTGATTACAGAGTGGGCGAGATTTCTTCATTGGACATCGACGATAAGTCGTACGACATGGTGGTGGTTTCCTTTGTCCTGCACGATGTGGAAGAACAGAAAAGGTCGGTGATCGTAAATGAGCTCGCGAGGAGACTGAAACCCGGCGGAAGGATTGTGATCAAGGAACCGACTAAGAGGGATCATGGGATGGAGCCAAGCGACATCCGCATGCTGATGAGCGGAGCGGGCCTCAAAGAGGAGGAGAGCAAATCCCTTAAGTCCAGATTCGATGCCATTTACCGTAAGTAAGTCCGATCGTCTTCGCCGCGTCTTCGATGGGAGGTTTCATTAGCGACCCGTTCCACTATTCGATATGGTAGGTCGCATGGGATTGGACATAGAGAAGATAGGAAGGGGCCCTCTGGAGGCAGTGAGCATAATCCCGCCGGGGCCTGTCGTGCTTGTTGCGGTCGGGGAGAAGGAGAGAGATGTACTCGCCATCGGGATGTTCAATGTGTTCTCGTTTCGGCCGCCGATCGTCGGGATCGCGGTCACCGCTTCGAGATACAGTTACAAGCTGCTGGATGAGTCAGCGGATTTCTCAATCAACATCCCTGGGAAGGACTTGGTCGACAAGGTCATCTGCTGCGGCTCGAAATCCGGCAAGAGTACGAACAAGTTCGAGGCGTGCGGCCTGACTCCGGTTCCGGGAAAGAGGATCAGATCGCCTTCCGTGAAGGAATGCATAATGAACGTCGAATGCAAGAAGCTGGAATACTTCGAGAAGGGCGACCACATCTGGTTCTTAGGAGAGGTCGTACACGCCGATGTCGCTCTGGACTACGATCACTCGAAAGCCCTGCTCTATCGCGACGGGGAGTTCTGGGGGATATCGGAAAGCTTGAAGAAGGAGTGACCGTTGTTCAAGCGCCTGCAGCTTCCAGGGTCTTCGAGCAGATGCATTTCTCCCTTTCCACGGGTATCTTCGGGATAGCGCTGGTGACGAGCTTCCTTATCTTGTCCACGTTCTCCGCCATCGTTCTTACAACCGTCACCGCGTCGACCGGCTTGTCGGCCCAGACATCGTAGTCGGTGATCATGGCCAGGCTCACGTAGCACATCTCCTGCTCAAGCGCCAACTGGCACTCGGGAACGAGGGTCATGCCGATGATGTCCCCGAAGTTGCGGAACATCCTGCTCTCGGCCCTCGTTGAGAACCTAGGTCCTTCAATGCAGACGTAGGTGCCCGAGGGGCGTATCGGGATCTTAAGCCTTTTTCCTTCTCTAGCGAATATCTCTCTCAGCTCGGGGCAGAACGGGTCGGCGGCGCTTATGTGGACGGTCTTCGGTCCGTCGTAGAATGTGTAATCCCTCCTCTTGGTGAAATCTATGAACTGGTCGACGACGACGATCTCGCCCGGTTTGAACTTGTCCTTAAGGGAGCCGACGGCGCAAGGGGAGATGACCCTCTCGACCCCCAACTGCTTCAGCGCCCAGATATTGGCGCGATAGTTGACCTTGTGAGGCGGGCATACGTGCCCCTTCCCGTGTCTCGGCAGAAATGCGACCGCAATGCCGGATTCGTCAACGATCTGTATCTTACCGGACGGCTCGCCGAAAGGTGTGGACATCTTGATGATCTCCTTGACTTGCAGCCGCTCGGTGTCGTATACACCAGTCCCGCCGATTACTGCTATCCTCGCCTTCTTCTTGCCCTTCATCTTCCGACCCTGGTTGTGTAAACGCTTTTCAGGTTAAAGACTTGTTTTGCTGCCAACGCGATTCTCAGACGGTCATACGATTTCGTTCATTGAGCAATGCAAGGATTTTTGAATTGTCTTTCTCATTGGTTATCGAAGGTGGAAAGAAATGGACGCGAAAATCGAGCTTTCTTCGGCCGATGCAATCAAGACTTTCCCAGCATTTCCGGCCGTTCTGGTGGCGATGGGAGACGGAGAGAAGAACGTGATCACGATCGGACTTGTGCATATATTCTCCTTCAATCCTCTCATCCTTGGGATTGGGGTGGCTCCTTCCCGTCACAGCTTCAAGCTGCTGCAGAAGTACCCCGACTTCTCGATCAACATACCGGGACGGGAGCTGGTGGAGCAGGTGCTGTACTGCGGGACGAAATCAGGAAGGGACACGGACAAGTTCAAGGAGACTGGCCTCACTGCTGTCCCCGGAAAGAAGATAAAGTCCCCTGTGATAGAGGAGTGTCTCGTCAACTTCGAGTGCAAGAAGTCGAAGCCAATCGAGATGGGCGATCGCATCTGGTTCTTCGGGGAGGTCGTGCACACAGAGGCGGCGAAGGATTACGCGCGTGAAAAGGGCCTGCTCTATTGGGCCGGAGAGTTCAGAATGCCAGGTGAGGTAGTGAGAAGGCGATAGTCTGGAACTCCCGGCTTTTGACCTTGAGGACTGGCTGCTGAGGTGCAAGGGCGCCAAGATAGTGATGGACCATAGCGGGTCCCCATCACCGTACGAGGAAGGGTTCTCGCCGGACATAGGGCCGCCATCGTCGCTCGACGAGGTCGAGGTCGAAGAGCGATTGGTTGAGACACTCGCCTCGGTCTACGGCGTCGAGAAGGAGCGAGTCGCCCTGACATCTGGTGCCCAAAATGCCAACTTCCTTTTCTTCCATTCCTATCTCGGCCCGAAGGACCTGATTGCCGTTGAGAATCCCACCTACATGCCGATAAGGAGCGTGGCCGGGTCGATCTGCAAGGTCGAGACCTTAGAGAGGAGTGCCGCAAATGACTTCATACCGAAATCCGCCGACTTAGATTGTCTGTTGAAAAAAGGACCCAGAGTAATTGCGGCAACGAATCTTCACAATCCAAGTGCGGCATCACTCTCGGACTCAGATCTGAAAGGCATTCTCGAGGCTGCGGATGAGAAAGGCGCGACGGTGCTCTGCGACGAGATCTACAGAATGATGCAGTACTCGACCCCATCGAGCCCCGTGTGCACGCTGGGTGACAATGGGGTATCCACCTCGGGCTTCACGAAGCTCTACGGCCTCGGTGATCTCAGAGTCGGCTGGCTGGTCGGTCCAGAGGAGATATGCAAGAAGGTCGACCTGCTCCGATTGTACAATGTCTACCGCCTGCCAACCCGCTCCGCGGCGATCGCGATTGAAGCGCTGAAGAGGAGAGAATGGTTCCGGGACAGGATGTTACGACTTGCGAGCATGAATACAAAGATACTCAATGAATGGCTCGAAGAGGAGGACAGAGTACTCTGCCGACTTCCGGACGGAGGATTGATGGTGCTTCTGTCCTTGCCAAATGGTGTGGAGGACCTGCCCCTTGGTGAGGTCCTGATGGACCGGTTCTTGACCTCGGTGTGTCCCGGTCGATACTTCGGCATAATGAATCACATCCGGGTCACTTTCAGCTGCAGCGCGAAGGATTTCAGGAAAGGGCTGGAGAACATCTCCGCAGCGATCGATTTGCTGGTCTGATCATTCCTGCGTGGAGGGCAGTTCTGCCCTCTTGTATGACCCCAGTATCTTGACGAAGGACGCCCTTCTGACGAGGTCCGTGATCGCTCCACTCACGTCGGGGTCATCAAGATGTCCGTCGATATCCACATAGAAGACGTATTCCCACGCCCTGTCCCTTCTCGGCCTGGACTCAAGCTTCGTCAAATTTACGTTGTTCTCTGCGAATGCGCCGAGACAAGTGTACAGCGCCCCCGCGGCATTCTTCGTCGCGAAGACGAGCGAGGTCTTGTCCCCCCTCGGATTGATGGTTGCCGCCTTCTCGATGACGAAGAACCTAGTATAATTCAAGTGAGAGCTCTGAATGCCCTCTCTCAGTATCTTCATGCCGTATTCGTTAGCGGCCCTCGCGCTCGCGATCGCGGCCTCACTCTTATCCCCTCGTTCTTTGATGATTTTGACGCTACCGGCGGTATCGTAGGAAGGCACCTTCTCCCACTGCGGATATCTCGAAAGGAACGTCCTACTCTGTCCAAGGGCCTGGGGATGGCCATATACCCTCCTTATGTCCTCCATTTCGGCGCCAGGACCCCCTATCAAGCAGTGCTTGACAAGGATTATCACCTCTCCGACGACGGTCAGATCCTGCTCGAGCAGGAGGTCGTTTACCCTTGCCACACTCCCTTCGAGCGAGTTCTCGACCGGCACGACGGCATGGCTCGCGTCCCCCTTGTTGACGCTCGCGAAGACGTCTTCGAACTCGGCGCAGGGAAGTGTCCTGATCCCCTCGCCGAAGAACTTGTACACGGCGTCCTCGCTGTATGCCCCATGGATGCCCTGGAACGCGACTCTCCGCTCAGTGGCCTTGCTGTTCATTGCTTAACCCCGAAGAATTCCGAATGTATAGCTCTTGTCGTCCTTTCGAGATCCTTCGAATCGACAGTAAAATGATAAGCCACCATCGACGCCCCGGCGGAGATCATCCCCACGCTCACGCCCTCTTTCGATACGGCCGTGAAGACTCTTGCCGCGATGCCTTTCCGATATCCCAGACCTTCTCCAACGACGCAGAGCAGGGCGATATCGTCGACCGCCTCTATCCTGTCGATGACGCCCTTCTTGAGATCGGCTAGGACCTTCTTCGCGGTCCCGAGATACTTCTTCTCGATTAGGAGCGCCACGCAGGTCTGGGATGTTGCCGCCGAGTAGATGTTCACGCCGGCGTCGCTCAGCCTCTGCGAGATCTCGTACATGACGCCCGTCTTGTATCCAGCGCCAGCCCCGTATGCCTTGATGATCGCGAGGTTCCTCATGCAGGAGATGCTCTTGATCGTGCCACCCATCTCCACTCCGCTCGGCTCGATGACCGTTCCTTCTTTGTCTGGCTCGAAAACGTTCTTGACTTTGATGATTATGTTCTTCTCCTTTGCTGGCTCGACGGTCCTGGGGTGCAGGACCTTGGCCCCGAAATAGGAAAGCTCCGCGGCCTCGTCGTAGGATAGGTTCTCGATCGTCACTGCCCCCTTGACGATCTTCGGGTCGACGCTCATGAACCCGTCCACGTCCTTCCATATTTCCAGGACCCTCGCATCGACCGCATTCGCAATGACGCTCGCGCTGTAATCGCTCCCGTTCCTCCCGAACACGGCCACGTGCCCCTCGGGCGTCCTGCCGAAGAAGCCTGTGACCACGGGCGTCTCCTGCTTCTCGAACATTGATCTGATCTTCGGCTGGATGTTCTTTCTCGTCTCCTTCAGATCCGCGGTCGCGTTTCCGTACGGCCCCTCTGTTGTGATGCCGAGCTCATCTGCCTCCACCGGAAGGGCATTGACGCCCATGTCCTGGAGCATCGCCCCGATGAGGATGACGGAGAATCTCTCTCCGAAGCTCTGGACAAGATCCATCGTCCTCGGGGTGAGTTCCTCGAGGTACGAAATGCCATACAGCACCTTCTCGAGCTTGGCTAGGCGCTCCATCAGAAGGGTGATCGCCTGCTGCTTTGTCTCCATGTCCTTCGAAACGCCCCCGAGGATGGACATGTGGACATCCTTGAGCTTCTCGATGAAATGCTGGACCTCCTCGTCCCTCCTTGGCTCAGAAACGAATGAGACGATCGAGTCCGTGATACCCTGGACGGCGCTGACGACCACCACCTTCGGCTCGGGCTCCGATGCGATGATCTTTCCGACCATCAGCATCGACTCGCTGTTCTTGAGAGAGCTGCCTCCGAACTTCAGCACCTTCATTTCTTGCGTATCCTCCTCATGACCTCGATCGGCGTCTTCCTGACCGCCCTATCCGCCTCTGCCTTGGAGAGTCCGGCGGCCAGTGCCCTGAGTATCGCCTCGTCCTCGCTCAGCAGGTCCTTGGGCGCATGCGTGTCACTGTTGACGACCATCCTGGCACCTGCCTCCCTCGCGAGTCTCGCGACGTGTCCGTTCGTGGCGGAGTGCGCGGCCCGGGATGTAATCTCGAGAACGATTCCATTGTCCTTCGCCGCCTGGACCTCTTCGAGCGTTATGAATCCGGGGTGGGCGAGAACGTCCACGTCCGGGTTGTTGACAGCTGCACGATTCGTCCCCTTCTCCACCGGCTCGCTGATCGTCTCGCCGTGAACAACGATCAGCTCAGCTCCTAATCTCCTGGCCTCAGCGACGACCATATCGATCTTCGACACGGGAACGTGCGTAATCTCGACACCGAGGATCGCGTCCATATCCCATTCTGTGGCGAGCTCGCAGTCCTTCGAGGCCTCCTTGATGACCCTTTCGATTGTGGAAAGCGAGACGTGATCGGTGAACGCGATGCCCTTGTGCCCCTTGGCAAGAGCTCTCCTGGCAAGTTCGATTGGGAGCAGTTCGCCATCGCTCAATAATGTGTGAGTGTGAAGATCGATTCTCATTTTCTCCTCTCCGACAGTTGCTTGAATACTTCCTCTGGGTTCAGTTCGAGGTATTCTATAAGGACCATCAAGTGGTATATCAGGTCCGCCACCTCCCACGCCTGGGCTTTTCTGTCCTCGCCCTTTGCGGAAATAACGACCTCCGCGGCCTCCTCCACGACCTTCTTCAGCAGCTTGTCCTCATTCTGGAACAGCTTGCAGGTATAGCTCCCCTCTTTCGGGTTCTTCTTCCGGTCCTCTATCACCCTTCTCAATTCTGGGATTATGGCCGCTGTGCCAGCGATGTCGCCATAGAGAACCTCTTCGAAGCATGAAGGTCTGTCGAGATGGCAGGCGTTCCCGATTTGCCTCACTCTGACGAGCAGAGTATCAGAATCGCAGTCGAGCTGCATCGAGACGATGTCCTGCACATTCCCGGAGCTCTCGCCCTTCATCCAGAGCTTCTGCCGTGACCTGCTCCAGAAGTGCGTCTTACCGGTTCCGAGCATCTTGTTGTACGACTCTTCGTTCGCGTAGGCCATCATTAGCACTTCATTTGTCTCAACATCCTGAACGATGACCGGTATCAGGCCATCCTTGTCAAGCTTGAACGGGAGCTTCATCTTACTCTCACCCCTCTCTCCCGAAGGTAGTCCTTGACATCGCCCACAGTATACTGCCCGTAATGGAAAATCGAGGCCGCGAGCGCCGCCTCGGCATTCGTCTGGCTGAAGACATCGTAGATGTGCTCGAGATTGCCGCAGCCGCCTGATGCTATTACAGGGATGTTCACAGAGTCGGCGATCGCGTCCGTGAGCTTCAGGTCGTACCCGTCCTGAGTGCCGTCCGCGTCCATGCTGGTGAGGAGTATCTCCCCGGCGCCAAGGTCTTCCGCTCTGATCGCCCATTCGACGGCATCGAGGGAGGTCCTCTTCCTCCCGCCGTGCGTGTACACGACCCAGGAGTCGTCATCTTCCTTCGCATCGATTGCCACGACGACGCATTGTCTCCCAAAATCCTCTGCGCACTCAGATATCGTCTCAGGGTGCTGGACCGCCACGGTGTTGATAGAGACCTTATCCGCGCCGGCATTGAGCGCGTCCCGCATGTCCTTTCTTCCCCCGATGCCCCCACCTACCGTCAGAGGGACGAACAGCTTCTCAGCGGTCTTCCTCACAACGTCCAGGAGCGTCTTCCTTCCCTCGACGCTCGCCGAGATGTCTAGGAATACGATCTCATCGGCGCCTTGCCTCTCATACTCGGCTGCCATGTCCGGCGGATAACCCACTCCCTGCAGGTTCTGGAACTTCACGCCCTTGACCACTCTCCCTTCGGTCACGTCAAGGCAGGGGATGATCCTCTTCGCCAGCAGCGCTATTCCCTCCTCACCTTCGGTTTGTCCTTCGTGCTGAGCAGGTCGCTACGCGGGACCACGGCCTTTCTGAGCGAGATCCCCAGCGCCTTGAAGCCCGCCTCGATTATGTGGTGTTCGTCGAAACCTCTCTCTATGATGATATGCAGAGTTATTTCAGCGGACATCGCGAAGCTCCTGAAGAAGTGCAGGCAAAGGTCGTCCGGGCAGTCGACGTCGACATAAGGTCTGTCAATCATGTCCACCGCCGCGGTCACCAGAGCATCGTCCATCGGTACCGTCGCAGAAGCGACCCTTTCGATAGGTTGGTCACCGATCGCCTGCCTCAGTGCAGAGCCGAGCACGATTCCGACGTCCTCGACCACGTGATGCTTGTCGTCCCCGACCGCTTTCAATTCGAGTTCGAACGAGGCGTACTTCGCGAGGGTCTCCATCATGTGTCTGAGGAATGGATCCTCGCACTGGACAACGCCCTTTCCGGTCCCGTCGAGGGTCAGCGTGATTTCCACGTCCGTCTCCCTCGTCTGCCTGCGCAGTTTAGCCTTCCTAGCCTTCATGCTTACCGCCCCAGATCTTCTCGGGATCGATGTCCCCCTTGTAGAGCGCCATGCCGACTATCGCGGCCTGCGCCCCGAGCTTAGCAAGTAGAAGGATGTCATCCATATTCTTTATTCCGCCAGAGGCCACGACCGGGTGAGGGCACGCCAGAATGAATGCCGTCATCTCCTTTCGATCGATACCGACGCCCCTGCCCTCCACGTCGACGTTAGTGTGGAGGACGCTGGCAAGCGGAATCTCGCGTATCTTGTCGAACAAATCCTCGATTCTCAGCGGGGACGATTCCTGCCATCCCCTCAGCTGCACCTTTCCCCCTTTGATGTCGAGAGCTAGCACGATCTTCCGGGGGTAGTCGGTCGCAACCTCTTCCAGCCATCCTGGCTCCGTCACCGCTTTGGTTCCGACGATGACCTTGTCTGCGCCCCATCCGATGATGTCGTCGACCGTCTCCGTAGCCCTTATCCCACCGCCGACTTGGACGGGGATCGACACCATCTTGATGATTCTTTCAATCGTCTCGAGGTTCTCGCCTCTGCCCAGCGCTCCATCCAGGTCCACGACATGCAGCCCGGGTGCCCCGGTTTTCTCCCAGTTCCTGGCAACTTCCGTGGGATTGGGGAGGACCACCTTCTCTGTGCCTGGCTTTCCACCCACGAGCTGCACAACCTTGCCGTCCAGAATGTCCACTGCGGGCAGGACGATCAAGTGCATCCCTCCGCGAACCTGACGAAGTTCTCCAGGAACTTCATGCCTGATGCGCTGCTCTTCTCAGGGTGGAACTGAGTCCCGTACGTGTTCGTTTTTCTGAACGACGAGGGGAATCTGGAGCAGTATTCTGTCGTGCCGATCACGACGTCATCTTTCGGATTACCGTAATAGGAATGTGCAAAGTAGAAGTGTCTGGATTCGATCCCTTCGAATATGTCGTCATCGGTCTCCACGGTGTTCCAGCCCATGTGGGGAATCCTCTTCCCCTTCAGCTTGACGACCTCTCCGGAGATGAAGCCAAGCCCAGGGCTCGAACCCTCCTCGCTCCCTTCGAACAGGATCTGCACCCCTATGCATATCCCGAGGCATGGGACACCAGAGTCGAGCCGCCTTACGATCTCCTCTCTGTAAGGGAGGAGCTTCTCCATCGTGCGGCTGAATGCCCCCACGCCGGGGAACACGATGCACTCCGCATCGAGCAGATATTCCATCTCGGTCATGACCTTTACCTTCGCTCCGCAGTTCTCTAGGGCCTTGCGAATGCTGTGGAGGTTTCCGACGCCATAGTCGGCGAGCGAGATGTTCACTGGCACTCCTCAAGCACCTCCCTGAGCCTCGCCAGTAAGCGAGCGTTCATCCTCGCGGTACCTATCGTGGTCCTGACACAGTTCTCCAGCATCCTCAGCTTGCCGAAATCCCTGATGAGGATCCCCTTCTTGGCAAGCTCGGAGACGAGCTTCTCGGAAGGTATCGGGGACCTGACGAGAATGAAGTTGGCGCTTGAGGGAAATACCTCGAATCCAAGCGATTTGAGCCCTTTCGACAAAAGGCCTCTCTGTCCATCGACCATTTGGACGGTCCTCTTGACGAACTTCGTGTCTTTCAATGCGGCGATCGCCACTCTCTCGCTCAACAAGTTGAGGCTCAACGGCGTTTTGGCCCTCAGGAGTATCTGGGTGAGATCCTTATTCGATACGGCGTACCCTACTCTCATGCCCGCTAGTCCGAACGCCTTCGAGAAGGTCCTCGTGACGATCAGGTTGTCATAGTCGTTGACCAGCGGAATGAAGGTATCCTTGACGAATTCGCCGTAAGCTTCGTCGACGATGACTGGTCTATCCGTCTCCTCGATAATCTCCTTGATGTCCTTCATCCGAAACGCATTCGCCGTCGGGTTGTTGGGGGTGCAAAGCAGAACCATCTTGCCGTCCGTTCCGTTTATCGCGTCCGGGTCCAGCTGGAATCCTTCCCTCAAGTCCACCTGGACCATCTTACCAGCGTTCACCCTGATGAAGAACGAGTGGAGCGCGTATGTTGGGTACGGCGTGACGACCTTCTCTCCGCACTGAAGGAGCGCCTTGAAGCACACGTCCAGCATCTCGTCCGAGCCATTGCCAGCCACGAAGTTTTCCATATCGAGCCCATAGAACTCGGCCAAGGCGCTCCTCAACGGATCTGAGTATGTCGTCGGATAGAAGTTGACATCCGTCTCGGCCAATTCCTTGAGCACTCTCTTCGCGACCGGATTCGGCCCGAGGAGGTTCGCGTTGTTGTCCATCCGGAACGCGGTGGTCTTTAGATTGTAATACAGGGTGACGTCTCTCAGCGTCGATCGTATCCATTCCTCGCCCATGTCAGATCACCTACGGAACCATCCGATCGATTGGGACGATGAGGATGCCAGTTGCACCCAGGCGTTTGAGCCTGATCACCGAATCGTGCACCTTGTCCTTGTCGACCACAACGTGCATAGCCACGATGTCGTCCCTGCCCATGATGTTCATTATCGTTGGTCCGGCGATGCCTGGCAAGAACTCCTTCACGTCTTCCAGCGATTTGACTGGAACGTCCGCCATGAGGTACCTCTTGTTCTCGGCATCGGACACGCTCTTGATCGCGGCCACAAGCTCCTGTATCTCGTCCTTCTTCGACCTGATGCTCTTCTTGTTCCCTACGATCACCGCTCTCGATTCTGCTACGACGTCGATCTCCTTCAGGCCGTTCGTCTTGAGCGTGGAACCGCTTGAGACCAGGTCTACGATGAGGTCTGCCACACCTATCCTTGGCGTGACCTCCGCGGCTCCTGAGATTCTCGTGATCTCGACCTTCTTTCCCTTCTTGGCGAAATACTTCTTCGTCAAGTTCGGGAACGATGTGGCGACGACCGACCCGTTCTTCACATCCTTGATGGAATCGATGCCCGAGTTTTCGGGGACCGCCACGGCGAGGTGGCAGTATCCGAAGTTCAGATCGATCAATGTGGTGACATCCAATCCGGCCTCCAAGACGAGGTCCTTTCCAGTGATGCCGAGGTCCACCGCGCCCTGATGCACGAACCGAACGATGTCCTGCGCTCTCAAGAACATGATCGCAAGGTCCCTGTTCTTGATCGCCGCGAACAGCTTTCGGTCCGATCCGTCATCGATCTCAAGTCCTGCCTGATTGAGAATCTGGACGGACCTCTCGCTCAGCCTCCCTTTGTTCGGCACGGCAAACCTCAGTGTCATGTGTTCACCTGTAGCACTCCTCCTCATAATGGGAAATATCTACTTATACGTATCTGAAGCCAGCGATTTGTCCAGGAGTCGAATTCACTGCCATGGACTCAGAAGGCGAGGTCGCGTTTCGCGATGTCCTTCATGCACACTTCTGATCTGACCAATTCGGGGACGGATCCCTTGAAGGCGATCTTGTCCCCCACCACGACAAGCGCCCCCTCCACACCAGTTATCGAGCACACGGTCTCGAGGGCGCTCTTCAGTACGTCGTCTTCACCGGACGTCGCGAGATTGCCTAGCAGTGTTGCGCAGGCGTCCGCCAGTGCGACATCACCCGAGACCACCGTCGCGGCGTCCGATACTCCGAACGAGATTGAAGGTCCGACGGTTCCGGATGACGTGCATATTCCGAAGATTGAATCACGGGGCTTGCAGCGGAAACCGATATTCCTGACTTCCGATTCCCCCGCATACAATCCGACATTGACTGGCTCCGTCAGATAAAGAGCGATGTCACCACCGTTGTCGACGACCGCCTGCCTCGCTCCCTTCCCCGTCATAGCGCCCACCGCCTCTTCGGCGATGACGCCCGCGACCGTCGCCATGGGCCCCACGCCCGCGGCCCTCGACGCGTCGCACATTCTCTTGATGATCGGGTGGGCGTCATCGGGCGGATCGTAGGGTTCGAGGGTATGGAGAAAGATAGGATCGGTTCGGAGGAATCGTTTTATCTCCTCTCGCGTGTCGAAGATGGCGTCTCTTGCGATCTGGACGAACTCCGGCTCGGAGACGATTGTGACGGCCGTTTCATCTATTTCGAAATGCGTTCTGATTACCATATCTGTAGCTTCATCGCGTTCGGAGGGCACGCATCGATGCAGAGGCCGCATGCGATGCACTTGTCGGATTTGAACTGGACCTTGTATGTCTTCTTGTCCATATCGAATGCGTCGGCGGGGCAGATGGATATGCACATCCCGCAATGCGTACATCGCTCCTCGTCCTTGCTGACGTACTCGTTCAGCTCCTTGACGTCGACCCCTTTCTCCTTCAGGTAGTTCACACCGCTCGTTATCTTGGAGGGCTTTCCCTCGATCTCAATGAGGAGGCGGCCGCCCCGCTCGTTGACCTCACCCCTCAGGACGTTCAACATGAGGTCGAACTCCTTGACCATCCTGTAGGTGATCGGCTCGCTGACCCTTGCCGGCGAGAATCCCAGCAGGTACTTCCTCTTGGCCATCATTTCACCTCCTCTTTCGAGACGATCTCGAGCGGATTGAAGGTCCGGTCCTCGGGCAGTCTCTCGACCGGTTCTGTCAGCAGGAAGTCACCCTCCTGGACCATCCGTTTCAGCTCCTCCGCGATTTGCCTGGCCTTGTAGTAGCTCGACAGCGAGGAGGTCTTCACCTTCTTGCCGAAGAGCTCGACGGCGCCGCTCCTCAGCTCGGCGTAGCTGACCTCCTTGAGTGGCTTTCTGTTCCTTGACTGGACTGAATAATCCAGGACTGGAGCCAGGATGTCCTTGTCGCTGATGGAGACGAATTTCATCATCTGTTTGTCGAGGATCGGTATCGGGACACCGATGCCCACAGCAAGCGAGATCCCGTACCTCCGGAAGTTTAGCGCTCTGATGTACTCTGTGGACATTTCTCTCATGTTCCCGATCACCGCAAGCGTTCTGGAACTCCTCGTCGGAACACCGTTCTTGATCGGGGCCTTAGTGTTGAACTGCGTTCCCTCCCAGGCAACGTATCCTTTCGCGCCTCCGAGAAATATCCTCGTCCCTATGCCGATGGTCCGACACTGCGGGTCGTTGAGCAAAGGAGAAAGCTGTCCGGCGCTGCTGAATGTAGCGTTGCCATAGTTCGGGAGCAATTTGCCCATGTAGGTGAAAAGCGTCATGTCCGAGGAGTTCGTCGCGACCCCGTAGTTCTGGTACGCATTCCTCGGGTTGTAGAGATATGCCTGGTTCAGGGTCTTGAGCGAGACGTAGGTCTCTATCTTCTTCCTCGGGTAGCAGTCGGTCCCGTACGACGTCGCCTTCAGGTGCACTGGATTACCGGCAATCAGTTCCTCAATGACGTTCGCCCCGCCGTAATCCATGTCCCCGTTCTCCCTTATCTCGGTGGCGCCGATGTACGCGTCAACCGCTGCGAGACCAGTGTATGCAGGAACATCGTTCAGCCAGACCTTCTGCATCTTGATCGGGGGCTCAGAGTGCCCGAAGTTGAAGAACGCGCCGGAGGAACACATAGCGCCGAAGGTGCCGGTAGTGACAACGTCCACCTCTTTGGTGGCCTTCTCCACACCCTCGTGCCGGACGACGTCGACGATCTCCTCAGCGGTCATAACCACGGCGTCGCCCTTCTTTATCTTCTGGTTTATCTCTCGATACGTTCGTTTCATTCGATCACCCGTCTTCGGCAGAAAGGCCTGCCTCGTGATGAGCAAAAGCTATGCGAGTTCCTTTACTTTAACAATCGCTTTGCAAACGCTAGTTCAGCGTTCGATACCGAACCGCCAGCACCCCCCCTGATGGTGTTGTGCGACAGGATAAACATCTTATAGAACTCACCATTCTTCCTCAGCCTTCCGACCGTCACCGCCATGCCCTTTGCCTTCCCTGGCTGCCCGGCGTTGACGTCCATCAACGGCTGGGGCCGGTTCTCCTCGAGCCTAACGATTATCGGAACGATTGGGGCGATGGGGAGCTTCAGTCGCTGAGGTTCTGCCCTGAACCCTGACAGACACTTCCTCAGCTCTTCGAGCGTTGGCTCCTTCTTCAGTGTCATCGTGACCGATTCAAGGTGACCGTCGACCACCGGTACTCGGGCGCAGCTCGCCAGCATCTTAAAATCGGCGGGCGTGATGCTTCTGCCTTCCAGCCTGCCGAGCATCTTCAAGATCTCCGCCTCCATCTTCTCCTCTTCGTTCTTGATGTAAGGGATCACGTTCCCGAGTATGTCCAGTGACGGCACGCCTGGGTATCCTGCCCCCGAGACAGCCTGAAATGTCGTCACGACGACCATGTCCAGACCATAGGCGTTGTCGATCGCTTTCAGCGGGATTGCGAGGCCGGTTGCGGAGCAGTTGGGGTTCGTGACGATGTACCCTCCGTCATCATACGTGTCCTGGGTCCTTATGATGTCGAGGTGAGGGGCGTTGACCTCGGGTATGAGTATCGGCACATCCGCTCGCATCCTGTGCGATGCCGCGTTGGAGAAGACCGGAACGCCCGCCGACGCGAGGGAGGACTCGTAATCCTTGGCGATGTCCGACGGCAGCCCGCTGAAAGCCAATCCGCATTCCTCGCTTATTCTCTTTGTGCTTATCTGGTCGATCACCATTTCGAGGGTCTCGCCTTTGAACGCGTGATCCTTCAGCTTCAGCACATCGCCGAGTTTCTTCCCCTCCGACCGCTCCGACGCGTAGAGGCCGCCGATCTTGAAATACGGGTGCTCCTCCAGTAACTGGATGAATCTCTGTCCGATCATTCCCGTCGCGCCTAGCACCGCTACCTCCATCCTCTTCATTCAGTCCCCTCCGAAGTACTTCCTTCCATTCTCCATGATCCTTGCGAGCGACCGCCTGTCTTCGCTCAAATCCGCTTCCTTGATCTCCTCGACCGCGTCGGTGAGTAGGTCAAGCGCTCTCTTGTTGTGCGGATTGAGATGTTGTATGTCGTAGTAGAGTTCCGGATTTTCGAACGCTACATCCCTGCTCGTGGCTGCCTGTTTCCTGAAGGTCGTTGAGGCGACCTGATTGAGAGTCATGTAATCAATCTTTGTCTTTGTCAGAGCGTCGAAGAAAGCTATGTTGATCGCATGACTCAGCCCCAACACGCAGGCCATAAGCCTGTCGTGCTCCTCGATTGGCATCCTGATCATCCGCGCCCCGCCCCAGTTCATGAGCTCCTCCGCATCATTCGATGCTTTCTCGGAGCCGCAATCGCAGATGATGATGTTTCTGTCAAAGACCGATTCGGTTTCGGGTCCGAACATCGGATGGACGCTGCAGGCCAAGATCCCCTTCTTGACCGCTCCCTTCAACACGGACGTTACCGGCGTCTTGATCGACGATATGTCGAACACGATCCCGTCAGGACTCGTCCTCGTTACCATCTCCAGGGACTTGCCCACCGCCGAGATTGGGGTGGCGATGATGACGAAATCGGATCCCGGCACGGCGGATTCCAGGCTCTCTGCGTTCGGAAAGTCGGGGGACCTTACGAGATCGCTCACCGTGACCCTGTGTCCCCTGGACCTGAGGTACTTGCACATCCAAGATCCCATTTTCCCGGTTCCTCCCACCACGAGCACGTCCTTGGGCTTCGAAGGCCTCGGCATCCTGCTCTGTGCGTCCACGGACTCTTCTATCAAGGTGGACGCGATTTGCCTCGCCGTCCCCTCGCCTATTCCCAATCTCGCCGCATGCTGGACGTAACGGGAGACGACCTTGTCCTCAATAGCCAGGTCTCTCAACGGCAGCGACGTGGTCATCTTAAGCCGGCCGATATCCTTTGCTGCTTCGGTCCTCTTCGAAATGAGCTCCAGGATCTGCTTGTCGATCCTCTCGATCCTGACCCGGATATCATTTATGTCCTCAACCAAGGAAACCGCCTCTCTTGCACAAGTCTGCCAGAACAAACGCTGTCGCGCCCTCCACTACTACAACGGCTCTCGGAACGATGCAGGGGTCATGCCTTCCTTCGATCCTGAGTGTGGCGTCCTTCATCTTTCTCAGGTCCACGCTCCTCTGCTCTGCAGTTATCGAGGCGGTGGGCTTGAATGCCACGTCGAACTCTAGCGGCATGCCGTTGGTCAGTCCGCCGAGGACGCCGCCGGCATTGTTCGTTTCCGTCGCGACCCTCCCGTCGACGATGGCATAGGGATCGTTGTGCTCAGATCCCCGCATCCTAGAGGCCCTGAATCCCGCCCCGAACTCGACCCCTTTGACCGCTGGTATCGCGAACAACATCTTGGAAAGCTCGCCCTCGACGGTGTCGAAGAACGGCTCGCCGACACCGACAGGAAGACCTATCGCGATGCATTTCACGATCCCTCCGACGCTGTCTCCAGCTTTCTTGGCCGCCAATATCTCTGCCCTCATCCGCTCGGCGGCAGAAGAGCTGGCAGCTCGAATGGGGTTCAGTCTCGTCCGGTCGATCAATTCATGAAACCTATGGCTTTCCTCATCCACAGCACTGCCTATTGTCTGGGTGTATGCGCTGACGTGGACGTTGATCTTCGCCAGCATCGTCTTGGCAATCGCGCCCGCGGCTACGATGGGGGCCGTCATCCTCCCAGAGAACTGTCCTCCGCCCCTGAGATCGTGGCTCTCTCCGTATTTCATCAAGGCCGGATAATCAGCGTGGCCTGGTCTGGGGACCCTCCTGAAGATCTCGTACTTTGTGCTGTCCACGTCCTTGTTTCGAATGAATATCGAAATCGGAGTGCCAGTTGTTCTTCCGTTGACTATCCCGGAAAGCACTTCCACTTTGTCCTCTTCCTTTCTCGAGGTCCCTATCTCGTCGGAGGGCTTTCGCAGGTCCAGTTCCTGCTGGATCGTTCCCTCCGTAATCTCCAGCCCGGAAGGACAACCATCGACGATGCATCCGATCCCGGGTCCATGGCTCGTCCCCAGGATCGTCAGTCTTATCGAGGTGCCAATCGTGTTCATTCGATCATCTCCATTTCGGCGCCTAGAGCGCGCATGTCTTGAACGAAAGACGGATACGATATCCTGTAGCATTCCCCGTCGCCTATCACGGTCTCGCCCTCAGCCATGAGGGCCGCAACGGCCGCGGCCATCAGTATCCTGTGGTCTCCTAGTGAATCGACCTCTGCGCCCTTGAGCTTACACGGGCCCTCGATGACGCACCCGTCCTTCGTCTCCTCGACCTGCGCCCCCATCATCCTCAGGAAGTCGGTCGTACTGCGGATGCGATCGCTCTCCTTCAGTCGGACGTGCTCCGCATTGTAGATCGTCGTCCTCCCTTTCGCTTGGGTCGCCAGCACGCATACGATCGGGAACAGGTCGGGCGAATCGGACAAGTCCACGTCCCTCGCCTTCAACCGCTCTGCGGAGACGGTGAGCCTCCCTCCAGTCGAATCGATTCGGGCTCCGAAATCCCTCAGGATCTCCACCACGCGCTTGTCGCCTTGCTTGTCATTCGGATCGAGACCGCTGACCGATGCACGTCCAGCAAGAGCGCCCGCCACCAGTGTAAAGGCTGCCGACGAGTAATCCCCCGGTATCACATACTCGATTGGATCGTAGAATTGCCCCCCTGGAATATGGAATGAATTTCCGAACTCCTCGCACTCCGCTCCGAACCTCTTCATCATCTCCATGGTTATGTCGATGTAAGGTCTGGACTTCAAAGGCGTCGTAAGGACCACGTCAGTATCGACCTCCTTGACGGGCGACGAGATGAGCAATGATGAAATGAACTGGGAGCTGACGTCCCCCTTGATATGCGTGACTTTGCCCTCGTTCGGGCCGCGCACCACGAGTGGCGCCTTTCCATTCCCTTCGAGCGACACGCATTGAACGCCGAGCTCATTGAAAGCATCGATCAGAGGTTGCATCGGCCTCTGGCGTATGGATTCGTCCCCCGAAAGAACCGTGGTGCACGGAAGAAGCGAGACAACCCCTGCGATGAGCCTGATGGTCGTACCGGAGTTCTCCGCATCGATCGCTTCTTCGGGACAGGTCAGCTCTCCTCCCTTGACCGTGCAGACGTCCCCCTTCACGCTGACATCCGCTCCGAGCTGCTGTATCGCCCTCAGGGTCGCGAGCGTGTCTCCGCTGAGCAGCACATTCCTCAATGTGGACTTGCCATCTGCCAGCAGCGCTAACACCATGGCCCTATGCGTGTAGGACTTGGAGGGCGAGGAGGGAATCGTCCCCTCGATCGAAGACGGTCTTACGACAAGCCTCAATGCGGAACCCCCTTCGCGCTCCCGTTGTAGACGTCCGTGATTATCAGATTGTCCTTGTGCAAGAAGCCTTCGACGAATTCGTCGACCGTGTTCTTGTCGACCAGGATGACCGTTGCAGGACCGGTACCGGAGAGTCCAGCCGCCCTGGCTCCCATCCGCAGCGCCTCAAGTGATGCTGTCTGGTCCAACCTGAGAGCGGCGCTGTAGCACAGCCCGTTCAGGGTCATGGCGCTCAGATAGTCGCCTTCCAACGCGCAGTTGAAAGCGATGTCGACCATCTCCCTCAGCGATCTGATCCTTTCGAGAGGAAGGTCCTTCTTTCTTATCTGGAATGGCGGAACGTCGATGATGACCTTGAGGTCGGTGCGCATGACATCCCTCTTCAAGACAGCCTCTTTCGTGTTGTCGGTAACGACCACGCCTCCGAAGTAAGAGGCGCAGGCGTCGTCGAACGCACCGGTCACAGACACGCCGGCTTCAACAGCGCTCCTAGTGCCGATGCGGATGGCGTCTAGAGGCTCGCACTCCACACTGAGGGCTTTCAGTGTCGCAAGGACGACCGCGTTGGCTGCTGCGCTGCTGCTCTTCAGACCTCTTGAGACGGGGATCTCAGAACGGGTCTTCACCTTCGCCCCGTAGAGTTCATTCTTCGCGAACGTGCGGAGGACGTTCTCGACGCATCTTCGAGCGAGGCCAGGATCTTCATCATTGAACCCCTCGATCTTCACTTCGATCCCTTGCGTTCGAGTCAGCTCGACCTCCGCCCACGTCCTGAGACCGGTCCCGAACGCGGCCCCTTTCCCGGTGGCGATTGCATTGACTATGGTCGCGGCGCCGTGGCAGACAGCCTCTCCTCTCATCCGATCGCGCTCCTCGCAGCCTCCGCCATCACCTCAATGGAAGGCGATCTTCCGGTCCAGATCTCGAATGCCTTGATGGCCTGGTGAATAAGCATCTCCATTCCAGATTGGACCGCCGCACCCTTGCTCTGAGCCTCGGTCATGAACCTGGTGACGCCAGGATTGTAAACGGTATCGAATACGAACTGCCCCTCTCTGAATACCTGCGGAGAGATTGGAAGGTCGTCCGGGAATCCTTTCATTCCGAGCGGGGTGCAGTTCACAATCACATCGAACGGCATCTTCTCCGCCTCACCCTTCTCGACCACCTGCACTCCCGGGAAATCGCTTGCGAGAACGTCGGCCCTCAGCCTCGTCCTGTTGACCAGGGACACTCTCGCCCCGGCCGACGTGAGATGGCAGACGCACGCTCTGGCCGCCCCACCCGCGCCGATCACCAATGCCCTTTTGCCTTTTGCCAGAACACTTGCCTTCTCGAAGGTCTTCGCCACGCCGAAAACGTCCGTGTTCATCCCGATGAACTCGCCATTGCGGTTGACGACGGTGTTCACTGCCTTCGTTTTGGAGGCGGTCTCGTCCAGCTTGTCCAGCAGCTGTATTATGTTCTCCTTGTGCGGAATGGTGACGTTGAATCCCCTCAGATTCAGCTCGGTCGCCAACTCCAGCAGGTCCTCCAATTCCTCATCCTTCGCTGGCAGAGATAGGTATCGTCCCCGGAGGCCCAGCTGCTGGAAGGCGGCGTTGTGCATCTGAGGGGAGATCGAGTGTCCGAGCGGGTAGCCGGCGATCCCGGTGACGATTGGGTCGTCCCCGAGGCGCCTCAATGCATCGAATTCGATCTGTCCAGGAGCAGCCTCCTTCCCTGATTCGAGAGAGGCATATGTGAAAGTGCACCTCATGCGACCTGCGCATACCCTGGTAATCTCTCCCAGCTCGCCCATGCCTATGAGGATGAAATCCTTCTCTGTGGAAGAGAAAAGCATCGCCGCATCCATGATCGACAGGATGTCGTGTATCGAGTTCACCTTGAACGCGGCCTTCGTCACATTCCCTCTCGCCGCATTCGAAACGAGGATCTCGATGATCCGGGAGGTCTCAGGTGTCAGCTGCTGGTCGTGGTAGGAGCAAATTATTTCCGCACCTCTGAATTCCCTCTGGGCGCGAGGCAGCAAGGGTGAGTCTGATTCGATGTCAACGACCTTGAATCCCGCCTTGATCGCCCTTCTCAGGAGCACGGATTTCTCCCTGTCGCTGCCGGTGAACTTGCCGCCCTGTGAAGCCGACCTCAGAGTCGCTATCTTCGGCACTGCGATATCTTTGAATCTGGTCAGGTCGTCAGCGGGCGGGTTGATGTGGTCGAATCTGACCTCGATAAGGTCCGGTGATTTCTCCGCCGCCCTCTTCGAGGCTGCAAGCGCCTCTTCGAGGGTCTTCTCGGCAATCGTTATGCAGATCTTCATCATCTCTCCATGATTGTCTCAGATATCGGGTGACCGAAGTGCCTTCCCCCTTTCTCGACCCTGACGAGCACTCTGTCCCCGATCTTCAACCCTGACACGGAAACGGACGCCTCTGGAGTGCAGAGGCGTATCGTCTCGGCGTTCTGGAGTATCGTCGTGTATTTGCTTCCCTCGAGGTCGACCTCGATCAGCAACAGTGGTCTGCGTTCGATTTTCGATCTCCCGACCACCACTCCCCTGCAGTTGCCCTTCATGTCCACGGCGAGGAGCTCGTCCCCGCTACTGACCTCTGACAGATACTTCGTCTTGCCGTCCGCGGCAAGCACGTATGCGTGCACCGCCCCTGCATTGACGCGGAACGGGCGCGCCGCGACGTACTCGCTCTCCATGCTCTCCGACTGGACAAGGAACAAACAGGATGACTGAGAACCGACAAGCATGCCCTCCCCTACTCGGAGCAGCGAGCAGGTGTCGACACACACCCTGTCTCCTGACGGGAGGGGTGCTATCCTGCTGACCGGTGCCACCGTCAGCTCGACCATCAAGGCTTCCTTGGCGGTGATCGTCCGGAAGTCTCTTAGCTCCAGCGCTGAGGAAGGTTCGATCACGAGGCCTGTGACGCCAACCTCCAGGGTCTCGGTGAACAACTTCGCCTCATCCGGTGTGGAGGTGCAGACGAGGATTCCAGTGCCTGACGTTTGGAACTCCGCTATGAGGTTCTCGAGGGGAATGACCTTCCAGTCCTTAGCCGAGATCACAAGGTACTTCACTCTGTCCTTGAGCTTCGAGGCCTCCTTGAGGTCCCTCGGGCTGCGGATTTCGAGCAGCTTCCCGATGACCTCGTCGTCCTCGATGAAGTCGTTGCCCTTGCGGATGATCGTGTTGAATATCCCCAGTTTCCTGAGAGACTCGTCCTTCTCCTCGGTGACTATGTTGAAGTATCCGTTCTCGAGGGCCGCTGTCACTATCGCCTTCCTCTCGTCGTACTTCGCCGGAAGGTCCGATCTGACCCAGACCACTAGGTCCCTTCTCCTCTCGCTCATCACATCACTTTATCAGTCTCAGCGCCTCCTCGACGGGCGTATCATCCACCACTATCGAGGAGATCGCTTTCGTAATTCCCATTACATTCCTGTGCTGAAATACGTTCCTGCCTATCGAGACGCCCCTGCCTCCAGCCTCGATCGAGTCTCTGACCATCTCGAGGAGTCTTTCGTCGGAGTCCATCTTCGGGCCTCCGGCGATGACGACGGGCGCAAGCGTGCCCTTCACCACCTCTCTGAACGAGTCAATATCTCCAGTGTAATTCGTCTTAATGACGTCGGCTCCCAGCTCGACCCCGACCCTCGCGCAGTGTTTGACCAGATCCACGTCGAATGAGTTCTTGATCTTCTTCCCTCGCGGGTAGATCATTACGAGAAGGGGCATGCCCCATTCGGTGCATTTCCTCGTCATGTCGCCGAAATCGTGGAGCATCTGGGTCTCGGTGTCGGCGCCGAGATTGACATGTACCGATACGGCATCCGCCCCGAGCTTGATAGCCTCCTCAACCGTCGTTACGAGCACTTTCTCGTTCGGGTCTGCCCCGAGGCTCGTGCTGGCGGAGAGATGCACGATTAATCCGATGTCCTGGCCAAATGAACGGTGACCATAGGGTATGATACCTTTGTGCAACACGACAGCCGTAGCTCCCCCTCGAGCGACGGTGTCGATCGTCGTCTTCATGTCCACGAGCCCTTCGACTGGTCCCAAAGATATTCCGTGGTCCATCGGGACTATCACCGCCCGACCGGTCTTCCGGTCCATTATGCGTTCCATGCGGATGCTCTTTCCAAGCACCTTATCACCTCAAGTAGTGCGTGACAATATTTAGCACGCTTATAATCTTTTCCATCAAGACAATGTGGACTGCATACGTGTAATGGTCCAGTGGTATATGTGTTTTCGGTGGATTGATATGCTGGCATGGTTCATCGGTCAGGTCATTGGCTCAGGGAGACCACCCCCGGACATGTGAAAAAGGCTAATAGGTCTTCCCGTACATCCAGTCATGTATGTGGAGGTCACTGTCGAAGTACTTCGGGAGATACCCTTCTCAAGGAAAGGTGGCGAAGCTCCTGCTGGAATATGGCCTGAGGGTACAGGGCGGCAACGTCTACTGCGGGGACATCGAACTGTCGGACACCGCCTTGGCAAGGGCGGCCGGCGTCGATAGGAGGATCGTCAGGTGCGCCGTCGAGACGATGGAGTCGAACGATGAGCTTCTGAGAGTGTATTCCAAGCTCCGCCCGACAGTCCTCCTGAAGGAGGTCGCGCCTTCGATGGGATGGAGCGCGATCGAGATCATCCCGATCGACGCGCATACGCCAGGCATACTCGCGGACGTTGCAGGGGTCATTGCGAGCGCCGGAATCAGCATACGGCAGGCTATTGTAGACGATCCAGAACTCTCTGAGGAACCAAGGCTTTATATCATAACCGAGAGCCCCGTCCCGCCGGAGCTGATACCCGTGATCAAGAACTGCAGGGGTGTCCTTAGCATCTTGATACATTGATGGGGGAATAGTATCGGCTGAGAATACTGGTGAATCGCCTCGCTTGGGACCATATGCAGGGATTGCGATCGCGATCGTGAGCGTCTCCTTCGCGTCGATATTCATACGCTGGAGCGGTGCACCGCCGCTGGTCATCGCCGCCTACCGCATGGCAATTGTCACCCTCATCCTTTTCCCTTTCGCCATAGGCCACTCAAGAGCGGAGATAATGTCCATCGGCGGACGGCAGATGTTGGTCCTTGTGGTGATTGGGGCCGTTCTCGCCGCGCATTTCTTCGTCTTCATGACGGCGTTGAAGCTCACCTCCGTGGCGAGCGCCACGATCCTCGTCACGTGCCATCCATTCATCGTGATAATTATCTCCCACTTCTGGCTGAAGGAGTCATCCAAATTCGCGGTTCCTGGTATCATCCTGGGATTCCTTGGCGTCATCGTAATCTCCTACGGGAACGCAGGGGGAGACAGTCTAGACGGAGACTTCCTGGCATTCCTCGGGGCGATACTCGCGGCTATTTATATTCTGATGGGCAGATTCTTCAGGAGGAAGCTTGGGCTCATCTCCTATGTGTTCATCATATACGCATCGGCGGCTCTGTTCCTGTTCGCGGCTTGTCTCGTCGGCAACGTGCCGCTCTGGCCATATCCGGTCGAGGAGTTCGTCCTGTTCGCCGCTCTCGCGGTAGTGTCCACGATCTTCGGCCACACCATATTCAACTGGTCATTGAAATACCTGCCAGCTTACGTCATAAGCGTCTCGCTGCTCGGCGAGCCGGTCGGCGCCACGATACTCGCGGTCCTTCTTCTCTCGGAGATCCCGTCTCTGATTATTCTCCTAGGCGGCGTGATGGTGCTCGCGGGAATAATCATTACCGCGTGCGTCAGGCAGAAATCCGAGAGCGGCGTCGGTGATATGAACTGAGGTCGCTCACCTCGACATCGCCTTCACTCTTCCTCCTGATAGCTCCGACCGTCGCTTTGGCTGCTTGAACTGTGGTGAGGAATGGTATCTCAAGCTCCACGGCCAGTCTCCTCATCATGTAACCGTCCCTCCTGGCCCCGGAGCTCTCGGTCGGCGTGTTTATGATGAGGTTGATTTCGCCCCCCCTCATCAGACCGAGGGCATCGGGCTGCAGGTTCTCGCTTATCCTGTATACGGTCGTCGCCGGAATCCCATGGTCCCGCAGGGAAGTCGCCGTGCCTTTTGTGGCATAGAGCGTGAAGCCCATCAGGTGGAGTTCCTTTGCGACAGGGCAGATGGACTCCTTGTCAGCGTCGCCGACCGTTATGTAGACGCTCCCTTTCAACGGGAGCTTGTAGCCGGCTGAGATCAGCGCCTTGTAACATGCGGCATTGAAGTCGTGGTCGATCCCCATGACCTCCCCCGTGCTCCTCATCTCCGGCCCGAGTATGCTGTCCACCCCTGGTAACTTGAGGAACGGAAACACAGAAGCCTTCACGGCTATGTGGTCAATGGACGCCACTCCGACGAGCCCCATGTCCTTCAGCCTCTTACCCAGTATGATCTTCGTAGCGATCTTCGCCAGCGGCAGCCCTATCGCTTTCGAGACGAAGGGAACGGTCCTGCTGGCCCTCGGGTTCGCCTCGAGCATGTACACGTCTCCGTCCTTGACGGCCAGCTGAAGGTTCATGAGCCCTATGATGTTGAGCGCTTTGGCGACCTTCTTGGTGATATCGACGATTTTCTCAATGATGTCCTTCGAGAGCGTTTGGGGCGGTAGGACCATCGTGGCGTCTCCGGAGTGCACGCCTGCCTCCTCGATGTGTTCCATGATCCCCCCTATGAACATATCCTGTCCGTCGGAGACGACATCCACATCGATCTCTATCGCATGGGATAGGTATTTGTCGACGAGGATCGGGTGCTGCCTCGAAACCTTCACCGCTGATGCGACGTACGTCTCGAGCTCCTTCTCGTTATAGACGATCTCCATCGCCCTGCCTCCGAGCACATAGCTGGGCCGGACGAGGACCGGGTAGCCGATCCTGCTAGCGACGCTCTTCACTTCCTCGAACGAGTAGCCAGTGCCGGAGCGGGGTTGGGGGATGCCCAGTTCCTCCATGAGCACGGAGAACAGCTTTCTGTCCTCGGCGACGTCGATCATCTTCGGGCTTGTTCCGAGGACCTTGGTCTTCGTGCCTTTCAGCGCTTCCTCGAGCGGTATGGCAAGATTGATCGCGGTCTGTCCCCCGAACTGTAGTATGACCCCGTCCGCGTCCTCCTTCTCGATGACGTTGAGGGCATCTTCGAGGGTCAGTGGCTCGAAGTACAGGCGGTCGGAGATGTCGTAGTCGGTGCTCACGGTCTCGGGGTTGTTGTTGATGATGACCGCATCCACCCCTTCCTCCTGCAGGGCCATGACCCCGTGCACGCAGCAGTAGTCGAACTCGATGCCCTGTCCTATCCTTATTGGACCAGCACCGATGATAACGACCTTCTTCTTGTCTGATTCCTTCGCCTCGCATTCCGTCTCGTACGTCGAATAGAAATAGGGGGTTGCAGCGGCGAACTCGGCAGCGCAGGTGTCGACCATCTTGAATGTCGGCGCTATCCCCATCGACTTCCTGAGCGCTCTGGTATTCTCCGGGGTCGACTTCACAAGTATGGCTATGCTCTCGTCCGGGAAGCCCAACCGCTTTGCCCTGACGAGCGTGGCGCGGTCGAGCTCTTTCCGGCCCTTCAACTCGGACTCCATGGCCAGGATGTTCTTGATCTTGAGCACGAAGAAGGCGTCCCACTTCGTGACTTCAGCTATCTTCGACACGCTGACCCCCCGTCTGAGCGCCTCCGCGATGACGAACAGGCGCTTGTCGGTCGCACAGGCTAGTTCTGCTGCTATCTCTTCGTCGGTCCATTTCTCTGCCTCGAGGTCAATCTTGTCTATCTCCAGCGACCGGACGGCCTTCATTATCGCCTCCTCGATCGTCCTTCCAATCGCCATGACCTCGCCGGTGCTCTTCATCTGCGTCCCGATTTCCCTCTCGACGGTCCGGAACTTGTCGAAAGGCCATCTCGGTATCTTCAGCACGACGTAGTCGATTGTCGGCTCGAAAGCAGCGCAAGTCTTCCCGGTTATCCTGTTCTGTATCTCGTCCAGGGTCTTCCCTATGGCGATCTTCGCCGCAACCCTCGCTATCGGGTATCCTGTCGCTTTAGAGGCGAGAGCGGAGGACCTCGAGACGCGCGGGTTCACTTCGATGACCCTGTACTCCTTCGTCTCCGGATTGAACGCGAATTGTATGTTGCAGCCGCCCTCTATCTTCAGGGCCCTGATGATCCTGATCGCGGCGCTCCTCAGCCGCTGGTGGTCCACGTCTCTGAGAGTCTGGGCGGGGGCAATGACAATGCTCTCGCCAGTGTGGATGCCCATGGGGTCCAGGTTCTCCATGCTGCAGACGATGATGCAGTTGTCCTTCCGGTCCCTCATCACTTCGTACTCGTACTCCTTCCATCCGAGGACGCTCTCCTCGATGAGGACCTGGTGGATTCGGGAGTAGATCAGACCTCTTCCAACTATCGTTTCCAACTCATCCGTGTTGTTCGCGATCCCGCTCCCAGTCCCACCTAGCGTGTAGGCAGGCCGAACGAGGATCGGGAACCCTCCGAGCTCCTCCGCGATGAGCTTCGCCTCATCTATCGAATGCGCGGACCTGCTCCTCGGGATCGGCTCGCCAATCTTAAGCATTGTCTCCCTGAAGAGGTCCCTGTCCTCCGACAGCGCTATGGCCTCTGGCTGGGTCCCCAAGAGCCTTATGCCGAGCCTGTCGAGCGTCCCATTCTCAGCCAGCTCAGAGCATATGTTCAGTGCAGTCTGGCCGCCCATTCCCGAGAGGATTCCGTCGACCTTCTCCTTCTCGGCTATCTTCGCGACGGTCTCCGCATCCAGGGGCTCGATATACACGATATCCGCCATCTGCAGGTCGGTCTGGATCGTTGCAGGATTGGAGTTCACGAGCACCGTCTTGAAGCCCTCTTCCCTTAGGGACCTGCAGGCCTGAGAACCGGAGAAATCGAATTCCGCCGCTTGACCTATGACGATTGGCCCGGAGCCGATGACCATCAGCTTCTTGCCCGGGCCAGGGGTCATTTGGGCGCCTCCATCATGGAAGAGAACTCGTCGAACAGGAACGAGGTGTCCCTCGGTCCCGGCGAAGCTTCAGGATGATACTGGACCGCGAATATCGGGAGCTCGGTGTGACGGATTCCCTCGACGGTGCCGTCGTTAACGTTAAACTGGTCTGCCACCGCCCCTGAGCCCTCGAGCGTGCTGCTATCGACCGCATAACCGTGATTTTGGGAAGTTATGTAGACCTTGCCTCTGAAGCTGACGGGCTGGTTCGCCCCTCTGTGCCCGTACTTGAGCTTGTATGTCTTGCCCCCGAATGCTAATGAAATGATCTGGGTGCCCAGACATATGCCGATCATCGGGTAGTCATCCTTGATCCTCTTCACGGTGCCTATCACGGTCTCACGAAGCTCCGGATGAGCCGGGTTGCCGGGGCCGTTCGACACGACCACTCCGTCCACCTCGTTGTCCCTGAAGAACTTCTGAGGAGTGTCGTACGGGACGTCGAAGACCGTGAACCTCTTCTTCAACTCTCTGAGGATGCTGCCCTTGGCACCGCAGTCGATCAGGGCCACCTTCTTTGCCCCCGGCTTCTCGTGAATCGTGATCTTCTTCGGACTCACCTGCTTGATAAGGTTCGACTCCGCAGGGAACTGCATCTTCCTCACCCTCTCGAGCACTGAGTCGATGTCTTCCCCGAAAGAGATTGCGCCTCGGAGCGTTCCATGCTCCCTTATCTTGATGATGAGCGAACGCGTGTCGACCTCGGATACTCCAGGTACGCTGTACTTGCGCAGGAAGGCATCGATGGTCTCCCCTCCGTACATCGCGCTCGGTTCGAGGCACCGTTCCCTTACGACGAACCCGCTGACGTGGATCGCCGAGGATTCGTAGTCGAGGGAGTTCACACCATAGTTGCCGATCAAAGGATAGGACATGATGAGTATCTGCCCTGTGAAGGAAGGATCGGTCAGGCTCTCCTGGTATCCGGTCATTCCAGTACTGAAGACGACCTCCCCATAGACCGTCTTCTCAAAACCAAAACCTGTGCCCTCAGCCACGGTCCCGTCCTCAAGGATGAGGTAGCACAACGCCATCAGAAAAGCAAGGAATAGATACGCGGTACTTAACTTTTATCCCCTCGTCTGGACAAGGGCCATTTGATTTGTCCGATTGCGGACAACACACTTCCTCGTCACACCTGTTCGGGTCGCCTGCGTGTCGGGTCCGAGGCCTTCTCAGATCCCATTGCGACCAAGCATAGAAATAACCTCAGCATCATAACTGGACCGATCAGATGCGCGTGCTCCACCAGGATCGAAGAACGGGAGAGATTAAGGTCCAGATAGACTCGCTGGACGACCTCTGGCACCTCTACAACCTCATCGACAAGGGGGACATGGTCCGTTCCGTGACCTACAGGCGTGACGAGGTCAAGTCCGACAAGTTACGGTCGGAGAGGGGTGAGAAGAAGAGGATGACTCTCGGCATCAGGGTGGAGAAGGTCGAGTTCCACGAGTCGGAGGCGAGGCTGAGGATCCTGGGGGTGATCGAGGAGGGGCCCCAAGACATCGGGTCGTATCATACTCTGAATCTCGAAGAGGGGGACTCGATCACGATCGTCAAAGTTGAGTGGAAAGAGTATCAGCTCGCACGTATCATGAGGGCGGTGGAGGATGCGAAGAGCCCTCGAATCGTTTTCACGTCGGTGGATTACGACGAAGCGGTCGTCGCGGTGATGAGGCAGTTCGGCATACAGGAGGTCGCGCACATCTACGGGCCATCCCAGGGCAAGATGTTCGTGCAGAAGGAGGACAGCGATTTCTATGGGGAGATAATCGCGAAGGTCAAGCAAGAGGTGGCGGGTGGCGCCCCGCTCGTGATCCTCGGTCCTGGGTTCGCGAAGGAGGAGTTGCTCGCAGAAGGGAAGACTCGTGAGCCGGAGGTGTTCAAGCGTGCGTTCTTGTACCACACCGGGCAGTCGGGGATGGCCGGGATACATGAGCTGATGAAGAAAGGCATCGGGGCCGATGTCCTCAAGAACTCAAGGGTCGCACTCGAGACGAAGCTGGTAGAGGACGTCCTGACGGCGATATCGACGGATGGTCTTGTCGCCTACGGACCGGAACAAGTGCATCTCGCGGTCCAATCTGGTGCCGTGGAGACGCTGCTCGTGCTTGACACCTACATTAGGAAGGGAGAGATGGAGAAGGAGATGAGCGCGGTCGAGAAAGGAAAAGGGGTCGTGGTCGTGGTTAGCAGCAATCACGAGGCCGGACACAAACTGGAAGCGATTGGCGGTGTCGCTACGATTCTGAGATTCAAAGTTGCCTAACGAGACTGGCAACTGATTCGCACGGAGTTATCGTTCTAAGGCGCATAGGTCATCCCAAACTATGATGGAGGACGCTTGCTGAAGAGATTGTTGGGCCATTTTGTTGCGCTATCGGCTCTTGCAGTGGTTACTTTCGCGGCTATTTGGATGATTATTCCGAACGATTCTTGGCCTCTTGATATCATGGTTTCTGTCTTGGTGGTTCTGGTCCCAGTTCGGAGCACGGAATTCGACTCCGAGGTTGTGTTTGAAGTTGAAAGTGCCACCGTTCAGACGATTGCACATTGTTCTTGAAGAATGGGCTACATCGTGGAAGAGAAAGAATGCATGGCCTAGGTCGCGATCAGTCAGTTGACCGGGGTCGTACTTGTTCCTAGCAAGGAGAAAGCTCCCGCGGTCCTCCGTTCCGCATTCGTCTGGAACACTGGCTGTGTGATTGTTTAGCACTAAATCCAGTCTGGATTTGTCTAGATGTGGACTTCAGGCGTATATGTTCGTCCAATCTGCGTCATGTTTCGTAAATATTTGCCTCTGATTTGGGAACTTTTATTAACAACCTTAGCGCTCAAGTCGAGGTCGTTGCCCGGCCAAGGGGACATGCAATTTGAATGGCACAGGAGGGGGGTCAAGGAAGAAGAGCAGGCAGATCGTGCTTGCCAAGCTGAGCCAAAGCCCTATCAACATATGCGACACGACTCTCCGCGACGGGGAGCAAGCGGCCGGCATAGTGTTCGCCAACATGGAGAAGACTAGAATCGCGAAGCTACTGGATGAACTCGGGGTCCAGCAGATTGAGGCTGGCATTCCCGCCATGGGAGGCGACGAGAAGAGGACGGTCAAGAAGATTGCGGGTCTCGGTCTTGAGGCGTCAATCCTCGGGTGGAACAGGGCGACGATCGAGGACATATCCCATAGCATCGACTGCGACGTCGACTCCGTGGGAATATCGATGTCATCATCGGATATCCACATAGAGCACAAGCTCCGGAAATCAAGAGAGTGGGTGCTGGAGAAACTCGTCGATTCGATAGAATACGCGAAGGCGCACGGGGTCTACATTTCAGCCAACGCCGAGGATGCTTCCCGCGCCGACAGGGAGTTCCTTGTTCAGTTCGCTAGATCCGCGGAGGACGCCGGGGCGGACAGGTTCCGTTACTGCGACACGCTGGGGATACTCGAGCCCCAAGGTACTTTCGAGGTCGTCAGATCGTTGATCGATGCCGTGGAACTCGAGATCGAGATGCACACCCATAACGACTTCGGCATGGCCACGGCGAACGCGATTGCGGGCGCTCAGGCCGGTGCGACGTTCATAAGCACGACCGTCCTAGGGATCGGGGAGAGGACCGGCAACAGCCCTCTGGAGGAGGTCGTCATGGCGGCGAAGCATCTCCTGAAGATAGACATGGGTATCGACACGCAGAGGTTCAGAGAGGTTGCAGAGTACGTCGCCAGGGCTTCCGGCCGAACGATACCGGAGTGGAAGCCGATAGTCGGGGCGAACTGCTTCGCGCACGAAGCGGGAATCCACACCGACGGCGTGATGAAGTATCTGAGCAATTACGAGCCCTATTCTCCTGAGGAGGTGGGGATGAACCGAAAGATCATCATCGGGAAACACTCCGGACGGCACACGATACAGGAGATCCTCGCCTCAAAGGGGATGGAGGTTGACGAGAAGGCAGCCGGCGATCTTCTCGAGATAGTGAGGTCGACCTCGATAGGCCTCAAGCGGAGCCTTTCCGAGAATGAATTGATTTACATATATCAAGATTACAAGGCAGGTATGTTCGACAAGCTGTGAGGGTGAGAATAATGGGAACGATGTCTGAGGAGATTCTATCTGCCCATGTGGGCAAGGAAGTGACGGCCGGGGACATAGTCATAGTGCCAGTGGATTTCATCATGGGGCAGGACGGGACGACCTCGCTAACCATTCAGGCCCTCAAGAACATGGGAGGCAGGACGATTCATAGCCCTGACAAGTTCGCATTCGTCATCGACCATAATTCCCCCTCGCCGCTGGAGAGCATATCGAACATCCATGGTATGATCCGCGATTTCGCCGAAGAGCACGACGCCATCCTGTACGATATCGGAGAGGGAGTGTGCCACCAGCTGATGCCTGAGAAAGGGCACGTTCTTCCGGGCGGCGTGGTCATCGGGGCGGACTCGCATTCTTGCACATACGGGGCCCTGAACTCCTTCGCGACAGGCGTCGGATCCACGGACCTCGCCGCCGCGCTCATGAGCGGCAAGACCTGGATGAAGGTCCCCGGGACGATCAAGCTCGTGTACAACGGCTCACTATCGGCTGGTGTTTTCTCGAAGGATGTGGCGCTTCACATGGTCGGGGGACTGACAGCGAACGGAGCCACTTACAAGGCGCTGGAGATCCAGGGAGAGGTCATCGCCGCGCTCTCCGTGGAGGCGAGGATGACCATCTCGAACATGGTTGTCGAGACAGGCGCCAAAGTGGGCATAATGCGGTGCGACGACAAGGTCAAGGATTATCTCAAGGGCAGAACGACGGTGCACTATCACGGAGTTGGCGTCACTGAGGACGCCAGGTATGACAGGGTCGTGGAGGAAGACCTTTCCGACTTGCCTCCTCAGATCTCCAGACCGCACGACGTCGACAACGTGGCGCCGATCGACAAGGTTGCAGGAACGGAGATCGATGGGGTGTTCATAGGCACCTGCACTAACGGCAGGTTCGAGGACTTCGCCATCGCCGCGAAGATTCTGGCAGGGAAGCAGGTTTCCCGGAAGGTAAGGCTCATCGTAGCTCCGGCGTCGAGGGACATCATGCTCCGCTGCATGGATGAAGGGATACTGGCGAAGATGATCCGGGCTGGAGCAGTGGTCGTGACCCCGGGCTGCGGTCCCTGCGTTGGAACTTGCGGCGGTATACCAGCCGACGGAGAGGTCGTGCTCTCGACCGCAAACCGGAACTTCAAGGGGAGGATGGGCAACTCTAAGGCGTTCATATATCTAGCGAGCCCCGCCACGGCGGCCTACTCCGCCATAAACGGGGTCATATCCGATCCGAGGGAGGTGCTCGGATGAACGGTCTGAGGGGAAGGGCCCATCTGTTCGGCGATGACGTGAACACCGACTATGTGATATCTGGGAAGTACAAGTTCAAGACGCTTAACATGAACGAGCTCGCCAAGCATGTGATGGAGGATCTGCATCCTGGATTCTACAAGGAGATCGAGGACGGGGATTTCATCGTGGCCGGAGAGAACTTCGGGTGCGGCTCGAGCAGGGAGCAGGCACCGCTGGTCATTCAGGCCGCCGGGATCGGGGCGGTCGTAGCGAAATCATTTGCCAGAATATTCTATCGTAACTGCATCAATGTCGGTCTTCCTGTGGTCGAGTGCGACACCTCCGAGATAGGAGAGGGAGACGAGCTGCTTGTCGACCTGAGGAAGGGACGGGTGCATAACTTGACGAGAGACAGGTGGATAGCTGCGGTGCCGCTGCCCCCCGTCATGGTCAGAATCCTTCAGGACGGTGGATTGGTGGAGCATTTTAGGAAGCACGGCGGCTTCAAGATAGAGGATGAGGGTTGACATGAGAAAGGTCGTTCTCGTGCCAGGAGACGGCATCGGCCCGGAGATCGTTGCCGCAGCACTGAAGGTGATCGAGGCCTCCGGAGCGGAGATCGAGTGGGAGAGGATTGAGGCAGGGAAGAAGGTGCTGGAAGCGACAGGTAGGACGATTCCTCCCAAGTTCTTCGACATGGCGATGGAAACGGGGGTCGTGCTCAAAGGTCCCGTTGCCACACCCGTAGGCGGGGGCTTCAGAAGCGTCAACGTCATGATCCGCCAGCGTCTCAATCTCTACGCCAACGTCCGCCTCGTCAAGTCTGTTCCGGGCGTGAAGGCTCTGCACGAGGGCGTGGACATAGTGGTCGTGAGAGAGAACACCGAGGGCCTTTATTCCGGGATCGAGAGGGAGTCGAGCATCGGCACCATCGAGACCGTTAAGGTGACCTCGGCGGAGGCATGCGAGAGAATTGGGAGGTTCGCCTTCGATTACGCAGAGGCGCACGGCAGGAGGCTCGTGACCGCGGTCCACAAGGCGAACATACTGAAGAAAGGGGACGGGCTCTTCCTGAACAGCGTGTCCGCGATCGCGCCTCAGTACCCCAGCATCAGGTTCAACGACATGATGGTCGACAATGTAGTGTTCCAACTGGTCACGAATCCGAAGCAGTTCGACGTCATCGTCACTCAGAACCTGTATGGAGACATAATCTCGGAGCTGTGCGCAGGTCTGATCGGAAGCCTGGCATTGGTCCCTGGAGCGAACTTCGGCGACAACTTGGCGCTGTTCGAGGCGGCACACGGGAGCGCGCCGTCGATCGCCGGAAAGGGGATCGCGAACCCTACCGGTATCATCCTCTCGGCGGCCTGGATGCTGGACTACATGGGTATGTCCGCAGAGTCGCAAAGCATCGTGAAGACGGTCCAAAAGGTCCTGGGCGATGGGAAGGTGCTTCCTCAGGATATGGAAGGGAGCGCGACCACGCAGGAGTTCGCGGAAGCGCTAATCGACGCTATGCACTGATCCTTCGGCCGCAGCGTTTGCTCCGAACCTTTTTGTCCGCCAAGCATTATTCCTATCCCTATGGAAAGGATCTATGAGATGTACGAGATGCTGGACGAACTGGAAGAGAATCTCGAGGATCTTCTAGGAGACATATCCGAAGTCATTGACATGCTTGAGGACGGGCAGACGGATGAAGCGATACGATACATGAAGCAGCTGGAGGCCTCGCTCCAGGACTTCTTGAGAGAAGAAGAGGGTGAAGGCGAATCGGGGTGCTTCGAGATCGAGTTCGATGACGATGAGAACGAGGGACCTGAGTAGCTGGGCTCTGTGGCACGAGTCTAGCTCCATTCTCGTCTCACATGGCATTTCGTGCCGTCAGTCTAGCCACCTGGTATTCTGACGATTGCTTAAACCGGGCTTCCGAGTTCTTTCTTCGCATATTGATAATCCCAAGGCACATCACCCTCTTCGCATGGTCCTGCTGGGGGCATTTGGAATACCCTGACTCTTGGAGAGTGCTGAAGGGGGTCTACGGATAAGAAGTTGGGCGTGATGATTGAGAATGCCAATGGGCAATCTGTGCGAGTCCACGGAAGCGAGGATTCGCACTCCCTCGTCGCATTCTCCGTGATACTCTCGATGAATCTCGCCTTACCTTCGACATAGGCTCTCCTGTTGTCTCGGAAATCCGACGCCATGTTCCCCTTCAGTCGTTCGTACTCTTCCCTGACCTCCTTGTGCTGTTTGATGTAATCTCTGAAGGCTATGTGCTTCAAGTAAGTCGGGCTTTCGTATCTCACGATGTGAACGTGTGCGTCCTGGGCATACCTTTGTAAAAGAACATGCGCTCCGGATCCTCGTCATGAGGAACATTGCGATAGCTGATTTCAAAAAGCTTCCTGCCATACTCTGTCCCTGAGCTCATGTCTTCGGCCGCGACGAGGATGTCGATAACCGGATTTGCTGCCATTCCCGGAACGGCCGTGCTGCCGATGTGCTGAATGCCCAGGATCAAGTTTCCTAGGACTTGAAGTATCTTATTCTTTTACAGCTCGAAGATCTCCGGCCACCTCTCATCGTAGTCTTCGATCTCAATGACATCAATCTCCGGACGCGTCTCGAGAACTCATGCACCCCGAGTTGGTACAGGAACACTGTATGGGATGAAACGCGAACGGAGAAGTGAGTCCACCAGGCACCGCCTCTTCGGCGGGTCAATGCGACACAGACTAGTCAGTTCTCGCTCTACCTGTTGCAAGAAGCGTCAGGGCCACCATCGCAGCGACAACGCACGAGGCTAGCAGCAGGAGCGAGAAACCCGGCATCTCCATACCAACGGAGAATGCCAGTGCAATGATTGAGACAATCATGACCGTGGCAACGAAGAGGAGTATGCCGACTGCCGACCGCCTGATCGCACGACGGAATAGCGCTTCGATGGTCGGGTCCACCCTCCTGCGCGAGTGCACCATGTCCCACATGCTTATTGCGTTTGCTCCGACAATCAGTGCCACGATCCCCACCGCCAATATCGACCAGGCCATAATTACCGACGCATCGGACAGCAAGACGACCGCGAAAACGTCCATCACGATCAGAACCCCGACGGTGACGACGAGCATGCCTCTCCATTTTGCCAGCAGAGACAGCAAGATCATTCCCGATAGGAAGACCGCCAGCGCTGCGAGAACTCCGATCGGGCCTTCGGAGCTCGCGATCAGTACGAATACCCCGATGGTCGCAGCCGCGGGAAGCAGCAGCGAGCAGGACATCATCAGTGCAATGCGGGTCCTCAGACCGTCTGCCAGATGAGCGGTCGTCTCACCTCCATCAGGTACCTCGAAAGCGGTGACGCAGCGTCCCAGTCGATCACTTGGCAATATCTCTCAAGGTCGCGTATGGAATCATCCCTTAGCATCCGCGACAACCGCAGCGCGGAGTCGACCTCCTCGCTCGCGGTCATGCCCCTCGCTTCCACCTCAATCGGGGAGGGGGACACGACCACGACCTGATGTCCCCTGGCGACCAGTTCCCTGATGGTGTTGATGATCTCCCCCTCCCCGAGCGGTGTGACGACGATGACCATCGAATTCGTCGGGAAGTATCGCTTCATCGCCATCTTGATCCCTAGCGTCGATCTCTGGACCCCCGCTCTTGTCTTCAGAAGATGGTCGACGATTCTGTAGAACTGCCTCTTCCCGTACGCGGGTCTCACGATGTCCACCACGTCCCCTAGGAGTATCGCCCCGACCCTGTTCCTTTCCTTCAGGAAGTGTTTCGACAGGCTCGCCGCAGCCTCAACCCCAGCGTCGATGACTCCCGACTTCAGACCTTTCACCTCGACCTCTGTGCGTGCATCGAGGACGATTGTGACGTCACCGCTGCGCTCGCTCTCGTACTCATTGGTTATCAAGCGATTCCGTCTGCCGCTGGCCTTCCAGTTGATGCGCTTTGTCTCGTCGCCGGAGTTATATTGTCTCAGGCAGTAGAACTCGCTTCCGTGTCCAAGTATCTCCGAGTTCACGTTCCCGAGATGCATCCTTACCTTCGATGGTCGCAGGCCGCACTTCTTGATCTCATGGATGTGTGGCAGGACGCTGACCTCACTGACAACGTCGAACTTGCATTCCCTGGAGTATGTCCAGGTCGGATCCATCCAATTCACCGCGGCCGGACCCAGTTGATATTTTCCCCTCAGTGGGAATGTGATCCTATAGCTGACATGCACCCTCTCTCCCTTCCCGATGGTCAGGGGGAAGTGTGGACGTCCTTCCTCAACGACCGTCCCCTCCGGTATCTCATCCTTGAACTGGACGAGTCCCAGGGGTTCCCCGAGGTTCTCGATCGTCAGGTCGACGCGCAGCGAATCGCCCTCAAGGACTCTGGTCGACTCCAGAGACCGCTCGACCTTCAACGCGATCGAAGGAGGGCGGTTCAGCAGATAGGATAGTGTGATGAACAGAGTGATCGGGATGAGGAGGCTGATCAGTTCCCAGCTCCTGAGGACCAGTCCGGAGACCAGGAACAGGAACGCTGCCGACAACAACAGGAACCGAGAATTGGAGCTCAACCTAGGTCACCTTTGGCACAGGGACCCCTTTCATTATTGTCTCGACAATGCTCCCTGGCTTGACCCCTTTGATCCATGGGTCCGGAGCGAGAATCAGACGGTGGGCTATGGCGGGGACGACCATGGTCTTGACGTCGTCCGGGATCACATAGTCCCTGCCCTGCATCGCCGCCCTTGCCGAGGAGAGCCTCATCAACGCCAAAGAACCCCTCGGGCTCGCTCCGACCTCGACCTGCGGATGCTCCCTGGTTGCCGTCACGATACGCACGATGTAGTCCTCGATGATGTCCTCCAGATGTATGCCTTCGACGACGTTCTGCATGTCGAATATCTTCTTGGGGGTGCAGACCTGCCGCACCTCGGCTTCCTCCTTCTTCCTTTCCCGTCTCCGTTTCAGGATCTCCTTCTCCTCCTCGATCGAGGGATAGCCGACCTCGGTCCTAAGGAGGAATCTGTCGACCTGGGCCTCCGGAAGGGGGTACGTCCCTTCGTACTCGATCGGGTTCTCGGTCGCCATCACTATGAACGGTCGCTCGAGCGTGTGCGTCTCGCCCTCCAGGGTGACCTGTCGTTCCTGCATCGATTCTAGTAGGGCCGCCTGGGTCTTCGGCGGAGCGCGGTTGATCTCATCGGCGAGCAGGATGTTCGTGAACACGGGCCCCTTCCTCAGGACGAATGCCGACGTATTCCTATCCAGAACATAAGTCCCGGTGATGTCGGCCGGAAGCAGGTCAGGCGTGAACTGGACCCTCTTGAAGTCGCATCCGCTGGCTCTCGCGAAGCACTTCGCCATAAGGGTTTTCGCGAGACCAGGGTAGTCCTCGAACAGAACATGCCCATCGCACAGCATCGCCAACATGACCCTTTCCATGATCGTCCTCTTTCCGACGATGACCTTTTCAATTTCGTCCAGCATCTCTGTGCAGGTCTTCTGCAACTCCTCGATGTTCATTGCCAATCCTCCAACTTATCAAGTAGTGATCTGAACCTGACTTCGAACGAAGATCTCCACTTCGAGTTCGAAGGTGGGAAAGGGCTCAGGAATGTGCGATTGAGGTCGGTCGTCATGAGTTCAACAAGATCGTCGTCAAGGACGACCTCGGAGAGCTTTCCCTTGTCCCGGAGTATCGATTCCATGTCGTCCTGCGATATCCTCCGTTGCACCATCACTCGTCTTATCGCCGCCTTCTTCAGCTCCAAGTACGCGGCCATCTGGCTCATGGAGTGACTCTCCGTCCCCCCCTCTATCATTGAAGCCATCCTGTGAACCGGTCCCACTGATTCCCGCTCCTCGTGACCAATCTGAGATTGCGCGAAGCGACGCGCCCTCCGTGGATAGGCCGCTCTGAGAAGGAATAGCGCGAGAAGGACGCAGACGATTAGGAAGAATGCCCATCTTATCCCGGCATCGGTGATTAGGACGTCGATTACCGGAAGAGAGAGAATGAAGAGGCTCAGGACCATGGCGATCCCGACGATGATGGTCATCATGGACACGTGGTTCTCATTGTATTCCTTTTGCGTCCCGTCCCGCCGGAACAGTGAGAAGGTCGCCCGACCTCTATCCGTCGGCAGTGGTGATTCCTCCTCCGTCGACTTTGTCGCTTCCGAGGTCGATGGCGGTCTTGATGTCCTCCAAGTACCTCATGGCCTTCTCCTTCTTGGTCTCGTCGATGTCATGGGCGCTATACCGCGCCTCTTCGAAGAGCGACGTGAGCTCCTTCACAGGACCTACAGGCCATCCCAGCTTCTCAGTGGCCAAGGCGGCGAACTCTCTGGGCGTCAGGAACCTCTCGTCGGAACGCTCCCTGTCAATCAGTAGTCTGCACATATGCTGGTACATTCGGATTATGATGCTTCTGAAGTCGTTCCCCTGGTACAATTCCTCCATCGCCTTTTCTACCAGGCCGACCTCGGCTCGCCCGTCCCGCATGTCGACCTGATGCCGGAAAGAACCCATCGACGGTCTTCTATTGTACATGAAGTAGACAGCGACCAAGGACACTAACAAGATCGCGAAGAAGATGTAGACGAGCGTACCGGAGCCTCCACCGCCTCCAGCTGACGAGGATGCCGACCCGTCACCCGGGACATTTCCATCCTGCACATCCCCGCCATCCTTGAAGAGCGAGAAGTTCAACCCTGACCAGTTTATCAGTATTATCCATATCGCCAAGATGAAAAGACCGAGCACGATGGCACGATTCGAGGGCGGCGCCGCAACCTTCTTCTGTCCCTTCCTTTTGGAGTTGGCAACACCAATCATAAGGTAGATAAAGATTGCCCCCCAGAGGATGAAGAGAGAGGTCGTCATGACCTCCGCGATCCTGTTCGTGAAGGTCTGAATCGATTCTCCCCCTGTGCCGAGGTCAGCAACTTGAATGTTGGAAACGAGTAGGCTCGTTGCTGTTAGCGCTATCGCGGTCAGTGCGAAGATGAACAGGACACGCCTTCTTGAGGGGCTGTCGACCACGATTGCTCATCAGTCTTTTGTGCGTATATAATGTTTCCACCCCCGGGTGGATTAGCCGCAGGTGGACGAGACTGCCACTCTTCGTTCTTGATGTCAATTAATGATTATCAATTCTGCAAAGCGAATGGAAAGATTCATGCACCCCCGCGTCGAAGGTTCTCCTAACGGAGATGGTAGGGGTGTTAGGTCGTCGAGAGCACAGTGCGAAGGCCGTCGTGATACGTGACGCGTCAACGATTCCGTTCGTCGATCGGAGTCTCAGATCAAATCAGTTGGGTCTTGAGAGCCTTGGAAGGCAGCCCGATTCTGATGTCACTGGCCCCACGAATGGCGGCGATGTCGCGGCGGAGCAAACGGTCGCTCAAGAACCGGAATCGCATCCGACTGACGTTTACGTCGACTTCCTCACGCTTGGATCGATTCTCGGGGAATGGCAACCCTCGGACCCTAACATCGCGAGGGTGGCCGTCGTGTCCGAGCTCGTGGGCCTTCTCAGGGCGAAGAGGATTCAGACCCATACGGGGAGAGGTCCTGATATTCTGGTCTGCGACAGATATCCTGTCAATCTGGAAAGGGGGAACAAGCCGACCGACGTCGACAGGTTGCTTGAGAAGATGATCTGGGACTCGCACATCTACGGGTGCGTTATCGGGGTCGCCTATGGCGTTCAGGACCAGTTGATCGTCGAACAGCTGGAATGCGTGCTGGAGGAATTCTTCGAGAAACAGGATATGGCGACGATCGTTCTATGCTAGAACTCGCGAACCGGTTCGCTTGAATAAGTATTTGTAGACGCACTTCTCAATACTCCGAGCGTTCGAAAGACAGCTATCTGCAATCGTTCAAAGGTGGTGGGATCTATGGAAGCGATTCTATCTCGGAGAAGCGTTCGCAAGTACACGATCGAACCCGTATCGGATATTGTGATTGAGGAGTTGTTGAGGGCCGCGATGAGCGCGCCGTCCGCAGGGAACGAGCGCCCCTGGCATTTCGTCACCATCAGGGACAGAAAGACCATGAATGGAATCCAGGAGTTCCATCCGTTCGCGCATATGCTCAACGAGGCCCCGGTAGCCATTCTCGTCTGCGGCGACAAGAGGTTGGAGAAATACCAGGGCTTCTGGGTCCAGGATTGCTCCGCCGCGACGGAGAACATCCTGATTGCGGCTCAATCGATTGGTCTGGGAGCGGTCTGGCTCGGCCTGTACCCGATTCAGGAGCGGGTGGAGGGAATGCAAAAGATCCTAGGGATGCCTGAGCATGTTATTCCACTCTCCCTCGTGGCTGTCGGTCATCCCGCCGAGAAGAAGACGCCCTCGGACCGGTTCGATCGATCGAGGGTGCATCAGGAGAAGTGGGCAGGGGAATGATAAGACGAGCAACGCCGAGGTGGGCATAAAATGGTTCTGTCGACAGTCCTCCAAATCATCTATTTCGCAGCGGCGGTCTCGCTGTCGTGATCGGACCCTCAGCCCATGCAGAAGATGAGTGGGAGGATCCCATCCTATTGCTTCTCTTCCTCTTTCTTCCCTTTGAAACCTTCTTTCAGGCCCTTTCCGAGGCCTTTCGCGACCCCAACACCCTTCTTCAGTCCCTTTCCCACGACCTCGCCGGTCTTCTCTGCGACTTCCTCCGCCTTGCCTCTCTCCTCTTCCTTTTCGGCCATATTGATCGGGATTTGAACCGTCGCCTTTGTATTAAATCCTTACGAATTGACATGCAGCGGGAGGCGGTTCAGTCCGAGGTCTCCTCAGGGGTCATGTTCCCGACATTTGGCTTCTCCCATCCAATCCAGGTAGGGGGCTTGATTACCTGCGGGTCGGGAAGGCTCCCGGTTGGTGAGGATCGACAGTCGAGAACGAAAACGAGCGGCGGCCATCTGCCAGTTCTGTTGGCTGACGTGAAGCGAGGTGGGACGTCTACCAGGTCCCAGAGAAACGATAATAAGGGGATAGAAACTACGGGACATGACCCGGGCCGCACACCGATGCTCTGCGATCAGTGGACGGAGGAATCTAGTGCGACCCTCTGAGAAGTGATTTCGTGGATGTTGAGAACCCGCAGCCGCGTTCGAGACTACACATCTTCGAGAACGTCCCGCCGAAGGTGAAGTGGCTCATCTACCTAGTTTCGTTCGCATCGATCGGATACGGTTATCTTCTGGTCGCCATCGCTGCCTACCTTCCTGAGATCGGCTTGAGCTCTGGGGACGTCGGTCTCATTCTCGGTGCCAACGGGATTGCCTTCGCCGTCAGCGCCATCCCCATCGGACTGTTGTCTGATCGAAGGGGCAGGAAATGGGTGCTCATCCTCGGTCTGATGGCTTTGCCGCCGGCGCTGCTCGTTTATGCTCTCACGACAGACGTCGGAGCGCTCCTCGTTGCGGCGATCGCTGCCGGTATCGCCGAGGGAGCATTCCTCACAAGCTGGAACGCGTTGATTGCCGATATGACGACCCTGGAGAACAGGGTCGCGGCCTTCTCGTTCTCGTTCATCGTCGGAGGCATACTGATGAGCATCGGTTATGCCCTTCCGTTCGTCTTCCCATTCATCTCCGAAGCGACAGGTTTCAGCTCTCATCTCGTCCACACATGGACATTCATCATATTGGCCGTCATAACAGTTGTTTCGCCAGTGACCGTCTGGATACTCCTCAGGGACTTCAAGGAGGTCAGACGGTCGGAGGCCCGTTCGATCAAGAAAGGGAGCATGGGGCCACTCCTCAAGTTTTCAGCACTAAATAGCCTGATCGGCCTAGGTGCAGGTTTTATCATACCCCTCATCCCAACCTGGCTCTTCCTAAAGTTCGGCATCCCGGATAGGTACAGCGGTCCACTCCTAGCGTTGTCTCTCATCACGATAGCGTTCGCAGCCGTTGCGAGCGCACCCCTTGCTCGACGGTATGGGTCAGTGAAGGCGATCGTGATGACCCAGAGTCTATCCACAATCTTCATGTTCGCCCTGGCATTCGCCGGGGAGCCTTTGCTGGCCTGTGCTCTGTATCTCACAAGGTCCGCGCTGATGAACATGTCGTCTCCGTTGGCAGACTCTTTCCTTATGGGCATCGTGCCAAAAGAAGGGAGGGGTCTAGCGAGCGCGATCAACTCACTGATATGGCGGCTCCCGAACAGCGCCACCACGATCATCGGAGGGATGATACTCGCGGCGGGCATCTATGACGTGCCGTTCTTCCTCGCCACTGCCTTCTATGTCGTGTCGATTGCTCTGTTCTACAAGGTATTCAGGAACGTGAAGCCAAGGGAATGAGGGCGGTCCTGCGGGAGTCTGCCAGAGTGTGGGGAAGAGAAGAAGACAACATCCGTCCCTTTTGTCGAGAAGCTCGCGATATGCGCGAAGAACGGAAAAAAGGTCTACTAGGTTCTTGTGGTCCACATGATGCTCATTTGTCGCCCTGGTGACCATCATCGCTGCCCTACTTGTGCGCAGGAACTGCGATGGTGCACAGGCCTGACCTGAGACCGCCGAGGTAGGCAAAAGATAAGTCTCAGGATTCGTCTTTCTCCGAGACGAGGCAAGCTGTTGAATTGCCGAGTACGTGGCGTCGAGATTCATTGCAGAAATGCCTTCGGAGGCCTCTTGGATTGAAATCACACCATAACGTGGTGGCGGATTTATGACCGCGGCCACAGAAACCCAAGAGTTGACCCGTCACTTTGGCAAGTTCGTCGCCGTCGACGATCTCACCTTCACGGTCGAGGCCGGAGAGATCTTCGGGTTGCTGGGTTCTAATGGGGCCGGGAAGACGACCACGATAAAGATGCTGAACACGTTGCTCCCTCCGACATCCGGACAGGCCTACGTATGCGGATACGACGTCGTCAAGAAGGCATCCTCCGTCCAGATGACAATCGGGTAAGTCCCGCAGATGCTCTCGACTGATGGCAACCTTACTAGCTACGAGAACTTGTTGATATTCTCAAAGCTCTACGATGTTCCAAGGGATAAGCGGGAGCAGCGGATTCGACTTGCGCTGAGCACCATGGGCCTGTCGGAGGCTGGCAACAAGCTCGTCAAGACCTACTCCGGTGGAATGGTACGTCGCCTCTAGATCGCCCAATCGACGTTCATCGGCCGAAGGTCCTGTTCTTGGATGAGCCGACGATCGGGCTGGATCCCCTGGCCCGCAGGACGATATGAGGCCTCATACGCCAGTTCAAAGCCGAGTATGGGATGACAATACTGCTGACGACACACATGATGGACGAAGCCGACGAACTGTGCGATCGGATGGGCATAATGCACGGTGGCAAGTTGGTCGTCATAGGTCCGCCTGCACAGCTCAAAGAATCCGCGGGAACGACGACTCTCGATGACGTGTTCATATGTTATACTGGCAACCAGATAGAAATGGGAGGGAGCTATCGCGAAATCCAGAGGATGAGACGGACCGCTCAAAGGCTCGGATGATACGCGGACTTATTCATGGGCAAGTAATCCGCTCGAGTCGATTGTGTGGTTCATCAGTAAGACCCTTGTGATAGCGGAACTCGAGGCACGAAAGCTGAAGCATGACCCGATCGAACTGGTCACCAGCGGGATCCAACCGGCGCTCTGGCTGCTCATACTTGGAGAGATATTCACGCAGATCCGTGCCATTCCGACCGGCGACCTCCGATATATCGACTTTGTGACGCCGGGCGTGCTCGGCCAGAGCGTGTTGTTCATTTCGATATTTTAAGGAATGGCGATCATTTGGGAACGCGACCTGGGCATTGTCCAGAAGTTCCTTACGAGCCCCACGCCGCGCACCGCTTTGGTGGCAGGAAAAGCCCTGTCCGCGAGACTGCGGGGTTTGTCCGAAGCGGTTATCATCTACCTGCTCGCAGCTCTTATCGGCGTGAGAATGAATCTAGATCCAGTCTCCGTGGTGATTGTGGTATTGATTCTCATTCTCGGCGTGGCGGTCTTCTCCACGTTTTCGCTGATCATTGCCTGCCTCGTGAAAACTAGGGAACGCTTCATGGGGATCGGGCAGATGCTGACGATGCCCCTCTTCTTTGCAAGCAACGCCATCTACCCCATCGCACTGATGTCCGACTGGCTCAAAGTTATAGCGAGTGGTAATTCCTTGACATACATGGTGGACGCCATCAGGAGTTTTATGTTGACTGGAAGCGCGAGCGAATTTGGCATCGGATTGGACATCACCATATCGCTGGGGGACTACGGTGGTCTTGATAGTGATCGGTGGACGTCTGTATTCGCGAGCAGTGAGATGATTTGAGATCCTATCGAAACGGAATCGTCTCTTCCAGCAAACGCTTCTCCTATGATCTGGATCTCAGATTCAATACGTTATCTTCGGTCCGAAAGTCCTCACAATCATCAGGCTCTCGTGACGCCTGGCATTCTTGTTCAGAACAAAAAAGTTATTATCCGATCGACGATTGCCTTCCCGATGGATACTTGGGTCCTGCTAGGCATGGTTGCGGGAATGCTCACAACCGTAGGGTTCATCCCTCAGATTGTAAGAGGCTACAGAACTAAGAAAATGGATGATGTATCACTGTTCATGCCCATCCTCTTGAGCGCGGGAATGGGGCTCTGGTTGGGTTACGGTCTGGTTCTCAACGATCTACCTATTGTCTTCTGGAACGCGGTCGCGTTGACGTTCAACCTGGTCATCGTCGCGCTCAAATTGAAGTACAAAAGAATACGGGCATCGCCGGCAAAAAAAAACTAGGAGACGTGTGGAAGGAGTACCCGACACGACCAGTGTACGTACCCCCCTCTATTGAGTCAGAGAAAGAGGACTATTGGCTATGCGTGGTGGTGGGGTTGCCCGAAATCAAATTTTCCAGCATCCAGATAAGTATTTTTTGAGTTCAATTAAAACTAAAATGCGTTTCGATTCCTTGAAGGGCGAAACCCTTTCCATCTTTTTTCCTTCTCTACATCTGCCGTCAGAACCATCGGAACTCTCCACAAAACCCTTGACTGGGAACCTCAGGATCCATCGTGGTCGGTCTTAGCGGTGAAGTAGTTGTCATGGAACACTTTGTGGAGAAGAGTTAGGCGTCGGGCTGCGACAGTAAATTTTATCAGTTCGCTGAATAACATCATATATGGTGAGGGAAGCAGCGTGCGTCCGAGTGTCTCAGTAAGTGTAATAGCAGTCATAGCGGCGACCACGGTTGTGTTGCTCTCGTCGGGTGTCGGCGCGGTAGGATCAACCTGTGTGACCTGGGGCTATAATGCCCAGCATACAAACGTTAGCAGCGAGAACATGAGCTCGAACAAAGGTGGCATTGCATGGACTTACGCGGTGAACGGCGCTTGGCTAGCGGCACCGCCGGCGGTGGACGCAGGCGGCTACATGATTTGTGGCGATTCGACCGGGCTTGTCGCTGCTTTGAACGCAAGTACTGGCAGTATCTTATGGCACAGTCAAGTTCCCTATGGAGTGGAGAGCGTTCCAGCTATCGCGCCGAACGGAACGATTTACATAACGTCGAACAACGTATATCGCTCACCCCTGAATGGGCAAGGAGCTCTAAGTGCACTGCGCCCGAACGGATCAGTTCTTTGGTCGACGGAGTTCAATGGCACGTTGACCGCCCCAACCATCGCAAATGACGGCTCGATTTATGTCTGCGAGAAAGGCCTGATGAACCCGGAAGATTCGAGGTTGTATTCGGTCGCGCCAAATGGTACGATAAAATGGAGCTCGGAACCCAAAGTTACGTTTTGTCCGTCACCAGCTCTGGGTGAAGATGGTACAATATATGCATCCTTCCAGAATAACCCGGTAATCGCGTTCTTTCCGAATGGTACTGTGAAATGGTCCGCGGTCCCGACTACGGATTCGGGCCCTGTCGGAAGGATAATGAACACCGGCGGGATAGCCGTCGGTGCTGACGGTACCGTTTATGCCGGAGCATGGAACTACTCATTCAGCGCTTACGCTCCTGATGGCAAGGTGAAATGGTATCGCGCTTGCCAGGAAGAGATGACGGGGGGTGTAGCGATTGCGCCGGACGGAACAATCTTGGTTACCGGGCGTGGTTACGGACCGTATTGGAGCAGCGCATTGTATGCATTCAATGCAAACGGACAGTTGAGGTGGCGATATGCTAGCACGAGTGCATTCCTCGGGTCCCCCTGCGTCTCGGCAGATGGTTTGATTTTCGTCCCGGCTTCGACCAAGGAGGCATACTTTGGAGACACGGTCATTGTGCTGACGTTGGATGGCAAAGTATCCTGGAAGATGACCGGTTTCGGTATGTGGGATACAGATGACAATTACGCCCCGATCACGCTTGGTCCGAACCACACAATATTCATGCCGGCCATGGGCCCATCTCAATCGAGACTTTACGCAGTGAACGTCGGGACACCGACTGCCCCCCAGGATTTGAAGGCGAGGATTGAGAACAACCATGTGCGATTGTCGTGGAGCCCGCCACCGCGTGATGGTGGCAGCCCGATCAGCGCCTACAAGGTGTACCGCGCACAGTTGATGCCGAACAGCAATATCCTCTCTGGGGGATATCTCCTGGTCGCAACCTTGGACGGGAACGCACGGTACTATGTGGACCACGATGTTACGCCGAACCCAAATGGAGTGGTGGAGTTCGCATATCAGGTCCAAACGGTGAACTCGTACGGGGACGGGTTAATTGCAGAAGTGAGCCAGATTGACTCCAGCTCTATTGGTTTCGGTCCTTTTGTGATACAAATAGTATACTATTTGGTGTGGATTTTGCCACTCCTAGCCGTCGTTGTGATAATTGTTGTTCTCTGGAACCACGACAAAACAAGAGGACGCCTGCAGTGATGATGGGTATCCCACCCGTTCAGATTTGACTGCATCTCATATTGGAATGCTGCAAATCGATTCATAGAGAATAGACGAAAGAAGAAGTTGAGGGTGGTGTCAGAACTCGCAGGAGTGTTGGCTGAGCATATCCAGACATTCTTTTTCTGATTTCAATCAAATGGATGGAGCAGGTTCATTCTATCTTCGAAGCCTGCTTTTTCATCAGGTTGATGAACCATGGGTCTGTCAGTGGAGCGCCTTCAGGATACATTACACCTCCCGTAACCACAACGTTCGCCTTCCTGAATAGCATCGCCTTGCTTTCGAATCCTCCCGTGAGATTCATCGTGATCATATGAGACTCATCCCCAATCCCTGGGCTTGAATACTTCGCGCCTGGAGGCAATTCATAAATCGTGATCCAGCTCTGGTTCGACAAAGCAAGTTTCGCACTCTCTATTGAGACGAATACCAAGACAGTAATCGTAATCCTCGTCTGATTGAGGAACGTATTTTGGTACATCCTTAATGCGCCATTGCTGATATTGCCACTCCACGTCGGATAATCTGTACTGGCTATGACCGTCCAGTTCCCCAGTATGTCTGAGGCGGTGAGGATGAATTCACTTGCCTGTCTTGTAACTAGCTTCTCTCCTCCAAGGCATCCTGAGACGGCAGTTGCGAATAGCAGTATTGTCGCGGCAACAGCTATCGCCTTCCTCATTTCCTTCCCATTCATATTAGTAAGCTGTCTGAGATTAAACCTTCTTGTCGATGTATCGAAAGGCCACGATCCTGGTCGTTTCTATCGTTATGTCACATCTTCCGTCAGAACCGTAAGAAATACTTATTCTTGCGCGAACTCAGATCTTGAAAGAGCGATCGGTACCAGGGCCAACAAGCCGAAAATCGATGCGGTGAAGAAGGTTGTTGAGCAGGCTATCAGCACTAGCGACCACTGCCTACGTTTCAAAGCAAGGACGCCTGCGAGCATTGAGATAACGATGATCGCTAACTCCAGAATTAGCCATAAGGTATCAAAACTGACAACCACACCATTGAGAGTTTCGACCAGCCAGAGCAAGGGATAAGCGAACGCCGTGTAAACTCCTCCGAGAATCAGCAGGACTCCTCCGAATGCTGGCAGCGCGGTCCTGGTTCTTGTCTGAAAGCTGCGCATTCTGATTCTCTCAATCAGTACTAGGCCCAGCACAAAAACGACGAATCCAAGATACAACATATATTGCACAATAACCATAATGTCAGGATCGAACAGGAAGCTGTCCATATGGTGATTGTACATGTCGAAAATCGAGAGCAATGGCAGAATTGCTGTCATGATTATGCCGAGAACAACGAGCAGGTGCGCTAGGGTTTCGGTCCGGTTCTTCTAGAGATCTCCAGTGCCATATTGGCGACTTTCTATCTCGAACCCCCTGGTATCCATTTGCTGTTAAGCTAAAATACTTGCTGTCATCGACAGCTGTTCTCTTGCTTCTACCAATCTGCCGTCAGAACTGTCAGAACTGCCAGAGTCTCAGGATTCAAATCCTCCTCCCTGCACTATCATTCTTCTCTCGATTTGAATTTGAACTTGAACGGCGGTGTCCGATGTGTCATTTCTTATATGGACGGTACTGATTATGTTTCGGTCAAGATGTCATTGAGCAGAAGAGCGGGTTTCTTCGCAGGCCTATCGGCCGCTGTCGTCGTTCTCCTCGCTCTAATTCTGATTCTAGCATCTTTACCACCACCCGCCGTCCAGTATTCCACCCGGACGAGGATGGAGTCGATTCCAGTGGATGCCGTGAAGATGGCGCCTTTGACTGACGAATATCCCCCGGTCCTGCATTCCTCGCTTTGGAACGATCCGGTCCCCCTGTCAGGCCCAGTGAACACGGCGGGGGCAGAAGACTCTCCCTTCATCTTGCCCGATGGCAACACCATTTATTTCTTCTTCACGCCGGACGTCAGGAAGACGCCGCAGCAGCAGCTGCTGGACGATGTGACCGGCATATGGGAGTCTGAATGGAACGGCACAGCATGGAGCGAGCCGAAGAGAATCTGGATCCAGGATCCAGGCAAGTTGGCATTGGACGGCGCCGAGTTCGTGCAGGGCGACTCGATGTGGTTCGCATCCGCCCGCGAGGGTTTCACTGGGGTGAATCTATTCACTGCCGCGCTCAAGAACGGAAAATGGAGTGACTGGAAGTACGTCGGCGACAAGCTCAACAAGGACTATCAGGTAGGCGAGATGCACATTACCGCCGACGGAATGGAGATGTATTTCCACTCGTCTCGAGCCGGAGGAAAGGGGCAGCTGGATATCTGGGTAACGAAGAACGTCAACGGAGAATGGCTTACGCCATCGAACGTTATGGCCGTTAACAGCGCCGAGAACGAGGGATGGCCATTCGTCAGCCAGGACGGCAAGGAACTTTGGTTCACCCGGTCCTATCTCGGATCACCTGGGATCTTCAGGTCGATAAACACCAACGGCTCCTGGTCATCGCCTGAGCTGATCGTCTCATCTTTCGCAGGCGAACCGACCCTCGACCAGCAGGGCAACCTGTACTTCGTACACCATTATTACAAGGACGGAGTGATGATCGAGGCGGACATTTACGTGGCTTACCGAAAGTAGGTAGACTGCCTTCCTCTTCTTTTTCTGATTTCAATGAAGGGAAAAGGGTTTGTTCAACTCTACTCGAGCAGTTTTGCAGCCTCTTCTCTCGAAACAGCCACGAGGGTCTCAGTCTTAGCAATGTCGCCGAGACCGAGCATAGCCTTCATTGCTGTCTTCTCGTCAGGCGCTTCGAATATCCCGATCGTGTCGTACCTGCCGAGCAACCAGTACATGGCCTTGAACTTGACGCCTTCCTTTGCTATCTTCTCGACATACTTGTTCACTTCATTGACTGATTCCTTCGTTAGTTTCTTCTTGAACTTACCGAGCACTACGAACATCATCCTTTTTTTCCTCCCTGGAATAACAGAGATGCATGGAGATAAGAAGGTATCTAAAAGGCGAAATCAAGTCTCCCCATCCGCCGTCAGAACTGTCAGAAGCGTAAGAAAATGTGAACCGGGAGGATTTGGCCTCGCACAATCCATATATCCCCTTTACCCTCCCTCCCAACTCTCAACAAAATCTCTCAGCATCGATTTGACTTGTTCCCAAGTGTACACGGCAGGCTTCTCATCGACTGTAATCGAGATCTTTCCCCCAGTCATTCTGAAAGTCCCCTTCATTCCCAATCCTAGACCAGGCAATCCTCCCGAGAACCATCCCCCTTGCGGATCTCCGTGGAAGACTATCCTTTTCCGAGCGGCCGCTGTTCTTATCTGGTCGAGTATCGTCGTGGGATCTCCTTTCAATACAAATATGAACGTCTTCCCCATGTCTGCAATAAATCATTGGTGATGTGGGATATATCATCTTTGGAACAGGAAATGCTCCATAGTCTTCTTGTCAAAACCTACAACTCCCATTTCCATGAATTGTCTCACGACCGTGTTTATGGTCCCGTGGATCTTCTTATGTTTGGATTGAGTTCCGATGAATAGTTTCTCCAATCTGCCGTCAGTACTGTCAGAAGTGTCAGAACCCCGTTCACTTGCCGAGCTCCCGCCTGAACTCCTCGGTTAGCATCGGGAGGATGGCGTGCAAGTCCCCGACGATGCCGAAGTCGGCGACCTTGAAGATGTACGCGTCGGGGTCCTTGTTGATGGCCACGATGCAGCCCGACGTCTGCATGCCCGCACGGTGCTGGATAGAGCCAGAGATGCCACAGGCGATGTAGAGGTCTGGCCGTACGGACTTCCCCGTCTGCCCGACCTGGTGGTCCTGCGGGATCCAGCCCTTCTCGACCGCCACGCGGGAGCCGCCGACCTCGCCGCCGAGGAGATCCGCGAGATCCTTGATGACCCTGAACCCCTCCGCTGAGCCCACGCCGCGCCCTCCGGAGACGATGATGCGCGCCTCCTCGAGGTTGGCGAGGTGCTTCTGCTCCTTGACGACCTTTGCGATCTCGACCGTCGTGTCCCGCGGGCCGAACTCGACCTTCTCCTTGACGATCTCGCCCTTGCGATGATGGTCAGGCTCGAGCTGCTTCATGATTCCGGGACGGACGGTGGACATCTGCGGCCTGGTGTTGGGGCACAGGATGGTCGCCATGATGTTGCCGCCGAACGCGGGGCGCGTCATCTTCAGCAGCTTCGTCTGCGGGTCTATAGTGAGCTCCGTGCAGTCGGCGGTGAGACCGGCGTTGAGCCTACGCGAGACGCGGGGAGCAAGGTCGCGCCCGATGTGAGTCGCGCCAATGAGGAACATGTTGGGAAGGTGCTTGCGGACGAGCTCGACCATGGCCTTAGTGTAGGTGTCGAACCGGTAGTGCTCGAGCTCAGGCGCGTCTATGTAGTAGACGACGTCCGCGCCGTGCTCGATGAGGGTCTTTGCCATATCCTCGACCTTATGGCCCTGGAGCACCGCGCAGGTGCGCTGGTCGAGCTGGTCGGCCAGCCCGCGAGCGCAGCCGAGGAGCTGGAGGCCGACCTTGGCCAGCTTGCCATCGCGGTGTTCTGCGAAGACCCAGACGTCCTTGTACTGCGATAGATCCGTGACGATCTTGATGTCGGAGTAGATGGCCTCAACGGGGCAAGAGGGGACGCACACTCCACACGAGGTGCACTTGTCATTGATGGAGGCCTTCTTGGCCTCGGCGTTGAAGTCGATTGCCCCGAATGGGCAGATGGGAATGCAGCTCTTGCATCCGACGCACTTCTCGACGTTGACCGTGACGCCCGTCATCTTGCTCACCTCACCCTCACCACGTTCTTGTCGCGAAGCTTCTTGACGAGCTCCTTGACCACGGCCTCAGGCTCGCCCTTGAGGACCTGGCCTACCCCTTTGGGCTCTGGCGCGAACGTGCGCGCAACCTGTGTCGGGGAGCCGTTAAGACCAATCATCTTGGGCGAGGCCGCGATGTCCTTGGCGGTCCAGGTCTGGACGTCGCAGCTGCGGCACACGCTCACGATGCCCATCACGGACGGATATCTGGGCTTGTTGATGTCCTTGATGACCGTGAACAGCGCGGGAAGCTCCGTCCTGATGAGCTCGTAGCCGTCCTCGAGCGCGCGCTTGGCGGTGACCTTCCTCCCCTCGACGCTGATTTCGGTGCAGTACGTGACCTGGGGCACGCCCAACGCCTCAGCCATTTGGGGGCCGATCTGCGCGGTGTCGCCGTCAATGGCCTGCCTGCCGCAGATTACGACGTCCCACGGGCCCGTGGCCTGTACGGCCTTCGCGAGAGTGTAGGAGGTCGCGAGGGTGTCCGCGCCCGCGAAGGCGCGGTCCGAGATGAGGTAGCACAGGTCTACGCCCATGGCCTTGCACACCATGAGGGCGTCCATGGCCTGCGGGGGGCCCATGGAGAGCACGACGACGCGGCCGCCGAACTTCTCCTTCAGCCGGAGCCCTTCCTCTATGGCGTGCGTGTCGTCGGGGTTGATGATGGATGGCACGCCCTCCCTGACCAGCGTGCCGGTCTTCGGGTCGATCTTGACGTCGGTGGTGTCCGGCACCTGCTTGATGCATACGACGATGTTCATCCCATTCCTCCTCGCTTCTCCGTGCCTCGAGGTCTTGAGCCTCACCTAATGGTGTTGAGGGCTATGACTAGACGCTGGATTTCCGAGGTACCCTCGTAGATCTCGGTGATCTTGGCGTCGCGGAAGTAGCGCTCGACGGGGTAGTCCTTCATGTAGCCGTAGCCGCCGTGAATCTGTATGGCCTTTGTCGCAACCCTCATCGCGGTCTCGCTCGCGAAGAGCTTGGCCATGGCCGCAGGGGCCGTGTAAGACCGCTTGACGTCCTTGCACCAGGCCGCGTAGCGCACGAGCATGCGCGCGGCCTCCACGTCGGTGACCATGTTCGCGATGGCCTCCTGGATCATACCCAGAGTGGCGATGGGCTTCCCGAACTGCTCGCGCTCCTTGGCGAACTTGATCGACCTGTCCAACGACGCCTGTGCGATGCCCAGCGCCTGTGAGGCCACGCCGATGCGGCCGGCGTCGAGGGTCATCATGGCAATCTTGAAGCCCTTACCGTTCTCGCCCAGGATGCGGTCGGCGGGAACGTGGCAGTTCTCGAAGATGAGCTCGCCTGTGATGGAGGGGCGAATGCCGAGCTTGTCCTCGATTGTGCCGAAGGAGAAGCCGGGGTCGCCCTTCTCGATTATGAACGCCGAGATGCCGCGGGTGCCCTTGGTCTTGTCCTCCATCGCGAAGATGATGTAAATGTCCGCGCGGGAGGCGTTGGTGATAAAGTGCTTGACGCCATTGATGACATACTCCTCCCCCTTCTTGATGGCGGTCGTCTGCTGCATCGCTGCGTCCGAGCCCGCGGACGGCTCCGTGAGCCCGAAGGCGCCGAGCTTCTCCCCTTTTGCAAGGGGGACCAAGAACCGCTGCTTCTGCTCCTCGGTGCCGAAAGCGAGGAGGGGGAAGCACGCGAGCGAGTTGTTGACCGCGACCACGACGGCGGTCGAGGCGCACGCGCGTGCGATCTCCTCGATGGCGATGGTGTACGAGACCGTGTCCGCCCCAGCGCCACCATACTCCTTGGGCACTGTCATGCCCATGACGCCAATCTCGGCGAGCTTGCGGATGATCTCCTCAGGGAAGCGGCCCTCTTTGTCGAGAGCTGAGGCAATCGGCTCGATCTCCTTTTGGGTGAATTCTCGGACCATCTGTTGGAGCATCTGCTGCTCCTTGGTGAGTGTGAAGTCCATGATGAATCACCGTCCAGGATACGTACTGACGCCCTTGGAGGTGTTAGGAAATCGCGCTTATCCCAGATAAGTCTTTGGTGAAACGCCTCCGGGGATTGCCCGGGAGCAGGAGACTGGAGAAAAGGAAAGGGCGGCCTTCACCAATGTGGCATCGTGACGGGCCCGGCAGTGATTGGATGTTGTGAGTCAGTGCTTGGCACCTCTACGGTTCCGGGCTCGCCTGGGGTTTGCGATAGACCTGATGAGCAGTCGTTTGTCGAATGCTCAGGGAATTTGCAGTAGTACTCAGAACAATCGGCAAGGAACCCAATGAAAACGCAGGTCATATTTGTCATTGACTCCGGACTGGTGTAACAGCTTAAAGGTGTAAACCCCTTAACCCCCTAAACTCTAGGATCATCTTCTGATGATGCAGGATCACGATTGAAGACAGGGAAACGAGCGGAAGAAGCATACAGGGGGATACCTTGGTTCAGGATGGAAAAGAAGCACATAATGGTCAAGAAGCTGGGCCTAGAAGGTTCATGATCCCCAAGAAATCTCTGACTGTACTCTTAATCATAATCATCCTCAACGCGTTGCCTGCCATTGCCACCGACATGTACCTTGCAGCTCTCCCAGATATGAGCATAGAGTTCGGCTCTCCAGTAAGCCTTCTGAATCTCAACCTAATACTGTTCTTCCTCTTCTATGCCATCGGATTGCTGTTGTGGGGTCCACTCTCCGACAGGTACGGCCGGAGACCCACGCTATCGGTGGGTATGACCGCTTTCGTGATATTTAGCGTCCTCTGCGGATTGTCCACGAATGTCTACCAGCTCATCGCGTTCCGTGCCCTTCAGGGAATATTCGGAGGAGTGGCGGTGGCGGTTTCCATAGCCATGATCAAGGACATATACGATGGCCGACAGAGGGAGAGGACTTTCGCGATAGTGAGCATGATGATGGCACTCGGTCCCATCCTTGCCCCCATAGCCGGGGCAGCCTTGCTCCAGGTTATGGCCTGGAGAGGGATATTCTATGTTCTTGCGGCGATGGGTGCGATGGCGCTCTTCGGTTGCTTCCTTATGGAGGAGTCCTTTTCCCAGAAATCGAACAGGAAGGTCCTGGCTACACTGGGACAATTGTGGGTGGTGTTGAAGAACAGGCGTTACTCGAGATTACTACCCAGCCTGTCACCCCTTGGAATGATAATATTCGTATGGGTGGGAGTCTCCACCTACATTTTCATCGAAGATTTCGGGTTCAGTCAGGGAGAGTTCAGCCTATTCTTCGCCAGCAACGCTGTTTTCTTTCTGGTCGGGCCGTTCCTATACCTGTTCCTGGCCAAGCGCTTTGACCGGCTGAGAGTAGTCACCATTAGCTTGGCAACCATCGTACTCAGCGGACTTCTCATCATTCTGGTCGGCAATATGGGACCCGTTCTCTTCCTGCTATCAGTCATTCCCGCTACCTTGTCTGTGAGCGTTACACGGACACCGAGCCTTGACATCGTAATGTCTCAGATGGATACTGATGCGGGTTCAGCATCCTCGATATTCAACTTCCTGTTCATGGCCATCGGGGCAATGGGAATGATGATCGCCTCCCTCGAATGGGAGAACAGGATATTGGTCACTGGTGTGATTTTCGTTGTCGTAGGTGTGGTGAGCCTAGGCTCTTGGCTGGTCGTTTACAGGGACTACATTCCCCGGGACTCGGCATAAGAAGGAAACCGTCTCACCCATGAGACGTCAACTCGGCCAGGAAGTACATCTGACAGCATCCAGATATTCATTCCAACTCTCTATCAAGAACCGGAAAGGCTTTGGTCATCGTTCCGATGAGAACTCTTCTTTCTTTTTTCTTGATTTGCCCTCCATCCATCAGAACTGTCAGAAGTGCTCGTATCATATGTGTCTGACGAGCTAGCCCGGTGCGGGCCCTCTGTTTGTGTATTCAATTGAGGGTTCATCGGGGAATCACGTGGCATCAAGCAATTGTCTTGCCTTCTTGTAAGAGCTGTCGACCACTTTTAGTGTGCAATCGAGCGCTTCTATCTTCAGATTGAACTTGTCGGCGAACTCCCTGACCTGGTTGTCAAACACCTTTCTGTTCCCCAGTCCCGTCTCCAGCTTCAGGACCTTATCGTACCCCATGTTTTCGAATATGATTTGCGCCTGTTCCATATCGTCCGGATCGCGGAGTATCTGGAACTCGTTGAAGAACTTCCGCCAATTGGCCGCCCACATCGGGGTGAACTGAAAAGCAAGGCTCGAGTTTCTCAGCTGCTCTAGGTACTCCTCTGTTCCCCCGATTACTGTGCCGATGCAGTCGTCAACAATGTAGCCCTTTGCGTCCCTGAGTATTGCGACATTTGCTCTCGCTCTCTTGGCGATGTCTTCGACACTTCTGAACGCATTTCCGCAGGTGCCATAGAACAACATGATCGAGTGGCAAAGGCGCCTTATCCTGTAGATCGTTGACGTTACGTCTTCTCTGAGCTTTGTGGGGCTCTGGTGCAAGGATATTGGCTTTATCCAGATGATGATCGACCTTTCCTTGGGGACCGGAGCGGTCTCAAGCCACTCTTCCGCCATTCTCACGACCTTCTTCTCTGGATCCAGCATTCTGATCTTGTTCATGACGCTCTTCGATTCATCGCTGTCGATCACGAACACGTTCGACACTTCGAGGTCGTTGTAGACGACATGCGCTATCTCATCCTCAAAGACTTGGCAGCCCACGATTCCAAGAACACGATTCCGAGGAGCTCTGGAGGGCAAGGACGATCACCTTCTCATTAGTCCGGCCCATTTCTTTCCGTGCGTCCGCGTCATTTCAACCATAGCCTTCATGTTCTCGAACGGCGTCTCGAGTGCGAATCCGCACCCAGGAGCGACCACGTCTGTTCCAGCTTCTATACAAGCCCTCGTCTCCGCCGCGACGTCCGCGGGCGTTCCGAACAAGAGGGTTGTCGTAGGGCTCACATTGCCAATCGCGGCCGCCTTTCCCCTCAGCCGTTCCTTGACCCATTTCATGTCCATCTGCTGATCCACGCTGAAGCCATTTGCGCCGGTTTTGATCATGTGATAGAAGTTATTCGTCGTTCTTCCGCACATGTGGAGGATCACAGGTCTGTTCATCTTCTGGATTGCATCGACCACATCCTTCTGATAGGCCATTGAGAACTCTTCGTATTGGGATTGACTTAGAACCTCGTCGCTCGACGATGAATCGACAAGGGCGATGATGTCTGCGCCCGCCTTCATTGCAGCTTCTGCATATGCGATATTCCATTCGGCCGCCTTCTCCAGCACGCCCTTCATGAAGTCCGGGCTGAGCGTTATGTCGACAATCGCGTCCTGCTCGCCCCTTAGCTGTGAAGCCAACATGAAAGGGGCGATTATCCCGCAGACAATCGGGACTGTCTTGTACTTCGAGGATAGCTCTTTTATTGCCCCAATCGTGACCGGGGCCCTTCCGTCCTTAAGTGGATTCGGAACCTTTGCTCTCTTAAGCTCCCCGGGGGTGGTGATCGGTCTTCTCAGTATCCCGGGTTGTCTGATCAGCCCCCTCTTTCCGGTGACTGCACCGAACGCAGAGGCATCAACAGAAATATCAAAGGGGACTCTCACGCTCTCGATTCCGACAAGCTTGTGAGCGGCTGCAGCCAACTTCGACATGAGGTTAGAATCAACATGGGCGTCTGGCCAGTAAGATCCACTAGCTTTCATAAGATCGATGGTGCCGGTCTGCATCGGACTAGCACATGGGGATCTGTCAACTTCCTCGAGATTCAGAACGGCCAACAATCTTTCTCTTTCGTTGATTGTCTCAGCCCCTCCCCCAGTCTTTCCGGGTTGTAGTACGTGGATTTGATTATTGAATATTTGCTTATGAGAGAGACCCGTGCGCTTTGGAGATTCAGACATTGTCCAAGATTCCTTCAAAACACGGTGAAACGGGGGTTATGTTGAGTAACGAAAAGATGTACCTTGACGAGAGACTGTGGCATGGTGTTCAACGTTGCAGAATACTCTTGAGTTAGAGAGTATTCAAGATTCTGTAGATATTGGCACGTCATGTCGAGTCGCGATGCGAATCGACAAAAGGGAGATCTCGAAATCTAAGTACGAAGAGATGCGAGATCTGCCTTCAAGGTGACGTTTCTCATAAGCCCATATGCCGTCAGAACCGTCTGAAGTGTCAAAGAATGTAGAACGCGGGCGAGGGAATTTGAAACTGAGTGAGAGACCTTACCGACCCCTGCCCTTCCTACGGTAGAGAATGAGCGACATGGTGATGAGAGCTGCAACGACGATGATTGACCCGACGAACAAGTCAAAAGGAAACGGCGGTATGTATCTTGGATAAGGATCTGGGTAGTCATTGACTATCTGAAAGGTTTTTTCAATAATCGTTGTCCCTCCGGTTGCCACGTACAGCAACGATACACTCCAGTTGCCCTTTGTGAGGTATCCGTTTCCAGCATCCATCGAAAGTAGATCACCTGGAGTGAGCCTCCGATTTCCATCTGAATCGTTGACGTTGATGTCCACGCCAGGGAATGCATCGCGCATAGTGCAGACATTGTCTACCCAATCTTCACTCTTGTTTTCAGGATTCCATCTAGCTGTCCAAGACAAAGGATCGCGAACTACAATCTGGCAATCTTCATATCTAGTATATGGAACAAAAACGCCAAGGGTCAGTATCACCGTCTTGTTGTCCAGTATCTTCGTACTTGTGAATGAACCGGTCGGGGTCGCAGGAGTCCCCAATGTATTGCGAGAAATGAGAGTGGTCGATATGAACACACTTGCCATTAGCATCGCAATAATCAGGATCGTGGTTCTCTTCATATTCCCCATTCTGCAGTCTTTCTGGCGATACTTAAGGATTCGCAGTCACTCTCTCGTCTCTCCCCATCTGCCTTCAGACCTGTCAGAAGTGTCAGAACAGACACCCTAGCACATCTGGACATTCTTTTTGTAACTTCAATAAAAAGGATAATGAAAATGGTTTCATTCGACGAGCTTTACCGCTTCTTTTCTCGGAACCGCCACAAGAGTCTCCGACTTGACCATGTCCCCCGCCATCAACATCGCCTTCATTGCTGCTTTCTCGTCAGGAGCTTCGAATATGAAAACGGTGTCGTACCTGCCAAGCGTCCAGTATGCTTCATGAACCTTGATGCCGTCCTTAGACATCTTCTCTATGAGCTTGTTGGCTTTGGCGATTCCTTCCTTGGTCGCCTTCTCCTTGTCCTTGACCAAGCTGATGAAAATCATCCTTTTTCACCTCCCAAGAAAAAACAGAGACGCAAGGAGATATGAAAGTATCTGAAGTCGAAACAAAGTCTACCTATCTGCCGTCAGAACTGTCAAAAGTGTCGGATGTCAGAAGAGAAGAACAACTCAACGCCTTTGCAGACCCTCTCGACAAAAGGTGATAACTCCGGGACAACATGAGTTCAGCGGGCGATGTCTTCAAATCGTTGGTCGAACCATGCTATGGATTGTGTTTGAGTTCAGACATGACCAGACATTGAGGAGACTACTACCTTGACCGGAGCTGATGTCTGTCCTTTGGTTGCAGATCTTGATGTGGCAATGCTGAAGACTGCTTTTGAGATAGAGAGATACAGTTTAGGATTCTACTCCAAGTTGATCAGTTGCGTGAGAGACGGAAGGACAGCCGCGGTGCTCAGGGGCCTTGTTTCAGACGCCAAGAAGCATATGGAGATTCTGGCGGATGAGGTGGAGCGTTTCTCAAAGGAATTAGAAGTTTCAAGCATCAAGCCACTCGAAGAATACCTTAAGTTTAGTAATGAGCCTGGTTTCTCAATACCAGACAACGTCTGCCTCACCCTAGAGGGCGAAATAAAGGCACTAGGAAAAGGGATTGAGATTGAGAAAAGGACAATGAAGATGTATTTCAAGGAACTCAAGCGCGCAAGGGACCCTCGACTGAAGGCTACCCTCGAGAGTCTGTTAGGTCGAGTTCGAAATCACATCAGGCAACTTGAGGAGAGTATTCATTGGTTGAGATTAGAGGGCAACTGGTATGGGTACATCCCCCTACTGGAAGGATAACAGACTGACTATGAGCTGTAAATCCGCTGGCCAGAACATCTCATCCAATCCAGACACTCTTTTTCTGATTTCAATAAAAGAGTAACAATGTCCTTTGCGTCCGCCATGTAAAGCGACTTCTAGGAGAATCGCTCTGATTGCTTAGGGAGTCGCTCAGAGAACGCTTCTTGAACTGAGTGACTTGGCCGAGTTTCTTTTGTCCGAGCTACGTGATTCTGTCTCGCGGATTGGCACTTGGATTAGGTATGAGCGATGGGTTAATATGGAAGAATAGACCCATGTTTTATACTAGCTTATTATGACAGCCATGCAAGACAAGGAGGAATAGCAGATGGGAATGGGAACAACACCTATACTGATACTGAAAGAGGGAACGAAGAGGGAAAGAGGAAAGGACGCACAATACGACAACATTATGGCGGCAAGAGCGATCGCTGATGCCGTTAGAAGTACCCTCGGACCGAAGGGCATGGACAAGATGCTCGTCGATTCGATGGGGGACGTCGTGATTACGAACGACGGCGTGACGATCTTGAAAGAGATTGATGTACAGCATCCAGCCGCAAAGATGGTGGTAGAGGTCGCAAAGACACAAGACGAAGAGGTCGGAGACGGCACCACGACCGCCGCAATTCTCGCAGGGGAGTTCCTTAAGAATGCGTTGGACCTCATCGATTCGAAAGTTCATCCAACCATCATTGCGAAGGGTTACAGAATGGCCTCTGAAAGGGCTGTTGAGATACTTGATTCTCTAGGCATCACTGTCGGTGCGGATGATGTTGAAACGTTAAGAAACATCGCCATGACCGCGATGATGAGCAAGTCGATCTCGGGCTCAAGGGAGCCTATGGCCAAGCTTGCGGTGGAGGCCATACGGACCATCACTGAAGAAAGGGACGGCAATCTCAAGGCTGACCTGGATAACATACAAATAGTCAAGAAGCAGGGCGGCTCGATGGAAGATACCGAAATGATCAGAGGGATAATAGTGGACAAGGAGCCCGTCCATTCGGCCATGCCGAAGAAGATTGAGAATGCGAAGATCGCGCTCGTGAACTCAGCCCTCGAGATAAAGAAGACAGAGGTTGAAGCGAAGATCCAAATAACGAACCCAGAGCAAATGCAGGCCTTCCTGAATGAGGAAGAGAGAATACTGAAGCAGATGGTCGAGCAGATAAAAACTGTCGGCGCAAACGTTGTCTTCTGTCAGAAAGGCATAGACGACTTGGTCCAACACTATCTCGCGAAGGAGAGAATCTTTGCTGCTCGCAGACTGAAGGAATCCGACATGGAGAAGCTCTCAAAGGCGACCAGTGCCAAAATTGTCAACAAGCTGAGCGAGCTTGAGAAGAGGGACCTGGGCGAGGCAGCGCTGGTAGAGGTGAAGAAGATGCAGGATGATAAGATGACCTTCGTGACCGGATGCAAGAATCCTAAGGCTGTCTCGATTCTGATCAGAGGAGGCACTGAGCACGTTGTGGATGAGATTGAGAGATCTCTGGATGATGCGCTGAACGTCGTGAGAGTTGCCATCGAGGATGGGAAGATGGCAGCGGGCGGCGGCGCGACAGCGATGGAGCTTGCCATGGGTTTGAAGGACTTCGCAGCTTCTGTCAGTGGAAGGGAGCAGATGGCGATTGACGCGTACGCAAGTGCATTGGAGGTCGTACCAATCACTTTGGCGGAGAACGCGGGCCTCGATCCGATTGACGTCCTTATTGACCTGAGGAAGGCGCATAAGGCCGGTAACAAGTATGCTGGCATCAACGTCTTCACTGGTAAGGTTGTCAACATGCGGAAAGAGAATGTGCTGGAGCCACTGCGCGTTGGAAGGCAGGCGATCATCTCCGCCACAGATGCGGCAATAATGATACTGAGAATCGACGATGTCGTAGCTTCCAAAGGTGGGGAAAAGGGCGGACCTCCGGGCAGGGGCGGCATGCCTGGGGGCGAGGGCCTAGGCGGAATGGGCGGCGGCGAGTACTAGGCATGGTTTGGCTGGTCAGACGGCCCTGCTCAGTGAGACTGTGCTCCATTCCTGCGATTCTTGCCCAGGGACAGTGTGAGGATGTAGAAGTCAAACTTCTGTTCTCTTCTTCCTCTATCCATCTGCCGTCAGAACCATCCGAAGTGTCGAAAGGTGCGGCTGCCGGGATTTCGGTTCCTCGACGCTCTCCCAAGAAAGGTCTGATAGTCGTTGACGTATGTGTCAAATCAACGCGTCAATCTGTAAGTGAAGTACTTCCATCCTTTTCTTTCGTCCTTGAGAACCTGCCTCCTCTTGAATCCGTTCTCCTTGATCAGGCATTTGAGGTAGGTGAGGTCACCTGAAGTTCCAAAGTGAATCAGGATTCGTCCTTCTTCGTTCAGGTGCTCTGGCGCTTCCTCGAAGAAGCCCTTCATAGTCTCATATCCCTCGTCCGCGGAACTTCTTTCCCATATATCCCGCGGCTTGGACCATCTGAAGGGAGGGTCGAAAATAATCAGATCGAATCGCCCTCTGGCGTGCTCGAACAGATCGCTCTCCCTCACCTTCACTCGAGAAGAGAGCTTGTTCAGCTTCACATTGTGTCTTGCGCATCTGACCGCAAAGGGGTTCACGTCCACTGCGATGACATCCGGTGATTTGGAGGCTGCAAGAATGGCTTGGACTCCGCATCCGGTGCCCATGTCCAACACCTTGTCAGTCTCTTTCACTTCCATTAGAACGGTCTTCGCCAGGAGATTGTAGTCCCATGATACGGAAGCGAAAACGTTTGGCGATACCACGATTCTCCTGCCCGCGATGTCGATTGAAATGCGTTTCCTGTCCTTCAGATGCTCTTTGTACACCCCGTTCTGCCAATCTAGCCTTCGTTTGGCTTCAGCTTCTGACATCATGGGTTCATATCTCATCCGACCGGTCTCCTGATGGGATCGACCTCGACCAAGGTCACATTGCCGATACTGGCAATCATTCAGTCGAAATCAAGATGCAATTGGAACGATGGAGGTCGGGATATACTTCAATTGCGGCCCTATGGCCCAGTAAGTAGTGAAAAACATGTCATCCACTGCTTGATCGAGCTTGACGGCTCCCCATCCTGCCGTCAGAACTGTCAGAAGTGTCAGAACAGACACCCTAGCACATCAAGACATTCTTTTTGTAACTTCAATAAAAAGGATAATGAAAATAATTTGATTGACTCTACTCGAGCAGTTTTGCCGCTTCTTCTCTCGGAACCGCCACGAGGGTCTCAGTCTTGGCGACATCTCTGAGGCCAACCATAGCCTTCATCGCTATCTTCTCGTCAGGTGCCTCGAATATCCCGATCGTGTCGTACCTGCCGAGCAACCAGTACATGGCCTTGAACTTGACGCCTTCTTTTGCAATCTTCTCGATGTACTTGTTGATTTCGTTGACCGATTCCTTCGTCAGTTTCTTACGGAATCTACCGAGTACTACAAACATCATGCCCACACCTCCCGAAAGAAACGTTGAGCACGAAGGTATAAGGTCTTTTCTGCAAGACTGCCGGGCTGAGATCCAGCGATAGGAGACCATCTCTCTCCATCTGCGGTCAGAATTGTCAAAAGTGTCTACACCACGATAGCTAGTGATCTCGTACAAAAGCTATCAACGCTGCCTGTTCGCATCGATCACCCGAAGCTGATGACGGAGGAGCACGCCCTTTTTCTTCCTTTCTGCACTATTGACCGTTCTGGCAGCCGGGCAGGCATCATCAACGACAACCACGCCCTCAGAGCTCAGGTTGACTGGATAAATGTAGCAACCGACCGGCCTTAGCTCGTAAACGCTGCACTTTCTTGACGACGGATCAAGGAAGAAACAGATGCCCTCCCAGTTGCGCAACCTCCAAATCCCTTCCGAGTCCTGCTGCACGAACTCCTCCTTTTGGTAGCCCGCCTTTTCTAGCCTCTTGATGTCCTTAGCCGAGAGCTCCATGCGCGTATCCTTGCAGCATTTCCCGCAGCGCTGGCATTTCATTCCAACTTACTCCTAGCGTCTCATCAGGGACCCCATTCTTAAGGCTTGTCTCAGAATAAACATGATGAATCCAGTGCTCTCCCCATCTGTCGTCAGAACTGTCAGACAGCGCTGGGAGGGGCCCACCTGATCTTGATGCTATCGACATAACTACCAATCGGAACGCAGACCATCGTAACCCTATAGGACACGGATCCAGAGTCAGCATAGGTGCATGCTATTGTGATGTAGCCCCCGTCGCTGATCTCCTCATCTTGGGCGAGATCGGTATAGGTCACACCGCTGATTCCTTTAGGGCTGGTTGTTGATCGACTGTGAAGGCAGACTGACAGGACCTGGACGATGAGGGTTGCTCAAGGCATCCTATATCAATTCTCTACCTTTCGTTTGAGCATTTTAGATGCCACAATATTCTCTTCTGGATACCAACTCGTTTTCTCTAGCGAATAGAGATTAGAGTTCTTCACTCGCTGGGAAAGGAGAGGAACGAGACCATCGACATGCGCTGCAGGAAGAGGCAGCATCGGCATGCCTATTATTGAGATGACTCGTCTAAGGGTCCGCTCGCACCTACAGGAATCGGTCCAAGCGATCTCCAGCATCACTTCTTAGCTGCGTCAACGGCGTCGCGGATTGCATCTAGCCATTTAGGGTTCAGTATCCCCCCGAAATCTAGATTGTAGGTCTCTTCTCCAACCTCAACGTTCGTGGTTGTGTTCGTTAAAGCTTTCTTGACATTGGTCACATCCTTTAGCTGGATATTGATTGTCCCTTCGCCGATCGACATGATGGCTTTGGAAGGAGCAGAAATGACGCTCCAGGCGCTTGGAATCATTATCAGCCTTCTATTGGTCAGGTAAATGAGCATGGTCTCGCCCTTTTTTATGAGTATGCCCTTTTTCATCACGTTTCCACGGTACTTGTCGGTCTTCTTCAGAACGATCTCTCCAGGCTCGAGCTGCACTTCGACTGGCGGCTCACTCTCATCCTTCTTTTTGAACAAGGACACTTCAAATCCCCTCGATGGGAAACACGTGAGAGTGGATTTATCAATTTTTCGGGGTCAATCAGTATCTCTCTTGAGCCTTCCATCTGTACCGTCTGAACCCCTCTGAAGCACGT
>CAZJDY010000002.1:0-108717 GCA_964544915.1 uncultured Methanomassiliicoccaceae archaeon | reverse complement strand
GTCGTTTCCATCGATGTTCAGTCGCTTCGAGTAGTTGATTCCGAAAGACAGACCGCTTTGTCTGAAGTAGGGCTTCAGCATGCCTAGGGCTGTTCTTGAACCAGAGAAATCGACAAATGCCTTTGTCGATATTACCCATCTTTCACCCAGAGCCGCAGAAGTCCAAAACTGGTAGTCCTCTTTGGAAATGGACGGTTTCGGAATCGGGGCGAGATTCTCAACTCTAAGATCTCTTGGGGTATAGGTTCTCGATTTCCTTCTTATTACCCAGAGGCAATGCGAATCCCCCCTCGTCAGGGCATAAGGAATATCAAAGTCAAATTCGGAATTGAAACCCTCGCACCAACCTTTTCCTCCCGCGTGGCACAGCGCTTCGCAAGCCTCCATAGGACATTCCTCATACAAGCATGATGTCACATTTGCCACCGCTAGATCCGATGAAGCCTTGAAGTCCTCGATTCCGACGCCAAGAGCCATGTTGCATGCCTGCATCGTGGTCGCTATGGCAATCGCGTCGCTGCCTGTGACACCCATATTCTTGCGGAATATGAGACCCCCTGCCATGCCATGATGTCTACCGTATTGTTTCATTCGTTCGAGGGCGACACTTGATCCGGCCGCATCGATCAGCGCCTGAACGGTGGAGACGAACCAATCCATCAACAGTTGGATACCGGTTTCTTTCATCTCGTCTTCGCAGCTGTTGGGAAGGTCGGCCTGCTCCATGTCCTCTCAGGGAGCCAAGTGTCGTTCGAGCACATTATGATGACGATTGTGTCAGATTTGCTCCTGGGTTGAGCTGCTCTTCAAGGTTCGAAAGAAGCCCCGAAAAGCTAGTAGTAGTCACGCTCTGATCCAATACGAAGATGATAGTACCTCCCAACTGTGACTCCCCTACTTGCAAGATGGCATATGGGCACGGTCGTTCAAGCCATACTTCTCTAGCTGATTCCCGTGACATGTCGTATGATTTCAGCCGTCTTCCTCGCCCCTTCCAACGGCACCTCTGGATAGTCGACCTTCTCATCAATATTCTCCAGAACCATTTTACTGAGGACCTCAGGAGTGGTCTTGCGATAATCCATCTTTACCCCTGCCTTGTACCTCTCACATCTCCGTGTCACGTCATGGTTCTGTTCCCAATGCTTCAACATGGGGAAATAGAGGAATGGTTTTTGGAGGGCGGTAAGTTCCAAAGTCGAAGTACCACCTCCAGAAGTAATCACTAGGTCGGCCGCAGCGAAGTGCTGATAGAGATCAGGAACATATCCTACCACCTCGCAACCATCTTCCTGGACAATGTCTTGAGGAGAGATTCTTGGTCCGCAGACGATCTTCATCCGGGCATCAGGAAGCTCCTTCTTTATCAAAGGGTAGGCTTTTGCACACAGGTCCAGTAATGCTTTACCGGCTGAAGAACCCCCTACTGTGCAAATAATCAGACGCTTATCGTCATAACCTAACCTCTTTTTCATAGCAGCCTTATCCAAATATTCCTTCGGGTCAAAGGGCAAGATTTGCCCGACAAAGACTACATGCTCATATGCCAGATCTCGCCTTTTCGGTAAAAATAAGCCCATTGTGCCCTCGTCAATATCTTCCTTCTCCCCTAGGAAAATGAATTTTTCATATAGGGCAGGGTTTTCCATGAACTCGGTCCATGTCTTATTGAAGACACGAGTGGCCATTATCTCCATGGGTACCATCCTTACCTGATAAGCTCCGAAGAAATCACTTAGGTAGACAAACTTGAATTGTTTCAACTCTGGTTTCTTGGCTAAAGTCAACATTACATCCATGGCCTCATCGCCAACTATGGTGTCCACACCCTCCTCGGCCATGATCTTCATGTAAAGACCGATTCTAGCTTCAAAGGTTTTGAGCCATTGCAGGAAAAAGGTGCACAAGCTCAAGGTATACTCAGACGCGGTAGCATCTACATAACCAGTGGTATTTTTTGCTTCATCCAATTGGTGAGGAATTCTCTCTCCTGCAGCTCGAAGAACCGAGGCGGCAGGCTCCTCTGCGGACCAGACGATTTCCACCTTCGGATTGCGTTTCCGAAGCTCCTTTGCAATCTCCAACTCCCTTGCTACGTGCCCAAGTCCAATAGTCCCGGCAATGAATAAGATCTTCCCCATGTCCTATACCCCTACAAGGTTCAGAACGATACGAATCTGGGACATATATAAAGAATGACATTGCCTAGTCCTGGAAAGGCCCTGGATTCATCGAAATGCCGTGAGATTCGGCCTGTGAAGAAAGCCAAGAGAAGAGTAGGCAAGGGGGGATTTGGCAAATCCCTATCTGGCTAAAACATCATTAACGACAGTTCCAATAAGCCAGCGTTCAAACCCCTTTCTTCAATCTTTTTCTTCGTATCTCCTGTTTGTAAGGGAATATGTGTTCCATGCGTTCCAAAGGGTATTTCTAAACTATACTGGATGAATGGAACGCATGAGATTCCATCCAATTCTTAAGCGTTCCATACTTAGAGTTGTGGGCCCAAAGAGATTTGGAACCGCAATTCTGACTGGCTAGCACCTAAAATTGCCCTTTCGGCAATCGACGTCGATGATTGATCTTGGAGAAGGAGAGGATACGAACGTTAAACCCCTTTCTTACTATTCTTTTTCTGTTCATCTATTCACTTTCATTCATACTGGCTCTCAGTGAACAAGGGGTGAATAGGGAGTGAAAAAGCCCTCTTTTCGAGTGAATAGGCCGTGCCAGTATGGGAATCTATAGTTCTATGTATGGGGGGAAAACAGCGCCATGATCAACGCCGAAGTATCTGACAAACAAGTATCTCAAGTATCCACGGCCGCGCCTAGGTGGAATAAGCAGGATTGCGCGGTGCTAAAGGAGCTCTCCCGCCCTTCTTATTATTCGAAGGTGTTGGACAAGCACGAGAGGATGAAACTGGTCATCGCCCACATGGGAGGCAAGTTCAGGGAGGAGATGTTCCCTCTGCTGGCCGAATATCAAAATGCCTTTACTGACTGCTCTGCGCTCCAAGGCTGGCTACCGTCCAACCCAGACATGGTCGTTTCCAGACTGAAGGACGCAGCGGAGCGCATACCCGATCGCATTTTCTTCGGCACGGATTGGCCTCTTTTCGAACTGGCGTACTCGCAACCTTATTTCATAGAGCTGGTCAGAACCCAGCCCTGGGGCAGCGAGGAGATGAAGGAGCGCCTTTTCAGCGGGAATTTCCAGCACATGATGAGGATGTGATCGGACCTGGTCCTCAGACCCCGTCCTGGGCCTCGCCCCTTTCCTTGGCATCCTTGTAGAGATGGCGTACCACCCAGAAGACCACGGCCAGGAGCATCTGGGATTCCTGCAATCCAGAGACTATCTCCGCATCGAAAGACAGGACGAGAGGACTGCATACGTCACGACCGATAGGGCCCAGGAATACATCGTACTGTTCTCCAAGATGTATGGGGCGCTTTTCGATGATCTCCCAGGATTCAGACTATAATCGCCAGCTATAAGCGCCAGGAATGAGGCAGAAGATAGCGGGGCTCTTGCCGGGAGACAAAGCCGCGCATATCCAGATTACAATATCTGGATGCGTGTAATTAGTGATACATTATATGTATACAAATGCATCCTTTTTAGAGGAATATGCTGAATGGCTAGGCCGAATGAATTCATAATGACAGGCTTTATTGGCGCGGATAGAATGAGCGCATTCCTCTTTGGGGGGGTCTCGAAGAACTTTATTAATCGTCCAAGGTTTTTCTGTTGGTGCTAAGGATATGAGTAAAAAAGTCCTCTTCATCAGCGGCTCGATTGGTCTCGGGCACGTCCGGCGGGACCTGGCGATAGCGAAAGCCTTACGCCATCTCAGACAGGACCTAAAGATCATTTGGTTAGCCGATGAGCCCGCCCGCTCGGTGATCCTGGAGGAGGGGGAAAGCATTGCCCCCGAATCAGCTATGGTGTCGTATGGAACGGCGAGGATAGAGGAGGCGGCCAGGGAGTTCCGGACCAACATGACCATGATTGGCGTGGACATTATGGAGGATGGAGCCGCCAATGCCGAGGCCTGTCGTCACATAATGGATCGAGAGGGCATTGATCTGGTCGTGGGGGACGAGACGTACGATTTGTTGGAGACGATCCAAAAGGAGCAGGGCCTCCTTAAGCAGGCCAAGCTGATCTTCATATGTGATTTTGTCGGCTTCAAGCCGATGACCGAGAATCCATTGGAACATCTCTACGTGTACAACGCCAACGGCCTGTGGTACAAGGTTATAATGGACCCGAAGATCATCGCCCGCTGCCTTTTCGTCGGTGTGCCCGAGGACATCCCTGACACGACCTGGGGACCTCTGCCCAGCCTCAGGGATCTGATCACAAGGATAGACTTTCTAGGGTACATCCTGTCCTTCGACCCTCGGGACTTCTCCGACCGGATCAAGGTCCGGACGACCCTTGGTTATGGGGACGAGCCACTCATTGTGTGCACGGTCGGTGGGACGTCAGCGGGAAAGCCCCTGCTGGACCTCTGCGCCCGGGCATACCCGATCATCAAACGCTCATTGTCCCGTGCTAGGATGGTCCTGGTCTGCGGACCGAGGATCGATCCCCGGGAAATAGAGGCCATGGAGGGGGTGAAGGTGGTGGGCTACCTCCCCGACCTCTACCGCCATTTGGCCGCCTGCGATATTGCCATCACCACCGCTAGCGGGACGACCTCGCTAGAGCTGCTGGCCCTACAGAAACCATTTATCTATTTCCCCTTGGAGCAGCACTTCGAGCAGAATGTGCATGTATGCGCCTCAAATAACCGCAGAGGTGCGAATTTACGGATGCTCTTCTCCCAGACCACGCCTGAACTACTGGCTGAGATGGTCTTGAGGAACATTGGTCGAAGGATGGATTATGAGCCGATCCCGCTCGACGGAGCGATGAAAGCCGCCGCCATCATCAATGATGTCTTGAATGGGTCGTGATAGCCCCATCGATGGGGGGCATAGGTTCGTGGGATAATCCAGCACCTTGCTTTTATAAATGGATTCGAAGAACATCCATCCACTTCATCCAATGAGATCGCGCCTCAAATAAAAAATTTAATTGATTATTATAAATTTTATTATGGATTTATTGTAGTGCTCCCGCCGGGATTCGAACTCCAAAGGAGCCAGACATCTATTCTAAGAGCTTTATCAAAAACGATTGCTCACAAGTCTTCATTCCGTAAACCCTTTCCCTATTCTTTTCTTAAGATATGGATGCCGTGAGGTTCGGGCTGTGAGATAAAAAGAGAATTGAAGAAAGGGTTTAGGTTACATCCCTCTTAATTTGTTCAGCAATGCATTTAACTGGTTCTCTGCAGTGCTCAAAGCATTCCGAACAAGATTCATCTTTGCCTGGTCCAAGGCCACATCCGACCGCTCCACCGATTTCAGTGCGGCATTGGCGCTCGCGAGCAAAGCCTGCCCATTTTGTAGGCTAATCGCACCACTGTCCATGTAGTTCTGTATCATCGATACAAGTTGCTGTAACTCCACCCTGATGTTGTCGATTGCTGCTGGTGTGGGGTTGGCGATTGCCTGGTCTATGTCCAAGACAATATCGGCCGTCTTATCATGTATTTGCTGGGTTGCAGAGAGTTCGGTTATGCACACCGTCGGAACACCGCACCATGGGTTGGTGAATCCAGTGTGGCCATAATAGTAGTAGATTATCAGGTCAGCATTACCACCAATACACCACTCATTGCATGTCGGTGCATTGCCCTCAAAATACATTTCAGTTAGAGAGGAGCATTCGCAGAACGCGGCGTTCTCGATGGTCGTGACACTTCCAGGTATAGTCACGGAGGTCAGGGAGGTGCAAGCGTAGAACGAAAAGTCCCAGATAGAGGTGACGCTGCTGGGGATGGTCACGGAGGTTATGGCGCAGGAGGCGAACGCCCCCTGCCCGATGAATGTGACGCTGTTGGGGATAGTAACGGAGTTCAATAAGGTACAGCCCCCGAACGCCATTTCCAAGATGCCCGTGACGGTGTTGGGAATGGTTACAGAGGTCAAGGCACATCTGCAGAACGCAAAGAGCCCAATGGTCTTGACACCATCGGGGATTGTGAACGTCCCGGCGAAGACTTTTCCTGTGGGGCACTCGATTAAGGTGGTAATTGATTTATCATATAGTACGCCATCGATGCTGGCAAAGTTCGGGTTTTCTACATCTACATCGATCGTGGTCAGGGAAGTGCTCAACCAGAACACAGTTTCTCCGAGAAACGTGACGCTGTCAGGAATGGTAACGGAGGTAAGGGAGTTGCAGGATCGAAACGCATTAAACCCGATGTAGGTTACACTGTTTGGAATGGTCACGGAGGTCAAAGAGGCGCATTCACAGAACGCCCATTCTCCGATAGAAGTAACGCTGTTAGGTATGGTGAACGCCCCGGCCTTTCCCTCGGGGCAGATATTCAAGATAGTCATGGCGTTGTCGTACAGAACGCCATCGATGCTGGCATAGTTCGCATTACTTGCGTACACATCGATTGCTATCAGGGAGGTGCAGCCGTAGAACATATACCACTCGATGGAGGTGACGCTGTCAGGGATGGTAATGGAGGTCAGAGTGGGGCGGTGGGTAAACGCAGAGCCCCCAATAGAGGTGACGGGCACCCCATCGATCGTCCCAGGAATGACGATATCCCCTCCGCCACCATGGTATCCCGTGATCTGGACTCCAGTATCTCCGTTAATCAATTCATAATCGTAATCACCGCTTGTCGCAGCGGACGCATTGTTCGAGGACAGCATCAAGAACACGCATACGACCACCAAAGAAAAAAGCAGGATGCATGCCAGATGTATCCATAATCGCCTTTTAGCGATGCTAGTCTCGCTATTCAATTTCAATCTCCCCCACTTACTTCCCTGATGACAAAAAAGGACCTGACCGAAGGGAAGATAGGTAAACACTCGATGTCCGTGTATTAACGCCTTTATATGAGGACCGAAATTGCCTTCGAATATTATCCAATTCGATAATAGTAATGAAAATAGCGTGAGGTTCGGGCTGGGAATTATTGCTGACCCCTTTTTATAAAAGCTGACGAAGCGATTAAACCGATCCCAACAATGCCAATAATTGCTGCCACGCCAGATTCAATCATATCCAGAAACAATAACCCTGCAGCGATCCCGCAAACTACCAATCCAATAATAAACAGGATTTTGTTCATGACCAATCCACCTCTTTTGAGAGTGGCGCTATAAATATTCGTCGTAAGGTTTGTGTTATTCCTTGACCTCCATGTATCTTCAAGAGCAAGGAAATTGGTGGACAAGGGGGAATTATCGCCCCTTCGGACGACTGGCTTACTATTGATTTGTACCGGAAACGGAACAATGTTCCTGTCCGGGGATATGAAAGATGAAACCAAACCTCTTACCCTTTTTTCTAATTTTTTAACAATTCAAACATAACTCAAAATGGAGCCTTAATCAATCTGATAATCTCATCCTTCTCCTCTGATGTAATTGAAAGGACGAACCTATCCAATTTGTCCTTTTCTTCTGGACGCAATATCCCCTTTCTCAACAAATCCAATTTATTCCTAAGCTCGATTGCCTCTGGTGTAATTAATTCTGGATAGAATTGTTTGACGGGTACAAACTCTACTGATCTGTCTTCCCAAATTCTCCGTTTACCTTTTAAATAGATGATAATAATCTTATCTGTATATCTTAGATATTTTTCTATAGATGATTCAACACCGCTCCCCCACGAATCGAACTTCGCATCGATCCAAATTCCTGTATCATCATCATAGAAATCTGGAATGCAGGTCTCATACTCAAATTTGAAACGTTTATGGTACTTGACCCTCCAGCCTAGAATTTTAAACATTTCATGAAGATGCTTTTCAAACAAATCGCCCTTGAAGGTCTCCAAGTACCAATTCCGTCTTATCTCATCGTAATCGAGGCCAGCCGCAACTATTGCATTTTCCCAACTACCAAAATATCCTGGCGAACTCGCCGATTTTACCAATGTACCATATTTCTGCTGGATATGACTAACTGATAAGTCTTCTCCATCATCCTTCAATCTGATAATTTCCGCGATTATCTTCTGTTCGCTCCAAATATTTCTACTAACAAGGGATTGATAGTCCATGCCAGCAGCTTCAATCCCCTTCCGTATGTCTCCAAAGTAATTGACGGCGGCTTGATAGAGGCCATGGTCTTTCTCGGGAAGTAAATCAAATGTCTCATTTTTCTCAACGTAGGAATGTAATTCTTCCTTGACCTTTTCCTCAGTCCAAGTTCTCCTACCAGCTACCCTATCTCGATTGATTTTATCATAATCCAATCCAAGAGCTTCGATGGCCGCTTTGTAACTACCAAATCTCACTCGAGCGATTTTTGCTAGACCGGCATCCACATCTCTAAGGGAAGTCCAGTCCAAGTGCATTCCTTCTGACTGATATTTTCTAAGTAACTGCAATATTTCTTCCTTTGTGAGTTTTTTACGCTGCCTCCTTATTTCATCATAATTGTAACCAGCAATTCTCAGGGCTTGCTCCCATGTGGAAAAATAACGACACCCAGCATTGTATAATTTAGAATGAGTAAAGAAGACATTACGCAGTGATAAGTCCTCTCCAAGACCTGCCAATTGTTTGATTTCATTAATCACTCGCTCTTGGCTCCATTTCTCAGATTTAGTAACGCTATCTCTCGAGATTCCAGCTTTCTCGAGCGCAGCGTACCAATCTTTGTAATATGCTCTTGCAGCATCCCAGAGCCGAATGTCCTCCTTTTTCACAATCAATGAGGACATCCGTAGTCCCTTGGCTTTCCGATCGCGTATTCTTCTTATGACCAACTCCCCTGACCACTCTTGATGCAATCTAATTACTGAATAGTTCAAACCAGCGCTTTCAATCGCCTTTTGCCAATCGCCGAAGACATTATAGGCTGCAGAAAAAAGAGCACTATAATGCTGGATTGCATATCTAGCATAGAGCGGCTTACCATTCTCATGTAGAGTTATGATTTCATCTATGATCCTAGATTCAGTCCAATAACCTCGTGGTTTTTGTCTCATATGGGCTTCTGATGGGATGCCAGCAGCCTCAAGAGCCTTATACCAACCACCGAATCGTCGTCCCGCTACGAGAGTCAAGCCCATGTCCTCTCTTCGCACAGCGGCCTGGCTCATGTCTTTTCCAGCTTCATATCGCTGTTGAATGGTTTCTAGAACTTTTTGGTTAGTCCATTCGCGTGGCATTCCAAGAATATCTGGGTTGATGTTGGCTGCCTTATACATCGCCCTTGAATTACCAAAGATTTTAGCCCCAGCTGCGAGTAGACCTGGATGGGTCTTATGTAATTTGCCGGGTGTTATGTCCTGCCCTTGTACGTGTAAACCCTGAAGCGTTTCGGTGATGCTCCGCTCATCCCATTTCTTTGGTGGCATCTCATCATATCTAGGTTCGACCCCTGATGTTAAGGTTGTCCTTGCCATTTCCAAAGATGCCTAAACCGTCATTAATGTGCCCTGATTCGAGGCCCACCCAGGATAATGGTGAGAATTGGGCTGCAAGGAATCGAGTTCGGGCTGATGTTGTAGGGATGCCGTGATTTTCACACCGTCGACCCGCAGCTCAAGCAAATCCACTTGCTCAAAGCTTCTTCCAACCGCTTCAGCGACCGACCGAGTTGACTTGAATTTCCATTGCCGGCCGGTTGATTCTAGGGTCAGTATGTTTTGTTCCCCCATTCCAAGGAGCCGCGCCTAGGGACATACCCTTTGTTGTGTCAACGGATGTCGGAATAACGGAATAGCGGAACAAGGTTGACTGGACGCTACGCCCTCATAGTGTCCCGCAAGTGGAAATGCGGAACAAGCATGCATTTACCACATATTCATTGAAAAGGATAAGGTAGAGCTTTCCTGGTCAGATTTCGAGCAATGGGAATATGGTCAGTCTCGTGACCAGAAATCCCGTTGGACCAGCTTGTCTCAGTATTTGCTGTGCTTATATCGGACGTTACTAAGGCCTTAGGAGTATGAAAAGGGGAAGGATCGTCGGAAGTCTCAGTGCAATCACCTTGTAAATGATCCGGGATACGAATGTCTGGATTTCATGAGTTCAAATCCGCCCGGATTCGCCTTTCGCACATCTGCCAGTTCCGACGGCAGATGAGGAGAGGCGATTGGAAGAGTTCGCGTCGCTAGGCATCCCGATCGTCCTGCGGATATCTTGTTGCCTCCGCAGCCAAGCCAGTTGTCTATCTTTGGATTCTCGCTGTAATTCTACGCTCATGGAGGGTCCGAAAATGGATTCCGATGACGAAAGCATTTCAAAAGGGACTTATATGTAACGCTCTAATTGATATCTCAATCAGGCTCCTAGGAGTGCCTCCTTCAGATGAACAAGTGGACCGATGATTATAGGAGAGGTGACCACGTAATTCAGGTCTATCAAACCGATACTGAGCGGGAAAAAGCCCTACTTGAGCTTGTGGAGTGGAGTCGGGACGATGAGAAAGTCGTTTGCTTAACCGACAAGTTGTCACTAAGACCGAGCGATGGCCATGGTAGTCCGTTGACGACGAGTTTGAATCCTGAGATCGAGAAGGGGAGATTGGAGGTTAGACCGTCTTTTTCGTCCTATTGCCCCGGAGGGACGTTCCGTGGAACCGGTATGTTCGAGCTCTGGGAAAAGATCCGCGCCGACGCCATGGAGCAAGGATACAAGGGATTGATCACTGTTGGGGATTTATCCTGGCTCAAGACCCACAAATCGTTTTTCCATCGATTCATGAGATACGAGCAGGGGATAGACTTCGCAAGATTTCCGAAGAACATTACGATACTTTGCCAGTATGATCAAAGGTTATTCTCGTCCGAGGAGTTGGACCGGGCGGTGGGCGTTCACCAATTGCAGTTGAGCGGAGGAAGACTCAAGAGGAACTATTGGTTCATCATGCGGCGGACGACCGAACATGGCTACTCACTAGAGTCGTTGAAGAAGCCATCCGTCATCTCAGAATCATTCACTAAGCGTCTCTGATCCGTCGTTCTATTGCGCAGGAAACGTTCATATTACCGTCCTTGCTTTCAATGTCCAGGGGCGGAACATGGATCGACAGGATTTTCTAGACAGGGTCTATAGAATCGCGTTCGACTACGAGAAAGAGAACCGGGGATGCGCCCAATCCGTCTTGGCCGCTCTCCAAGATGCGTTCGAGATGAGAAATGATGAAGTATTCAAGGCGGCAAGCGGGCTTTCTGGCGGGGTCGGACTGTCCACTCATGGGACCTGCGGCGCGCTTTCCGGCGGCGTGATGGCGATCGGGATGCTATTCGGGCGGGAACGCCGCAATTTCAAGGATCCCGATAGGGTTAGAATGGTGGCTTATAGACTAGGAAAGCAGCTTTCCGAAAGATTCGAGGGGGAATATGGAAGCGTGATCTGCTGCCAGATCCAGAGCTCTCATCTTGGAAGGAATTACGATCTCTGGAACAGCACGGACTACGTCGATTTCGATGAGGTGGCATATCAGCAGAACAAATGCCCGCACCTGGTCGGTACCGCCGCGGTCTGGGCCGCGGAGATCATTCTCAATGAACTTGATAGGTCTGACACGAGGAGACAGGTTCGTGTGGCATCTGGACCATAATGATCGGGATTGTCTTTTCGAAATCTGCCAGATTGAGGCAAGCCCGTCGCTCCCTAAAGCCCGGGGTAGCGCATGATGGAGTCAAGGATGACGATCGTCTTGACGTTCGAGAAACCGAGAGGCTTCAGTCTCTTGTCGATGATGTCCACGAGTTCCCTGTTGCTCTTTGTCCGGACCCTCATCATCAACCTGTGTTCCCCCGTCACGCTCAGGATCTCTGAGACGTTCTCGATGGAGAACAGCGCTGAGACCGCAGATGACATCCTGTCAGGATCGATATCTGCGCACACATAGCTGTCAGAATAGATGCCCAGACGTTCCTGGTCGGCTATGGCGGAATACCCTAGTATGGTCCTGTCCTCCTCCATCTTCTCGATTCGGTCCCTCACTGTCGATGGGGAACGGCCAAGCAACTTGCCTATCTCTTCGTAGGTGAGTTTGCCGTTCTTCTGCAGTGTTTGAAGAATTCTCTGGTCTAGGTCGTCGCGCATCGGCTGATCCTAATGTAATTCGGACCCGACGCTAAAATACTTTTCAGAGTCTGTGGCGTTCCTAGTGAGTTGAAGCACTGACCATAATCTCCAGAGGGGGAGGGGACCTTCGACACCCTCCCGTTCCCAGATTATTCATCGATTCCTTGTCGACGCAAGAAAATCGCGGACTATCTCACTGTGGTCGAAGGCAAGAGACGGCATCTCTATCATAGGAAATGTCCTAACCTCCGCCGCGTCATCACCAGAGCGCAGGGATCCACCGACCTGAGCAAGGTGGAACACAGTGGAAATGCAGTGGCCCCTCGGGTCCCTCGAGGCATCCGAGTAGACGCCGACCAAATCGAGGAGCCGCGTCTCCAGTCCGGTCTCCTCTCTGATCTCCCTCACCACGCAATCCTCGACCTTCTCTCCGTAATTCACGATGCCACCAGGTAGTGCGTACCTCCCCTTGAAGGGCTCCTTCAACCTCTTCACCAGCAAGATCTCGTCGTCGATGATGACGATTCCGTCGGCGGCTATGAGAGGCCGTTTGTATAGCATCTTGAGCTGCTCGTCGAATACCCTCTTTTGGTTCTCATATTGCTCCAATAGCTTCTCTCCATCAGGGGTCAGAACCGAAGTGCCGCCCTCCTGTCCTCCTCTTTCGGAGAATACGACCTTCTCACCTATGATCTCCTCTATCTTCTTGACAACTCCCCAAGCGTGGCGATAGGACATGTCCATCTCGTCAGCCGCTCGAGCTAGCGATCCGTATTTCTTTATCAGCCTCAGCAGCCTCGCCCTGCCCTCGCTCACGACGAATCGATCGCCCTCCTTCAGCCAGAGCCTGTAAGCCATCTCGTAGGTCACTCGACCACCAAGTCATAAGAATGCCTCACGGTGATAGATTAATGCTTCCCCAACAGGTTATGCCGGCCGTGTCGTACAGGCAAAAGCGGATCCCGACCATACTGACCTCAAAAGAGCTCCTCGATAAGGCCTTCAAGCGCGCATCGAACATCAAGAAGAAGGGCGTGGACCGTCTGGACTCGACCAAGAAGTCAGCGCTGGCGAAGATGACGACCTCCGGGGACATCGTCTCAGGCACGCTCGACCACTACGTCAGGTCATTTCCTAGCTTCCGGAAGGGCGAGGAGTTCAATGCTGAGCTCGTAGAGGTCCTCGTAGGCGTCGATGACCTGAAGAAGTCCCTGGCCGCACTTGATTGGTGCGCCAAGAAGATTTCCGAATTGGAGAGGACTTATCTCAACAGGGTGAGGAGGGCAGCCGACGTCTCGGAGGTCCATCAAGGGAGGAAGGAGTTCTACGGTAGGCTGTCGTCCCTAGTGAACCAGATCGGGAAGAATCTGAAGTTCGTCTCGGAAGCGAGGTGGAAGCTCAAAGAGCTCCCCGTTGTAGACCCGTCCCTTCCCACAGTGGTCATAGCTGGATATCCTAACGTCGGAAAGAGTCAGTTGGTGGAACGCATGTCCACCGCCAGGCCGCTCATCGCTCCCTATCCCTTTACGACGAAGGGCATAGGCATGGGGCACTTCAAGGAAGGATGGCGGACGTATCAGGTCATCGATACGCCGGGCCTGCTTGACAGGAGGCTTGAGGAAAGGAACAGGATCGAACGCCAGGCCATACTTGCACTGAAGTATCTGGCGGACGTGATCGTGTTCATTCTCGACCCGTCCGAGTCCTCCGGTTACAGGATGGAGGACCAGCTGGCGCTTCTCGAGTCCGTTAAGAAAGGGTTCGAGGGTCTGCCGATCATCGAGGTGGAGAACAAGGTGGATATGGTCAGAACAGCCAGCGATAGGCCGAAGATATCGGCGCTCACAGGGGAGGGAGTGCAGGAGCTTGTCGGCCGGGTAGTGTCCTTACTTCGCACGACCGAGAAGGAAGCTGGCAGAGTCTTTCGATGACTATTTAGAGAGAGAATCTCATTTGCGCTCGGGCGAGAACCGGGGGAGCGCGGATGCACGAGGTGTCTTGCAGCGAGGGGATGAGGGAGTACTTCGAATCCCTCTTGAAAGAGGCCGACAGATGCTATGCTATCGCCAGAAGGGCAAGGGCCCGAGGGCTGGACCCTGAGACATATGTCGAGATCCCTCAGGCCGAGGATCTCGCCTCAAGGGTGGAGAAGCTTCTCGCGGCCTGGAAAGTGGAAGGGGTCGCCCGCCGCATAAGGGAGCTCAGCAGTAACCACGACAGGGAGGAGACCTCCCTTCTTATAGCGAAAGAGATCGCGGTCAGGGAGGCGGGGTCGAGGGAGGAGGCAATCGACAGAGCAATCCGCGTCGGGCTCGCCGTTCTGACCGAAGGCATTCTGGTCGCCCCGCTCGAAGGCATTGCGGGAGTGAAGATCGGCCGCAACTCGGACGGGAGCGAATATCTGGCAATATCGTTCGCCGGCCCAATCAGGTCTGCAGGAGGGACAGGACAGGCGATGAGTGTCCTGATAGGTGATGTCGTCAGGAGGGAGCATGGCATAGGGCGGTACATCCCGACGCACGGGGAAGTGCAGAGGTTCAAAGAGGAGATACCTCTCTACAAGCAGTGCCAGCACCTGCAGTACACCCCGACGAACGACGAGATAGAGCTGATCGTCAAGAACTGCCCGATCTGCGTCGACGGCGAGGGGACTGAAGATGTCGAGATATCTGGATATCGCGATCTGCCGAGGGTCGAGACCAACCGTGTCAGGGGAGGCGCCTCCCTCGTAATAGCCGAAGGGTTATGTCAGAAAGCCCCGAAGGTCCAGAAGCATGTCAAGAAGCTGGGGATTGACGGCTGGGAGTTCATCGACGAGTACTTGAGCATGAAGAAGACCGAGGACTCGTCCAAGGAGGCGAAAATCGCCCCCGACTACAAGTACCTGAAGGACATCGTCGCCGGACGCCCCGTCCTATCACATCCCTCAAGGGTTGGAGGATTCAGACTGCGGTACGGTCGGGGGAGGACGACTGGACTCGCGGCGGTCGGAGTGAATCCTGCGACGATGTATGCGCTGGACGAGTTCATCACCGTCGGGACACAGATCAAGCTGGAGCGTCCGGGCAAGGCTGGGGCGGTGACTCCGTGCGATTCGATCGAAGGTCCGATCCTTCTGCTGGACAATGGGGATCTTGTCCAGGAAAGCGACGTCGAATCGGTGAAGAGGTTGAAGGGAAGGGTCAAAGAGATTGTCGACCTCGGTGAGATTCTGATATCATTCGGGGAGTTCGTCGAGAACAACCACATTCTCGTCCCGGCTGCTTATTCCATCGAATGGTACAAGGTGGAACTGAGGAATGCCGTTGGAGAGTTGCCCCAGGACTGGAGGGACCCTGATTTCTCCCGCGCTTTGGACCTGTCACTCAAATACTCTGTACACCTGCATCCTAAGTTCAATCTGTTCTGGTACGACTCGTCGCTTGAGGACCTGCAGAAGTTGCGGAGCCACATCCTCGAGTTCTCATGGGTCAAGGACCGCTGTCTCTGCGTCGAAATGAACGAGGAGGCGAAGAGGGTCCTGGAGAACCTCGGAGCGACCCACCAGGTCAAGGAAGGACAGATAATCCTGGACAAGTGCGCCGAGCCGCTTCTGGCAGGTCTCGGCCTGAGGGTCGATGCGGGTAAGGTCGTGGAGTCCAGAGCATTTGCCGGCACGGACACCATCGATGCCGTCTCCAATGCGATGGGGATCAAGGTCAGACCGCGCGCGATCACGAGAATCGGCGCCCGAATGGCACGACCGGAGAAGGCCAAGGAGCGGAAGATGAAGCCGCCGCCACATGTGTTGTTTCCTCTGGGCCATAGCGGTGGAGCTCAGCGGTTGGTGAACGAGGCGGCCTCGGACGAGAAGATCGAGGTGGAGGTCGGAGTGCGACAATGCCCCGTGTGTGGAAAGACATCCTTCCTCTGCGTTTGCGAGTGCGGCTCGCACACGCTCGTGGTCGAGGGTCCGACCCGCCAGAAAATGAGCGTCCAGTCCATCCTTCAGCAGGCGATGGAGCACCTTGGGCAGACGACCGTTCCTGAGATCAAGGGCGTCCAGGGCATGATATCGAAGAATAAGACGCCTGAAGCGCTCGAGAAAGGGATCCTCAGGGCGGTGCACGAAGTCTACGTGTTCAAGGACGGCACGATACGATTCGACATGACGGACGTGCCGCTAACGCACTTCAGACCGAAGGAGATCGGGCTGAGCGTGGAGAGGGCGGTGGACCTCGGCTACAGGAAGGACGTCTTCGGGACGGACCTTGAAAGGGACGAACAGATTTGCGAGTTGAAGGTTCAGGACATCGTCCCTTCTGTCTCCTGCGGAGAGTATTTCGTCAAGGTCTCGAAGTTCGTCGACGATCTGCTCAAGCGCCACTACGGACTGGCGCCGTTCTATCAAGCGGAGAAGAGAGAGGATCTGATCGGACATATGGCAATCGGGCTGGCGCCCCACACTTCGGGCGGGGTGCTGTGTAGGATCATCGGCTTCACGGGAATGAGCGTCGGGTACGGCCATCCGTTCTTTCACGCAGCAAAGAGACGGAACGCAGACGGCGACGAGGACAGCTGCATCCTGCTGCTCGATTGTCTGGTCAACTTCTCGCGCTCCTTCCTTCCTGAGAAAAGGGGAGGGCTCATGGATGCTCCATTGGTCCTGACCACCAGGCTCGACCCGAATGAGATAGACAAGGAGGCGCACAACATCGACGTTCTCTGGGAGTATCCTCTCGAGTTCTACCAGGCCACGACCGAATACCGCCATCCGAAAGAGATCCAAGACAAGATGGACATGGTCGGGGGGAGGATCGGCTCGGTGCTCCAGTATGAGGGCTTCGGGTTCACGCACGACACTCGCAGCATTGCTGAGGGTCCTGAAGAGTCGGCGTACAAGACCCTGGAGACGATGATCGACAAAATGAACGCCCAGATCGAGCTCGCGAAGAAGATCAGGGCGGTCGACGAGACCGATGTGGTGTACAGGGTCATCACCCGCCACTTCCTGCCGGACATGATCGGCAACTTGAAGAGCTTCTCCGGCCAGCAGCTGAGGTGCACGAAGTGCAATGCGAAGTACCGACGCATCCCCCTCCGCGGCAAGTGCTACTGCGGGAACGACCTGACGCTGACGGTGCACGAGAAGAGCGTGAAGAAGTATCTGGAAATAACGAAAGAGATCAGCGAGAAGTTCGGCCTGCCTCTCTATACCCAGCAGCGCATAGCCCTGATCGAGGGATCGATAAAATCACTCTTCGAGAATGACCGAGTAAAGAAGTGCAAGCTGACCGATTTCATGTAGTCATGATCAGGTCTCGAGCGTCGACACAAGCTCTTTGAACTCGTCGAACTTGCCCTCGAGGATCTCTAGCGCTTTGAGCAGCGTCTTCTGCGCCGTCAGGGACCCGTCGGTCTCGAACTCGAATATGAACTTCGACTTGTCCCCCTCGACACTGATCGCCCTCGTGACGCACGCTTCTACGCAGGCCAGGCACAAAGTGCAGGCCTCAGGATCGACGACGACCGTCTTCCCGTCCTTCTTGCCGATGACCCCTCTCGGGCAGGCCTTGATGCAGGCGTCGCCCATGTCGCACTTCGCGGGGTTGATGACGACCTTCGGGAAGTACTTGTACCCGACCCCGCTAGTGACTTGCCACTTCGCATGCCTCTTCGCCGTCCCGAGTTCCGCAGACGCGTAGACGAGTATAGCCTGGCCCGGGCCGAGCTTCACTATCGGGATCAGTTCATCCTTCACTCTGAGCTCCGGTCCCCCAAGAGGTTCCAGATCTCCCGAGTACACCTCGGACGGTCCCTTCTTGTTCATGGAGTACATGATCGTGCAGTTGGGGCAGCCTTCGGCGCCGCAGGTGCACTTCTCCTTATACGTGAATATGTCCAGATCTGTAGGTATCGGAACAAGTCCCAAGCGGTGAGCGATGATTTCGTCGAAGAGCGGGCTGACGCTCTCGTACTCGCTCCCCTCCTCGTCTCTTATCGGTCCGAGGTGGAACTCGACGGTCTCAATCGCCATCTTCGGCACTTCCGCCATCAGGCAGCGCCTCAGTGCGTTGGCGATCTCCGGCTTCGCGCCGGACAAGATGAACTTCGCCTTCATGTCCATCAGTTCAAGGATCTTGATTTCCATGGACTGCAACCTCTATACCCTTCTCCCTCTGCGACCGCCCTTCTTCTTTGTGCCGTCGTGGGGTATCGGGGTGACGTCCTCGATGCGGCCGATCTTCAGTCCGGCTCTTGCCAGAGCACGGATTGCCGCCTGAGCTCCAGGTCCTGGGGACGCAGACTTGTTCCCTCCGGGTGCCCTCACCTTGACATGGATGCCCTCGATCCCTTTCTCTTTCGCTATCTCGGCGACCTTCTCGGCCGCCCTCATCGCTGCATAAGGGGACGACTCGTCCTTGGCCGCCTTCACAACCATTCCGCCTGAGCACTTCGTTATCGTCTCAGCGCCGGTGATGTCCGTCAGAGTGATGATTATGTTGTTGTAACTTGCGAATACGTTAGCGATTCCCCATTTTCCCATTATTGACCCTCCTCCTTCGAGTTCTCGTCAGCGATGTCGATTTGGGCGATGTCAGCGACTTCTTCCTCAGGGATCACTTCGGCTGCCAGCTTCTTTGGTATCTTGGCCATGAGATCCTTCTTCTCCTCTTCCGGCTTCTTGGCCTCGACAGGCCTCTCTCCTCCGACCTTCTTCTTCACGAGTCTCATCGGGTGCAGTTCGTCCGATATCGGAGAGTGCGGATTGAAGATGACATTGTCCTCCTCACCTCTGGTGACGAGGTATCCGGGAATGCTGACCATCCTGTCGCCCACCCTCACATGGCCGTGGACTATGTACTGCCTAGCCTGGCCAACGGTGTTCGACAGTCCCTTCGCGAACACGAGGGTCTGGAGCCGCCTGTTCAGGACCGATTCGGTGGTGAGGCCGAGGACATCGTCCAGTGTGGTGCCGTCCATCGGAAGCAGCCCCGTCCTCCCGCAGCTCGCCAGGAGGTTCTTCGTTTCGAGGTTCGCCTGCTCCTCCCCGGACCTTGTCCGCGCCTGCAGGTTCCTTGACTGTCTCCTCAGGTTCCTGACAATGGATTTGGCCTTCCACAGCTCTCTCTTGTTCCTCAGGCCGAACTTCTTCACGAGCTCCGCCTCTTCCTTTATCCTGTCGCCTTTCCACGGGTGCGAAGGAGTATCATAGGATTTGCGAGGAAATTTAGGATCGCCCATCGTAACACCTACTTCTTCTCAGCGGGGGCCGCCTTCTTCTCGGCTGGGGCCGCTTCCTTCTTTGCCGGAGCCGCCTTCTTCTCGGCTGGAGCCGCTGCCTGTGCCTCTCCACCCTCGGCCTTCGCAGCCTGCGCAAGCCTCTGCCTGCTGACACCCAGGGTTAGCCCGGTTCTTCCGTTCGACCTCGTGCGCTGTCCGCGCACCTTCTGGCCCTGCTCGTGCCTGATGCCTCTGTAGCATCTGATCATCTTCATCCTGTTGACGTCGTCCTTCCTGAAAACCTCGATATCTATGCCTACAAGATGCATGTCCGCTCCCGTCTCGCCGTCGTTCTGTCTATTGACGGCCCAGTTGGGAACGTACTCTGAATAGGTTGCCAGCAGATTGCCCAACTCCTCGACCTTCGTTTCGGGAAGGTTGCCGATTTTATCCCTTCTGTTCACTCCTGCCCTCTTCGCAACTATCTCGGCAACTCTCTTCCCTACTCCCTTGATGTTCTGGAGAGCGATGATAGTGCCTTTGTTGCCGTCGAGGTCCGTGTTCGCGAGACGGACTATGTAACGAAAGTCCTCTTTCTGTGATTCGCCTGATTCAACCAAGCGTCTACCTCCGACAATATGATCAAATGAATTGATCTACCATACTCTTGTGGAGCATCTCCCCTACACGCAAGTTCATATTTAAGTGTTTCTGTAGCGCATGGCGGTGCCCAGAGATGTTTTCTGACACAGGCTGACTGCCATTTCCTTGACGCCGAATCTGCGTGTGATTCAGCCCATAAGACCCTAGTATCGTTTCTCTCAGAGACAGGTCACTCCTATTCCTCAGCCGCCGAAGAGGACCACGATAATCACCGAGGTCACGATACCGATGAGCACGAAGCGTATGCCAGTGAAGATCATGCGTTCCTTGACCACTGACCCTAGGTACAGGCCCATTAAGAACAGGAATGAGAGTGTGATGGTGACCGAGACTACGGCGGCTGTCTTTGTGTCGAACAGCAGGAATGGAATGACCGGCACAATCGCCGCTATGAGCGGTGCGATCCCGTGGACCAATGCGGGGATAAGGGCTTTGATGCGGTAGCCCTTTGGATAGCCCCCCTCCCATATCGTCATCGATCGCTTCCCGCTCTCCTTGCCATTCACCTTCGCCTCTATCCTCTCCGCCTCGTACGCCCCGACTGTGCTAGATATTGCAAGGGCTATCCCCCCTCCTATGCCAGCGCTCATCACGAGTCTGTCGTCCAGATTTCCAGAGGCGGCGGCACCCAGAATGACACCGAGTATAGTGAGGGCACCATCAAATGCACCGAGTATGAAATAGCGTCGCGTGATTGACTCGACGTCGGGCCTTCTGGCGTATTGCCTGATCCTCCTTGCGAACCCTCTCAATCCTCTCATGTTGCTAACCGCTTCCTTTCAGAAGGGCCCGTAAGATATCTGGCGCTCTCTCTAGCGCCTCGGAGAGTCTGGAAGGGTCTCCACCGCCGCCCTGGGCGAACTCCTTCTTCCCACCCCCGCCGCCTCCGGTGATATTCGTAATCTCCTTCAACAAGGTCCTGCAGTCGACGTCCATGTCTAGGCTTCTCGACACAAACAACTTCAGATTGTTGCCAGCCACAGCACCGATAATAGCGACGACCTTCGGGTTGCCGGTGAGAGTCTTCGAAATAGCGGCGGGGTCGTCCCCCTCCCTCGTCGTGAGTGTGACCAATCTGGTGTCTCCGATTGGTGTCGCATCGCGCAGTAGATTTTCGGACGCGGATATGCTCTCGTTTGTCGTCAGACGTTCGATATCCTTCTTCTGCTCCTTCCACTCGCCGAGGTACTTCTCGGCCACCGCGACTATCTGGTCTTGTGTCGTGTTGAGAATCTCGGAGAGCTTCTCTACGGTCTCCTTGTCCTTCTGCATTCTTTCTATTGCAGGCATTCCTACCGAGAACTCGATCCTGACGATGCCATCCTGGATGCGCTTCGTCCTCTGAATGCGCACAGGACCGACCTGGCTCGTCCTCTTGCAGTGCAACCCGCCGCATGCCTCTGCATCGAGGCCTGAGACCACGACGACCCTTATCGTCCCACCTGGCACTGCCCCGCCCTGATAGAGTCGGAAACCGTACAACTTCTCGGCCTCGTCCCTCTGCATGAACTTGACGTTCACTTTCAGACCCTCGAGCACAATCCGATTGACCTCTCTCTCGAGGAGACTTCTCTGCTCCGGGGTTAGATTCTCGAAATGGGTGATATCCAGTCTAGCCTCGTCCACCGCTTTGTGCGCACCGGCCTGCCAGACGTGACCACCCAGCATCTTCCTCGCCACGCCGTTCATGATGTGCGCGGCAGTGTGATGCCTCATAAGCTGGATTCTTCTCTCTTTGTCGACCTTCCCTTTGAGCTTCGATCCGACCTCAGTTGTCTTGCCCTCGACGTAGTGGACGATACTGTTCCCGCTCCGGATGACCTTCGTAACCCTCTTTCCTCCGAGCGAACCGGTATCCCATTCCTGGCCTCCTCCTTCGGGGTAGAACGCGGTTCGGTCCAGAACGACGCCGCCATTCACGACGGCGAGAACCCTCCCTTCGAAATCGACCGTCTCTGTATCTTCATAGTAAAGCATCTTCGTGGCAGGCAGACCCTCTGGCAGTCTCTCTTCCTTCGATTCTTCCTGGTCCGGTTTCTCATGCATCGCAGCGACACGTATGTAGAAGTCGTCTGGGATGTCGATCTTCGAGGTGCTGAACTCCCTGACTGTCTCTGGGTTAAGGCCGTGTGAGTCGTACAGCTCGATGAGCTTCTCCGCCGAAATGCTATCGCCCGGCTTCAGGTTCCTAGTCAATCTTTGGACCAGCTGCTTGCCTCTTACGAGCGTCTCGCGATACCTGTCCTCCTCCACGCGGACGAGCTGGAGTATATCGTCCCGGTTCTCCGACATCTCGGGAAACACAGGGCTGAAAAAATCGATCTGCCTGTTGACGACCTCGGCCAATGTGATGTCGAGGTCCAATGAGCGCATCGCACGGAGCCCGCGCCGAACCAGGAGTCTAGCGAAGTACCCCTCTCTGACGTTCGACGGCACTACCCCGTCATTGAGAAGGAACGCGAGAGCTCTGGAATGATCGCAGACGACGTAAACGTCCTCGAGCGGGGTCACGCTTTCCATCAGTTGCTCGTAGGATATGCCGATTCTCGATGCCGTGACCTCCCTTATCCTCCTGACGTCGGCCGCCGTCTTCGCGTTGGTCATTCCAGCGACCTTGCTGTACTCCTTCAGTATATCGGTATCCGCCGAGACACTAGCCACCTTCTTCATGTAGTCGCCGACGGGACCGAAGACCGCTTCATACGCAGACGGAGTACCCTGGGATACCCACGCTATGCGCTCAAGGCCGTACCCGGTGTCGACGACCGTCATGCTCAGCGGCTTTCTGCCTTCGGGGGTCTCGCGGTACATCATGAAGACCAGCGTGGCGAGCTCGGCCCCGTCCAGGATTACCTCAAGGCATGGGCCCGAGTTGCCCCCGCCCTCCCACCACTCCTCCACGTATCTCATTCTCTCCGGCGGGGTTCCCAATCGCTTCGTGAAAAGTTCGTGGCAGAGCTCGACCGTCCTGTCCTTGAAGTAGACCTCTTTGTCCTTCGTGTTGAAGGCGTGGTGGGCACACATCTCGAAGAATGTGAAGTGTCGACCAGTCTTGCCGACGTTGTCGATGTCGTTGAATCTGACGCAGGTCTGCGAGATCGTCAGCGGGTTCGCGGGCGGGTCGATCACGCCGTTGATGACCCATGGTTGAAAGTCATAGATGGATGCCTGTGTGAAGAAGACATCGTCCCGCCACCTCGCCACGATCGGGTATCGTCTGACCCTCTTGTGGCCGTGGCTCTCGAAGAAGCTGAGGTAGACCTCCCTCATTTCGTGAAGTCCGAGGGATTCTTTCATCGGCGAGGCCCCAATGAACGTGTACTCTTCGCAGGGGGGTTCGCCGCAGGTCTCCCAATCCCCTAGGCTCCAGAAGTGGCGCCCGCACTTGGGGCACTGCTGCCTTGTGAACCCGTTCTCGATGAAGTATTTCAGCTGATATTCCGAGGAATCCATCGTCCTTGTATCAGGGGGTCGTTATATGAATCTTTTCAATCTGGACAGTCCAATTCGCATGTAAGGATGCAGGTTTCGGGTACCTCACACCGCCAAATTGACGTTCTCCGAATAGTCGATTGGGACGTCGATGACCGCGAGGGCGCCGTCCTTGAGGCACTTCGCAAGGACCTTCTCCAATTCCTTTGCGGACGAGACTCTGTATCCAGCAGCGCCGAACGACTCCGCGTACTTCACAAAATCTGGATTCTCGAAGTCCACGCCGATGCTCCTGCCGTAGTTCTTCTCCTGCCTGAGCTTGATCAATCCGTACCCGCGGTCGTTGAAGATGACCGAAACGAACGGAGCCTTCATCCTGGATGCGGTCTCGAGCTCGGATGAGGTCATCATGAAGCCCCCGTCGCCAACGATCGCAACCACGTTCCTTTCCGGGCACGTCAACTTCGATGCTATGGCGCCCGGGATCCCGATACCCATACCGATAAGACCGTTCGAAACGACAAGCGTGTTCTCCGCGTAAGTCGGATAGAGCTTCTCCATCCAAAGGAAATGAGCCCCGACGTCGCAGACCGCGATGTCTTTCCTGCCAAGCGCTTCCCGTATGGCCCGAACCGCCAGCTGAGGTTTGACCGGGGAGGTGTCCATCATGTCCATCGACATCTTCTCGTGCAATTGGTCTCTGAGGTCGCTTGCCCAGTTACCCTTGTTGATAGCGCCTTTTGTCATCTCTGAGAGTATGCTCTTGATGTCGCCGATCAATTGGACGTCCGGGCTGTACTTGTCTGCGATCTCCGCAGGAATCGGACCAATGTGAACTATTCTCTTCTCCTTCCCGATGTTCCAGAAGACCGGCTGGTACTCGATCACGTCATATCCGACAGCAATGACTAGGTCGGCCGCCTCGAACGCCTTCCTCATGAAGTCGTGAGTCCTCCGCCCGACGGAATGCAGTGAATGCGGGTCATCGAAAGGCAATATCCCTGAAGCAAGCCACGTGTGCAGCACCGGTATGTTCCACGCTTTGGAGAACCTCCTCAGCGCTTCTTGGGATCCCGCTCGAATGACTCCCTGGCCCGCGAGAATTAGAGGTGTCCCGGCTTTGGAGATCGCCTCCCTCAAAGGCTCCGGAGAGGCACGGTCGCAGCTTGTCCTCTTCGATGTCGATCTAGGCAATGGCTTTCCTTCGACCTCGCATCTCATGATGTCCTCAGGAAGTTCAACGTGGACAGGTCCAGGCCTTTCCTCCCTCGCCTTGTCGAACGCCCTTCTCGTCAGCAAAGGTATTTTCGAGGGGGTCCTCACGCTGAAGCTGTCTTTAGTTATTGGCTTGAAGAGCTGAACGAGGTCGATGTACTGTTTCTCTGGAGGATGCGCCCTTTCTGTCCTGACTTGTCCGGTCAGAGCCACCACTGGGGTGTAGCACAAGTAAGCATCCGCGATCCCGGTGACAAGGTTGGTCGCCCCAGGACCCAAAGTTGAGAGGCAGACGCCAGGCTTGCCCGACAGTCTAGCCGAAATCTCTGCCATGAATGCGGCGGACCCCTCGTGCTTCGTGAGTACGAATTCTATCTTGGAATCGATCAGACTGTCCATGAGATCAAGGTTCTCTTCGCCGGGTATCCCGAAGATGCGCGTCACGCCCTCATCTTCGAGACACTTGACCAACAGGTCGGATCCCCTCATGCCCTCCCCTCAGTCGCTAAACGTCTCCGCTCTCTCCTTGAACAAGCTGTCGACTGTTCGTCTAAGCGCCGCCTCGATCTTGCCAGAATCCTGGATTGCCGCGACCCCCCGCGTCTGGAGTTCCTCCACGGCCCTGTTGCCGAACTTCGTCGCCACCACGGCATCGAAGCCGGCCAACGCGTCGGCGGCCTTCTCGAGCTTGTTAGCGTGAGCCATTCCAAACATCGGAATATCCATGTCCGCCTGAATCGAGATCTTCTCACCTGGCGTTGTCTTCTTGCCTGCGACCGTGAACGTCAGGAAGCTCTCCGCGTGACCAAAGTGCAGGTCCACATTCTTCCCGTCGCTCGATGCCACGGCGATCCTATATTTCGATTTCCCTTCCATCTGCATACCTGCGAATCCTTCTTTCGGAGGCCGGGTAAGACTGCAGGTCGCATGCGCGAACTCCGATGATTTGTCTTCTCCGAGCAGCCCGATGGCGTCGGCCCTGCAGAATCTGCAATGCCTCATCTGCCGGACATCCGTTTCACACACGTCCTGCAACGTTTTCCGCTCCTTCGGGGTCGGCGCTCTCATATTCGCGAAATTCGTGCCAGGGACGGGTATGAGCGGGATTATGTTGACAATGTAAGCTCCGAGTTGCTTCACCTTCTTTGCGACCGCAGGTATGTGGTCCGCGTTCACCTCTGGGACCATGACGGCGTTCACCTTGACCAGCATACCTGCCTTCGATGCCATCTTCACGCCGAGCAGCTGGTTCTCAATCAGCTGTTTGGCTGCCTCCACTCCTCTCAACACCTTTCCTTCGTACTTGACAAAGTCGTACATCCTGCTGCCGATCTCGGGATCGACGGCGTTTATCGTGACGGTAATGAACCTGACTCCAATGGATTTCAAGCGGTCGACGTTCTTCGGCAGCAAAAGGCCGTTCGTGCTAAGGCAGAGCGACATCTCAGGGAAATCCTTCTTGACAAGCTCCAGCGTTCGGAACGTCTCCTCGTTCGCGAGGGGATCCCCCGGACCAGCGATGCCGATCACGGTCAGGTAGGGGATTCGTTCTGTGACGTACTTGATCTTCTCCACAGCCTGCTCGGGAGTCAGAATCTCGCTCGTCACCCCGGGCCTGCTTTCGTTGGTGCAATCGAACCTGCGATTGCAGTAGTTGCACTGGATGTTGCATTTTGGTGCAACAGGAAGATGCATCCTCGCGAACTGCGTGTGTGCCTTCTCCGTATAGCAAGGATGCGTTTCCAGCATCGCCTTCAGATCTGGTGCGATGTCCTCGGTCATTCCCCTGCCTCTCTGCCTTGATTTGTCGAACTTGACGGAGTCGTGTAGTAATGAGGCCACCTCCAATTATAGATTAGTCTCATTTCTTCGACAGTGGCGGAACTATCTCGTGACGCTGAAGCTAACACACCATCTGCCCCTCGTTCGAGGTCTAAACCTGGCCTCTTTGATAATCTTGCGATGAATCGGCAAAATAGATGGACAAACATCTCTTGTATGTGCGGACTCATTCGCTTATCATTTGCGGGCGTTCGTGTCAAGCATCGCCTGTTGTGGTCCATATGTTCGATGACAAGACGCTGGAGAAGCTGGTCGCGCACTTGAACAAGCATGTGCCCTCGATCAGGAAGCGCCTCTCGGAGCTTCTCGTACAGAAGGACCCGACCTACGTAGGCAAGGATGGAACGACCTACCATGTCTCTCCAGAAGAGCTTGAGATCTTGGCATCGTGTTTGGACGAGTTCGAGCGTTCCGGTCTGAAGATTCCCATCCTAATCATGACCGACACATCATATCCTGGTGGCGCGTGGAAGGTCATGGGAAAGCTCGAGACGAAGGTCATCTCGCGCATGATCGGAAAGGAACCAGAGTCGCACGAGGAGATCAGGTTATTTCACCCTCACATGCACGAGCTTCGCAAAATGCTGCCGACCGCGACGACGGTTCTGTATATGCCTTGAACTTCAAAGCCAGGGCTTTGCGCCCACCCCTGAGAAAGACTTATCAAAACCGCCGACGTAGATTCGAACGTGCCGAGGACTGGATTCGCAGACCTGCCGCTTCATGGAGGGAATGCGCCAAGATGGTTGTTCACAAGGATGGTGAAGCTAGCGGCTGTGATCTCGGATGTCATGGTGATTGAGTACGGGACTGAGGAGTTCCTCAGGAGGCTTTCGGACCCATTCTGGTTCCAGGCATTCTCATGCGTTCTCGGATTCGACTGGCACAGCTCGGGCACGACCACCGTCACTTGCGGGGCGCTCAAGCAGGCGCTCAAGAACAGCGACGAGGTCGGAGTCGCTGGCGGAAAGGGCAAGACATCCAGAGGAGCACCGGCAGATATCGAATCGTGGTCGGGTGAACACATTTCCTCCACCGACACTCAGAACCGACTGATATATGCGAGCAAGATGAGCGCGAAGATCGACAGCGCAGCCCTTCAGGACGGTCACCAGCTTTATCACCACTCATTCGTGTTTGACTCCAAGGGCAACTGGACCGTCATCCAACAGGGAATGAACGGCGGGACCGGATTCGCCCGGAGATATCACTGGTACTCGAAGGATGTCAGCAGCTTCGTCGAGGAGCCCCACACCGCGGTCCTTGGAACAAAGGTACCCCGGGTTCTTGACATGATTTCTCGCCAAAGCGGAAGGTCTAGAGCGCTTTCGGTCGATCTTGTGAACGACGGCGTGGACAAGCTCCAGAGGCAAGTGACTACGGCAGCCAGAGGGCAGAGCACCTTGTCTGAATGGAACGGAGAGAAGGTCGTCCGGCTCTCGATGCCGAGGTCGATCAACTGGGACGCCCTGAGAGACGTGTACGAGTTCCATCCGACGGACTACGAGCAGTTGCTCTCGTTCCGCGGTGTCGGCCCCTCGACGGTCCGAGCTCTTGCTTTGATTGGCGAACTAATCTACGGCGTGGAGCCGAGCTGGTGCGATCCCGTGAAGTTCTCGTTCGCTGTTGGAGGTAAGGACGGTGTTCCGTATCCGGTCGATAGGAAGGCGATGGACAGATCGATACAGATCTTGCAGCAAGGCATTGAGGAGGCGAGACTCGGTAGAAGCGAAAAACTCGAAGCGTTGCAGCGCCTCCGAAGATTCGTGCCCGAGGAGGCGAATTGCGGCTCCATCTGATCCGTACTTGTTCTGTACGGAGCATGCGCTGAGCATGCAAGAATGAAGAAATAGAATATTGGAAGGAGATCATACGCAGCCACGTATGACGGTTAAGCCGAAGCCAACCGCATTATCTTGCCGAAAGTACTATGCGGCCATGAACTTTAGTAACCGCGGACTGAATATCTCGGCGAACCTCGATACTTACATCCCGGTCCTATCAATCTCGTCATTTACGAGTGTTCTAAGGTGCCTCTTTTTCAAGGTGGTTTCGAGCTTAGATGCTTTCAGCTCTTATCCATTACGGCGTGGCTGCCCAGCTATGCCCTGCCGGACAACTGGTTAACTAGAGGCCGCGAACCCCCGTTCCTCTCGTACTAAAGGGTTCTTCTCGTCAGGCACCAATGCACTTCCACCAAAAAGCAACAAACCTGTCTCACGACGGTCTAAACCCAGCTCACGATCCCTTTTAATGGGCGAACAACCCCACCCTTGGCAGCTGCTGCACCACCAGGATAGGAAGAGCCGACAGCGAAGTAGCAAGCCTCCAGGTCGATATGAACTCTTGCTGGAGACGACTCAGTTATCCCCGGGGTAACTTTTCTGTCATCAATGACCCCCATTCAGAAGGTTCATTGGTTCGCTAGGCCCTGCTTTCGCATCGCAGATCCTTGTTATCCGGATCTGCGTCAAGCCAGCTTTTACCCTTGCATTCTCCGGCAGATTTCTGACCTGCCTGAGCTGACCATTGGGCGCCCTTGTTTCCTTATTGAGGGCGTGGCGCCCCACCCAAACTGCCCACCTATAGGTGTCCTTCCGTAGAAGTTAGTGATACGAACCCAAAAGGGCGGTGTTTCATCGTCGACTCGGAGTCTACCTAGCGGCAGATCCTGATAACGCCTCCCGCCTACGCTACACAATCGAACTCATACCACAACAACAGGCTGCAGTAAAGCTCCACGGGGTCTTCGCTTTCAGGTGGAAGATACCGGATTGTGCGCCGGTACTATCAGTTTCACCGGCTTCCAGGCGGGGACAGTAGAGCTCTCGTTGGGCCTTCATGCAAGTCGCCAATTAAGCGACAAGGTATTACGCTACCTTAAGAGGGTCATAGTTACCCCCGCCGTTTAACGGTCCTTCGCTCCGTTGTACCGGAGATTCAGATACCGTCACTGGGCAGGCTTCAGCGGCAATACACATCCTTTCGGACTCGCTGCCACCTATGTTTTTATTAAACAGTCGGAGCTCCCTTGTCACTGAGACCAGCCGTTTTCATGGCTGGCACCCCTTGTACCTAAGGTACGGGGCTAATTTGCCGAATTCCCTCGCCTGGATTAACGCCGACGCGCCTTAGGCTTCTCACCTAGGGGCACCTGTGTCGGTTCTTGGTACGAACACCTCTGCTGTAACTGATGCTTTTTTCATTGGCACCAGGAATAGGTCGAAGAGGGCCTTCGCCCTCCTACTCGCGCATTCACCCGTTTCTCACCATTACGGTTCTCCACAGGTTTAGACGCTTGAACAGGTAGGCATGCCTGTTCGACTTATCTTGATGCGTCCAGCATCAGGCAAAATCAGAAGTGGCGCAGGAATATTAACCTGCTTCCCTTTCGATGCTCTCGGTTAAGAAGCATCTTAGGATCGGCTAACCCTCGGCTGACGAACATTGCCGAGGAACCCTGGCCCCTACGGCGGAATGGATTCTCACCATTCTTTGCTGCTACTCCTACCAGGATCCTCGTTCGAACACGGTCCACTTGACCTCACGGCCAAGCTTCTGCCCATGCACGACGCCTCCTTACCAAACCACCTTTCGGTGTTCTAAAGTATCGGTGACCGGCTTAGCCCCGTCCATTTTCGGGGCCCGCAATCTCGACTGGTGAGCTGTTACGCTTTCTTTAAAGGGTGGCTGCTTCTAAGCCCACCTCCCAGTTGTTTTAGACTGCCGACGCCCTTTGTTGTTACACTTAGCCGGTACTTAGGGACCTTAACTTCAGGCTGGGTTGCATTCCCTTGCGGACCCCAAGCTTACCCCAGAGGCCCTCACTCCCAGCGTCTACGGCGACCACAAGTTCGGAGTTTGACAGGATGCCGACGAATTTCTCCGCCTAAGCGCCCAATCAGTGCTCTACCCCATGATCTACCTCGGCTGAGATCTAGCTGCGACTAGTTTCAGGAGGAACCAGCTATTTCCAGTTTAGATTGGCCTTTCACCCCTATGCCCAGGTCATCCGAATGATTTGCACATCAATACCGGTTCGGTCCTCCACCTCCCTTTCGAGAGGCTTCAACCTACCCAGGCATAGATCAACTGGCTTCGGGTATCCCACCAATGACTCCAGGCGAGCGCACCCCGCCCCTCACTTCTTGCGAAGTTGCGGGCAAGTTGGTTTCCCTTCGACTCCGCGCTTCAGCGCTTAGTCTCGCCATTGATCAGAACTCCCTGGCCCGTTATTCGAAACGGACGATACGACATTGGTCAGCCCCGAAGGGCTTCTTCCCTTTCATGCCGTATCTGCTTATAGCCGTCTGGTTTCAGGCTCTTTTCACCTCCCGCTAAGGGTACTTTTCAGCTTTCACTCACGCTACTACTGCGCTATCGGTCTCGAGACGTATTTAGAGTTGGAAATGAATGTTTCCCAGCTTCGCACGCGATATCCAACGCGCGTTACTCTGGATACTCGGCATTCTTCTTTTCGGCTTGTCCTTACGGGACTATCACCCTCTTTGGTGCAACATTTCAGTTGACTTCAGGTTGACCGAGTAAGAAGTAACCAAGTCCAACAACACCACACATCCCCTTCATTTCTGGAGGGGATTCGGTTTGCTCTGTGCCGCGTTCGATCGCCTTTACTGACGGCATCTCGATTGATTTCTTTTCCTGCGGGTACTAAGATGTTTCAATCCCCCGCGTTCCCGGTCCTTACGGACCATTCCGAAGAATAGGAAGTCCCATTAGGTCATCGCCGGATCATAGGCTTCTTGCGCCTACCCGGCGCTTATCGCAGCTTGACACGACCTTCTTCGGCGCTCGAGCCGAGCCATTCCCCAAACGGCGTAGCAGGCCGCTGACTTGTCGGCTTAACACACGTCCGGGCTGCGTATGATCGGTAATCACAGAACGCCGGAATCCTTCCAAGTACCGGCAGTCCTCCTCCCCTTCCCCGAGAAGGGTTCCTTCACGGGTGCACGCCACAAATAGGCAAATCTTACGGAGCCAATCAGTTTTCTTGACCCCGGTGGCTCCCCTCAATACTCGAAGGGCTATAAATACGTTGTTCCCCCAGGAAACAACTACCGCACGCCTAATCAGCGCGGTGTTTCTCTCTACCGCACGATTTCTATTTAAGGATTTCTAGCATGCATCTGCCAGATATTTTGGCAGCGTTTGAAGGGTCGCGTCTTGCAGAGAATGATTTCGATTCGTTGCGAACACCTGCCCCGAGGAACGAACGTAACCTATCATGTGTTGTCTTTTACAATAGAACGAATCTCGTGGGGAACGATAGGGAACATGAACTCCACTTCCGTGATCGTCTCGATCTTCTGTATCTCCCCGATCTTGCGGGCCAATCTGTTCCTGTCTAACCACACCGGTGTTATGCCGGCGTTCCTCGCACCGAGGACGTCGATTTCCGGAACGTCACCGACGTGGACGCACCTCTTGGGTTCAAGGTCTGACTTGTCGAGAGCTCTGCGGAAGATCGCTGGGTCCGGCTTCTCCACACCCGCCTCCTCCGATGTCGTCACGGTGTCGATCCATTGAGACAATCCCGCATGCTCCAAAGCTTCTTTGACAATCGATTCAGCGTTGGCAATCACCCCGACAAGGCATCCCTGCTTCTTCAGGGATTCGAGCGTCAGCTTCGCGTCGTAGAAGGCAGCCCATATCCTCGGAGATCTCAACCTCCCGGACACCGCCTCCGCGACCTTTCCATCGAGATCTTCAATCTTGCAGTTCTTCACGAGTTCGGACGAGTAATTCTTCCAGTAAGAATCCCGTTCATCTTTTGATCTCACGGTGTAGTATTTGCTCGGGGCGGCGTGGTCAGCGATCAGATATGCGACCTTGGCGACGTGCACGGTGATGTCGATGCCCTTCTCCTTCAGGACCTCGACCAGTACCATCTCCTCGTTCGGGTTGTAGTGGATGAGCGTGCCGACAGCACTGAAGAAGAAAGCCTCCTTGTCCGGCGGTGGGCCTAGCGAAAGCTCGAAGTCCAATTCTCATGCCTCCTTGAGGATTATTTTCGGAACATCGGCCGGTATCGAGGCGACTCTGACGCCTGTCTTCTCAAGTGAGGCGATCTTGCTCTGAGCCGTTCCTCGACCCCGAGCGATGATCGCTCCCGCGTGTCCCATACGTTTTCCCGGCGGGGCGGTCCGGCCGGCGATGTATGCATAGATGGGTTTTGACATGTGGCTTTCAATGAACTCAGCCGCTTCTTCCTCAGCTGTACCTCCAATCTCCCCGATTAACACGATAGCTTCCGTCTCGTCGTCCCTCTCGAACAGGTCCAGCGCCTCGACGAAGCTGGTGCCTATGACGGGGTCCCCTCCGATTCCTATGACTGTCGACTGACCGAGTCCGGCCTCCGTCAAAGCGTTCACGATTTCGTAGGTGAGCGTTCCGCTTCTTGAGACCACGCCTATCTTCCCCTTCAAGAATATCGAGTTAGGTATTATTCCGACCTTCGCCTTTCCCGGCGACGCTAGGCCTGGACAGTTCGGACCTATGATTCGCGCACCTCTCAGCTTCGCGAACTGTATGAACTCTATGCTGTCCCTGACCGGGATTCTCTCCGTTATGATGGCGATGGTCTTGATGCCGGAGTCGATCGCCTCCAATACCGCGTCCTTAGCGGATGGCGCCGGCACGAATATGATCGATGTGTTCGCTCCCGTTTCCTTCACAGCATCAGCCATGGTGTCGAAAACCGGGAGACCTAGCACCGTTTCCTCGCCCTTCCCCGGAGTGACGCCCCCGACCACTCTCGTGCCGAACTCCATCATCTGGCCCGTATTGAATGTGCCTTGATGTCCCGTGATGCCCTGGACGAGAACCTTCGTGTTCTTGGTGAGGATGGTCGCCATTCAGGCACCTCCGAGTTCGCTTGCTTTCAAGCAAGCCTCGTCCAGATTCTTGAGTGCGATTATGCCAGCGCTGGACAGCATGTCCCGCCCCCGCTGCTCATTCATTCCGCGGACCCTCGCGACAACGGGGATGGAGATGCCGAGTTTATTCTTGACCGCCAGGACGCCCTCCGCAACGCTGTCGCACTTTGTCATTCCTCCGAATATGTTCAAGAGTATGACCTTGGGAGACGCTTTGATCATGAGCTCGAAGGCTTGTTCTGCCTTCTTGGGATCGTCAGTCCCACCTAGATCGAGAAATACACCTCCCCTCCCGCCGTGCAGTTCAAGATTGTCGAGGGTGGCCATGGTAAGCCCCGCTCCGTTCGCGATGACGCCGATCTCTCCATCCAACTTAACGAAGGCTATCCCCTTCTCTTTCGCTTCTCTTTCAAGAGGAGTGAGCTCCTCTTCCAGAGCGAGCATCTCCCTGTGGCGATAGAGCGAGTCGTCGTTGATGGTGATCTTGGCGTCCCCCGCCACCAGTCTCCCATCCTCCGTTTGAACGAGAGGATTTATCTCTGTCAGTTCGCAGTCGTTCTCCCAGAATAGCCTCCAGAGGTTCCTCAGAAGGTCGCTCAACTCGCGTCTTTGCTGATCTTCGACCCTCAGGAAAGAGCATACCTCGCGAATCTGGTATGCCTGGATTCCGACGAAGGGGTGGACGTACCATTTTCCGATCTTCTTATCGGGCGCGTTCTCGATCTCAATGCCGCCTTCGGGACTTGCCAGCAGCATAGGGATTCGTCTGCTCCAATCTATTGTAATACTCAGATAAATCTCTCTCTCGATGGCCAGTCTCCTCTCGACGAGGATCTCCTCTGGAACGTGTCCAGATATGTCGAGTTCGAGGATCCCCGTTATTGCAGTCCTCGCTTCCTGAAGGGTCGAGGCAAACTTGATCCCTCCAGCCTTCCCCCTGCCACCCACGGGTACTTGAGCCTTCAGGACTGATGGGGAGGAGACGTCCAACAACTCCTCTGGACCTCGAACGACATGACCGTCTGGTATCGGGATGCCATACGAATCAAGAAGGCGTTTCGCCCGGTACTCTAGGAGCTTCATCCGACCACTTACCATTGAACTCTATCTGCTTATTTCTAGATTACTTCTTCAAGGGTCCGGGGTCTCTGTTGATAATCGCACGTTGCGAGAAGTATGGCCTGATTCAAGGATTTGCGGAATGTAGCTCCTACATGAAAGGGGTTAAATATGTCCTCAATCTTCAGAATCTCAAATGAGTGTTCACTGCTTGACTGGGATGGGTTTCGATTCAAACATATTTCTCGTGACTGGAGACGATCCCATCGTGGTCGACACGAGCACTGGGTCGGACATCACGCGGGTGTTCCGGGGACTCACTGAATTCGGGGACGTTGACGCCGTCAAGCGCATTCTTCTCACTCACGGTCATTTGGATCATGTCGGTGGAGCCGCAGACATGAAGAAGAAGCTGTCTGCCGAGGTCCTCATTCACGAAATCGACGCACCGATGATTCTTGACAGTGGCATCTGGGATTCACAGAAGAGGATGTTCGGAATAGAAGTGGAACCAGCCAAGGTCGGGACCTTCACGGACGGAGATGTTTTCTCCACGGGGGAGCACGACTTCAAGGTGATTCATACTCCTGGGCATACCGGAGGAAGCGTGTCCCTGTTCGACAGCTCTGGCGGGGCGCTCATCAGCGGGGACACGGTATTCGCAGGCGGAGTGGGCCGTTGGGACCTGCCGACTGGCAATTATCGGGATCTCGTCAAGTCGGTCAGAAGGCTGATGAAGCTCGACGCGGTCGACCTGTATCCGGGTCACGGCCCGTGCGCGTACGGTGACGCGAAAGAACAGATCGCCGATGCTCTTAGATATCTGGGAGATGCTTGAATGGAGCTAGTACGGTGCAAGAAGAAGAACTGTGCAGTATGCGACCTGCCAGATTCCAAAATCGAGCAGATCGCCAACGAGCTGAAGGCCGGAAAACTGGTAGTATATCCGACCGAGACCCTCTACGGCCTCGGGGCGAACCCCTTCGACGAAGCGGCGGTGAAACGGATCTACATGGTGAAGAGAAGGCCATTCGACATGCCTCTCTCGATAGCGGTTAGAGACTTGGCCATGCTTGAGGAACTCGCGGTCCTTGATGATAAAGTGCGAAAGCTCGTGGCGAAGTTCACACCCGGCCCCATCACCATACTCGTGACGAAGAAGAGGAACGTTCCGGACATCCTGACCTCGGCATCCATGGAGATAGGGATACGCATCCCGGACCAGCCATTCGCCTTGCGCCTGCTCGAGAAGAGCGGCCCGATGGTCTCGACGAGCGCCAATCTACATTCCAAACCGAACCCGACTGATGCGGAGACGGCGATCAGGGATATCGGATCAAAGGTCGATGTCTGCGTAGATTGCGGACCCTGCAAAGTTGGCAAGCCATCCACCATCATCCAGCTCTCCGAGGGCGGGGTCGAGATCATACGACACGGTGCGATTCCGGAGAAAGAAGTAAGGGAAGCGCTCGATGAATGAGCATGTTTTGAGCTGCCTCAGGAGGGCAGGCTCGATTGCCAGGGAGGCACGGGAGCTCGGCGCGAGGCTCGTCGACGAGGGCGTGCGCTATTTGGACGTGGCGCAGGAGATCGAGAGTCACATATTGAACAAAGGGGCTAGACTGGCTTTCCCCGTCAACATCGGAGTGAACGATATCGCGGCTCATTTCACCCCCAACTATGGAGACGATTCGAAGTTCGTCAGGGGGGATGTGGTCAAGATCGATGTCGGGGCCCACGTGGAGGGATATATAGGGGACACCGCCGCGACGGTTGAGGTACGCACGAAGAACTGGCAGAGGCTGATCGAGGCATCGGAAGGAGCCCTTCGTATAGCGGTGGAGATGGCAGGGGATGGCATTGCGGCGAACGTCGTCGGAGGGGCGATAGAGCGCAGCATCAAGGAATCGGGTTTCAGGCCGGTCGTGAACCTCACAGGACACGGGATGAACCAGTACAATCTCCATGCTGGTCTGACGGTACCTAACATCGATGACGGGGTCAAATTGAAGATGCGTCAGGGAATGACGGTTGCCATAGAGCCCTTCGCCACCAATGGCTCAGGATCGGTCTCGAACGAGCAGCCCGGAAACATCTACAGGGTGCTCAAGGAGAGGCCGATGCGAGACAAGAAGGCCCTGGCGCTGTTCCACCAGATCGAGGTCAGCTTCGGCACGCTACCTTTTTGCGAGCGATGGTGCGTGGACCTGAACAGGGAAGCTCCGGCCTTGCTTCACACCCTCTTGAGGCACGGACTGATTTCCAGTTATCCGCAGCTGAGAGAGATAAACAGAGGGATCGTCAGTCAGGCCGAGCACACCGTAGTGATAGTAGGAGCGAAGTGCGAAGTGACGACCTGAAGCACCGCGACCAGACTGTCTTCGTCTTGTTTTTCAAGGGATGAACAATCGGGAGCGCCGATTCTGCTCATCTAGACTTGCGGCCTTTAACGTACTCGCCGACGCGTCTCAAGCCCTCGCGGATCTTGTCCGTATTCTCGACGAGCGGACCGTATGAGACCCTTACGCCGTTCCTTAGGCTCTCTCCGAATCCGAAGCCAGGGATGAAAATGACGCCGGTGTTCCTCAGCGTCTGCTCGGTCCACTTCTCTCCATCCTCCCCGACCTCCATTGCCACGTATAGCGCGCCCTGCGGCTCGGTCCTTCTCAGTCCGATGTCCTCGTCGATGCTGTCGATGGTAATCCTTGCGGCGTTCATGTACGACCCGTTTATCTCACTGAAGTACTTTCTCAGATTGCCGTTGTCGATCGTCTCCTCAAGGTATTGAGCCATGGCCATCTGGTGCATGCTGTCGGCAGAGAGCAGTGAGTAGGTCAGCATTGTCTCCATCCCTTCCACGAGCTTCTCCGAAGCCACGACCCACCCGAGCCTCCTCCCGAGGCTGCGGAAGAACTTCGAGGCCGAGTATATCAAGACGAGGTTCCCGAACTCGGCTGGCGACCAGGAGAAGTACTCGGGCAGGTCATCGACAAAGCACTGTGTCTTATAGGCATAGTCGATTACGAGGTATGCGTTGTTCTCCTGGCAGAGCGTCATGACAGCCTCCACAAACTTCTGCGGCACGATCTGTCCGGTAGGGTTGTCCGGGGACGCTATCAGAACAGCCCCGGGCTTATGAATCTTGAAGGCCTGTTCTATCTCACCGATCGCCCTGTCGACGTCAGGCATGAAGCTCCACGAAACAGGATCGAAGCTCCTGACATACGCAACTTCGGCGTCCGGCACAAGTCTCTCGATATGACCCTTGTCCTTGCAGAGATGCCAGTTGGTCAAGGCGAAGACCAGTTGCCCGTAGTAGTTGACGTAAGTAGGGTCGAGAAGGATGACATCGTCCCCGCAGTTCAGGATCGTCCTCATGAGATCGTGGGTCAGTTCAGTTGACGATTGACCTACTATGACGTTCTTCTCCGTGGCTTTGACGTCGTAGAGGACCTCGTCCATCCTGGCGAGCTCCCGCCTGCATGCCGGGACACCGGGTATGGGCGGATAAGCGCCGGTCTGGTGAAATGCGGCAACGTCGTTGCTGATCTCCCCGTATATCTCGCGCAACCTCTCAGGGGCGTGGTGTCCAACCCATCCTCCGCCGAACGATATTACATCCTTCGGATCCAGACCCATCGCCCGGATGTTCCGTTCGTCTCCGAACTTCATCATCGATCGGATAGCTGACGGTCTCGTCAGCATATCGTCGACAAGCTTAGACAATCCTAGGCGACCCAAGTCAATCACTTTCCGACTGTATAGGTGTTCAAATATTAAAAAAGGATGAAAAGCGTCGACATGCTAGATTTCTGGACGGTTTGAATTCCGAATGGCATGCCAGATGTTATCACGGTCATTATTCACTCATTCTTTTCTATGATCCTTGCGTTGCGACTAGGCGACCCTATGTCGCTTCCCGGTCCCTCTCGATTCCTAGGCTCCTAAGGACGTTCCCTCCTTCAATGCAGTTAGCATCCGGCACTTCTGTCGTTTCTCTGTGATCTCGTCTAACACGGACGGGTCTTTCATCAGACTCCAACTCATTGAGCAAGTTTAATTAGGGTTCTATCATTTACGAGACTGTCAGATGCGAGGGTAGCCAAGCCTGGTCAATGATGATTTTGAACGAATCATCGGCCAATGGCGACAGACTCAAGATCTGTTCCTGCAGAGGTTCGCCGGTTCAAATCCGGCCCCTCGCACTTTCATCATGGGGTAGTAGATATTTCTCCGAAATGTCGCTTATTTATAGTTAACGGTCAAGTCCAGAGGCCTCATTTATTTTAATATGTATTGTTGTATTTTATTAGGTCGTTCTTGAGGGTGAGGTCGTCGTTCGTCGGCGGGGATGCCGTGTGGTTCGGGCTGTGAGATGAGATTCACTAAGATTTGAAACGAATCAGTTAAAATTGAATTATTTTATATTGTACCATCAGGCATAATCGATAACGAAGGGGAACAATGAATGAAATGAAAGCGTGGGAATACAAGGAGGCGGCTAAGCAATATGCAATGGAGGCCGAGGTTTTAATCCCAGACCGCAAGGAGATGCTATCAACCATTTCGAAACTGGCAACCGAAGGGACTTCCGATGCTCCGATCATTGCAGACCTTGGTAGCGGCTTTGGAGATGTCACGGCGGCGATACTCGCATTAAGACCAGGGGCAAACATTCAGATGGTCGATCTCTCCGACGAGATGATACGATTAAGTGGAATCAGATTCAAGGACAATCCGAAAATAAAGATCATAAAACATGACCTGAACTTGGGATTACCAGCTTCATTGAGGAGCTTGAAGTTCGATTCCATTGTCTCGTGTTTGACTTTGCATTATGTTGAGTCCGAGAATCGGATAAGGTTATACAAGGATATTTTGAACCAGCTGAAAGAGGATGCTCTTTTTCTTAATGGTGACCTTTTCAAATGCGATTCACCTTTTGTCGATCGATGGGAGTTTGATAATCGAATAAAGTGGATGATGTTAGAGATGAAGCAGAAAATGGGTGAAGAGAAATCCTTCGAGGAACTAAAGAGGGATAGATTAGCGTTCCGAAAAAGGATGGGTGAAAAACATGGAACCATCTGGGAAATGCATGACGATATGAAGCATGCTGGATTTCGACAGGTCGATTGCCTATGGAAGAATCAGTGTTTTGCCGTCATAGCAGCGACAAAATAATCGAGAACGTTCCAGACTCAGGCTACGGATAAAGAAAATTAACCTACTTTAGCGAACAAGACCATCGACTGTAACCTCGTGAAGTTCGTAAGCGGGTAAAAAGGAGAAGATGATGGCAATCAAGGCATTGGTCAAGTCATATCTGGGTGCGGTGAGGTTCGGGCTGTAAGTCGCTAATTGGATTCTTTTACTCATTTCCAATGCGGTGAAGAACACAGCGCATCGATTATTAATGACAGCAATGATGTAGACTGAGATTATTATGAAGAACCGCCACGTAATTGAGGCCATGGGCATGACCAAGGTGGTCATCGAGGACGGCAAGGTCGTCTCTATCGGCAAGCCAGCCGTCACCTATTGTCCCCTTTTCAGGAATCATCGTGGAATAGAGGAGATTACCTCCGACGTAGTACGCGAGAACGTGGAGTTCCGCATACACGACTATGGTATGTGCAGCCCCGCCAGGAAGATGCGCATGAAAGACTTCTTAACGTATGGTGTCTCAGAACTCCTGGCAATGGCAGTGACGGATAAGGTGTTGGACTGCGCTGTGCTGGTCTCGGACGGTGCTGGAACCTCCATAGTCACCGACCCCGAGCTTATCCAGGGCATCGGGGGCAGGATATCTGGGATTATTGAGACCACGCCCATAGCTGAGGTGGTCGAGACCATCGGTCGAGAGAATGTCCTCAACCCCGAGAAAGGTACAATAGATCAATTCAGTGGTACGCAGCTTGCCTTTAGCCAGGGGCATCGCAAAGTCGGCGTGACCCTGGCCAAGGCGGAGGAGGCGCGCTTAATCCGAGACAGCTTTGGCTCCAACGTCATGCTCTTCGCTGTGCATACCACTGGGGTGAGCCAGAAAGATGCCAAGCTCTTCTTCGAATCCTGTGACATCATCTCCGCCTGTGCTTCGCGCTGGGTCAGGGAAGAGGCTAAGGTCAAGGCTCTACTCCAGGTGGGTAACAAGGTACCAATCTATGCAGCAAGCCCTGCAGGGAAGTGTCTCCTAGAAACCAGGCTCGCACAGCTAGGTGGTAGAAAAGAAAGTAGACCTGAGGACGCTCCCCGACCATTACTTTGACCAATAATCACCGATGAGGTTCGGGCTATGAGTCCTTACTGGCTAGTTTAAATTCTTAGTATTATCTAATTGGATAATGATTAGATTAAAATTGGTTGGCCAGATACTCCCAAATACCTCCTCGTCCATATCATTTATTGACATCTGGCTAGGTGGGAAAAAGCCATGAAAATCCTGTTCTTGTCGGGTTATGGAATAGACCTAAGTGTCGATAGCGGACGCCTTGTCGTCAAGGACGGTCGAGATTTAAGGAAAGAGCCGAGCAAGATTGTTCTTAAGCCCAAGGGCGACGAATACGACGGCATCGTGATCTACGGGCATTCGGGGAACGTTAGCCTGGATGCAATGAAATGGCTGGCTAGGCTGAACATCCCCCTTACAGTTCTTAACTGGGATGGCAGGGTGCTGATGAATGTCCTCATCCCAGAGATGAAGCAGGGAGTCATCCGCATGGCCCAGTACGATGCCTATCGGGACGAGCGTCGATTGCAGATAGCGAAAGCGCTCATCGAGGCGAAGATATCCAGCTCGATGAGGGTGCTAGACTGGCTAGCTTCGAGATATCCCGTGATAAGGGACCCGTGCCAATCCCAGTTTGATGAGATTGAGCGCTACAGACTCCCATTATGCATGGCAAAGACTACGAGAGAGATCCTTGGCCTCGAGGGAATTGTGGCAGGCAGATACTGGCTGATAGTCGAGGAGGTCATCGACGACAAGTTCGGCTTCCAGGGCAGGGGGATAGGGAAGACTGCAAGACCGATGGGTGCGGTCGATCCCGTCAACGTCCTGTTCAATTACGGCTACGCGATGCTGGAGACCCAGTGCTGGGTCGCAGTCAATGGAAACGGTCTTGACCCGCATGTCGGGTTCCTTCACGAGGCCACTCCCTACAAGGCACCGCTTGTTTACGACCTTCAGGAACCGTTCCGTTGGTTGGTTGATGTAGCGGTGCTCAGGGCGTTGGAGAACAAGGAGTTCAAGAAGAGCGACTTCGTGCTCACCGAGAACTACAATCTGCGCCTCAAATCACAATCGACCCGAAGGTTGATCGAGAGGGTGAACGCCGAGTTCATTTCCAAGGTCGAGTACAAGGGAAAGAGCTGGGAATGGAGGGGGATCATTCAGCAGAAGGCGGGCGAGCTGGCAAACTATCTGAGAGGCAAGACGAGAGTATTGAACTTCGCTCAACCTTGCCCGACCGTCGACAGGGACGATACCGCAGAGCTGAGGGAGAATGTGCTCGCCCTGAGCTACGCAGAGTGGAAGAAGATGGAGTACAGCAAGGGAACGCTACACGAGCTAAAGGTGAAGGCAAAGGGAATTGAACCTTTCAAGGTGTATGAGAAAGTAAAGGAGAAGCTCGATCTAATCTGCCCATCATATTAATTTACTTAACAAAAATTGCCTTAGGGGGCGTAGTCGTTCAACATCGACTTGCCGCGTTTCTTTCGGGGGTATCCCTGATCTTACTGCCTTCACATACATATCAAATGTGTTTGCACTCATGTATCGTTCCACTCTGGATATGCAATTCTTCTGGTCCATAGAGAGGTCATTCCATAAGTCATTCAACATTTCAACCTCAATCTGTGTTGAAATGAGGGGACCGCCATAATCTGGTCGAAAAATGGTCCATATGATATCCAGGACAGCTTTTAGGAGATCATTCGCAATAGCTGTATCGGGATTCCTAAAAGCAATAAGCGTAAGACAAGCTTCAAATGCGGAAGCATTATCCAGTTCTTTAGCTATCTTATTTATCTTATTGAATAGATTATTATCTCGATAAATCCAAGCCTTCCTGATGTTGGATGCAATAATATACGCCCTAACAAACCTCAATCCTAGTATCTTTGAGCGATCACTAGTAAGGCCATCGAGTAGCTCTTCAGGTAATTTTTCGACGGAATCTAGGGAGGCCCAGTAATTCCTCTTGTTATTGGACGCTAAATAAACCGCTCTTATCAGGGCATTAAGGGAATCCATTATGCGAACATCGTCCCCAATTTGGCTTCGTGCTTCTTTGACGAGGGCCTCGATCCTATTCCTCTCATTCTCATCGATCTTTTGGGGTCGAAGGGGTAGGAGGATGCTAGCCGTTCGGCGTGTTTTCTCTTCTCCGCGATAAGAGTCGAACACCTTGAGAATGTCTTTGCCATGGGCGGTCAATTGATAAGGCTCAAAACTGCTCCTTATTCTATATTTATACAAACGGAATAATCTTTTTTTTTCTTCCTCGTCAGTCACTTTGTACAATAATCCAATTCTGACGAGTCTGTTGGAATAGCCAGAAATCATACTTTGAGGTTTCTTCATTTCGGAAGCTATTTTGTTATTAGTCCAAGTACCACCAAAAACTTGTCTTAGTACCTTCTCTCCAATCTCTATTACGAAGGCAACATCCTCTTCCAATGAATACTCCTTCACGACGGCCTTCTTCCTGCCAGCTCTCACCTTTGCCATATGCAACAGCGACCTATTCGATGAAGGAATACGGGCGTTATCGAACAGCTTCAACATCATAGATTGATATAAGTCAAGATAAAGGCCGTGATGTCATCGAAAACATCGGAGATGTCGGGTGCAGACACCTTAGAAATAAGCACACAGTCGTTGAACAAAAAGCGCGTAACCGCCGGGAAGCTGGATGAGGTCGGCGAGACCTTCACTCTGAAAGGTATCGAGACCAAAATCAGCGATAAGAACGGTGAGTTCTACGTGCTGAGCGGGGAACTGGAGAGCGGACAAGCGCTGGAGATAGTGTTCTCCTCGGCGAAGCTGCACAGGCTGCTGACTGACAACTGGAACAAGTTGGTGGACAAGCGCATCAACCTTAGCGACATGGGCGCAGGCTTCGAGCGCGAGTACGTCATCAAGCTGGTGGGCTGAAGCCCGCCTCCCTTCTTTTTTCCTTGGAGGGACGAAATGTCGAATCACCAGAAGGACTCCTCCTACAAACAGCGTGGAACAAAAGGGACACGGGTACCCCCGGAGGAGTGGCTTGCAGTGCGGCGGCTAGGCAGGTCCACCGTGCGTCGCATCGTCAGGGAGATGGCATACATCTGTTGTGATGGATCCGACCTGGATCTCCTAGAGGAGACTCCATGAGCGCGAAGAAGCGGTTCAGCAGTGCATTTGCCAGCTTCCAGGAGTGGTCCACAGCGACGACTGCGAGTCAAGCGTATAAGGAGCGGATTCGCGAGGCGGTGCTGCGTCACCCGGGCGTCACACTGAATCAAGCACGCGGGCACCCAGGCCCGCGGGAGAGCGGGCTGGTGAAGATGGAACCCAAAGCAATCTCGCGCCTTCCCATCGAGGCGCGAACCCCCAAGCAGGAACGTGACCTGCGTCTGAGCAGAGAGGTGTATTCTGAAATGAAAACGAGACATCTCCCGCTTGAGGCTGCAGCACGGGCCAGGGGGATTGCTCCGGCCAAAGTCCTGAAGACACTGGACGCCTTCAAGAGCGAAGATGGGAGGTGGACACCAAAAACGTATTATGTCAGTCCGACGCAGATTCGCGTCCTAACCGAAGGCAGAGACCGCGTCCTGAACGTTCCCGATTCGCGTCATCGGCAACTCATCAGCCGGCACCACAACACGATTCGTGCGTACCTCGAAACAGGCGACCAACGGCAGCTGAGACCCTTCCAGGGCGATAGGGTTCGCGACGCACAGGGTCGATGGTGGACACTGGAAACTGACCCGAGGGCTATCCATGACATTCTTGAGAGACGCGAAGACGAGGAGCGCTATTCGGTCTACAGGGAGCGATCAGGCTGAAGTGGGATGAGTACCATCGTCACCAACGCGACCTCATCGACGCGGAACGTTGGTTCAGGTCGGCCATCGAACGCGGGGGCTTCTGTCTCCTCTGCGGTCACAGCGACGACCCGATGGCCATGGACTTTCATCATCTTGGCGGTAAGAATAACGATCCGTTGACCATCCCCGTTTGTGCAAACTGCCACCGGCACCTCAGCCACAAGCAATGCTCTTGGCCGGAGCAGTGGACTCGCCACGACAGACCTCGCGAGGTGCGATCCGCGCTGATGTTGCGTGGCATTTCTGATCTGCTGATGCTCGTAGCAAGGAAACTGCACACGCTTTCGGAAGAGATGCTAGTGAATGCGAGGAGGAAGAGCTGATGGAGCTGACGGATCTGGTACTTCGCTGCTACACGCAGCCCAAGAAGGTGCGAAGGAAGCACCTCTCGGCCAACGAGGAAAAAGATAACCGTCGCATCCTTGTTCTTGACACCGAGACCAGCGTGGACCTTCGACAGTCACTCAAGTTCGGGTCGTTCGCCATTTATGGCAGGGGGGAGCTGGCATTCCGTGGAATCTTCTACGATAATGTCGATAAGGGCGAGCTGGTCATCCTCCAGGGCTACATCGAGACGATGAAGGCCGACAGCCAGGAACTCGCCCTGATGACGGCGAGGGAGTTCGTCGACAAGGTCCTCCTCCCCGAGGTCTATGACCTCAAGACCCTTTGCGTCGGGTTCAACCTGCCGTTTGATTTGTCACGCCTGGCTATCAGCTGGGGAAACGCTCGCAGGAGCAATCGTGGTGGATTCTCCTTCAAGATGATCGAAGATCCCCGCTACCCTCGCCTCATCGTCAAGAATATCGACAGTAGACGAGCTTTCATACAATTTGCGAACGGCCTTCCTGAGGGCAAGTTCAGCAATTCATATCGAAAGGGCAGGAGAAGAACGTTCCGAGGTCGGTTCCTCGATCTGAAGACACTCGCATTCGCCCTTACTGACAGATCGCACTCCTTGCTATCCGCTGGGAAGCGGTTCGGTTGTTCAGTCTTGAAATCCGAGGCGGAGGAGCACGGTTGTGTTACGGATGAATACATCGCTTACAACCTCAACGATGTAGCTGCGACCTACGATCTCTTTCTTCACATGGATGATGATTTTCGACATTATCATCTTGATAAGCCGGCGAACAGGCTCTACTCGCCTGCTTCCATCGGGAAAGACTATCTAGACCGGATGGGTGTCACTCCGTTCCTGCAACGGAATCCAGACTTCCCGCCCGATATTCTGGGATGTCTAATGAACGCATTCTATGGAGGAAGGTCCGAGGTCCGCGTTCGCAAGACACCTGTGGACGTCGTGGTTCTGGACTTCTTGTCGATGTATCCGACGGTCTGCATCCTCCAGGACATGTGGCACTTCTTCATCGCCTCGAAGGTCGAGGCAGAGGACGATACGGAAGAAGTCAGACGTTTCCTGGAGACCGTTGACCTGGTTCAGCTAGCGAAGCCTGAAACGTGGAAGAGGCTTAAGGCAATCTGCCTCGTCCTTCCTGATGAAGATGTTTTTCCTGCTCGCTGCTCGTACGGTTCGGCTGTGGCCTACAACATTGGCATCAACTGCATCAGCAGCGAGAAAGCAATCTGGTACTCTTTGGCCGACGTTATCGCCTCGAAGCTGCTCGGTGGCAAGACGCCGACGGTTGTGAAGGCCCTGCGTGTCGTCACCCTGAGGCAGCAGAGGGGACTTCATCCTATCGAGATCATCGGCGGTCGGAAGGTCGATCCTCGCACGGAGGATTTCTTCCTCGCTCTAATGGAGTATCGCCACGAGCTGAAAGGACGACTCAAATCAATTGACAGGGAGTCAAGCCCTGATGAATACGACCGCATCGACAACATGCAGAAGACGGTCAAGACTATCGCCAACGCGACCGCATACGGGATCGCAGTACAAGTGAATGTCACTGAGACGGACGGCAATGGCGAAGTTGACGTTTACACTGGGGACACTAGATTCACCGTCTCAAACGACACTGTGGAAACACCAGGGGAGCATTTCAATCCATCAGTGGCCGTGTTCGTCACCTCGGCGGCTCGTCTTGTCCTTGCTATCACTGAGCACCTCCTCGAGCAAGTGAAGGCAACTTACGCCTACTGTGACACAGATGGCATCGGGGTGCCGAAGGAGCATGCCAAAATGATTCAGGACTACTTCCAGAATCTCACACCGTACTCATTCGACGACCCCATCTTCAAGATCGAGAGGGATGGCACCTTCCTCGGCATCTCGGCGAAAAGGTACGCGATCTATAAGCTAGACGGGAGAAAGGTCGAAATCATCGACGCCAAGTCTCATGGGCTAGGTCACATCATCGGCATCCATCAGAAACGCAATGCCGAGGATGGGGACAAGGATTCAAGTTCGATGAGCGAGGAGATCTGGAAGGATATCATCTCCTACCATCTCGGCATCCTTGATGCTGATAGCTTCTCGAGCAAATACGCTCCGTATCACATCATCTCGAAACTGGCAATCAGCTCCCCTCACGTCATGTCCAGGTTCAAATGCTTAAACAAAGGCAAGAACTATGCGGAGTGCATCAAGCCCTTCAACTTCGCGTTGGTGGGGTCGCAGTGCGTGATGGACGAAAGGAGATGCCAGCCGATCAAGCCTATCGCCCCCTTCCGCAAGGACTTCACAATGGCACCCTACGACGAGTTCATCGACTACAACAGTGGAGAGAGAATGAGGGGCGAGGTGTACTGGAGGACCTTGGACGAGTATCTATGGGGCTACATGAACCACAAAGAGGCGAAATTCGAGGGGGATATTGGTACACTGCAGCGCAGACATCTTCGTGTCCGCGATATAGTCTACATCGGCAAGGAGTCTAATCGTCTCGATGAAGTGGAGGTTCTAGGCGTCCAGGGCGACGAGTATACGACTTATGTTGAAGAAGGCGGCGTTCAAAAGGACACTCATCGTATAGCCGAGTTCGTGATATCCTTGACGAATGAAGAAGCGGGCAGACATGGGATCAACCCTCGACAGCTACAGCGGTGGAAGAAGACCTTAGCAGCTGGGAAACCTCTAGAACTCTATAGCAAGACAAGGAGGAAGCTCGAACAAGCGAATCGGACGGCCGTTCAGGCGGATAGCTCTCATATATGTGAAGAACTTGGATTAGTGGATTAGTGGACTAAGGGACTATCTGTGACAAGAGAAGAACTGTCTGGAACAGCACGGGACGAAATAGCTTCATCTTATTGACATCAAAAGAGATATGCAGACTAGTGGAATAACGGGTTGGGATATCGACGTGATATCACGTGATAACACGAGATCTCTCTCCTATCCCACGTGAAACCCCCTATAGGGGGCACTTTCGAGGACCTCTGGCACAGGGATATAACGTCCCAATCTCATGCTATATCTCGAGATCATGAGCGATATCCCAGCGCCGACTCTGAGATGCCGAGATTGCGGTCACACATGGAAGGCGAGGTCTTCGAACCCGAGGTCACCCCAGTGTTCCGAGTGTCGGTCGAGGAACGTCGAGACCCCCGCTCCTTCCGCCACCGTCGACGCCGGCAGACCCGGTCCTGCGAGCCCCGGTCATCCTGATCCCAGTGAAGAGACGAGTGAAGTGATGTCCCGCATGATCAGGGACTTCAAGGCCCTCCTGTTCCACCTTCGCGGCGACGAGGTAATCGACGACGCGACCTTCTACGACTCCATGCTATCCGTCTGCCCCTTTTGCGGTGCCGCCCGCGAGCAAGGCATGATGTTCTCGGGGAAAATGGGCCATTGGGTCTGCCTGAGCTGCGGGGCGACGGTGTGAACGAAAGCGAAGTCGAGTCACCGAATGGCTGACCTTTAATACCATCAGGGATCTATGTGAAACTGGACGGGTTATGTGGGGAAGGAAGCGAGTCGCTCTGCTGATAGGATCTGTCATCGTCACCATCGTAGTTATCGGTGTCATCTACTACCTGATGATTGGCTACTCAGAGGACTACTGGCCTCCAGGTGGCACTCTGAGCGCGGAAAGGATCGCCGACAATGCGGTGGTATTCACTGTAGAGGACCTCGTTTGGGGAGTGGACGGGCCGGTCAAGTTTGACAACTGCGCCATCGCCTTCAGGATCAATGGCACTCCCATTGGACCGAACGACTTCACGATTGGCAGCGGCGATTGGACAGTTCGGACGACTCATGGCTGTGGCCTAATCAATGCGACGGTGTTCGCAGACGGATCCGTGAACTACGTCGTGATCCTGAGCGACATCGACGCAGACGGAAATGTCTCTGAAGGGGATACGATTACGTTTGTGGCCACCGAACCGTTACGTCCATCGACAACCTACGCCGTCCTCTTCATCACTGAGTTGCGTTCAAGCTGGTCCTTTGGATCCTTTGAAGGTAGCTATACTGCATAGCGATGGATGATGTCGGTTCGAGTGGATAGTGAAGGACTCACCACACACTTGAAATAGTGGGGGTTCGTTGGTGAATATGTCGGCGTTTCGCCGTTCCTTTTTTTGCCGCCTTCTCGGGAAGCTATCACGTGAATAGTCCGACTGCTCAAAACGACATCAACGACCTTCTTTTGGTGATCTAGATGAGAATCGAAGACGCGGAAGAGGAGTTCGAAAGCGAGCTGTGCTCACTCGTATACGAGCTGAGCGAAACGGTCGACGACGCAGCCGACAGGCTCGAGAGGGCAATCTATCGATATAGAGACGGGTGGGAGGATGATGCTCTGGACGTCATAATGGGGCTGATGGCATCCCTACGACAAACGGTGGAGTACGCCGAGTGGCTCACGAACGGGAAGTGGGTGGATTTCACCAGATGCTCAGATACGACTGTGGAGACTAATGCAAGACGTTGCCTGGGACGAAAACGACCCGGTAGGGTATTTGTGGGACGTAAGATCTAGGGCAAACCATTTATTGCACGCCAATGACGGATCCCCTGGATATGGGATCGTGACCACCAGTCGTGAAGAGATTGCTGAAATGTACGAAGCCGTTGACCTTCTGAGGATGACCGTGAAATATACACTCGAAGGACGGTCAGACACGGGAAGTTCTTAACGGATTAGACCAAAGAATCCGGATCTTTTCCTTGATTAGTGACAGCATACTAATCCTTGAAGCTTCGACCCGTATAGCCAAATAGAAAACTATATATACGCGACATTTCGGAGAATTATCTACTACCCCCGCACTTTCATCATGGGGTAGTATATAATTCGGCAAAATGTCGCGTATAAATACCTTTCTACAGGGCCAATCAGGAAGGAAATTCAATAGACTAGATCCTATTTTACTAGGTCGTTCTCACCGTTTCTTCAGCCTGCAGTTGCCACAAAGGTCTAGGACCTATAGAGATGCGAAGAGGTTCGGGTTATACAGTTCTATTTCAAGAAGGTCTGGGATAGGGAATAATCATATAGACTGACTGGCTTAAGATGCAAATAGATTATGGGGGGGATATAATGATTCCTGGACCATCAGATCACATCAAAAAAATGTTATCAAGCATGCTTGGAAGGGTCCTGACCGAACTGAACATAAGGACTTCTGATGAATATATCAAAACCGTCGGGATGGCTGACGGTCTGGCGATCATGCGATTGTACAAGAAAAGAAATGGATATATTCTCCTATCGTTAATAAAGAATAAAGTCGGGATAAAGGGAACTGGATTGGATGCAATAGTCATGCCAATGGCTTTGGGGCAAGTAGCTTTAAATGCGAACCCGCAAGCGGTTGAAGGTATTATTACAGAAGGAGGAGCTGTTGTCAAGGTCCATGATTGCATCTTCAAGGGAGCAAGCCATGAGTTCTGCGTGACAATTTCTCATTATACTGCCGATCTCATATGTGAAGCTATTAACCCAGATTATGAATGCATCTGGACTCATCATCTTAATGCGGGCGATCCATTCTGCAGATATGTCTACAAGAAGAAAAGGGATCACGTTGATCTTGCAAATCCAGGAAGGACAATCACTGTTCTCAATTTTCCACCGATGCCAGAGGCGGATGTCAAAGATATAAGAAATTTTGTTCTAACACATTTTTGGGATGCCACAACAGAGGCTTTCATGGATTTGCGGGGGTCGCAGGAAACTCTAGACCACCTTCTACCAGTTGCCTATAGAATTGGACAAGAGATGGGAGAAGCCTTCAAAAAGGCTGATCCTACACCTTCGATAACCATTGCGATGGTTGGAGGAATGTTCGACATGCTGGGACAAATGATGCATCAGCTGGGAACGACGTAGCATGTCTCGAATAATGAATTCCACAAAGAAGTCACCGATTGCCCCTTTCAGACATTCCCTAATGAGATGTGCCGACAGATAGAGGCTCTCTTCCAAGGTATCACTCATTCGATCAATCCCGATTACGAATTTTCCTATGGGGAGATGATGAATGCTGGTGCTCGTAAGTGTTCATGGTCTATTAGGAAGAAGGGGGAGCCTGTGGAAGGGAAGCCTAAGGACATGATAGCTGCAGACGATCCAACCAAGATTCTTGCTATACGATTTGCAAATGGAGAAATTACAGAGGAGGAACTTGAGAATAAGATAACTCATATGAGGAAGCTGGGCCTGGCCTAATATTCTCGATGTATGGGTTCGGACAGGGACGCGGTGAGGTTCGGGCTTTGAGAGATGAACTGAAACCATTTACCTTTTCTTTTCTTGTTCTATTATTCAAGGTGCTGACCAATCTTTTCGAGCTGCCCCTCAAACCCCTTTCTATTAATATTCTACGTATCCAGCCTCAATTAGTGGGTGAACCGACGCGATGAATCCGCTCTCGAAAATCGTCCAATCGATTCAGCGCTGGTGGAAGAGAGTAAGCGAGGAACGTGCCCGTCGTCTGGCTAAGGAAAGACAGGATCGCGAATTTTGGCAACGGCATGAAGAGTTTTATCCTGGAGGCAGCAGTCAAAGTCCTGAATGGCGAAAAATCCAACGCCAAATTCTAGGAAGAGACCACTATCGATGTGTCAAATGCGGGCGCTCAGGGCGATTTCCAAAACGGAAACGAGGGCAACCATTCAAAAGGTCTGGTCCGTTCGTTGGATTGGATGTTCATCATATCAAGCCGCTAAGCCGCGGGGGGACAAACGACCTCGCGAACCTTGAGACGCTCTGCAGGCATTGTCATGAAACCACGCATGGTAGACATTTAAAAGGCGCTCGTTAGAAGCTCGATGATAAGTTCGAAGGTGTGAGAGATAAACCAAACATCCTCCGTTTTTTTGGACCTCCTCATGTTCTTGACCGATCTCGGGGGGTCCTCAGCTTTGCAGTCCTTCAATTTCCTCTTCAACCGCTTTGAGTTCCGTCTTCAGATCCCCGGCGTATTTCTTCAGCTTATCAACCTTCTCGGTCTTCGTGAGGAAGCGTCTTCTGAAATCGTGTTCGTGCCTGTGCATGCCGCATTTGCAATGCCCTTCATCCTTCCCATAGTGCATATCACCAGATTCGCACATAGTCTGCCACAACTCCTGACCTATAGTATGAAAAGTAAAGTATTTAAACTATCAAGTTTGTAGCGCAATAGTTGCTACCCGTGAAGGAAGTGACCTGCACGCAGAACGAAAATGAAGTAGTCTGTCTTTGCCCCCTAGAAGGCATCATAGATGTCATAAGCAAGAAATGGGCGCTCTTGATCATCAACGCGATTGGCAGCTACCGCACCCTCAGGTTCACCAGACTCATGGAAGAACTCGAGGGCATAAGTCCTAGGACCCTTGCGGATACGCTTAAGCAGCTTCAGGGAGAGGGGCTAATCAAGAGGGAATCATTCGCCGAGATTCCACCACGCGTGGAGTATTCATTGACAACGGACGGTGAAGGTCTCAGGAAAGCTATAGTCCCGATACTTGCATGGGCTTCAAGCAGGAAGAACTCGCCCAGAAAGAGGTGTTCCGAAACCTACAGAAAAGTCCCTTCGCACAGATTGAAGAGTAAGACATCAGTGGGAAAAGCTCCAGAGTGTCACTCGTAATGAGTTGCATTTCTTGAAGGGCATTACCATCTCCGAAGATTCCGACAAATGTGGGACAAGTAGAACTCACCACTCACAAGAGACAGGGGGTGAGCCCTGTCTGGATCCTGTGGAATCGCTCTTTATTATATCGGAAGAACAGTAGTGCCTTGGATAACATGCAATCGAAATCAATAGATCCAGACCTTAGGGTTTTCTCCGCCGGCGCTGTCGCTCCCCCACTTATCGAAGCCGTGCATATATTCGAGAAGGAGCAAGGAGTCAAGTGCGAAGTTGTGGCCGGAAAACCGAGCAGTCATCTCAGCTACATCGCTGCCGCAAAGAAGGGTGATGTGATATCCTGCGGAGCGGAGTACATACTGGATGAGTCGGACGATCTGGGCTTGACTATTAGGGAGTCCAGAAGAAGTCTGGGTCGGAGGAGATCGGTCATAATTGTTCCGACCGGTAACCCAGCGAGAATCAAGTCCTTGGAAGACCTATGCAAACAGGAAGTGAAGATTGGAATAGCCACGGACGGATGTCTGATGGGCGTCTGGGACGATATTGCCAGCAAGGCAGGAATGACAGACGGAATCCGCAAGAACATAACGCATCATGCGGACGCGTGCGGATCCTTGATGGCACTGATCAACACGGGGGAGGTGGACGCCATCTTCGGCTGGAATGCCTTCAGCGTCATATGGCCTCACTCTTGTGAATCGGTGGAGCTTCCTCCGGCACTCCAGATCTTTAGAAGCACGCCTGCCGCAAAGATCTCTTTCACGAAGAACGACCAGTTGTCCCAAGACCTGATTGACTTCTTGACATCGGAGGAAGGTCGACGTGTGTATGCCGAACATGGCTGGATACACGAGAGCAAGTGATTGGTCGATTTCATCTGGATGCCCTGAGTAAAGACACAGGATCGGGACTGCTATCGACAGATACCGAAGGCTCTCCCCCATCCGCCGTCAGAACTGTCGGAGGCGTCAGGGTGCGGCTGAGGGAGAAGGTACCTGGTCTATTCGGACGTCTTCTTGATGTGAATCACGGTAAGACAAGTATCCACTCCACTCTGTCCACAGGAAGGAAGGAAGGAGAGATACGAGGGAAAAATAGGCGAAAAAAAACAAAAAAAGAAAAAAACTGGGGAAATGAGAGTAAAAAAGGTTTAGCCTTTCTTTGGTGCGAGTGAAGTACCGAAAACAGTCGTGTGCCATCCTCTGTCAACCGTATCTTGCAGGTCAACATATACATGTTTGATGTTGGTGGCCGATTCGATGCTGTATGCCGATAGTGCTTTGCCGGCACCGCTCTCCTTGTATCCGCCGTGAGGCATCTCCGTCTGCATGCCGATGTGTTCGTTTATCATCACGGATCCGAATCTCAGCGCGTTCGCGGTCTTCATTGCATTGTATATGTTCTTCGACCAAACTGAGCTCCACAGGCCATAGGTCGTGTCGTTCGCTATTTTTATCGCTTCTTCCATCGTCGAGAACTTCAACACCGCGAGGACAGGTCCGAAGATTTCCTTCTGAGCAACAGTCATGGATTGATCCACGTCCTTGAATATCGTGGGTTCGACGTAGAATCCTTTGTCATATAGGGTCCCTTTGGGTCTTCCGCCGCCGAGAACGAGTTTGGCGCCCTCGTCTTTTCCGATTTTTATGAATTCCTCAACTGATTCTCTCTGGCTAGCAGAGACCATCGGACCCATATCCGTCTCCCAGCGCTCTCCTGGTCCAACGACAATCCCGCGAGACTTCGCAACAAGCTTGCTGACGAACTTATCGTAGACGCTGTCCTGCACAATCATCCTTGTCGCCTGGATGCAGATCTGTCCACAGTTGATGAACCCGCCTGCCATGGCCCCTGCGACGGCCGCATCGATATCTGCGTCATCGTACACGACGAACGGAGCTTTGCCGCCCAGCTCAAGGTGAGTCTTCTTGGTAGTTGATGCACATTGCCTCGTCACGACTTTTCCCGTTTCATTATCGCCGGTGAGAGTGATGAAGTCCACTTTCGGATTGCTTGTCAACTCCTCGCCGATCTTTGCGCCAGGGCCAGAAATCACGTTTACCACGCCAGGGGGTAGCCCTGCAGCATGGAATATCTTCGCCATCTCCATGGTGGTGACAGGGGTGAAGCTCGCCGGCTTAAGAACGACTGTGTTGCCGACAGCGAGAGGACCCACGGCCTTCCAGATCACAAACAACCAGGGGAAGTTCCATGCGGAGATACCGGCGACGACACCGACGGGTTCTCTCCTAAGTATGCTCGTACCACCGCCGTACTCCATGGAAGCCCTCCCTTCCAGCATGCGCGCAGCGCCCGCAAAGAAGCGACAGTTGTCAATGCCAAACGGGAAGTCAAAATACCTTGACGACTTTATGGGCTTGCCCATATTCAGCGTCTCTAGCATCGCCAGCCTGTCGATGTCCTTTTCGACTAGGTCGGCAATCTTCATTATGACGCCGCTTCTCTCCCCCGGCGTCTTGCCGCTCCACACGCCCTTGTCAAAAGCTTCTCTCGCTGCATCGATTGCTTTCTTGACATCCTCCGTTCCAGCTTTCGGGACCGTTGCCATGACTTCGCCGGTGGCGGGATTCAATGCAGACATTCTTTCTCCGCTTTCGGCATCAACAAATTTTCCGTTTATGTACATTTTGTAATCTTCGACTTTTTTTGCCACTAAATACCCCCCTTTGACGGTTAAACGTTGATATGCTTATAAAAGCATGACGGTACGGTCAGTTGTGCCAAAATAGTGCACAAGTGTTTCTCTAAAAGGGAAAAACGAAAGGAAAAGTGCATGGCATTCCATTTCTAAGACCTTCAAGAACAAGAACGAAATAGAGTTCTCATCTAAATGCTCTCTTCAAAAGACCCCGACAGGTGTGGGTCTATAGAAGAGAAGATGAGAAGACATGCCGATCTAGGCAAATCCAAAGAAGAATGTGGAGGAGCTAGAAATTCGCTGAAATGTATGTGCTGACAATTCGAAAACACAGAACAAGATGTCTTGGAAGGGATGAAACTGCACTTTGCTTATGGACCTGCCTGGAAGCACGTCTGAGCATATCCAGATGTTCCTATTTCGATTTCAACAGAACAGTGTTCCGCGAACCCAGAGAGTTCAAAACACCGACGCCAACTAGAGAACGTTCCTTGAGGAATCAGACGAGATCCAGACAATTGACCCAGAGGACTCATCACTCGTCGTCAAGAGCCAGGAAAGGGCATATGTTCAAATATAGGGCACAGGGTTTTCTCCTGACATGATTCCACATCGCGCTCTCCTAGTCATTGATGTCCAACTTGGGTTTTTCACGGATGATGAGAAACCTCTCTACGACAAAGAGGATTTCCTTAAGAGAATCAAGAGTCTGATCAATAAATTCCGTGCAGTATATTCTCCCGTTATCCTTGTGCAACATGACGGACCAAAGGGAAGTATCGTAGAGCCAGAAACCACTGGCTGGGCAATTCACCCCGCCATCCAACCTCTTAAAAAGGAAGCCATCATTCGAAAAACCAAATCCAGCGCATTCGTAGATACCACACTCGACTCCGAGCTCAAGAAGAGGCGAATCGACACTCTTATCATAGCAGGTTTGCAGAGTGAATTCTGTGTTGATTCCACCGTCCGCCATGCCTCCTTCTTGGGATACAAGGTCGTCTTGGTTAAGGATGCCCATAGCACGTTTGACTCATCTCTTCTGACGGCGTCCCAGATTATTGCCCACCACAACATGATTCTGGGCAATGGGTTTGCCGAACTGAAAAACGAGGAAGAGATCAATTTCGCATGGGAAGGATGCAACACGTAGTCCTTTCGTATCCCGCAATATGAGTCTTTCTGACGGCGCCCGTGATCCGATGGAATTTCCCTTAACGTTCCAAGCTCAACCTCTCACTCAAGGAACCAAGAGACTCGCTCATCCAGTCTTATATTGCAGGTCCTTATTCTGTTCGGATGTGTCAAAAGGCAAGACAGAACCCTTTTTTAGTATCTCTTTGCATGCCGTCAGAACCGCCGAACCTTAGCCACTACATAGTGCCCCGTGCTGCTCTCTCTCAGGGGGTCATTTCTCTGTTGTTAGATATAACCCCCGCACTTTCATCATGGGGTAGTATACAATTCTGAGAAATGGATTCCTAGACATTGTCTAGCATGGTGTATTCGAAATCTCCAAGGCGTTGTTCGTGTTGCGGTGAAGAAATGGCCCCCTGTCATGATGTAGCATGGCTTGTTCAGGTACCTTTTGGCGTTGTTTTCAGCATAGGGTAGAAAAGGCTACCCCTGATAAGGGAAATTTGATGTAAGTCCGCTCCATAGTCGTATCCGTCGCGAAATGAATCGACTACAGGAATCGGACGAATCGCTAGAAGCGTGCGTCTCAAAGGACGTGGATCAGGGCAAGCCCATCCAGCTAGACAAACACAAAAAACCGTACATCAAGAAGATCGAACAGATATCGAGATTCAATGTGTGGCTAGTCGACGGCGATTACATAAGGAAGAACATAAGCGAGGATTTCGTCAATTACGACCAACATTATCATCTCAACGTCATTCCCGAGGACGAGTTCTGGATTGACAAGGAGAACATACACGACGAGCAGCGATACTACATAGACCATCTGGTGACGGAGAACAGGCTCATGAAAGAGGGCATAAGTTACGAGAAGGCATACGAGAAAGCTGCCGTGGTGGAAAGAAGAGAGAGAAGCAAATCGGTCATCATGAGGCAATTGGTTGGGGAAAGGGAGCACCCGAAGGAGCTGATCAAAAAGGTTCATGAGAGGCTCCTGGAGAAGTACAGTAGGAATCTGAAACTCTGGATTGTTAACGGGGAACTGGTAAGAGATTTGTTCTTCCTCGATTTCGCTGGGGGAGGCCATGGAAAGGTGTACCACTTCATCCCAGAAGACGAGATTTGGATCGATGATGACATCTCTCAACGAGAAAGAAAATTCATAATTCTCCATGAAATGCATGAGAGAAATCTGATGGAAAAAGGCATGGATTACCCTTCGGCCCACAGGAGCGCCACGGAAATCGAGGACTTCTGCAGGCACCACACCGACAAGTTGGATGAAGCGATAAAGGGAGAGATAATCAAGCAAACCTGAGCCGATAGGACACGGAATTCAAGAAGCATCGACATTATGTGGCTATCCAGGAACTTTGCTTGACTAGAATATTGTAATTATACTTGCCTCGGTCTGAAAAGATGGAATTTGCTCGGCAAGTAGACTTCTTATTTCATTTTGCCAAGTGCTAGTGTTCCGCGAATCAAGAGTTGGGGATAATTGATGATCCTGACAGATGGCCATCCCTCCTAGCCCATTGGAATTGTCTATTTCGGAGTCTCCAGTCTCAGTTGGCACTCCTGACGGTTCTGACGGCAGATGGTGAGAGACTACGGGATTCATGGATGGCGGCCTGAGACAAGCTCTAAGGATTGGGCCCAGACCTTATTCACATCCGTCAAGAGAAAGTCACTTCAATTAGAGGCTCGAATGATTGACCTAAATATGACACAGAAAGAAACGGAAGAACACATTGTGCAGGACCTCCGCCAGAGAAGAAGAGGCGCTGACATCTGAGGCGAGCATTGGCCGATATTGGTCGATGTGCCGAAAGAGATGGGAGAGCCCAAGGGGAGAATGGAGTGAGATGGTCGCATAAAAGAGAGATTCGGCAAGGCCTTCAACGGAACTTTGAATAGTAGTCGAGGAGACCGCATATCTCGTTCGACACTGCATCCGAGTACTTGCCGACGTCCTTCACTTCTTTGACATACATCTTCGCGTCCTGGATCGATATCCTGGACGCCTTGGCAACGATACTCGCTACGAATGATGGGGCGAAACTCTCATCGATTTGAGACTTCCTGATGATCTCCTTCAAATCGTACTTGAACCCGCCAAGCCGACTGATGTTCAGCATGGCCGATCTCGGGGTCTCCTTTCGATTGTTCCTTTGAGAATCTCGATAGTCGTTCCGCCTTCTGTTTCCGGGTCTTCTGCCCCTGAATGCCAAGTTTATTGCTCCTGTCCGCAGTCACGCGATTCTGATACTTAAAGCTTAGTCGTGATTTTTCTGCAAGAAACATTTTCACCAGCGACAAACGGCCGCCCTCTTCAACCGAAAACATGAAATCAGTCTCTGAAAGATGAATGTGCATTGGTCCGTCAACACACGGCTCATGCTATCACTCTTCACAAAAGTAGGAAATGCCCCCGGACCCATTGTTCGTATGCAATGGTCTCCAAGCGGTCCGTGGCTGTGCGCCCCTCGGGCATACGGGAGATATTCGAAATGGCGACCGAGGGAGCGATAAATCTCGGATTGGGTGAGCTGGACTTCGACCCTCCCGAAGAAGCGAGGGACGCGTTGAAGAAGGCTTGCGTCTCCGGGACGAGCAAGTATGGTCCTACCTCTGGGTTGATGGAACTCCGTGAGCTGATAGCTTCCGTCAAGGCAGAACACTCGAACGCGATAACGGCCAAGAACGTGCTGGTCACCGGCGGGGCGACGGAGGGGATAATGGCGGTCTACCAGGTCCTCCTGGACCCTGGAGACGAGATACTTGTCCCCGACCCAGGCTTCGTGCTTTATTCCCCCGACGCCGTATTGGTCGGAGCCAGACCAATCCCTTACGGTCTTCATGAGGAAACTGGCTTCATGCCTAATGTATCACAGATCGAGGAACTCATAACCCCCAGGACAAAGGCGATAGTCGTGAACAGTCCCTCCAACCCCACCGGCGAGATTATTTCGGAAGAGATTTTCAACGGATTGCTCGACTTGGCGACAGACCACAAGATATGGATAATCTCCGATGAAGTGTACGAGGATTTCGTTTACGATGCCAGGCACTTCACCTTCGCAGGGAATCTTGACAACGCAATCGTCGTGAATTCCTTCTCGAAGTCCCTCGCTGTGCCGGGATGGAGGATCGGCTATCTGCTGGCCAACGCTGAGTTGCTGAGGGAGCTGTCGAAGATGCAGTACTACATCTTGGCTTGCCCGGCGACTCCAATGCAGTTGGCCGTCACGGCCGCGCTTCCACACAAGGAAGAGTTCATCAGAAGAATACTGCCAATACTCGATGCCAGGAGGAAGAAGATGGTCTCTCTTCTCAATGAGATCCAAGGCTTCTCATGCGCACTGCCATCCGGAGCGTTCTATGCGTTCCCGCGTTACGATCTTATGATCTCCTCGAGAGAGCTGGCCGAGAAGATCGTTTCCGCCGGTGTGATCAACTCCCCTGGGTCCGCATTCGGGCGACTGGGCGAAGGGCATCTGCGCTTCTCCTACGCAGCTTCGGAGGAGGATATCTCCAGAGGAATGGAGATCGTTGGTTCCGTCGTGGAGCATCTAACGTGACTTCCCAACGGTCGGCAAGAATATTTAGAGGGGCTGCAATGTCGAATCCCAATCAAGGTCGAAGGGTCCGCGATGTACAGGGCGATAGAGACGGACGTGCTGGTCATAGGGAACGGCGGGGCAGGACTCCGTGCTGCCATCGAAGCCAGTAGAGCGAACGTTGAGGTTCTCATCGTTGCGAGAACGATACTCGGCAAGGCACACACGACGATGGCAGAAGGCGGAATAAACGCCGCGCTAGCCAATCGAGATCCGACCGATTCTATCGAGGATCATTTCAAGGATACGATAGTGGAAGGGGCTTTTCTGAACGACCAAAGGCTGGTCGAGATTCTTGTGAACGAAGTCCCCGAACGTGTCTATGACCTCGAGGAATTCGGCGCGGTCTTTGATCGGACTAAAGATGGGAAGATTGCGCAGCGTCCGTTCGGCGGCCAGAGCCACCCGCGTACTTGTTACGTAGGGGACGAGACCGGGCACGAGATGACGATGGCCCTTGTGGAGGAGGTACGGAGAAGGGACATCCCCTACATGGATGAGGTCATGATCACGCGTCTTCTGACATCCGATAGCAGATGCGTCGGTGCGTTCGGGATCGAGATGAGAACTGGCGAATACATCGTCTTCAAGGCGAAGGCCACGATCCTGGCGACGGGGGGCGCGGGACGCGTCTACAAGGTTACGTCGAACCCCGAGGAGGCGACGGGGGATGGATATGCAATCGCATACGACATCGGAGCCGAGCTCATGGACATGGAGCAGGTTCAGTTCCATCCGACCGGCATGATATTCCCAGAATCCGCCAAGGGGATTCTCGTAACGGAGGCCGTGAGAGGAGAGGGCGGACTGTTGAAGAACATCAATGGCGAAAGGTTCATGGAGCGGTACAATCCATCCCAGATGGAGCTCTCTCCCAGGGATGTCGTCGCTAGGAGCATATACTCTGAGGTCCAGGCTGGAAGGGGGACGCCGAGGGGAGGGGTCTATCTGGACATATCCTACAAGGACCGGGATCACATCCTCAGGAAGCTCCCTCGGATGGTCAAGCAGTTCAAGAACTTCGCGGACCTGGACGTAACGAAGCAGCCGATGGAGGTCGCTCCGACGGCCCACCACTTCATGGGTGGTGTCAAGATCCGGGTCGAGGACAACAGGTCCACGACCGTCGAGGGATTGTATCTCGCGGGCGAGACAGAGGCCGGCGTGCACGGGGGCAACAGGCTCGGAGGGAACGCTTTGGCCGAGACGCAGGTATTCGGAGCAAGGGCAGGTATGCATGCCGCCGGTTGCGCGAAGAAGACCCCGCGACCGAAATTGGACCGGAATCAGGTCGAGGGGGAAGCCGCAAGGCTCGATTCGTCCTTCAGGGAAGGGAAGAAGCCGCAGGTCCTTAGAGAGCAGATACGGGGCATGATGTGGCGGTATGTCGGGATCGTGAGGAACCGGGACGATCTCCTGTTCGCGCTGAGCGAGGTGGAGAGGTTCAGGAAAGCAATGCCTGGACTGGGCGTCTCCGGCGGGAAGAAGTACAATCCCGAGTGGTACGACGCGATCGTCCTCCCGCACATGCTCCTCGTGTGCGAAGCGGTAATACGCTCTGCATTGGCGAGGGAGGAGAGCAGGGGCGCCCACTTCCGCTCGGATTTCTCGAAGAGGGACGACCTCAATTGGTTCGTCAACATCAGTCTCAAGAAGGGCAACGCTGGACAGATGGAGGTCAGCGCTTCCCCGATCCAAGCTATCAGGATGAAGCCGAGTGCGAGGGCGGGTGATGCGGTTGGCTGAGAAGAGGATCCGATTCAAAGTATTCAGATACGACCCCGACAAGGACGATGCTCCAAGGTTCGAGGTCTACGAGGTCCCGTACGTCGAGAAGATGAGGATACTGGACGCTCTCAACTACATCCATGACAATTACGATGGCACGCTCGCGTACCGCTGGGTCTGCAGGGCGAACCAGTGCGGATCGTGCACCGTCACCGTCGACGGCAAGCCTGGTCCGGCGTGCAAGACCGAGGTTCCCCCGGATGCGGAGGAGATCAAGGTGGAGCCGATCCGGGTATTCCCGGTGATCAAGGACCTAGTGACGGACGTGGACAGGGGATACGGCAAGTTCCAGACGCTTCGTCCGTACCTCGAGCGCTCCTCCGGGCCGAAGAGGCCAGAGATAGTGATGGCGGAGGACATCGAGCAGATAAAGGAGTTCAGGAGTTGCATAGAGTGCTGGGCGTGCGTCGCAGTCTGTCCGGTGATCAACGAGGTCTGGCATGAGTTCGCCGGGCCGATGTCGATGCGGAAGCTCGCGGAGCTCTCCTGCGACAGAAGGGACATACTCGACAGGGTCTCGGTGGCCTTGGTCGAGGGCGCATACAATTGCACATCATGCAAGAACTGCTGGGCGGTCTGCCCCCAGGAGATAGAGATTGCGGAGAAGGCGACAGAGAAGCTCAGGGCCAGAGCGATACAGAAGGGCCTCGCTCCCCTCCCACCCCACAAGATCGCGATAGCATCGGTCCGCAACTACTGGAACCCTTGGATGGCTCCGAGAGGGCAAAGGGTCAGGTGGGCGAAGAAGTTCGATCTTCCTTCCTCAGCCGAGACGATGTTCTTTGCCGGCTGTTCCCCGTCGCTTCTGAAGCAGAACCTTGTCGAGAACGTCGTCAAGATCTACGACGCGATGGAGGAGAAGATTGGCTATCTGGGCAAGGAGGAGCGATGTTGCTCCTCACCGCTTCTAAGAGTGGGGGAGGTCAACCTCTTCAAGGAGATGGCTCAGGCGAACATCGACGCGATGAAGAAGACGGGGGCGAAGAGGATAGTCGTCACTTGCGCGGGCTGCTACAAGGCTTGGAAGGAGGACTACAGGGAGTGGTTCGGGGACTGCGGTATCGAGGTCGTTCACATTTCTGAGGTCATAGAGAAGACGATCCGAGAGGGTAAGTTGAAATTGAAGGAGGTCCGTGAGAACCAAGTGACGGTGACATATCACGACCCGTGCCACCTCGGGAGGGCCGGGGGCATTTATGACCCGCCGAGGAAGGTCCTCGAATCGATACCGGGCGTCAAGCTCGTCGAGATGAGCCGGATCAGAGAAAACAGCGCTTGTTGCGGGTCCGGTGGAGGAGTCAAGACCGCCAGGCCGAATCTTGCGACGACGATCGGTGCCACGAGGTTGGAGATGGTCAGAGAGACGAGCGCGGACGTGATCGTCTCCTGCTGCCCATGGTGCGAGCAGAACATTGAGGATAGCATCAAGGCCGGCGACTTCCCCAGCTGGAAGGTGAGGGATATAGTGGACATGGTCGCCGCAGCACTGGAATAAGGGGATGAGGGATTGGCAGAACAGAAAGGACTAGAGAATGTCAAAAGGGCGAGGAAGAAGAAGGCAACAACTCCGAAGGACGAAGCGGACGAGGTCAGCGTTGAGGAGGTTCTATTCGGGAAGAATCCCTCTCGATCCTACGTTCTGAGGGACGTGTGGTACACCAGCCTGGCTTCGGTGATAAACGAAGAGGACTTGCCAGAGGATTCGAAACGGGAGCTGATGTTCCTTACGCTCTCGAACGCGCTCCTGGATATGATCATGGATATCATGCCGGAGGATCTGTCAGTGCTGTTCGCAAGGAATCTGGACGACTATCTTGCCGTGACCATCGTGAACCAGAAGTACAACTTGGATCTGCTGCAGGAGTTCCAGGACGACTTCGCCGCGACGAAGGGTACGAAGTTCAAGGACGAGAAAAAACTGAACGATGCCGTGATCGAGTTCGAAGAGATGTGGTGGAACTCGCCGAGGAAGGATCTCGAAGGGAAGACGCCGAACGCAGCGGTGGACGAGGCCGCCTCGAAATATGGTCTCTGAAGGAGCGAGAACGACGTTTTCAACTTCAGTCAAGGTGGTTGAGTGAATGCGAGACGCGAAGCGTTTTGTGACATACGGTTTCCTGCCGGTCGTCGTTTCTTCCATGGTTACCGGAGAAATCGTTTAATCCAGGTAAGTGCATCGATGTCTGGATGGTCGCGTCTTCCGCTCCAGGAAAGCTTATACTGATGGGCGAGCACGCCGTCGTCTTCGGACAGCCCGCGATCGCATTGGCCATCAGTCTCCGGCTAAGGTGCAGAATTTCACCCTCGAACAAGTTCTCGGTCAACGGTGAGGCCCTTTCCGAGCGATATCATCCTTATGTCTCTTCTGCCGCAAGGAGAGTCTGGGGATTAGAGCCGGTCGCTATCGACGTTGCTTCGGAGCTTCCGTCCAGCTCCGGTCTCGGGTCATCAGCGGCGGTAACGGTGGCGGTAGTGGCGGCTCTCTCCAAGATGAGGAGCCAGTTCTCGGAGCAGTATGTCGCCAGCAACGGATTCGAGGTCGAGTCGGAGGTGCAGGGAAGGGCAAGCCCGATCGATACATCGACCTGTACCCATGGCCACGGGGTCTTCGTCGACAGATCGCCTGGAGAGAACCTGCTCTGGGAAATCAAGAGGGACACGAGAAGATGGTTCATTCATCACTGCGAGGTCCCGGAGATGGACATGGTTGTCGGGTACACTGGGGTTGTCGCACATACCGGACCTCTCGTAGCGAAGGTCAAGCGTTTCGCGGACCGAAGCAAGTTTGGAAAGGAGATCATTGAAGAGATAGGCTCCTTGACCCTGGACGGACTGAAGAAGCTCAAGACGGGTGACAAGGTCGCCCTCGGAGAGCTGATGACGAAGAACCAGAAGCTCTTGGCGATCCTCGGGGTCTCATCCCCGGAGCTCGACAGGTTGATCAAGGTCTCGCTCCCTTACTCGTATGGCGCGAAACTCACCGGCGCCGGCGGGGGAGGGAGCATGATAGCTCTTACAGACCGCGTGAAGGATGTCTGCGAAGTGATAAAGAAGAGAGGCTGCACCCCGATCGTCGTACGCACCGGAGCGAAAGGAGTCACGATTGAAACGAAGTGAAAAGGTTTCGAGCCGCCTAAATCATCTCTTCGAATTCCCTGACGAGGTCTGGGTGCTTGTCCCTAACGACCTTCAGGATGTTGTGCACCGATAGCTTGTCTATGCCTGATTCGGAGAGCGTCTGAATCACCTCGTCTAGGGTCTTGTCCGAGAGGGTGATGAGCTTCTCCTTCGCCATCCAGTTGCGCCAGAGCTTGTCCTCGAGCTTGTCCCTCCAGAGCTTCTCGTACTCCTCCAGAACCGCCGAGCTGAAGTCTCCAGCCTGAGCAGCATTCCCGAGGACATTCCCGGCGTACATGCCCGTGATGCATCCGTTCGCTATTCCACCGCCAGTGATCGAATCGATGACCCTGGCCGCGTCCCCGACGAGGAGCAAGCCGTCCATGATGGTCCTCTCGACTGGGGGCGAGACCGAGACCGCACCGCTCACAGCGTCCAGAGGCTGACCGTTCCTCAGCCTCTCATCCTTCTGGATGAATCTGTCCAGGTACTCCTTCACCTGTCCGGGCTTCTTGAGCTTCGTGAGCAGGACCCCGATCCCTACGTTCGCGGTGTGCTCGTCCTTCGGGAATATCCATATGTATCCACCAGGGGCCGCGCTCCCGATGATGAACTCGCAGTACCTGTAGTTGTGCTTGATGTTCGTGAGCCTGTACTGGAAGCACGACGTTATGTCGCTAGGCTTCAGGGTCGTGTCGATCCCAGCCCACCTTCCCACCTGCGACTCGTAGCCGTCCGCGCCGACGACACAACCAGCGCTGATGTCCATCGGCTTCCCGTATGAGAGGATCTTGACACCCTTGATAGTGTCCCCTTCCTTGATGAGCCCGACCGCCTCGGTCTTCACCATGATCTCCGCGCCGGCCTTCGCCGCATCGGCGGCCAAGGCCTTGTCGAACATGTCCCTTTCCAGGACCATCCCGACCTCGTTCCCCGCCTGCTTCTCGTTTATCACGAACTTGTTGCCACTGGGGGAGACGATGATCGCGCCGTCGACATCCGTCGCGATCCACTTGCGATCGGGAGTGATGCCGACCTCGTCCATCGAGGCCCGCGAGAGCCCTTCTCCGCACCTGACTGGCGACCCTATCTCCTGCCTCTTCTCGATCATCAGGACGCTCGCGCCGTTGAGCGCCGCGTGCTTCGCCGCCATGCTGCCCGCTGGGCCGGCCCCGACAACGACCACATCATATTCGTTCTTCATGCCTTTGCCTCCAGCTCAAGTGCCCCGACAGGGCACATCCTGACGCACCGCCCGCATCTGTTGCAGTCCGAGTTGAACTCAAGAACGACGTCGTTGAGATAGATGGCATTCTCGGGGCATGTCCCAACGCAGGCGCCGCAATGCATACACTTCTCGACCGTCACTATCATCTCTAACCTCCCTAGGTGAACTCCGCGCCCTTCGTCTTCCTCCACTCTTCTATGGGTACAGAGAACTTCTTCTCCACTTCCTCTCTGTAGGTGGGACCCCCGTTGTAAGCGCAGAATGGGATTATCCTTCCGTCCGGGACGGCATAGTGGATGACACACCTCTTGACCCTCTCGATGTCGTAGTTGTACGCATCTTGGAAGTGCATTCCCCCGACGAACACCATCTTCCAGGAGAACTGGGCCAGGCCTTCTTTCGTCGTGTCGCCGAAAACCGCCTCCATCGTTCTCAGGAACTTGATGAGGTCCAGCCCTTCCGGTGCCTTCTCCTTGTGGATGTACTTCCTCAGGATGTTGAGCGCCTTGACCTTGGCCGGAAACTTCACCTTCGACTTCTCCGCCTTCTCGGAGAGCTTGTACAGCTCGGCGAACAAAGGTTCGACGTCAACGAATCTGGTCAGCGGGATGACGTTGTTCACGTCCTGCACGAAGAGATAGGTGGCAAGCCCGCAGTGTGGATGCGACGTAAAAGTGACCTTCGGTTGGTCGACTAGCGCAGATACGAGAGTGGAGATCGGCACGACTGTTGGGACCGGGTACCAGTCCTCCTTGTGCGCAAATCCGGTCTGTTTCTCCACATCATGCACAAGGTCCGTGAGCGTGTACCTCTGTCGCACCAGTTCTTCCTTGTTTATCCTGCCGGTGAACGCTACAGGCTGGAAGTTAACTCCCCTAATCACGTCGGAGTTCTCTATCGCAAATCGGAGTATCGGACCGACTTGATCGTCGTTCACTCCTTTGACAATCGTGGGGACAAGAACGATCGAAGGGGATTTCTCCAGCTTCCTTACGTTCTCGATTGCCTTCATCTTCATCTCGAGGAGCGGTTTACCTCTTGTGGTGACATAGATGTCCTCTCTGATGCCGTCGAACTGCAGATACACTGTGTTCAGTCCCGCCTCGGCGGCCTTCTTGATGAAACCTTCCTCATGCGCGATTCTAATACCGTTCGTCGCGATCTGTATCTGGGCGAATCCGAGCTCCTTTGCCTTCTTTATGACGTCGAAGAACCGCGGATAAATGGTCGGTTCACCTCCTGAGAACTGCACCGCCGGACATGGCACCGGTCTCTCGTTCCTCAGGTTCTCCAGCATGGCAACGATCTCTTCGTAGGAAGGCTCGTAGACATAGCCGGCAGCATTCGCGTTCGCAAAGCAGATTGGACACTTCAGATTACACCTGTTGGTCAAGTCGACGTTGGCGAGCGAGGTATGACTCAGGTGAAGATCGCAGAGACCGCACTCGTTCGGACAGACCTTCGCGCCCTTTATTAACGGGTTCGCGACGCCGACACCATCGTATGCGAAACGCTCTGCCTTTAGATACAGCTCAGCATCAGACCAGTAGACATCGGTGAACTTGCCGTGCTCGGGGCACGTCTTTTCCATCAAGACCTTTTCGCCCGACTGGAATATCGTCGCCAGGATGATCCTTCTGCATTCGGGACAAATCGACCCGGTCGTTTTCGGAAGCCCTTTCGGGAGGGCGCTATGCTTGGCAATCAATCACATGCACCGAGTTTAGCATTGCGCAAGCAATCATTTAATACTTATGTAGCGTTGATAGCTACAACTGGCTCCATGGACCTGACCGACGTGTTGAGACTGGACTTGAGAGGGATCGATGAGGAATATCGCAAGATTTCGGTTGTGCTCCGAAAGATCAGCCTGTCCGACTACGAATCGAGGGCATACGTCGCCTTGATCGCACAGCAGCACGCCACGGCGGACGGAGTGGCCAGCATAGCTGGCATCCCGCGGACCTCAGCTTACAAAGCGCTCCAGTCACTGAAGGAGAAGGGTTTTGTGGACACAAGCGAAGGCCGGCCGACGATATTCCACTCCCTCCCGACCGAGGGGGTCAAAAGGAGGGTCGTTGAGGAAATCGAGGACGCATTCGACAAGCTTGAGTCGGTTCGGGGCATGCTGAGCGAGAAGGGCACTCCTCAGCTGGTGTTCACAATCTCAGGAAAGGAGCGAGTGCTCTCGAAGATCGGGGAGATCCTGGAGGTCTCAAGGAGGCGATTCATGATCTCGACCTCTCAGATGCAGGCTGTCAGGGCTGTGCACTCAAGCAGGTTCAGGGATGCGATGAGAAGGGGCGTGGAGGTCCTCGTGGCAGCCGAGCCATTCGTAAGAGTGCCCGATTGCACAAAGGTCTACAGGAAGACCGACCTGATCGCGACGGACGTGATCGGGGATGGAGAGATGGCCTTGATCGCCTCGCCAGATCTGTCGGTCTGTGGATTCAGTGACAATCCGTTCCTTGCCGGGCATCTTGAGGTCTTCATGATGATGGTGTTCGAGAAGACTAACAAGTGAGTCCCCTCAATTGCGTGGTGGAGGCTGATCGTCCGGCCTTGGTTGAGTATCATCCGTAGTCTGCAATTAGTTCTAACGGTTTTTATGCGACGTCAGATAACAAATTGTGATGACAAGGGCCAATCGTTTTCCAAGGGCAATCACCGGCTGGAATCTCGACGATCTGTGCAGGTCGAGGAAGGCGCAGATGCCCTTCTCCGTCGTTGCAGTGCTCATCCTGGTGCTTTCCAGTGCAAGCATCGTGTTGATCTTTGGGATGAATCTGAGAAATGGAGGTGCGTCCCTCTCCAACGATGCTATCCAATCAATGAAGGACGTGGCTTCGAGGTGCTCGGTCGAATTCGAGCAGACCTCGTACGGGCTGGCGATCGATGTGGTCCGAAGAAACGGTGCACTGAATGAATCCTTGCTTCACAATGAGTTCAGCATTCTTATGCGAGAGAGCATTGCCACCGATTATCCTAAGTATGTTGGCGGTTTCGAGATTCGCATAAACGAGTCAGAAGTGTCGCTTGCTTTCTTGAGGATGACATTGAGCGACCTGTACCTTGAGTTGGCTAGTTCCGAAGTCGGAGGGCCAGCAGGATGGAACATGTCCACGGTCCCTGCTTATCTGTCGCTATCAGGCACTTTCGCTGTCGTTGTGACTGGGAGCAGGGGCTTTCTTGTGAAGCAATTCGAAATAGACAGGGGGTTGTATGTCCCAGTTCCTCTAATCGCGAACAGACTGCAGGCGTTCACCGATGCATTGTCTGGGGGAAAGAGCGAGTTCGAGAACGTCGTGAGATACGAGTTGTCAGCCCTCGCCCAGGACAGGGCACTCAAGGGCTTTGGACTTGGATCGATGGACGGCGTGCAGGGCACCAATGATATCTTGACCGAACAGGATGTCCTCAACGCCATCAATCTGGCCTTGCTCCTCGAGCAGGGGACCCACATACGGAGCTTCGACGAGGAATGCTTGAGATCCTTCATCGACGGACTTACCAACATGGGATTCTCCGAGGAAATGGAGATAGTTGCCGACTTGAGAAAGGGCGGAGTTCTGGACCCGGCCGATCTCTTCCTCAGATTGTATGACTCAGGTCGTTATGATCTAGGGACCGTGTTAGCCGAGGGTCTCTACGCTTTCGCGGACGTTCTCGTGTTGAAGTGGCTTGACTACTTTCATGTGATGGACGTTCTCAAGTTCCTCGAGCAGACCGGTGACACATTGGAGATTGGTCTTTCGGAGATCTTGGGCCGGATGTTGAATGTGGATAACCTCAAGGATTCCGTGGTCAACTGGATACGCAGCAGACTGGATCGGAGCGGCTATCCGGAATACGCCTACCGCTATTCCAACTACGACTCACCGAATGCCATTGTCGAAGTGCCGTCCCATAGAATGGTGTTCTTCGATGAGCTCAATGACAGCCATCCTGTTGTTCTTGGCGGCGTCTACGAGGTTGATTTCCCCTCCGTCGATGTGTTCGCATCCAATGCCTGGAAGGCTTTCTACGTTCAGTACAAGCTCCAGACGTTCGAACTCGCAGATCTTCTAGACAGCTTCGTCAAATCGATTGTCGTCGGGATTGCCTCTGATCCGGATCTGCTCGAGATCCAGCTCTCTCTCGATCCAAGGGACCGCGCCGATTTCATTGGGGATTTGGAGAAAGAGGTAGAGGGCGCAATTCTGCAGAAGGAAAACTGGATGGCGCCGGCACTAGAGTATGCAAGGAATTCGGTCGTGCTTGTCGATCAAATGGGGGAGTCTCTCGCGAGGTTCATCGATTCGTACTGGCAGGAGATATTCAGGAGGAATGATTCAGTCGAATCCGCGTTCAATGGGCTTGCTAATCGTCTCGCAAGAGAGGCATGCGCGGGGTTTTCGGACTTCAGCGACCAGGCGATCGAAATAGCGACTAACCGGGTCTATTGGGAAATCAAGCTGTCGCGGATATGGGGGTTGAGGGAGAACGTTGAGTGTGTCTTCGACAACGGAGTGACTCCCAAAGTCCAGATGTTCGAAAAGGTGTTTGGCAGCCTCGAATCATCTTCGTTCCTTCAGGACGTCCTCGCGAACATCATTCGAGGCGCCATCGAAGGTATTCCGAATCTGGAAGAAGCTCTCTCCGGCCTCGTGATGCGTCTTGTCTCCGATATCGGAGATTGCCTCCAATTCAGGGCAGATCGGATCACGATAACGATCCCATCCTGCGAAGGGCTCGATCTTCTATCAGAAGAGGGTCTCATAATGAGGGAGAGACTCGAGTTCAAGTGCTCTCCCTGCCGTTCCTCGATGTCGGGTGTTCCAGCCGAATATAGTTCAAACGGGGACCTGAGTATCGAGATAAAGAGGCCTTGGCAGTATCAAACCACTTCGGAGTATTATCCCAACAGGCACATAACGGACTTCGGGAACGTCACAATGACCCCATACACTTCCCAGTGGGAGGTGCGTTTCGAAGGCGCTCTGAACGCCACCCTCGCTTCTAAAGCGATAGGCTGGACGCTCTTTGGGCAAGAGGACACGTTCGAAGTCGACTCCTTGATCCCATTTTCTGCGAATTTCACTGTCGTGGTGAGCAGCTGCTGGCCGCTCGAAGGTGTTGAGTATGAACCCTCGGCCACGCTGATCGGGGGCGTGGTGAAGTTCCTCGAGAACATATGGTCGAAGATCGCCGATGGCGTCGGGTTCATATCGCATGGTGTCTCAAAGGTCTTCTCGTTCCTCCAATCGATGCTCTCGTCGTTGCTCGCCTTTTCTGTGAAGGCTGTGACCTTCGTCTCAAACGTGCTTCAGACGATGGTCGAGGGGGTCAGGGACTTCTTTGCGAGCGCTGTCTCGGACCTGATCGGTTGGGTTGCGGAATCGGTGTCGGCCACTTTCGGGTCGATCTCCTTCAAAATGACGATCTTCGGTCTGAGGTTCTCCGTGGAGACAAACGCTCTCGATCTGAGCCTAGGGAGCGCCAAGGATATGCTGAAGATCACCTTCTCGGTCGCTTCGTTCGGGGCTTTCATCTCTGTGTCAACCCGGTTCGTCAGACTGGGGCCAGACGACTACGATCTTCTGGCGAACGCGACCTTGGGAACTGAACGCTGGAATGTGGGGATCACAATCGACCCGTTAATGAAACTGTTCAATCACTTCGTTGAGATCAAGGGGATGTTCGGAAAACACGTTTTGGAACTCTGCATTCCTGAGGTGGTGCAATACGAACAACTCCGATTATCGCTTTCCGACGTTCCTGGTATCGGGGATTTCCTGTCCAATATCCCGATCCCGGTGCCGGGTGCTGCGGGTTCGATAGATGCCGGTCTTGTCGTGAGATACAGCAATCCGTTTCTTGACAAGCCGATCATCAATGAATACGAGCAGAACCCTCCTGGCAGCGACTACGACAGGGAGTGGATTGAGATCTTCAATCCGACGAACAGACTGATTAGCATGATTGGCTGGACCATCGAGACGATGCATGGCACTCAGAGGATCGAATCACTCGGCGAGTCTTTGATCGGGCCGTATTCCTACACAACCTATGTCCTCAAGGGGCAAGTGCTGGACAACGGGGGCGAGAGCAAGTTCCCTCTTTCGGAGTGTGCGATACTGAGGGACCCCGATGGGTACCGCGTCGACTGTACACCCTGGACAACGGACTACTATAACGACGGGAGAACGTGGCAGCGCATTCACGACGGAGCGGACCGTTGGGTGTTCAAGCAAGAAACGTTCGGCGCCGCCAATAGCAAGAAGATCGTTAAGCCAACGGATGCCGTGCATCTGCGGGGGGCGTTCTTGGATTGCGCTGCTGAGGCGCTCAGTGAGGCTTCGGTAAACAACGCGGACTTGACCTCGCTCGGAAAGTTGGCCCAGCACATAATCGACCACGTTCTCGACAGGTGCTTGAAGCTCCTCTCGGATTCGATCATCGAGATTCGGTTCTACGTCGAAGTCTCAATACACGACATCTCCAGTTCGGTCAGTGCGGGATTCACTCTCAGTCTCGTCGCGACTGGAGACTTCGTCGAGAAGGCTCTAAGATGGGTTGGTGAGGTTGTGCTCAATGCGATAAGGGGACTGACGAATCCATACGGTGCCGCACAGCATACCAGCTCAACCCCGCACATCGCCGAGGATGTCTTCGTGCGTGTCAGCGGCTTTGGAAAGGTCGGTCTTCCGAGGATGGTTTCCAGAATGGCCGAAGGTCTTGAATTTAGGTTCGACGCTGTGATCGAGGCGAACATGGCGTTCATAGGAGGTGTTCTTGGAACGGACTTAGGAAAAGGATATGTTGGCTTCGGCGTTTGTATATCGGAAATACCTGGGAAGATGCTGCCGCTCGTGTTTGGCGTAGACACCAACAAGCTCGCGACTCTGTGGGTGTTCAAGGCTTCCATCCACGAAACGTGACCAATGGAGCGGGGGAAAGTTCGGTGCGAGTCACTTCCCCGCTCCCCAAGTTTCTTAATATTATTCGCTGATACTCTGCGAGATGGATGTCCTGCCAAGCGGTACCGCGCTAGCGATAGGAGATACTCAGTGGATGCAGGATTACGGCTGGGCAATTCTGGCAATCGTAGCGCTATTCACGGTCTCCCTCTACATCTGGTCGTACGTTTCGAAGCATTTCGAGAAGATTAAGAGGAAAGAGGGCAAGTACCTCGACTCCGACGTCGTCGAGTTCCTGGGTCACGTGGTCAAAGCAGTGATCGTGATCGTGCTGGCATTTTTCACGATTTACGTTGCCTCCCTCATATCCCCTTTCTTCAAGGAACACGTTTGGGAGAGCCTGCTCGGATACATTCTGGACATAATACTGATCATAATCGTCGTCCTATTGGCAATGCTCATCGTTAGGATTCTACGCAGGCTCTCGAGGAGGGCAAGAATAAAATCGACGACTGGCGAAACGCTTCACACAAGCGCCGTCGAGTTCACGAGCTTGTTTCTGAGTTACGTAGTGTACATCGTCGGCTCGATCATAGTCATCATCATCGCATTGGCGATGATTCCAGGTCTCGATCCCGTGTCCGCGCTGGGGGGATTCTTCGAGGACAACGTGGCGGGTATCGGGTCGACAATCGTCATCATCGTGGCCGTATATTTCGTCGTCAAGCTCATAGAATCGATTCTTGAGGATTTCAAGTTCAGAACGAAGAAGTTCAACCCTCAGGCAATCGACCTTTTCAAGGTCGCCATAAGATACGCTCTGTATTTGATCGCATTCCTGACTGCTATCTTCAGCATCCTCTCGCTCATGGGCCTTCCAACCGTGGGCCTGGTTCTGGTCGTGATTACATTCGTCTTCGTCTGCCTTGCCATAGCCCTTTCCTACCCAACGATCAGGAATGTGGTGTCCGGGTTGGCGATAATGGACGTGAGTCCTTTCGAACTCGGTGACAGGGTGAGAATCTGTGGTGATCTTATCTGCGACGTTATCGAGAGTGGGCTCGTGTTCACGAGGGTCAGGACGCTTGAAGGCGAGGTAGTCGACGTGCCGAACAGCGAGCTATTCGAGGACAAGATATTCAATTACACGCGCTCTGGCACGTATGGGATATCGGTCACATTCGAGGTCTCATACGAGATATCCCATTTGGAGGTCGAGAAGTGCGTGATGACGGCCGCCGAACATATCGATGGGGTCGTCGAGGAACCGAGGCCCACCGTGTTCGCTACCGACATCGGGGAGAACAGGATAAAGTACGATGTGGTTGCGTTCACAAAGAATGCAGTCAGCGAGCGCAAGATCCGCTCGGACCTGATCTTCAAGATCCAGGACGTGTTCCAAGCCAATGGATATATGGTCCTCTTCGAGTGAAGTGGAAAAGGGTTCTTTGGCTTCTGCTCGTATTCACCGCGTCGCTTATTCGATCAGTTCTTGTTCCTGCATGTAGGGTCTTAGCACCTTCGGTATCTTCACGGTCCCGTCCTTGTTCTGGTAGTTCTCAAGAACCGACGCCACCGTTCGCGGCAACGCTATCCCTGACCCGTTCAGAGTGTGCAAGAACTCACTTTTCAGGTGCGGGGCTGGTCTGAACTTGATACGCGCCCTCCTTGCCTGGAAGTCCGTGAAGCAGCTGCAAGAGGAGACCTCAAGCCAGGAATTGATACCCGGGGCGTGGGATTCGATGTCATATGTCTTCGACGACGCGAATCCGAGGTCCCCTGTGCACAAGCTTAGGACTCTGTAGGGCAGTTCAAGACCACGTAGCACAGCCTCAGCATCGCTGAGCAAGGTCTCCAGCTCCTGGAATGAAGTCTCGGGGAGGGTGAACTTAACCAGCTCAACCTTGTTGAACTGGTGGACCCTGATTATCCCCCGCGTGTCCGCGTGCTTGCCCGCCTCCCTCCTGAACGAGGGCAGGTACGCTGTGTAATAGATCGGTAGGTCCTCCTTGTTGAGTATCTCGTCCGAATGGAGGTTGGTCACAGGCACCTCTGCGGTGGGGTTCAGCCACAGGTCGTCCCTCTCCACCCAGTACATGTCATCCTTCAGCTTGGGATACTGACCGGTCCCAATGACTGACTGCTTGTTTACGATCGCTGGCGTGAACAGCTCCGTGTATCCCTGTTCCATATGCAGGTCTAGCATGTAGTTTATCAGGGCTCGTTCCAGGCGAGCTCCGTCCCCTTTCATCACGTAGAAGCCGCTACCGGTTATCTTCGCGCCCCTCGTGAAGTCGATTATGTCCAAATCCTCACCGATCTCGAAGTGGGGCTTTGGAATGAAGTCAAAGGTCCTCGGCCTGCCGGACTCCCTGATGGTGACATTGTCTTCGCTGGAGTGCCCTATTGGAACCGATTCGTGAGGAATGTTCGGGATGTTCAACACGACATCGGTCCTGGAGGAATCAAGCTCGGCGATCTTTGTATCCAGTTCCTTGATACGATTAGAGACCTTTTTCATCTCTTCTATCTTCGCCTTCTTCTCGTCGCCTTTGAGCTTCGGCATCTGCTCGGCAACCTCATTTCTCAGGCGCTTGAGCTGGTTGCTTTCCTCCACAGCCTTGCGCCATTCGTTGTCGATTCTCAGGAACTCGTCCAGGACATCCTCCGAGTACCCCCTGTTCTGAAGGGCCGTTCTCATGAGGTCGGAATTCGTCCTGATCATCGCTACATCCAGCAATCGATCACCCTGCCTTAGTTAGAACGCTTTTCAACTTGAAAAAGACTATCCTCGCACAAGAGGACGGTATTCCCCCTGATCTCCACCAGTCGGGAGGATGTCCTGCTCTCGAGATCCTTCGCTACCTCTTCCCTTGATCTCTTGACAGAGGGGAGGATCCGTACCTTGACAAGCATGTTCTTCTTGATTTGAAGCTTGACCTCCTCGATTACGCCATCGGTAATCCCGTCCATACCGATGTGCACCGTCGGCTTGATTTCGCTCCCTTTTTTCTTCAACTTTGTTCTCGATTCGCAGTGCATCCGATCTTCTCCTTCTTCTCCCTCAAATACGGAGTGCGACGGATTCCGTCGCATTCGAGGCAGTGTGTGACCACCCTGTCCGATCTCAGTCTCACACGACAATTCCTGCCGGGGACTAGGGGCGAGAGACAGCTTCGGCAATACATGAAGCCTTTCGGCATCGGGGTGTTCGTCCTCATTCCGATCTTCGTAGCGAGCTCGACATATCGTCTGCCACGTTCCATCCTGTTAGCGCGGGCCTCTTCCTCGGCCATGATCAGGAGCTTCACCATCCTCTTCATTGCGATCTCCCTAGCCTCGTGGTCGGATATCCTCCGTCTAGCCGTGAAGTGACCTCCTGCTCGATTGGTCACAATACAGAGTGTAGTAAAATATCTTTGCAGGATGCATGGTCTGAATCGCTGTCCGCGGGAATGCTGCTTCACGCGAGCATTCGAGGGCACCAGCCTTATATACCAAAATACTAATCTAGGCTCCCCTGTAGCATTGTGGTATCGTTGCTGGTGATGTATCATGACACGCAAGCCCGGACGAATGTATCGCCAAATAAGAGGGCAAGCCTATACACGAAAGGAGTATATGGGAGGCGTCCCAGCTCCGAGGATCAACCAGTTCGACATAGGGAGCCAGATTGCCGACTATCCTGTCGAACTGTCTCTTAAGATCAAGGAGCCCTGCCAGGTCAGGCACACAGCTCTTGAGGCCGCACGCATTGCCGCCAACAGGCAACTCTCAAAGGATCCTGGCGCAGGCAACTACTACCTGAAGATTAGGATCTATCCTCACATCGTTCTTCGCGAGCACAAAATGGCAACCGGCGCTGGCGCGGACCGTATATCGGGCGGCATGAGGGCCGCCTTCGGGAAAGCGGTCGGGACAGCTGCCCGCGTCCAGTCGGACCAAATCATATTGACCGTTCGAGTACCGCTACAGGCGTACAAGTCCGCAAAGGACGCGTTATGGCGCGCTTCGATGAAGCTTCCCTCCCCCTGCTACGTGATGGTGGAGAAGGGTGCGGAGCTTCTAAACTGATTTGGGACTGGCTGCTGGACGAAGCTTGTGCTTTGCTCTCGGAGGATCGGAATTTGTACGACTTCAAACTGGATGAAATTGCCGCGTGGATAATGAAAAAGAATGCGAAGGTGGTCGCTCTCCAGATGCCGGAGGGGCTCAAGGTCTACTGCCAGAAGATAGCGACCGAGCTGGAGACCAAGACGCAGTCGACCTGCGTTGTAATGGCGGATCCGTGCTATGGTGCATGTGACGTCTCCACTGATTTTCAGAAGTTCGCTGACGTACTCGTGCACTTCGGACACGCTGATATCCCGTCGATGCACGTAAGTGACAATATCATGTTCATCGAGGCGGAGATAGAGGTGGACTACGCGCCACTTCTCCCAAGGTTGCTGCCGAAGCTCAAGGAGCACATCGGCCTCGTCACAACCGTCCAGTATCTCCAGTACCTTCCTTCTCTCAAGTCTTGGCTGGAAGGGAACAACAAGAGGGTCTACATCGGAAAGAGCGGCGGCAGGGTGAAGTACGAGGGACAGATTCTTGGGTGCGACATCTCGGCGGCGACATCAATCGAGGACAAGGTGGAGCAATTCCTCTATCTCGGCAGCGGTGACTTCCATCCTCTCGCCCTCGCGATACAGACGAAGCGACCGGTGATCGTGATGGATCCAATCGCTCAAGAGGTACGTGAGCTCCAGGATCTTGCCGAGCGCGTGCTTCGTCAGAGGCATGGTGCGATTTCTCGTTCATCTGGTGCGAAGAAGTATCTGATCCTCGTTTCTACGAAGCCGGGTCAGAACAGGATGGATCTCGCATTCCGTCTGAGGCAGATGGCGATGGACGACGGCAGGAAGGCAGATATCGTTTTGATGAACGAGTTCAACCCGGATTCCTTGCTGCCATTCGAGGCCGATGCATATGTGTCGACCGCGTGCCCGAGATTGGCCGTGGACGACTTCCTCAGGTACCCGAAGCCGATTCTGACGCCGATAGAGATGGAGATTACGCTCGGCCTAAGGAAATGGAGCGATTATCAGTTGGACCGCATAGATGTCTGAGGTTCCGTTCTGCCCTTGCCGATATTGTAGCCCAGATTCTGATCGTAAGCTCGAATCCAAAGACCCCCTGTTCTGAGATTGGGAAAAGTTAAATGATGCGCCTCGCAGATTGTGGGTCGATGCTTTCCCAAGAGATCATATTGGATAGAGGCAGGAATCCTGACACGCGCATAGGGATAGGTTCGAAGGTCGACAGGGACAAAGTGAGAAGGACGGTCTCGGTGGCAAACCGGAAAGGCCTGGGCCGCACTACGATTTACGAGGACCCTGAAGAATTGGTGAGGGCTCTCCGCGATGGAGATATCGACGCTGCGGTCCGCGGCAGTCTGGACTCCACTGCATCGTTGAAGGCAATCAAGGAGACCTTCTCGGTCGACAGTATCCTCAGGGTCGCGCTCCTCCAGCCTCCAGGAGGGCGAATGTTCTTCTTCGCCCCGGTCGGAGTTGACGAAGGCTGGACGGTGGGTGACAAGATGGAGTTCATCGATCTCGGGGTGAAGCTGCTGAGGAGGATGGGCGTGGAGCCGAGGATCGGCGTACTCTCAGGAGGACGGCTTGGGGACAAGGGTCGACATCCTGTCGTCGACCGTACGCTCTCGGACGCTGAGGAGGTGACTAGAAGGGGCGTCGCAGCGGGCCTGGACGTCAAGGACTTCGAGATTCTTATCGAGGACGCTGCAATCGACAGGAACTTCATACTCGCTCCTGATGGTATATCTGGGAACCTTATCTTCAGGACCCTACACTTCCTGGGAAGAGGAAAGGCGCTGGGAGCGGTCGTCCTGAATATCGACCGCGTGTTCGTCGACACATCGAGGGCGAAGTCGAGCTATGTCGACTCCATAGCTTTGGCCTCCGCGCTCGTCGGCAGACGAAAAACCTAATACCGAAGACGTTGTGGGTGGGTGAGATGAGACTGGAGATCGACGGCAGGGAGGCGGGTATCAAGTTCTCGGCTTGTCACTTCATAACCGAGCACGCGAAATGTGGCAGGCTTCACGGTCATGTTTATGGACTGAGATTGGTCCTTCACGGGGAGAAGGGGAACAGCGGGATGATTATGGATTTCATAGAGCTGAAGAAGGTGATGAGGCGGATCGTGGAGGACTTTGACCATAGGGTACTCCTGCCCGGAAACTGCCCCCGACTGACGCTTTCGGTCGGGGATGAGATCGTTGCGAAGACAGGAGAGAAACGGTACGTTTTTCCGGCGGAGGACGTCGTCATTCTAGACGTGGAAGAAGCGAGCACCGAGGAGGTCGCGAGGGTCATGCTCGCCCGCGTTCTGGAGGAAGTGCGCTTTCCGAGCAACGTGACGAGGGTGGAGGTCGGCGTGGAGGAAGAGCGGGGTCAGAGTGCTTGGATATCGCACGACCTCAGGTGAATCATGAAGAAGGCCGTTGTCCTGTTGTCCGGAGGATTGGATTCGACCGTCACTCTGGCTCAAGCGGTATCTCAGGGCTACTGTGTCACACCCCTGACGATCTACTATGGTCAGAGGCATGCTAGGGAATTGAAGGCGGCGAAGGATGTCGTCAGGTTCTGCGGCCTGGAGAGACACATCATAATCGACCTTGATCTCACGTCTTTCAGGACAAGCGCCCTGATATCCCGTGGGATAGATGTACCGGAGAGGAATTCAGCCGAGCAAATCGGTCTCGACATTCCTCTCACATACGTTCCCGCGCGGAACATGATATTCCTAAGCATCGCCGCCGGCCTTTGTGAGTCGGAGTCCGCTGAGAGGGTCTTCATCGGCGCGAACTCGCTCGACTACAGCGGATATCCAGATTGTAGGCCGGAGTTCTTCGAGGCGTTCCAGAGAGTGCTGGAGGTTGGGACGAAGGCGGGCGTGGAGGGAAGACCAATCAGAATTGAGGCTCCGATAGTCCACTCCACGAAAGCTGACATAGTGAGGTTGGGCAAGCGGCTCGGGGCGCCTTTGCATCTGACATGGAGTTGCTACAAGGGCGGCGAGAAGGCCTGCGGCAAGTGCGATTCCTGTCTGCTGCGTCTAAGGGGATTCAGGGAAGCTGGTTACGAGGACGAGATCGCTTACGAGGTGAGAGCCTGAGGATCTCGGAGATATTCCGTTCTCTTCAGGGGGAGGGCGTCCTGATTGGTACACCGACGGTCTTCGTGAGGACTTGCGGCTGCAACCTCGAATGCGTCTGGTGCGACACCCTCTACGCGAGAAAGGAAGAGGGGATTGACATGTCTCCGTACGACGTCCTTGAAAAGGTGAGCGACCACGGGACCCCTTTCGTCTGTCTCACTGGCGGCGAGCCGTTGCTTCAGAAGGACGTCCTTGAGTTCATCGAGCTCCTTCTGAATAGCTCATTTCACGTGTCGATCGAGACGAATGGCTCCATATCCCTCGAGGAACTTCCTTGTTCGGCCGACCTCCTCATAAGCATGGACATCAAATGCCCATCCTCAGGAATGTCTGAAAGGATGATGATGGAGAACCTGGAACTGCTGTCGCCGGCCGACCAGTTGAAGTTCGTGGTCGCCGACGAGGACGATCTTGTCTACGCCGAGAAGGTGCTTAAGGAGCACCGGGTCCTGTGTACTGTCATTGTGACTCCAGTAGGTGGCCTCGACCTTCGCCCCGTGGCGGAATGGGTTCTGAGTAGGAAGCTCCAGGTGAGAGTGCTTCCCCAACTCCAGAAGATCATCTGGGGTCAACGGAGAGGTGTTTGAGCCTATTCACTATCACCAACTCGAAGCGCTCTTGATCAAATGCGTGTGACGTGCGTGTAAGTGACACTGTAGCAATGGTTATATAGCTCGTTCAATTTACCATTCAAATCACAAAGCCGTGATCAAGAATGAACGCTCAGAGGTTGGGACTGTTGTTGCTTTTGCGCCTAGTTCCAGCCCCATTGCTGTAAATTTTCTTGGTCGAGGTGGTTTTTCATGACCGTCCGTCGAACCATAGAGAAATCAACGTCAGACCGCGAAAAGGGTCGGGGCCTAGATATGAAGAGGGTGTACACCAGCGAGTTCAACTCCTGGGCCTTGGTCGACTCGATGCCGAGATCTGTAGATATCTTCGATACGACCCTCAGGGACGGGGAGCAGACCCCGGGCGTGGCCCTTTCCGTCGAAGAGAAGGTCCGCATAGCCGAAGCGCTAAGCGATCTGGGCGTCGATGTGATCGAGGCCGGTTTCCCGATGATATCAATCGGAGAGAAGGAAGCGGTGAAGAGGATCGCATCTCTCGGTCTAGAATCGAGGGTTTGCGCGCTTTCGCGGTCGAGCAGGAAGGACGTTGACGTCGTCCTCGACTGCGGTGTCGACTACATCCATACATTCATAGCAACTTCGGATGCCCATCTGAAGCACAAGCTGAAGATGACGAGAGATGAGGTGAAGGCGAGGGCCGTGGATGCCATCGAGTATTCAAAGTCGCACGGTCTGACCGTGGAGTTCTCTTGCGAGGACGCCACTCGCACCGGGCTCGAATTCCTGAAGGAGATGCACATCGCCGTGCAGCAGGCAGGGGTGGACAAGATCAACCTGCCTGACACTGTCGGGGTCACATCCACACCAGCGATGGAGCACCTAGTTAGCGAGCTCATGCCCGTCACCAAGGTACCCTTGAGTGTTCATTGTCATGATGATTTCGGACTCGCCGTCTCAAACTCCCTCGCTGCGGTCAGGTGCGGTGCGAGGCAAGTCCACGTTTGCGTCAACGGTCTTGGGGAGAGGGCGGGCAATGCTGCGCTCGAAGAGGTCGTTCTCGGTCTCATGGCTTTCTACAACATCCGGACGAACGTCGACACTAAGAAGATCGGTTACGTTTCGAGGACCGTGTCCACCCTGACGAACATGCCTGTTCCCGGGAACAAGGCCATAGTCGGCGGCAACGCATTCGCGCACGAGTCCGGCATCCATGTCCATGGTGTCCTCATAGACCCTTCCACTTACGAGGCCTTCGGGCCGGAGCTGGTGGGTATGCAGAGGGAGATTGTCGTCGGCAAGCACACCGGGGTACACTCGGTGAAGGAGAAGCTCGGTGAGTACGGCGTCATCCTCTCTGAGGTTCAAATAGGGAAGGTCGTCCAGGAAGTAAAGAAGCTGGCGGAGAGTGGAAAGCACGTTGACGACGCGGAACTCGTCGCCCTGGCCTATCACATTGCTGGCCAGCGCGCGGGTGATGCGAGGAAGGTGAAGCTGAAGGAGTTCGCAGTGTTCACCGGTCTGAATATCACCCCGACTGCCGTTGTCACCCTCGAGGTCGACGGGGAGAACAAGCGCGGCTCGGAGATAGGCATCGGGCCGGTGGATGCTGCCCTGAACGCGATCAGGTCCGTTGTGAGTGGCAAGATTTCGCTGGTCGAGTACAGGCTCAGTGCGATCACGGGAGGGAGCGATGCGCTCTGCGAGGTCTCCGTCAAGCTCCAGCACAACGGCGAGAAGAAGGCCGTGTCCGTCGGGAAGAGCGTCGGGTCCGATATCGTCCAGACGAGCGTGGACGCAGCCGTCGAAGCAATCGACCGCCTATACTCAAGGATCACCAAGGACTGACATTGGAGGGATCAAGTGTCCGAGTCGAAGGGGAAGACGATTTCAGAGAAAATATTGTCGGCGAAGTCATCGACGAATGCTTATGCAGGGGACGTCGTTGAGGCCGATATCGACTACGTCATGGTCAACGACATAACTGGTCCCATTGCGTTCCGAGAGTTCGAAACGCTTTCCTGCGAACCCATGAGGGACAGAATCGTCCTTGTCCCCGATCACTTCGTGCCAAACAAAGACGTGCCATCGGCGGAGCAGGCAAAGGAGATGAGGTCGTTCGCAAGAAGGTACGGAATCGAGAATTACTACGAGGTAGGGCGTGGCGGCATCTGCCACCAGGTGATGATCGACGAAGGCTTCGTCGCACCAGGCAGGCTTATCGTCGGGGCGGACTCCCACACCTGCACCTATGGGGCGTTGGGGGCGTTCTCGACTGGTGTTGGGAGCACCGAGGCGGCGGCGTGCTTCGCTGAGGGAAAGCTCTGGTTCAAGGTGCCCGAGTCCCTTCTGGTCAAGTTGAGCGGAGGCTTCCGGAAACAAGTCTCGGGAAAGGATTTGATTCTCAAGATAATCGGGGACATCGGCGTTGACGGGGCGAACTATAGGGCCTTAGAGTTCTCCGGCCGTGGCGTCGCATCAATGACCGTATCGGACCGACTGACCGTAGCCAATATGGTCGTCGAGGCGGGGGCCAAGGCGGGCATATTCCCTTCGGATAAGGCTACCGACGATTTCCTTAAGGGCATCGTCAGGGGCAGATACGAGAAGGTTGCACCAGACGGGGGGTCTCATTACGTGAACGAACTTGAATACGACCTGTCCACCCTCGACTACATGGTGGCACTCCCCCACTCCCCTGGTAACGTCAGAGCTGCAAGCGAGGTCGACGTCCCGATCGACCAGGCTTTCTTAGGCTCATGCACGAACGGACGGATCGAAGACCTGCGCGTCGCGGCTTCAATCGTGAAAGGGAAGAGGATACATCCCTACGTCAGGATGATCGTCGTGCCGGCGAGCATGCAGGTTTATCGGCAGGCCCTTCAGGAGGGCCTCATACAGACCTTCACCAATTCTGGTGTGTTCGTCTCGGGACCGACCTGCGCAGCATGCCTGGGTGGTCATATGGGCGTCCTCGCGGAAGGCGAGAAATGCGTAAGTTCCACGAACAGGAACTTCGTCGGAAGGATGGGACACAGGAGCTCGGAAGTGTATCTCGCGGGGCCAGCCGTGGTAGCTGCCAGCGCATTGGCGGGAAGAATAGTCGTTCCCAGTGAGATCGCGTGAGGTGATCGCGTGGATCAAATCAAGGGCAGAGTCTGGAAGTTCGGGGATCATGTCGACACAGATCAGATAATCCCGGCTGAGAAATTGACGAGCGACAACACCGATAGACTTGGTCATTATGTCTTTGGCAAGATGCGACCTGATTTCGCTAAGGCAGTGAAGGCAGGGGACATCGTCGTCGCGGGCCTAAACTTTGGATGCGGCTCGAGCAGAGAGCACGCGCCTAGAGCTCTGAAACAGGCGGGGGTGTCCTGCGTTGTGGCCAAGAGTTTCGCAAGGATATTCTTCCGGAACTCGATCAATGTGGGATTGCTGCCGATCGAGTGCAATGTCGAGGCGAACGAGGGAGACATGCTGAGGATATGGCCTGACGAGGGGACAATCACCAACGAGAGAACTGGAAGAACCTTCGAGTTCAAACAATACCCTCCATTCATAAAGGACCTCATCGAATCTGGGGGGCTCATGGCAAAGATTAGGGAGAAGGGAAGATGTTCAAGGTAGCTGTCATACCAGGGGACGGAATCGGTCCGGAGGTGGTGTCGGAGGGTCTCAAGGTCCTCGACGCTCTCGAAGAGACGAGCTCATTAAGGATGCAGAGGACCGAGCTTGATATTGGCGCCTCCAGGTATTTGAGATCCGACGAACTGCTCACGGAGGACGATGTCGCCACGTTGACGAAACAGGACGCGATATATTTCGGCGCCATAGGGGATCCAAGGGTCCCGACTGGTGTTCTGGAAAGAGGAATACTCCTGACGATGCGAACCCGATTCGACCAGTATGTCAATCTCAGGCCGATCAGGTCCTGGCTGAATTTCTCCAGACTCAAGAACGAAGCGCCGTTCAACATCGTATTCTTACGCGAGAACACCGAGGATTTCTATATGGGAGCCGGTGGCATTTTCAAGGGCGGGGAAGGAAAGGTCCCTCTGAGAATCAAGAGGACCATGTACGATATCCGGATTGATCTTGAGGCCTCGTCAAGCGACGTCGAGGACTTCGCGTTCGAGGTCGGCATCCATTCCAGGAGGGGATTGGAGCGATTCGCCGATTTCGTCATGAGTTATGTCAATCAAGCTGGTCTGGACGAATTCACGGTGGTCGACAAGGCGAACGTCTGCACGAGCCTCTATGGTCTATGGAGAGAGGTCTTCAGAGAGAAATCGGAGAAGACGGGCGTCCGTCTGGAATTCATGTTCGTCGATGCAATGGCGATGGCCCTCGTCAGGAATCCAGAGCGCTTCGGTGTTGTCGCCACGCCGAACATGTTTGGTGACATACTCACTGACCTCGGGGCGGAGCTTCAGGGAAGCCTGGGACTCTCCGCCAGCGGGAACATCAACCCCTCTGGGATCTCGATGTTCGAACCGGTCCATGGTAGTGCGCCAGACATAGCAGGGAAGAGCAAAGCGAATCCATTCGGCGCGATTCTCGCAGCGAAGCTCATGCTTGAACATCTCGGAATGGTGGAGCTCGGAAAACGGATAGAGAGCGGTGTGGAATCCGCGATGAAGAAGGGAATAGTGACGCCCGATCTCGGAGGATCATCCACAACTAGTGAGGTCGGAGACGCAGTGATCGAATACGTAATGTGTGTCTGAGACGCAATCGGCCGCGTGTTGACGAAAGCCTTTCGTTGATCCCGTGAGACAGAGTTCAGAAGTCTACCCGTTTGCTCAGTTCCTTAGGCATGTAGAGCGGTTTGAAAGGCTTGTCCCCTATCTCGGATCTGACCTTGCTCACAAGACCATCGACCGTCATCTCGACGTTCTTGTTCGACGCGCGCTCGTAGACGGTCAACCTGTCGGATGAGAGCTCCTTGTCCCCTACTACTACGACGTAGGAAACCCAATCCTGCTTTGCGCCCCTTACCTTCTTGCTGACGGTCTCCGATCTGTCATCCAGGCCGACCCTTATCCCCGCGGACTCTATCCTCGAGACAAGGGACCCAGCCCTTTCCAAATGGGAATCTGCTACCGTTAGCACCCTGACCTGCTCGGGAGTGACCCAGACTGGTAGGTGCCCGACGGATCCCTTCGCTTCCATCTGGACGGCAGTGTCGAAGAGCATGTAAAGGTATCTTTCGATTGTGCCGATGACGGCAGTGTGCAGTATGATCGGGTAGACCTTCTTACCGCTCTCGTCGGCAAAGGTGATCCCGAACCTCTTCGCATTTCCTATGTCGATCTGGACGGTCCCGATTTCCCTAGCCCTCTTCATGTCGTCGAGGATGTGGTATTCGATATTTACCGTCCAGTAGTAGTTGATCCCTTCGGGGTAGAAGTGCAGCAACGCGGGTTTCCTGCGCTTCATCAACATCTCGAGCAGCATGTCCTTGTTCTGCTCGTACGCGCTCTGCGATGAGAAATTGACGAGTATCTCGTAGTCCCGATTAAGCTTGCCCGCCTCCTCGTAGATCTTGTCGTCCAGATTCTTGAACCACTCGGTCGCGCTGGAAAGGTCTCGGCATATCACATGCAGGTCGGGCATATTGAGCCGCCTGGTTCTGAAGCAGAGCATCGTCTCTCCGGACTGCTCCAGACGGTAGGAGTCCGCGACCTCGAATGCGCCGTAAGGCAGGTTGCGGTAGCTGATGTTCCAGTTCCGCATCATTGCGAATTGCTGGTGGCAAGCCGCGTAGCGCATTATGAATGACTTCCTCTCTCCCTCGATGACGTACAACCTGTCGCCGAAAAGATCTGCATGTTCCCTCACCGGAGGCTCGTCCAAGCTGAACATGTTTGTTCCCTTCACGGTGTAGACAGGAAGGCCGGTATCGTTCACAACCTTGCCCGAGTAGTCCGCGATGAGGTCGAACATTAGCGCTCCATTGGGGCTGAACGACATATGCCCGACGTCGCTCATCGTCTCCCATTGGATGCCGAACTTCCTGCATAGCCTGAGGTACCTCGGCTCGCCGGTTAGGGAGGACTCCTTCTTCAGGGCTTCCTTCTCCAGCATGACCCTGAAACAATCGTTTCCGCCGTCGAAATCCTCGGGGGCGATTTCCACGCCATCCGGGGTCAACACTAGGTACCTCTCTTCGCCCTTTGGGGCGGTAGCCTTCTCCTCCCCGACTATCTCCCTCGAAAGCTCGGAGAGCGGATGGCCCTTGCAGCTGATCTTGAATGCCTTGTACCAACCGAACGGCGCTCGTTTCACCTCGGCACCAGTGTCGAGGAGCATCTTCTCTATCGTCCTCAGCATCATCTTCCCGGTCTCAGGGTCCGAGAGCTCTGAGCTGAGGTGAGCGTATGGATAGAGTAGGATCCTGGCAGCGCCTACCTTGTCCGCCGTCTCTTTTATGTCGGAGGTCGCTTCCATCGCGACATGTTCGACCTTGTTCTCGTCCTGCTTCTCAACGGCAATGAACGCGACCAGGACTTCTTCGAGGCGGCCGCGCCTTCTGTCCTCATCGATCTCCTCGGCCATCGATGTGGGCTTCTTGACCTCGTACTCCATGTAATCAGCGTGAATGTAAAGTGTCCTCATCGAATCGGCAAGTAACGTTTGCCTGATATAAAAGGATAGGCGGGACCTTGCTGCTGGATTCTTCAGAGGGAGAAGGTTTATATCACGCGAAGGGATTCGCTCGCAAGTATCCATATGCGAGTCAGGTGCCTGAAGGACGACGTTCACGCAGCTTTCAGCATGGCGCTGATTGTTCTGATAGCGATTCTGATGGTGAGTGCGAGCAGCGTCGTCATCCTGCTCTATCAAGGGGGACAGAGCGAGGAATCCCCGTCTATTCAGACTGCTGGGTTGGGTGACACGGTCAAGGTCGACTACGTCGGAAAGCTCGCCGACGGAAGGGTCTTTGACACTTCTCTTTGGAGTGTCGCCTCGAACAATGCGATGTACCCCAAGTCGCTTGGCTTCACCTTGAGGAACGAGACCGCATACAAGCCACTGGAATTCGACGTTGGGAAGGGGCAGATGATAAGAGGATTTGATCGCGGGGTCATTGGGATGGCTGTCGGGGAGACAAGGGTCCTGACGGTTCCGCCGCAAGACGGGTACGGGCAACTGGACCGGAGCAAGTTGAAGAACCTGCCATTGGTCGAGTCTCTGCCCGTGTTCGAGAATACCAACGTCTCGGAGTTCGTCAATGATTTCTCAGTCTCTCCGAGGATCGGATTGACTTTGACCGATCCGGACTGGGGATGGGACATAAACGTGCTGGATGTCGACTACGAGGCCAACCGCGTCGTGATCATGAACCTTCCTGTACTTGGCAACTCCTATGAGGTCTACGGGAACCCTCAGGGTCAGCCGAAGACAGGGTGGTATGCCGTGGTCGACTACTTCGATTCCTCGGCCAACGGAGGAACGGGTCTCATAAAGGTCAGACACCTCCTGGTGCCTGAGGACGCGGGATATGTGAAAGGCGTGGACGCTTCCGGGAACCAGTTCATCGTCATGGAGGTCGATCCTCAGTCAAGCAACTTGGTTCTCAACTACAACTCTGAGGTCACCGGAGTGACGTTGTTTTTCACCGTGACTCTGGTATCGATAGCCAATGAATAGAACACCTTCCGGCATCAATCTCAGCTTGGTTCATTGGCAGGGTTTTCAATCAGACGCTTTCCATCGCTTCGACGTATACTCTCTCCATATCCTCTGCCGCTTTCTCCCAGGTGAATGTCATAGTCCTGGTCCGGGCCCTTCTCCCCATGTCGGCGCGGAGTCCATCATCTGAGAGCAGTTTCGCTATCGCTCCAGCCAGTGCAGAAGGGTCCCTTGGAGCGACCAGCAGTCCTCCCTCTCCGACGACCTCGGGGAGTCCCCCAACGTTCGTTGCGATTACCGGTTTACCATACGACATTGCCTCGGCTGCGGCGATGCCGTACGATTCCCAGATCGATGGGAAGACGAAGACTTTGCAGGTCGACAGCATAACCTGTTTGACCTCTTCCGTTACCACACCCTCGAATCTGACCCTATCTGAGACCCCCAGAACCACGGCCCTCTTTTTCAGGCGGTCCATCTCCGGACCCGCTCCACAGATCACTAGGTCGGTTTTGACCTTGGTCATCGCCTCCAGGAGACAAGGCAGCCCTTTCGTCCTTACCAGTCGGCCGATGAAGAGAATGAAATCATCCTCCTTTGTCGAAGCGGCAGGGATCTCGACCCCATTCGGGACCGCTCTCAACTTCTCGGCAGGGAATCCCCGCGATGTCAGGTCGTTCATGACGAACTTGCTCACGCAGGCGATACGTGCGAATCCTCCGATATGTCTGGTGAACAGCACGTCGTTCCATTTGCTTAACGTCTTGACAATACCTTCTCCCTCGCCGAACGAGTTGTGCCAAGTGAATACCTTCGGTGCTTCGAAACTGATGACACCTTTAGTGTATGACCTTGCCCACCTGTAGTGGAAGTCCACAACGTCGGGTTCCAGGCCCTCAAGTGCCTCGCGAATGCCTGACGTGCGAATGTGAGGGGGGTTGTAGATTGTTAGAAACGATGAATCAAGGCGCTTCACCTTGTAGCCGTCGATATCCTCCTCGGCGGAGGTACCCGGCAATCTGCCCGTTAGGACAATGACCTCATGTTTTTTCGAGAGTCTCGTCGAAAGATGATGGATACGGTGCTCTATGCCGCCGAGGAAGGGATAATGAAACGGGTTAACATGAACTATTCTCATTCTTCTTCTTCATTCTCCTCCTGCGCGACAAGGAGATCACGAAGCTTGCGGCGATTATGACGAGAATCATGATGATCGTGACCGTCTGAGCAGTGCCCGATGAGAAATATGCAAAGAAGACTCCACTCAACGCGATGATCACACCGTACTTGATCATTCCTCCCAAGAGTGTGAATGCTATCGCCTTCTTGAAGGACCAGTTGCACATGGCGACGAAGGCACCGATGAAAGGGACAACAGGAGCGACGCGGTTGACAACGATCATCCTTTCATCCTTGAACATGAGAAAGTCGCGATAACGATTCACGGCCCTCTCGATAATATGCGGGATGCGTACCTTCTTGACAATCAGATAGAGCGTGGAAAGACCAAGTACCTCGGCGATGGCAATCGTGGCCAGTATGGAGAGACCGAACCAGGCCTCCGGAATCGCCATGAAGATGATGACCGTGAAAAGCTCGGGCAGCGTCGGGAAGACTATCGCATCGACATAGAATATGATGAATATGCATGTGAGCATCCCCAAGGCACCTGAAGGAGAGAAGATATCGTAGATTGCCTGGCCGATGTCAAGCATCGAGTGAAGTAGAACTATATCCCGTTACTTTATTCTTCCGTCAAGAAACGCCTTCTTCCGCTCTATGACGAACTCGTACAATTCGACCAGTCTCTTGATGCCATCCGTCATCGAGTATCTCTCTGCGCTCTGCCTGGCGGCCTTTCTGACATGATCGCTGCAATCTAAAGCCTTCTCCATCGCGGAAGCGCAGCTCTCGGGGCTGTCATCGAAGAGGAAGCCGTTCACCCCGTCCTTGACGATCTCGGCCACCGCCCTATAGTTGATTCCGGCGACTGGCTTGCCGCACGCCATTGCCTCCAAGACCACGATGCCCTGCGTCTCGAACTTCGACGCCATCACGAATGCGTCGTTCGCCGCATAGTACTGAGGAAGTTCGGAATCCGGTACGAATCCGGTGAATATGGTCCTGTCTGCAATACCAAGCTCGGCAGCGAGTTTCATGTAGTGTTCCCTAGCGGGTCCATCCCCCACGATCATCAACCACACGCCGTCGGTTCGGTTCTTCATGACCGAGAAGCCTTTGAGTATGAGGTCCAGGTTCTTCTCCCAGGCGATTCTCCCGACGTTCAGGACGACCTTTTCATTGTCGAGCCCGTACCTTTTCCTCATGACTGTTCCGTCCACCTCAGGGCTGAACAGTGAGCAGTCGACCCCTGTTGGTATGACTTCTATCCTTTTCATGTCGGGAGCATATTGGCCGAGCTCTACCTTTATCGCCTCGCTCGGGACCACGACGGCGTCGGCTCTCTCCAGAAGCTGCCTAAGGTAGATCCAGAAGAGCCGATTGAGAACTGGGTCAGGTAGTGGCATCTTGACGTAGTACTTCGAGGCTTCGGTCACCATGGTGTGAAAGGATACTACCACAGGTTTCCGTAGGACGCGGCCGGCGAACATGCTGCGCAAGGCCATGGCGAGAAGACCGTGGGTATGTATGACGTCCACGTCCAGATTCTCGAGGATCTCGCATTTGTTAGTCGGGAACATCGCCACGCGGTACCCTGGGTATCTTTTGAAACTGACGGCACGGAAGTAGTAGACTCCTTTCTCCCGATCGGCGTCGTTGTTGGGCTCGGGTGCGAACATGAAGACCTCGTGCCCCAGCTCCTCGAGCCTTTGCCTGGTCATTAGGATCGACGTAACCACGCCGTCTCTCGTCGGAAGGTATGTGTCCGTGAACATGGCGATCTTCAAAGCGTCACCTCTCAAACAATGGCGCGCCGGAGCTTCATCAAGATGTCCTCTGGGTCCCTTCCCAATAAGCGGATCATCGGCTCCTTCCCAACTCCTCCCGTATCGAATATCACATCTGGAATGAATCCTAGATTCCCTATCGTCTCGGCAGTTCCCCACTCCATCGTTTTTCGTCCCTTCGGCTCTTTCTTGCGATCGAAGCTCTCGATTGACAGACCAGCCGACCTCAGGCGGGCCAGATTATCCTTGTCGAATCGCAGATTGATCGCAGATCGCATCTCGGGATCGAATTGCATTGAAGTCAACGCGATCGTAGCAACGTGTCTAGACGCTCCAAAGCCAACTCCACCGCAATGCGCCGGTTTCCCACTTATGGATATGATCCTTCCCTCGAGACCGCACACCTGATCAATCCCCGTAGCCCTCGGAAGCGCGAAAACGAAGTTGATTCCAACCTCTGGAATCCATGATGATGAGAGCAGGGATTCGACCCTCTTCGCCGCCTCTTTAAGTCTCGCCAGGACGGAGTATTTTGCCACCTCTTTCTCGACCGCGGCCATCGGGTTGATGACCTCGATGCCCTTTCCGACCGCGTATCTGGAAGCTATGGAATCATGTATCCTCGCCTTCGCCAAGACGACAGCCTCTTTCAAATCCTCGTCCTTGGCGAGATAGCCAGCGATGAAGGAAGAGAGTGTGCAACCTCCACCGTGAACATGTGCCTTCAGGCGAGGGGAGGAGATATCGTGGAATCTCCCCTTGTAGAAGAGCAGATCCGTCGCCTGGGCGCTCTCGAAGTGTCCCCCTTTAAGCAGGACTGCCTTCGGTCCCATGCTACCGACCTTCTTGCAAGCCTTCTTCGCATCGTTCCAGCTCTCGATGGAGATCCCGCTCAGAACCTCGGCTTCAACTCGGTTCGGGGTCACGATCGTGGCGATGGGGAACAATCGCTCCCTCAACGCTTTAGCCAAGTCCCTCCTATGGAGGGAGTCACCGACGCCAGCCACCATCACCGGGTCGATCACAATTGGGAAGTTTTCCTTGGCGAGTCTATCGGCGACTGCGCTGGCGATCTTCGCGGAGTACAGCATCCCGATTTTGGCAGAACCGACCTTTGCGTCCCCGAGGACCGCGTCTAGCTGCGACAGGACATGTTCGATCGGAACGGGGAATATCCCAGACACCCTCTCGGTGTTCTGGGAGGTTATCGCTGTGACAACGCAGGTCCCGTGTATGCCCAATGAGGCGAAGGCTTTCAGATCAGCCTCTAGGCCCGCTCCCCCTATCGAGTCGGATCCGGCAATTGTCAGGGCGACAAGCACGGATGAATATTCGACCAGGTAATTAATATTCCCGCCCAACAGGACAGGCCTCGAAAGGAGTGATCCGCAGTCAAGAATCCGCCTCATCTACACTAGGCTGGCGCGACAGGTTTAAATAGAGACTTTTCCATCAAACGGGTCGATGAAGGCTACCAGCGGGCACTTCGTTCTGAAGAAGAACGTCAAATACAAGAATTTGGCGAAAGTCTTCCCTGAGGTCCTTACGACGTTCTTGGAAGAGACGGAGCAGGTGCCCGAGGATGAGGACGTCCTGAAGATGTTCATCTATCTGAATCAGGTCGACCTGGAGAGGAACGTGAAACCTGAAGGATACAACAGGAAGGGCAAGATGAGACTTGTGTTCCCTCTCAATAGGAAGGAGTTCTACATTCGCGGAACATCACGCGGAAGCGAGGTGGTCCGTCTCAGTGAGAAGATCAGCAGGATGCTTGCGAAAGCGAAGGTGGACCACGAAGTGGAGTGGGACGCGCTTTCATCCGAAGAGGAATGAGCGTCCCAAGCATTGTTGGTGGTTGGGGGCTCCATGACCACGAATTCTGATAATTCCACCGTTGACTGGAAATCGCGGATTGATGTTGCCATTCGCAGCTACAAGAGATTGGACGGGATGCGCAAGGCCTTCGAAACGAACATAGATCTTCAGGAGTCCAACCGGAGCAAAATCGAGGGTTTCGAGGCCAGGAGGGAGAGGGCAAGGGAGGTCCGTAGGAGGGCCCTTTCCGACCCATCGATGTTGCAGAAAGCAATCGAACGGCTGAGGTCCAATGGCGTCAGGGTCCACACTCCGCTATCGAAGCAGGAGGCGTTGGATACGATTCTGAAGGAACTCTGCGGAGAGCCGCTGGTCGTGAAGTCCAAGTCCAACGTAACGAAGGAAATAGGACTCACTCATTTCCTCGAATCCAAAGGCGTCGAGGTCGTCGAGACTGATGTCGGGGACAGGATAGTCCAATTGGCCGGTGAGAAAACGGTCCACCCGACCGGACCGGCGCTCCATCTCACCAGATACGACATCGCGAAGGTCCTGAGCAAACACTTTGGAAGGGAGATTGCTCCGGATCCAGATCAGCTGACCGAGGCAATCAGGACGGAGGTGTCCGACTGTATCAATCGTGCCTCAGTCGGGATAACAGGCGCGAACTTCATTGCCGCCGAAGAAGGTGCGCTCGTGATAGTACATAATGAGGGCAACGCGGCGGAGTGCGCGAGGAGGCCCAGGAAGCTCATCGTCGTCTCCGGGCCGGAGAAGTTGGTGCCGAACCTGGACGAATCGATGAATCTCGCGAAGCTCCAGACATTCTACGCCACGGGCAACATCGTCAGTTCATTCATCAACGTGATCAGTGCGCCGAGCATGACAGCGGACATTGAGAAGAAGACATTCTACGGGATGCACGGCCCGAGAGAGGTCGTGCTCGTTCTCGTGGACAACGGTCGCAGCTCGTTGCAGGACAAGGAGTTGATGTATTGTGTGAACTGCGGTGGGTGTCTCCTGAAGTGTCCGGTCTACGACGTCTTTGGGAGCGATTTCGCCGGTCCTGCTTATCTCGGCGGGAGAGGCGTGTGCTTCACCTCGAAACTGGAGGGACCAAGAAGCGCGATCGAGGGAGGAATAAGCCTGTGCACCACCTGCGGTCTCTGCACTGAGATGTGTCCCGTCAGGATCGACGTTCCCAGGGCAGTCAGGGAAACGAGACTAGAGCTCGTGAAGAAGGGATTTCTACCAACTCCAGATCAGCAGGTACTGATCAAGAGCATCAGGAACTATCACAACCCGTGGCTGCAACCACGGGGTCAGAAAGCCAAATGGGCATCGTCTTTGAGCCTCCCTGGAAGGAGAGAAGTGCTGTACTACTCCGGGTGCTCTCCTTCGCTGCTGCTTCCCGAGCTATCCTCTGCAGCCATACAGGTCCTTAAGAAGGGAGGTTTGGAAGTCGCGTACCTTGGCAGGGATGAGGTCTGCTGCGGCTCCCCGTTGCTGAAACTCGGAGAGTATGATCTCTTCGACAGGATTGCCAGGGAGAATTCCGAACGCATACTCAAAACGGGCGCAAAGAAGGTCATAACTGGTTGTGCAGGATGCTTCAACATGCTGAGGAACTACAAGGAATACGTTGATGATTTCGACGTTGAAGTTCAGCACGTCACCGAGGCAATCTCGGAGCTTGTGGACAGAGGGAGATTGAACTTCTCCCGGGCGAATATGAAGGTCACATATCACGACCCCTGCGACCTCGGAAGGCATGGAAAGATCTTCGACGAACCAAGGAAGATCCTCGAATCGATGCCTGGACTTGAGTTGACAGAGATGAAGTATTCGAAGGGGATGAGCATCTGTTGCGGATCTGGAGGAGGCGTCAAGACGTCATACCCGAGACTCGCGGAATTCATCGGCAGCAGGCGCATCGCGCAAGCCGTCGAGACTGGCACCCAGTATCTCGTGACCTCCTGCCCATGGTGCGAGCAGAACTTCCTCGATTCGTTGCGCACCTATCCTCAGAACATCAAGGTCCTCGATCTCATCGTGCTGGCAAGGGACCATCTGATCCTCTGATCAAAGCAGTTTCCGCCACACCTGTTCGATCCGTTCCCTCTCGGACCTGAGAAACGCTCTTTGCCTTCTGAGAGCTGAATCGCCCTCGAACAACTGCATCCTCATCGCGGCTGGGGAGGTCCCGCCATACGAGTTGCGACCTTCAATGCATTTCTCTATCGGGAGAATACCGGCAACGTCCTCGCTGATCTTCTCGCTGAATCTCTTCAACTCTAGTAAGGAGAGGTCCTCGAGCCTCTTCTCGTTCTTGACGGCAAACCTCACCGCCTTCCCGACTATCTCGTGGGCCCTGCGGAAGGGAACTCCCTTACTCGCGAGGTAGTCCGCCAGATCCGTTGCATTGAGACATCCTTTCTCGGCCCCGGCTAGCATCGATCGGGCGTCGAATTTCGCGGTGTCTAGCATCGGGGGCAGGATCCGGAGACATTCGGTGAGCGTGTCGATCGAATCGAACAGCGACGCTTTGTCCTCTTGGAGGTCCCTGTTGTAGGCCATTGGCAGACCCTTCAACAGGACGAGCATGGCCGCGAGGTCCGCGATAGATCTGGCCGTCTTTCCCCGAACCAGCTCGGCGACGTCCGGGTTCTTCTTCTGAGGCATTATCGAGCTTCCGGTGGAGAATATCTCATCGATCTCGACGAACCCGAACTCGGGAGTGCTCCAAAGCACCAGTTCCTCGCAGATCGAGCTGAGGTGCACCATCGCGAGCGCGGAAGCGAACATGTACTCCGCCGCGAAGTCGCGGTCCGCTACCCCATCCATCGCGTTCTGGCACGGGGCATGGAATCCGAGGGCGTCAGAAACCTGTTGTCGATCGATGTCGAATGTTGTGCCTGCCAGAGCTCCCGATCCGAGCGGGCAGACGTTGATCCTCTTGTACGAATCCAGGAATCTCTCGACGTCCCTCTCTATCTTGAAGAAATGCGCCATCATGTGGTGGGCCAAGGTGATCGGCTGCGCGTGCTGCATGTGGGTGAAGCCGGGCATCACTGTTTTGACATTCTTCCTCGATATTCTGATCAGGGAGTCCTGCAGGGATGTGAGCAGCTCGATCGTGTTCAGAGCGGAGTCTCTCAGGTACATTCTGAGGTCTGTCGCAATCTGGTCGTTCCTGCTTCTGGCCGTGTGGAGTCTTGCACCTGCTTGACCTATTCTCTTCGTGAGGATGAATTCGATGTTCGTGTGGATGTCCTCAAGTTTCTTCGAGAGCTCCAATTCCCCCGCTTCGATTTCCTTGAGTATCTGCTCCAGGCCCTTGATGATCTTCCTTTGATCCCTCGGGTCGATGATATTCTGCTTCCCGAGCATCTTGGCATGGGCTATCGATCCGACGACGTCGTACCACGCCAGCCTCTTGTCTGTCGAAAGAGAAGAGGTGAAGGAAAGGGTTGAATCACTTAGTCCCTTTTCGAACCTTCCCGACCACAGCACCTGATGACTCACCCATTTTCACCTTCGACTTGTGTGCCGATGCGATAGTCCTTAGTGGTAGTCCCCAGACGTAGATAAAGCCTTTCGCCGCGGTGTGGTCGAACTTGTCGCCCTTGTCGTATGTCGCGAGGCTCGTTGTGTACAACGCGTACGGAGACGATCTCCCGACCGGGACCGAGCTTCCCTTATACAATCTGACGTTCACGGTTCCGCTCACGACGTCCTGTGTCTTGTCCACGAACGCTAACAAGGACTCCCTCAGCGGACTGAACCAAAGGCCGTCGTATGCCAGCTCAGTGAACCTCTGGTCGACGAGGCTCTTGAAGCTCAGGAGGTCCCTAGGAAGCACGAGCTTCTCGAGGTCGATGTGCGCGCCGATCAGCACGGTTGCTGCCGGGCATTCATAGATCTCCCTCGACTTGATGCCCACGAGCCTGTTCTCGATGTGATCGATGCGACCTACGCCGTGTTCTCCCGCGATTTCGTTAAGCTTCTTTATGAGAGCGACAGGTCCCATCTTCGTTCCGTTCAGGGAGACTGGAACTCCTGATTCGAATCCGATCTCCAGGTACTCTGGTTTGTCCGGACCTTTCGCAGGTGCTGTCGTCCACTCGTATGCGTCTTCGGGCGGTTCCTGGGCCGCGTCTTCCAGAACTCCACACTCGACACTCCTACCCCACAGGTTCTCGTCCGTGCTGTATGGCGTCTCCTTCTTCACCTTGATTGGTATCTTCCCCATCCGGGCGTACTCTATCTCTTCATCCCTGGACATCACCCACTCCCTCATTGGAGCGATGATCTCGATGTGGGGTGCCAGGGCTCCGATGGAGACATCGAAACGTACCTGGTCGTTGCCCTTGGCGGTGCAACCGTGAGCTATGTAGGCCGCGCCCTCCTTCTCGGCCACCTCCACGAGCTTCTTCACTATGAGAGGCCTGGCGATTGCGGTGCTCAGGGGATATGCACCTTCATACATCGCGTTTGCCTTCAATGATGGAAAAATGTAGTTTTCGGCGAACTCCTCCTTCGCGTCGATTGCATACGCGTTCGATGCGCCAATATTCTTCGCCCTTTCAATGTCCTCTTCCAGATTTCCTGGTTGTCCGACGTCAACGGAGACTGCGATCACATCAAGACCGTATCTTTCTTGTAGCCACCTGATCGCAACGGAGGTGTCGAGACCTCCGGAGTATGCTAGCACGGCTTTCTTTCCCTGAGACTTGCTGGGTTGCATTTCGATCTTCCGGAACACTCACCGGACGTTATAAAGCGTTGATGATTTGCTTGCGACAATTGGAACTCGTAGGAGTCTTCTTTCGGACATCCTGGCTACTACAGACCTATCCGTCTCCACAGCGACACCAGGAACCTCAATTGTCCGATATGGGTCATCACGCTTAATACTCGACTTTTTTTAATGAACCAATCCAAGACATAGAGGAATCTCGAAATGGTCAAAGCAGCGATAGTCGGAGGTTCGGGATACACTGGTGGAGAGCTGGCTCGCATAATCTGCCGGCATCCGCAGATCACCCTAGCGGCGATTACGTCTAGACAGCATCCCGGAGTGAAGGTCTCGAAGGTGCATCCTTTTCTCCAAGGGTTTGTGGACATTAGGTTCGACGAGAAGTTGAACGGTGCGTCGGATTGTGATCTGGTTTTCGTCGCGACGCCTTACGGCTCTTCCATGGACGTTATTCCCGGTCTGCTGGAGCGTGGGATCAGAGTTGTGGATCTGAGCGGCGACTATCGCCTGAAGGATCCCGTGGTCTACAGGAAGTGGTATGGGATCGATCACAGGGATGCGAAGAACCTTCAGGGCGCGGTCTACGGAATACCAGAGCTGTTCAAAAACGAGATTGTCAATTCCAAGCTGGTCGCGAACCCAGGATGTTACCCTACTTGTGCCGTTCTGGGACTGGCACCGCTGTTCGCAGAAGGGCTTGTCGACACGAAGGTCATAGTGGACGCAAAGAGTGGCACGTCTGGCGCAGGGATGGAACCGACGAAGGCGACTCATCACCCCAACTGCGGGACGAATGTAATTCCATACAAGGTCGGATCGCATCGCCACACACCGGAGATCCAGATGGCCCTTGGGATGCTGTCAGGCAGAGAGACTGAGGTCGTGTTCACCCCGCATCTGGTGCCGATAGTGAGGGGGATACTGTGCACATCGTACGTTCACCTCAACAAGAGTGCCAGTCATGATGATTTGTACTCGGTCTACGAGAAGTACTACTCAGGCAAGAGGTTCATACGAGTCGACAGTGTGCCATCGATTCCGTCAATCGTAGGCTCCAACTTCTGTGAAATTGGATATGAGTTCGCGGGCAACGGGAACGTCGTCGTGATGAGCACCGTCGATAACCTCATGAAAGGAGGCGCCGGACAAGCGGTGCAGAATGCCAACGTGATGTTCGGAATCGATGAGAGCGCAGGCCTCGACTTCCCCGGACTGGGGGTGTGAGAGATGAAGGTCATCGAGGGCGGCATAACTGCCGCATCAGGCTTCAGGGCGGCTGGCGTTCACTGCGGCATAAAGAAGGAGAAGCTCGACCTGGCCTTGATTCTTTCAGATACTCCGGCCAGGGTCGCTATTGCATACACTCGCAACAAGGTGAGGGCCGCACCGATCGAGGTCATGATGAACAAGGACCCCGAGTTCCTGCAAGCGTTCGTAGCGAACAGCGGAAACGCAAATGCCCTCACCGGTTCCAAGGGAATGGAGGACGCTATTGCGATGGTCGCACAGACCGCCAAGGAGCTCGGGATAAGCGGAGACCTTGTCGGGGTTGCGTCCACGGGCGTCATCGGAAAGTATCTGCCAATGGACAAACTGACAGCTGGCATTCCGAATGTCGTTGGATTACTGGGCAAAGGAACGGTGTCCGACGACATGGCCGCGAGTGCGATCATGACCACCGACACCGTCAAGAAGGAGGCGGCCTGCAAGGTGACGCTCGGGGACGGAACGATCGTCATAATCGGGGGTATGGCGAAGGGAAGCGGCATGATCTCCCCGGCCATGAAGGCGCTTCACGCGACCACTCTAAGCTTCGTGACGACGGACGCGTTATTGACGAAGAGGGCAGACGGGAAATGGCAACGGGCGCTGGATCGCAGCTTCAACATGATCAACGTTGACGGAGACCAGAGCACGAACGACATCTCCGTCCTCATGGCGAACGGAGCGGCCGGGGGAAAGTCGGTGGACGATGATCCGAACTTTTGGGAAGGAGTGGAGTATGTCCTGAAGTCGCTTGCCAAGATGATCGTCGTTGACGGGGAGGGTGCAACGAAGCTAATCGAGGTTATCATCAAAGGGGCTTCGAGTGAAAGTGATGCAAGAGTCGCCGCAAAGGCTGTGGTGTCCTCTAACCTTGTGAAGGCGGCGGTATTCGGCGCTGACCCGAACTTCGGAAGGATCCTCGCAGCGATAGGCAACTCCGGTTGCGAATTTGATTTGAGCAAGCTGCAGTTGACGATGGCGAGCAATGGGACCAGCATGTCACTCTTTGAGAAGGGCGTGCCCCTTATTTGGAGCGACTCGAAGATCGAGTCCGCCGCGAGGGAGATCATGGCGGAGAAGAAGATCACGATTGAACTGGATTTGGGCGTGGGGGACTCTTCGGCAGAGGCCTGGGGATGCGACCTCAGCTACGATTACGTGAAGATCAACGCTCAGTACACGACGTAGGATGGAAAGAAATGGAAGAGTTCGAGATCGACAAGGAAATGGCCCCGAGGGTCAGGAAGATGCGCGGCAAGAAGGTAGTGATCAAGTTCGGAGGGAGCTCTCTGAACGGCAACGGGGACCTGGAGGAGTTTTGCAGTGATATCGCAATGCTAGTCAGCGTAGGGGTTCGTCCAGTGATAGTCCACGGCGGCGGCCCGGAGATTAACACCGAGATGAAGAGGCTCGGGATGGAAGTGAAGAAGGTCATGGGTCTCAGGGTCACGGACGACCAGACACTGGAGGTTGCAAAGGAAGTTCTGTCCAGGATGAACGCGCACATAGTCGAGGAGCTCAAGATGGTAGGCGTCAAGGCGATCGGCATTCCGGGTGGAGAAGGCAGGACCGTCATATGCAGGAGGATGGACCCGGTGAAGGTCACGGACGAGAAAGGGAATGAGTGCCTCGTCGACCTCGGGAATGTCGGAGAGGTCGTCTTCATAGACCCCACGATGATCAATCTCCTGTGCGCTAGCAAGTTCGTCCCGGTGATCTATCCGATTTGCGCGGACGAATCTGGGTGCTGGTTGAACGTGAACGCAGATACTGCTGCCGCTCATATCGCGCACGCGTTACACTCAGAAGACATGGTGCTCGTGACCGACGTCCCTGGCCTCATGAAGGAGAACGGTAACGGGGCCACGGTAATTCCCGAGACATCCCTGACCCAGCTGGACTCGCTGATTTCCGCAGGAATAGTCACGGATGGTATGGTCCCGAAGATTGAGGCGTGCCGTCTCGCTGTCCTGAATGGGGTCAAAACGGCGCACATGGTCTCCGGGAAGGAGCCCCATTCCATACTGAACCAGCTGATCGGGGGAATCAACTGCGGGACGAGGATCACGCTCTAGCGTGCTGTGCGAAACCAACTTGGGAGTGCACGGATGAACCTTGACGATGTTAAGAAGCTCACGGGATCCTATCTGTTCCAGAACTACTCGAGGGAGGATATTTGCTTCGAAAGGGGAGAGAAGGAGTATCTCTACGACCTTGAAGGTAACGAGTATCTGGACCTCGTTGCAGGCATTGCTGTGAACGTATTGGGCCACTGTCATCCTGCGTTGGTCGATGCGGTCTGCAGGCAGTCGAAGAAGCTGGTTCACGTTTCCAACCTCTATCAGATAAGGGAGCAGGCGGAGCTTGCACGATCCATGGCGTCGATATTTCCCTCGCCGTTGGGGGTGTCGCTCTTCGTCAACAGCGGCGCGGAGGCGAACGAAGCGGCGCTAAAGCTCGCGGTGAAGCACACTGGTAGGTCGCGGTTCGTCGCAGCGAGGAATTCGTTCCACGGGAGGACCGTCGGGTCCCTTTCCGCCACTGGCCAGCCAAAGTATCATTCGGGCTTCGAGCCTCTCATCCTCCAGGCATTTGACTTCATCGATTACGGTAGCTCGGAGCAGCTGAAGAACGCCGTCAATCCCGACACAGCTGCAGTCATCCTCGAACCAATTCAGGGCGAAGGAGGGATAATCGTGCCCCCCACGGATTTCGTTAGGACTGCGAGGGACGTCTGCGACGATTCCGGTGCTCTTCTCATTCTGGACGAGGTCCAGACGGGATTTGGTCGTACAGGGAAGATGTTCGCCTTCGAGCATTACTGTATCGTCCCGGACGCAATCACACTCGCGAAGGCTCTCGGAGGAGGATTCCCGATCGGCGCGCTTGTAACTTCGCCTGAGGTCTCGAAGACCTTCACACCGGGCGCCCACGGCTCGACCTTCGGCGGCAATCCATTCGTTTGTGCGGTGGCCCAGACGGTCATCTCGACGATAAAGTCGGAAGGTTTAGTCGAACGGTCGGCCGAGATGGGCAGAATGTGGATGTCGAAGTTGCGCTCGATTCCGGATGAGAAAAGGCTCATCAAGGATGTCAGGGGGAAGGGTCTGATGATCGGCGTCGAGATGGGAGGCGAAGCGAAGCGACTGCAGAAAGTCGCGTTCAACGAGAGGATTCTCATCAACGTCTGCGCGGCAGAGGTAGTGCGTCTCGTCCCGCCCCTGATCGTTGGGCAGTCGTCCATCGACCGGTTCGACGAAGCCCTGAGGTCGTTTGTCAGTGCGCCTTCTTGACTAATATTTAATACTCGATTCGGATATCCTGCACTTCTCATGAAGAAGGAATCTCCGAAGGAGAGCATTGCTGAAAGGACGCGCACTTACATCGACTCGCATCCAAGTATCAAGGATTGCATTTCAAAGGATCTCATCAATTTCTCCTCCCTTGCCCGCCTCATAATGAAGGACATGGGGGTCAAGAACGAGGAGGCGGTCATGATCGCCTGCCGTCGCTACGCCATGAGACTCGGCAAGCATGACCATGAGAAGGAGATCCTCAAGGTCCTGGGGAACAGCAGGCTCGAGGTCAAGACGAAGATCTGCATCGTGACGGCGAAGAACGACTGGACCGTGCTGCACCGGCTCGAGAGCATTTTCAGAAAACTAATGAACGAGAAGGCGATAATGCAGGCGATCCAGAGCGCCCAGGCGATAACCATAATCGCCGATGAGAAGCTGAAGGGGGAGGTCGTGGATGCGGTCGGAAAGGAGAATGTCCTCAAGGTTAGACAGGACCTCGTCGAGATCTCAGTCAAGTCTCCGGAGGTCATCGTGGAGACAAGCGGCGTCTACGCCACGCTCGTTTCGAGTCTCGCGGAGGGAGGATTGAACATCGTCGAAACTGCCAGCTGCTACACTGACACGATCTTCATCGTCAACGAGGCAGACATGATAGTGGCGTACTCGATACTTTCCAAGTGCATAGAGAGCGCGGAAGAGATCGAAGGCGAGGAAGAGGAGTAAGCGGTCTCTTCTGGGCTACGACTGGATTTGTTCTTTTGCTCGGTTGGACTTCGAAATCGACCCAGATTCTGCGATTCTAGGGACTTGCTTGTGCTCTGCTAATCCATGCCAAGCAATAATAAAATAGGAGCAGCATCATAAAAGCAACTCACCAGGGAAGGAGCTATTGTTGTGCCAAAGGTTCCGCATATCAGAGTCGAGCCTCCAGGGCCGAAGGCCAGGGAGATAATCGGGGTCGATGAGAAGTACATGGCGACTTCCACCAAGACGTCTCCGATCGCGGTCGAGTCGGCGAGCGGTTCGGTTGTTCACGACGTGGACGGTAACGTCTATCTCGATTTCGCTAGCGGGGTCTGCGTTCTGAACATCGGTCACTGTCATCCGAAGGTGGTCAAGGCTGTGAGGGACCAGGCCGAGAAGGTGATGCACTTCGCGGGAACCGACTTCTACTACGATCTGCAATCGAGGCTGGTCAAGAAGCTGAGCGAGATATGCCCTGGCAAATACGACAAGAGAGTCTTTCTGAGCAACAGCGGTACCGAGGCGATCGAGGCTGCAATGAAGGTCGCGAGATGGCACACCCAGAGGAAGCAATTCGTATCGTTCATCGGCGCCTTCCACGGCAGGACCATGGGCTCCTTGTCGCTCACCGCAAGCAAACCTGTCCAGAGGAACAGGTTCTTCCCTCTCGTCCCGGGCGAGGTCCACATCCCGTTCGCGTACTGCTATCGTTGTCCATATCACCTCGAGTACCCATCTTGCGGAATTTGGTGCGCGAAGATCCTCGAGGAGGTCTACTTCGAGTCCTTCCTCCCGGCCGAAGAAGTTGCCGCCCTGTTCATCGAGCCGGTTAAGGGCGAAGGCGGTTATGTAGTTCCGCCCGCCGAGTTCGTGGAGATCATGAGCAGGACCTGCAAGAAGCATGGCATACTGCTCGTTGACGACGAGGTGCAGGCTGGCATGGGACGGACGGGCAAGCTCTGGGGCATCGAGTACTTCGGCATCGTTCCAGATGTGCTTTGTGCGGCGAAGGCGCTTGGGTCCGGCGTGCCTATCGGCGCGACCGTCTACCACAGGAAGTTCGACTTCGGTGTGCAGGGCGCCCACTCGAACACGTTCGGCGGCAACATGCTAGCCTGCGCTTCGGCACTGGCGACTATCGAAGTGATAGAGAAAGAGAAGATATTGTCCACGGCCGTGAAGACCGGCAAGCATCTTAGGAAACGGCTGAATGAGCTGATGGAGAAGCACGAAATCATCGGGGACGTGCGCGGTCTTGGTATGATGCAGGCCACCGAATTGGTCGAGAACAGGAAAACGAAAAAGCCGGCCAAGAAGACAAGGGACATTGTGGTCGAACTGTGCTGCAAGCGAGGCGTCATCCTTCTCCCATGTGGGAAGTCGACAGTCAGGTGCATACCCCCACTCACGACGCCGGTGGAATACATCGATGCCGGAATCGAGGTCATCGACAAGGCGTTCAAAGATGCGGTCAAGTGACGATTCGATATGGAAGATTCGTTCTTGGGGAATCCGCAGAGCCACCAGGGAGGTTTGAACTCCCGACCTGCTGATTACAAGTCAGCCGCTCTTCCAGCTGAGCTATGGTGGCCTCGCTTCCGTTATTCCGGAACTAGCATTTATCATTTGTTCCTCGAGGCAAAGGATATGACCAGTCCACCAGAACAGTCAATCAGAGGATGAGCTAATCGGGTTCGTCCTTGTAGAGCTCCTCCGCTTCTTTGATGAACGCGTCGCCACCGTACTTCGACTGAGCGTTGTTGAGCTTGAGTATTATGTCTCTGACGATCATGCCCGGAGGCGGGCAGCCCGGGATGAAAATGCCTTTGCTCCTGTTCTTGTGCTGGCACTTCCCCACTAGGATGAGCCTATCTCTCTCCTGCGGGTCCGCATCCTTGCCAAGGGCGATCGTCATCCCGCCGTCTCGTCGAATCTCGTCGAGCTCACCGGCCTTCTCCATCCGTTCCAGCGCTACGCTGAGAGCGCCCGCACACCCGCTGCACGGGTCTCCCCACAAGATCTCCACACCCTCGTAGGCGCCTTCGAGCGCGAAATGCGGCTTCTCGAAATCCAGGTCTAGCTCGGACATCAGCATCCCGATGACCGTAGGTCTGAACGAGTTGATGTCGACTCCATGTCGAGTCGCGTACATCGATAGATGTCTGATCTCTGCCGGATCGAACCCCATCGCCATCGATGCTACGACGTCGATCGCCAAGGGGTTCCTGGACGCCATCAGCACCTTCGCGTGTGCCGGGGTGCCGGTTAAAGGTCCCATCCCCTCCTGGCCGACCAGACCGTCCATCAATATCAGGTCGGGGGTGAGCGCGGAGGCGAGATCCGCGATACCGCCGTCCAGTCCCATGTAGTGCAAGCGTTTCTTCCATCTCTGAGGGATCGCACCCTTGAGATTCTTCATCGACAGAGTGACGAGTGTGTTTATGTGGGTCTTCATCACTGGCATGTTGATGAAGTACTCGCTTTCAGCTATCGTCTTGGCGATCTCGATCTTGTCGAAGATGAAGTGGTTCGGGACGTCGATCTCGACCGTATCATCCTCGTTGAGGTCTACTACTCTCAGGTCAAGATCCTTTGCGAGATCCATGAATCCGAGCTTTGTGAGGCACTCGATAGTCTTCATGCCCACCATGGAGCCCTCGGCAAGTGTCACCCTTTCGATGCCACGATCCCTGATGAGATTAACAAGCGCTCGGACGAGTTGAGGACAGGTGGTTCCACCCGTCCTCCAGTCCTCTCCCCAACAGACATTCGGCTTTATGACGACCGAGGAATTCCTAGTCAGGTCCTTTTCGACTTCCAGCAGTCCGAAGACTCTCCCGAGTGCCTTCTCGACTTCCTCGCTGGATTCTATGTTCTCCAGTCTCTGGGCTGCAACTCTGGAGTCGTTCATACTTCTACCACCAAGCAGACAAGGGAATCTCCGAGATCGTCGAAGCGGTCTAGTCGTATCGGTTCGCTCGACGCTGGTGGCTATTGACACAACAATGTATTTATTTCCTTCTTCTCATACGCGAGCCACCGGCTTGGTTCCATGCCGGGTTCCATACCGGAACGGTAGGAGTGAATGATGATGGACAAGGAGTCATTGAAGTTCCTCGAGGAGCTGTGCAACAGCCTCGGGCCCGCAGGTTTCGAACGGGAAGCGACATTGGTGGTGAAGAACTATGTCCAGAAATGGTCCGATTCTGTCTACAGTGACAGGATGGGCAGTCTGGTATTCGAGAAGAAAGGCACCTCCGACAGTCCGACCATTCTGTTGCCCGGCCATGTCGACGAGATCGGTTTCATGATCACAGCCCTAAACGATAAGGGCTATCTGAACTTCTGCCAGCTAGGAGGCTGGTTCGACCAGACGCTTCTCGGGCAACGCATTATTGTCATGTCGAAAAAGGGCAACTTGAAGGGCGTGATTGCGGTCAAACCACCTCATCTCATGGACGAGGAAGAGAGGAAGAAGGTCGTCACGAAAGACAAGATGTTCATAGACATCGGCTGCTCCAACAAGGACGAGGCCGAGGAGATGGGGGTCCGCATAGGTGATGCGGTCGTCCCGGACTCGACATTCTCCTTGATGAAGAAGAGATCCTTCAAGGATGGCAAGTTCGTTGGGAACAGGACCCTCGCCTTCGGAAAGGGTTTCGATGACCGCATGGGCGCTTACATCGCCGCTCAAGCGATTAGGACCCTGGCCGAGAAAAAGATCGAGCACCCGAACAGGGTTGTCGGGGCCGCAACCGTTCAAGAGGAAGTCGGTCTCAGAGGCGCAAGAACGGTTGCTAACCTCGTGAAGCCCGATGTCGCCATCGTACTGGACGTTGACATCGCAGGGGATGTCCCCGGAATCGAGCCGCAGGACGCGTCGGCGAAGATGGGGGATGGCGTCGGCATCACTGCGTATGATGCCTCTATGATCCCGAACCAGGTGTTGAAGGAACTGACCATCGAGGTCTGCGAGAAGCAGCGGATTCCGTACCAGCTGACGCATGTCCTGAAGGGCGGTACAGACGCGGGCGTGATACACATCGGCAACGTTGGTTGCCCCAGCATCGTGCTCGGCCCGGCGACGAGGCACATACACTCTCATGTGGCGATAGCAGACCTAGCTGACGTGGACAACTGCGTCAAGCTCGTCGTCGAGCTGATAAAGGTCCTGGACAAAGAAAAGGTGGAGTCCCTCGTCTCGATCTGAGAACTCCCCTCTTTCTACTATTTCCACCAAAAATTATAAGAATGACCAATTGATGACACCACCGCAACGTGCTGATGGTTGGACCCGGTGAACTCAATGTCAACCGAAAAGTCTGATGACGCTGTCGAGATCTCAAAGGGCGACATCATCCGTCTCGAGTACGACGCGTGGGTCGTCGAGACTGGAGCGCTCTTCGATACTACAAGCGCAGAGAAGGCAAAAGAAGCCAACATGCTCAACGAGAACGTGACCTATGTCCCGATTCCGATGCTCGTCGGCGGGGGCCGGACCTTCCCCGGTCTCGAGGAAGCACTCGAGGGGGCAGAAGTCGGAGTGGAGAAGGAAGTCGTCATTCCACCCGAGAAGGCCGCAGGCCAGAGGGACCCGAAGCTCGTCGAGCTGCATCCCGTCAGGGAGTTCGTGAAGCAGGAAATTGAGCCCCGCGTAGGCATGGAAGTCAGCATGAAGAACAGGATGGGCACGATCATCGCGGTGACTGCCGGCAGGGTCAGGGTGGACTTCAACAGGCCTCTTGCAGGAAAGAGCTTGAGGTACAAGTTCAAGGTGCTGTCGAGGATCGAAGCCCCCGAGGACAAGATTAAAGCGATACTGGAAATGGACTATGGCACGAGCGAGGGCTTCAAACCGACCACGGAGGAGAAGAAGGTGGCGCTCGTACTCCCTGACATATGCAAGTATGATCAGAAGTGGCTCCTCGCGAAGTATAGGGTGGTCACGGACCTCAGGGATGCTCTGAAAGCCGAGAAGGTCCAGTTCGTCGAGGAATACGAAAAGAAGGAAGAGGAGAAGAAGGAGACACCAGCGGTCGAGGAGTCAAAGCCCGAAACGAAGGAAGTTCCGAAGGAAAGCGATTCCCAGTAGGCGAACGTCGAATGAACACTCGGCGATCCCGATCTGAACAAGAGGGGCGCCAGTGGACAACCTTTTTATCTTGCTTATCTTCTTTTGATGTTCTGCAAGAAGGGCGTGTGGCCTAGCATGGATATGGCAGCAGCCTCCTAAGCTGCAGGTCAGGGGTTCAAATCCCCTCACGCCCGCACCACATTTAGCCAGTCACCCCAATTCTATCGTCAATCAGGCGATTTTTTGCACTGGCTTGTTGCCAGCTTCTTTGGAGCCTGTCGAGAGCTTGTTCGTTCTTCAAACGCCCGTAGTGCATCTCGGTCGTCCGCGTCGTCGCGTGTCCCATCGCAACCGATACATCGCTAAGAAGGCTAGGGTCGCGGTCTATGTTCGTTTGGCAGAATGTGTCCCGGAAGGTCTTCAACGAGAA
>CAZJDY010000001.1:0-91997 GCA_964544915.1 uncultured Methanomassiliicoccaceae archaeon | reverse complement strand
ACAGGGCGATCTTGTTGTTCTGTATAGGTGCCCAGACTGCAGAGCTGGGGTAACAATAAACAAAGGCACTTCAATTGACAGGCTGACCAACTGTCCGTATTGCGGAAGCGCTCTTGTTGTCTCGGACATTGAGAAATTCCTCAGCTCTATTCTCTAGATCGATAATGGTGACATTTCTGACGGCAGATCGGGAGAAAAAGAAAATGAGGAGTAAAATGGTTTGATTCGCTTCTCGGGCATCTCACGATGAAGGCTACGGCTGCTTCATGGCTATGTGGATTATTCCTTTCTTCACCGCGTGTAGCATCTCCGGCGTTAGCGGTGCTCCGTTTGTGCCGAAGTTTCCCCATTCTGCCTCTCTTATGATGCAGTACACAAACGGAAGCACGTTTTCCTTGGGATCTGGACGGCATTCGATCTCAGCGATGACCTCTGAAACGCGCTTCATCATCTCCTCCTTCTGCGCCTTGGTAAACAACCCCTTTATTATGTCTATTGTAACAACTGGCATCTTCTCTTTCACCCCCTCCCCTTTTTGAGGTTCTAAGATTCTTCTAAATGCAAGGCTCGGCTTCCCCCCTAAGCCTCCCCCCAAAATTAGTAGAGTATGTTAAGTCTTATAACTTGTCATCATGGATTAACTGAACCCCCACTTCGGACGATTCTGACGGCAGAGGGGGAAATCTTTGCAGGACAAAGATAACCTTCTATCGCCCCTCGCCTCTGATTTATATGGGGAGTTGAAACATGGATTGACTGATGCTTTCGACAATCCAACTTAGTGTATCTTCGACTCCTGCAAACGGACGATTTCGTCCATCCAAGGTTCATACGGTGTAGGAGAGTCGGTCCAGAAATCGACATGCACTAATATGTTGTCTGCCCGAAAGACATATTCAACCCAGTAGTATGGAAGGGATTGACGATGGCCTTCATCTCCGATGTCGACATTTGTGATGTTCACGGCCGAATCAAGCCCTCGCAGAGTGCCCAGATACTCCTCGTGAGCAAGCGCTGAGGAGTTGTACGAGGTGATCCCAACCGTGAGCGCCGGGTTCATCTCCAGACTCTCATTCCTGAACCAAACCAGGGCCGACCAATTGTGTCCTGGCCAGAAGTGATATTCGATGACGCGGTCATTTTCTATCCAACCCGCCGGAAGGTCGTCAGCAGTCAATATCATCCTCTCTGGTGGTGTGACAATATTGGGCGGACCCCCTAGAATGATTCCGATTGGGACCGCCATGAACAAGAGGAGACACAGGATTGCCACTAGAGTTCTTCCCATTAATTCCCTTCGGAAACAGGAAGGAGCGGAAACATAAGCTTGTTGTCGGCCTGACGCCCATTCATCCTAATACAGCTGGACTCATACTCTGTCTCGAGAAGCCAAAGGGAAGGCGACAATACGAGTCAAAAAGTAGTCTTTTTGACTCATGCCTTTTGACCCCCGTTTATGTTCAAAGCGGAGACCCCCTCCTTCTTGACGCAGGCACTGACGGTTCTGACGGCAGATGGTTTTTCGCTCAAGTAAGACGAACCGTTCTATCGCCCTTGGCGCCAACTCCGCACCAGAGAAGTCAGAATAGCTGCAAGCGTCACTAACCAGACAACACCGCCTAGCACTATCCAAGGTTTGCTCTCTTCGTTCACAAAGGGGACCAGTGTGACAGAACACGATGCTTCATATGGTGTCTCAAAAAGTTCACCCGGGACGAAAACAAGGGTAGATGGCCGAAGGAGGTGCCAATCGCTTGGGGGGATTTCCCAATGATATGTGAGTTGTGTGAAAACAATGTTTGGTTCCGAATCGAATACTACTCCTGCAATAAATCGAACGGTGTGGGTGATGATACCTTTGTTCGCGACGTTCAGCCTGAGCGCGAGGTATTCATCACCCGCTTCCGTACCCCAGTGTGTTTCCTCCACTCTAACCTCGATGTCCTTCAAAGGGAGGTAGTAGATATAGCCAGACAGTGCGATGATTGCAAGGGTGAGAAGGACGAAGATCAGAGCCAGCCACTTGATTCCCGAGGTCCGATTCTTCAATTTCCCACCATTCCCCGCTTCCATTCTCCTCTATCCCCAATTATTCAGATTCATCATGAGTAATATACATTGGGGATGGGGGCGAAGGCTCATAGAAAATTCTTAAATATCGCTGAGGAGACTAGAAAACGGGAAAGATATGAATGCTTCTCCTCTAGCAGTATTCCTGGCAATAATGGCCGTGTTTCTTGTTGTCATACCAGGTATATTCGCGCTCTTCTTTCCCGTATACGGGGGCGATCGACTCCATACACCGGCGGGGATATTCACGCATGCTCAGAAGGCGAGCGATACTACTGAGAATGTCTTTTTCGGAGTTATTACGCCAGCGACAAAACCGTCAGAGATGAAGATAGTGATCGAATCATTCAACTGGTTGGCTGAATACGCCATGCCGTCGAACGATCTGTCAGGACCTCTTACCCTTGTTCATACCCTCGGGACTTCCTATTCGGATAACATCAGTGGCATAGTCTACACTGACGTGACTGAGGACGAGAAGATCAGCAATGGGGACTATATCACGATAACATTGAGCCACGAAGGGTCTGGATCTGAAGTCTACGGGGTGTGGATGGTCTACGTTACGTCAGACAGTGTAATGGACGACATCTTCTTCACCTGGTAGGCCGGACGACTTGATTCTCCCCTTTGATTGAAATCAGAAAAAGAGTGTCTGGATATGCCTGGGTTCAAATTCCGACACCCGCAATCCCAAGGTATTTCAATCTTTGACAAGTATGATTTCGTGAAGATGGGGAAGTATGAAGACATGGATTAAGAAATTGCTGATCTTCCTGGGAGCATTCGTTGCTCTGTGTTCTATGGATTGGATTGGGGTTCCCTGGGTCATAATCCTTCTCATGTATGCTGGAGCAATCATAATTGGGTGGTACATTTGGCAAGCGAAGAAGGAGACGAAGTGAATGGTCAAGAAAAAGCCCCTGAAGATGGACAAGGGCGACCCTTGCCCTGAATGCGGGGCGAGGGATTGGAAGCCGATCATCAAGTGTGGAATGGTCCTGCACATGGTCTGTCAGAACTGCGGGTATCGGGATCCTGTCATAGGGTACATCAGCAAGCGGAAGAGGGTGGTGTGATGTCGCAGAATCGGGGGGAAAGTGACAGCGACACAAGGAAGTACTTGAGGAAGAGGACGGAATCGGAGCTCGAGGACCGGCGAGAAACATCGTGCCGGTCTACGAATCTCGGATTGCCCTAGATACGTTCCCGGTGGCCTCTGTCTCGATCTCGGCCACGGAGAGCTTGCCGGCAAGTGCCTTTTCGAGTATTATCCTCATTTCCCCAGCTGGAAGGAGGACACGAAGGAATGAGAGAGGTCAGGCGAGCGTCCATCCATGCTCAAGTGTCTCGGTCAAACAAGGTTTATGTTTCCGTACTCATCATAGACGAAGAACGCAGGATTCATGAGCTCCTTATCCCGAAACCGAGATCTCAACATCAAGACACGGTCACGAGCGTGTGCCGGTGCTACTATGCCAAGGTAGTAGCCCCTCTTGAGAATGTCCGTGTATCGCTTAGCCTTCGCTTCCGTGAGAAACGTTGAAGCGTTCTCGATGAACTCGAAACCCTTCACCTCTCCGCCCTTTGTAAGTGTGATAACAACGTATTCCATTCCAAGAGTCTCGTCGGTCTCAATCTTCTCTCTTGCGAAGATTTCAGGATACTCTCTGGCTATCTCTTCCTTCCGCTTCTGCGCTATCTTGCAGAGACTAGTCAGCTCGCACTCTTTCTTCCCCACGCGTATTCTATTATCGCAGGGGATAATGAAGCAATCGTATCGGGGGGACCGCGTGAAGGTCGCCACTTATGTTTGGGTATCGACATCAGAGGAAGCCGACAGACAAGACCCCGAGGTTCAGCCGAGTTCGGGAGAGGAAGGAAAAACATGAGTCAGAAGGAGATCTATTCTACGCAGCCCCTTTTTGGGTCATTTACTCATAAAGAAACTACCCCCAAGCTTTTGACGCAGTCTTTTCTTCGAGTCTGTTATCGACACTTCTGACGGTTCTGACGACAGATAGGGAAGCGATGAAGAGAAAAAGAAAGGGGTTTCTATGGGTTTGTGATCTCCTCCAGGTTCGTGTCGACCAGGGTCATTGTTAGGGTCATTCCCGACTGCTCGATTTCCATTTTCAAGAGTACCCCCGCATAAATATACACATCCCCAGACCAGGATCCATACTCCCCGGAGTACGATATTTGGTAATGGTTGGCAGTCCTTGATCCCCAGTTCGTCGAGATGCTGTCTGTCCCATGGTCGGTCATTGACATTCCTTCGGGCAGATTGTCGATGTCATAACTCCAGCCAAGTGTCTGGTTGATCGGCACGGTTGTTTCCATCGAGTATGGAATGGATCCCTGCATAGTCGTTGTGGTGTTTATTGTCATGCTTGTAGATGTCACATCCACAATCTCTGTCCGGATGGTAGACTGCATTTCCACCGCCGCGTATTCGTATTCGACGAAGTCACCCACTGCAGGTATCCAGGTTTCACCGCCCCCGCCATCACCACCGCCGCCCAAACATCCCGACAGTAGTACGGCAGCCAGAATGGCTACTGCAAGAACCGAGAATGCTCTTCCGATTTTGATGTTTGTCACCCCCCCAGTCTGGTATTGTTCTAGGAGAGTATATTAGCATTGAGCGGGGGATTTCCTTCCTTGTCGAGATCAGAAGAAGAATGTCTTGATACGCTCAGATGCAGGATTCAGACACCTCTAACAGTCTTGACGGACTTGGGAAAGGACGGACCGATGCGAAAATGGGAACCTCTGCGGGTCAGTTATCTGCGGCAGGTTCGTATATGACAGGCTCTAACTCGGCGATTTGCTACTTGGTCCTAAGTTCCTTACCAACACTCCAGGCACTGCCAAGCCTCCCTCGGATTCCCCAGTAGCCTTTGTCAGCCATGACGAAAAGGAGTGGGTCAACCTTTCCAAAGTCGACAACATCACCATCAAGCACATCGCCGTCGGCATAAGTCTGGATTACCTTGCCGATGAAGAAGTCATGCGTGCCCAAGTCGATATTCATTGTCAGCCCGCACTCCATGTTGAGAGGACATTCCTCCACCATCGGAGCTGTCTTGAGCTCCCCGTAGAAGACCTTGAACAACTTCGACTTGTCTTCCTTCTCACCAGACACTAGTCCGCAGTAGTCAGTTTGCTTTATGAGCTTGGAGCTAGGAATATTGACGCTGAATGTCTGGTTCCTCAAGATCCCCTGGTTCGTATAGTGTTTCTTGAACATCCCTATCGATATCGATCCGGGATCGGCTATTCCAACATGCGCCATCGTGACAAAGTTGGGCTTCCCATTCACGTCGGCTCCTACAAGGACGGTAGGCAGCGGATAGAGGCAGTTCTTGGCACCCAGTCGGGTTTTCATTCAGATGTCACCTCCCCGTCAATCGCAGTTCTGCCTACATAGAGACGGCGGGTTTCTTGCTCCGTTTGATCCCTGCTGACTGAGTCACGAAGGGACATGCACAAGCTCCGCTCGGAACCAGGTCATCAAGAGCCTTGTCTGTCTGACACTTCTTACGGTTGTGACCGCGGTGACCAGCCTCATTAGTCATAAGCGGGAGATGTTCTGTGGTTGTTTCATTGGAGGCGATTCTATGAGAATTGGGATAATCGGCAAGGGGCATGTCGGAAGCGCGCTGGCTCAAGGACTCACAAAGGCAGGTCACGAGATTAGATTTGGTCATCGGGATCCGAATGAGTCTGTGCAAGAAGCGGTCAAATGGGGAGAAGTCATCATTCTCGCGGTTCCATACGGTTCCGTTGAAGAGACGGTTAGAGAGATAGGATCTGAAGCTGATGCGAAAGTAGTCATCGATGTCACGAATCCGCTGGGTCCGAATAGGGAACTGGCGGTCGGATTCGAAACATCAGGGTCAGAGGATCTGCAGAGAATGCTTCCAAAATCCCTGATTGTGAAAGCATTTAACACAGTGTTCGCCCAGACAATGTCGAAAGGAAGAGTTGGGAGGCAGAGGCTCACCACTTTGGTCGGAAGTGATAACACAACTGCAAAAGACACAGCAATCCGATTGGCGACGGACATTGGGTTTGACGCAGTCTATGTTGGTCCCCTAAGATTCGCGCGTTACGTCGAGCCCATGGCCGCTCTAGTCATTGGACTTGGATATAAGCAGAATCTTGGGACAAACATCGGATTCAAGCTGGTGAGGACCGCCCCTAAAGGAAAGCTCTAGTCATCATGTGGGGAAGGAGCGCAGCACCATTGGGGCACCTCCGACAGCTGTTCAGTGGCATGACACAGACCTGCTAGGAAAAGTGGAGTTTGGCTACCTAGCGTGGAGCAGCAATCCCTTCTTCCCAAATCAGAAAAAGGGTTTCTGGACAGCTCAGGTTCAAATCTCATCTTGTCTACCTTCCGATCGTCAAAAAGCACTTCCCGGCCGTCCTCCATGATCATTGGGCCAATCGGTGATGAATTCGACAGAAACGGTGGAAATGATGGCAGACGGACGAAAACGACGCACTTACTCGAACTTCGACGACCTGAACCGTCTGCTATTGGTCGATTATCTGGTCGGAACGTGACCGTTCTCACTGAAAAATGATGGACTGGGGCGGTCCGAAACCGCCCTAGAATGAAGTGCAAAATCGGAAAATCGCCAAGAATTGGTGGGTGAACTGTTGAAGTTGGGTTATATATAGGCATATGAATAACCCTCTTCAGGGTGTTCCTATTCCGAAATACAAGATAGAAAACGTAGTGGCTTCCACTTCTTTGGGCACTGAGCTTGACCTCCCGGCCATCGCCATCTCCTTGGATGGGTCGGAGTACGACCCGGAACAGTTTCCCGGCCTGATCTACCGCTTGAAAGAGCCGAAGACCGCCACTCTTCTGTTCCGCAGCGGCAAGGTCGTGTGCACCGGCGCTAAGAGCCTGGACCAGGTCAAGCTGGCCATTGAGAAAGTTACCAAGCAGATCGAGAAGGCGGGCATCCACATCAAGAAAGATCCCAAGATCGAGGTGCAGAACATCGTCGCCACTTCCGACCTGGGGCAGAAGATCAACCTCAACGCCATCGCTATTTCGCTTGGCCTCGAGAAGGTGGAGTACGAGCCGGAGCAGTTCCCCGGCCTCGTGTATCGCCCAGACGTGCCGAAGGTGGTGCTCTTGCTCTTTGGGTCCGGTAAGGTGGTCTGCACCGGGGCGCGAAAACCGCAGGACGTGGAGGACGCGGTCAACAAAATCACGATTGAATTGCGCGCTGCCGGCCAGTTGAACTGAGAACCCCTTCTTCTAAATCAGTTCTCAGCGAGATTCGTTTCCGGAGCGGTATAGGGCCTCTTGACCTACTCATTTTTCTTCGATATCCACGCCCAGCTCCTTGCGGCGCATGAAGCCAGGTGTTCCAGGCGGTCTGGGAGCAGCTGCCTGGAAACATCAGTCCGAAGTGGAGTCGGCTAGGCTTCGCTTCACGACCACGTTGCCTGGAAGGCGTCAGTCTTCCCCGAACGATTGGATTCACAGCAGCACTTGATTCCGTTGGGTTGCCTCAAGAAATACTTGGTTCAAACGCGTCGGATTCCCGGGATCTCGATTTTGTTAGAGAGACTTACATTCACTTCGACGAAGACATGAGAGAATCAATGAGATTCCTGAACCCAGAATCTCTCAGCCTATTGCCAGCCAACCTCCAGGAGCCCCTGAAGATGCTCGAAATCGAGTATGATGTGGATGAAAGACACAATGAGATCTCCTCACACATTCTACGTAGTATCAGATCGAAGTCGTTCACTGGAATCGAGGAGGCGGTGTTGCGGGCAACACACCTTAGAGGATTCCTTGGTTAAGACGTCTCTCCCATTCTGCAGATAGAACTTTCAGACACCTTGTCGAACCTTTGTCAAGATTGCTTAGACTAAGTCATCAGGCAAACCGTATCAAGGACAACATCTGCGACATCATGCCATACACCGATTAGATTCGCCTTTCTCTCACAGGAAATGCCAGTTGTAGAAGAATGCCATGCTGAACACTACAAGGATAACCCCAATACAGATGAGGATGGATATCACAAGCCTGCCACTCCATTCTCCAATCAGTTTATTGATCCTATTCATGAAAGGCCCGGATCTATCCCTAGCAATCATGTAAATGAGAAGAATGACTATTAATGGAAGAATGTAGAGGAGATTATACAGTATCAGAAGTGAAGTTGTTTCAAATGGACCTACCCCAGCTTCGAGTAGAGAGGCTAATGCGACAAAGTAGAAAGCGGAGGTGGGTAGATCGAATGCGGTGCTCGCCATACCGAAGAAGAAGGTATGAACAGGGTTCAAAGTCTTGAGCATTGCCATCATGGGAGCCATTGCCTTCTTCACGTATCCTTCACTCTTTGATCGACCTTCTTTGCCAATGTACCGTTTCCATCCCAATATTGTTCCGACGGCGATCAAAGCTATCCCTATTGCCAGAAGTATGAGATAGTCGGTTGAGCCTAGTTCATAGAAGAAACCTTTGATGGGTTCGCCAAGGATGAAAACGATGATAAAACCGAATGCAGTATACATCACAAATGTTCCCAGAATGAATGATACTACGCGAGAGATAGGTTTTTTCAAAGCAAGAAGAAATATCTGTGCAGCTATGGTTGATGGGTTCAGACTATCTATCAAGGCAAGAGTGATTATTGAAGTCAGAAGGAGAAGCATGACCTACAATTCTCCTTCAAGATGCGAAACTCATTGCCTCAGCTCATCTCATTTGTTTCATAATAAACATTGCATCTTGATTCGATACCAGTTTCATAGAAATTGGAAATCTCTTTTGATGGTTCTACATCGAATTGAACTTCAGGTGAGTGATTGCAAACCCCGGATCTCTTGACACATTTAGTGATTCTGGAAAAATGTAAACATCAAAATAATTATTGACTTCATCAATTCAATTGGACATCAACGTACTACAGTGCGGGGGGTAGTGGACAATTCTCCGATTTGTCCTCCCAGGCATGCCATAGCATGGCAATGTCTAATGCTTGGAGATCGTCCGCTTTCTGGCGCTTCTCGCGATTTGACGGCAGATGGGAAACTAGCCTCAAGACGAGCTCTCTCGAACGAGAGGAGAGGATGCGAGGCCAGTCCTCATGCGAAGGGTCGGAAGTGGGGCGGAGCTCTTCCTAGAAGTGGAGGAACTCGAGCGGGAGCCGAGCCCCGACCCTAGAGAGAAATACACGATGCGCGTTACAACCTCGGGCTTCAGTTATATGATCGGGGGAAAATGCGCTTGGGAGTTGGTTCGGGTGCGCAGAGAGTCTGAAAGGAAGCCGGAGCGGTGGCTCGAGAAGGAGCTTCGGAGACTGTTGAGGGTCCATCAGATCTGTCCCCTGCTATGGTATATTCACTTCGGGGGAGTCTTCCCCGAGGAAGCGGTCTGTGAGGACTGTTTCGACTTGCAGACTGGTCTCTGTGACGGGGGAGAGCTCCCTGAGACATGTCAGAGCATGGGGATCTGCTTGTCGGTTGTTGTCCCTCTCTTGGTCATCGCGTCGAGCGGGATAGAGGGGGGCCTGTTCTCCTGCGGAGGGTCTGAGGGAGGGCGGAGCTCTCCCTAGAAACGGAGGAGCTCGATCGGGGGCGGAGCTCCGCTCTTAGAACGCCCCATCCCGGCCTCATTGGGTTCTAGCAAACCTGTAAGAGTTGCCAACAACGTGTCTGCTATGATCGGGTTGCCGCGCAGGAGGAGATATCCAGAGGTGAGAGACTTCGAAGAGAAGTTCCAAAGGCCTATACCAAAGAGAGTGGAGGTAAGGGAAGAAGGTGAAGAAGAATCCGTAAGGAGGTGAATAGAAATGGCGAAGAAGAGGGGTGGCTGGAAAGACAACAAAGCGGGTCGCGTTAAGACTGTCAAGAAGCCGTGGGATAAGAAGAAGAAGAAGACGTGAAGAGAAGGTCTAAGAGAGAGCTTTCACGGAAGTTCGGCAGTAGGAGATACTAGTTTAGCAGTGCTCATGCTACTAAACGTGTTGCGAAAGAAGCAGCGAAGAAAAGACGATGCCATGGAGACTTAGCTCGTGTAGTTAAGTCCGTGAGGGGAGTCATGCGGGGCCTATCCTCTTGCGGAGGGTCGGAGGGAGGGCGGAGCTCTCTCTAGAAACGGAGGAGCTCGATCGGGGGCGGAGCTCCGCTCTTAGAACGGCCCATCCCGGCCTCGTAAGGGATGTTCGCGAGGAGCATCCGGGCGTTCTCGGTCTCGGTGTCCCCCTTCGGGCTCCACAGAGGTTCTCGGTGGGGACGGGGTCGTTTGGAATCATTCCGGGCTCTCTCGAGCGAGCGACCGAAACGGAGAAGGGAGGCTAAGAAGGCTTATTGCCCCGTCGGGGGTGCGTTTCTTACCATCGGGTGGTTGGGAGGGGAGAGAAGAAGGTGAAGAGGAATCCGTAAGGAGGTGAATTGAAATGGTGAAAAAGAAGGGGAAGAAGGGTGGCTGGAAAGTAGACAAGTCTGGTCACTCCAAAGATAAGAAGAAAAAGAAAAAGAAGAAGTGAGGATCTGGGCATCGGCTCCGAAATTGGCTCTAAGCAGCTTAAACCACCAGATTCCGCTGACCTTGATACCACGTCTGATAGTATCCAAGGTGGATTATCGTCCGCGTCATTGTTCATGCTCTCCTGTTGCTCAATTGTGTTTCGCCAATCATCTTATCAGTACTGGCTTTCGAAACCCAAAACGCCAGAATTCAAGGATTGGATTCTCTCTGCTATTAAGAAGTAGTGTATCGAAACCTAAGAAATTGTCAGATTGGCCGGAAGCAATGGGTCTCTGGTTTCGTTCATCAGAGTATGAGAAGAAAAGGAAGGCTTGGCAGGTATTGAGCGCAAAGACTGCCGCTATTGGCTTTGAATCATGTCTCACAGGCTATCGACGAAGTGAACTCGACCGGGCCCATTCATTGAAACCTCTGAAGGTTCTGACGGATTTGACAGGTGAGGGGAACAGGCTGAAGAAGGAAAAAAGGAAGATGTTAAGTCTATTTTCCTCACCTTCGAACTGGAGCAATGTATCATTCATGGTACAAATCGGGTTCCACCCAGTATGTTTGGAATGTCCAAATTTCCTTGGGCTCACTTCTCCTGACACTTCTGACAGTCACGATCATGAGGGAGGACCCGTTCGAAAAAAGGAGAATAAGGATTCCGAGGTTTTTCCCTCCTTCTGGTCGATATGCGAATCGTGGCATTCTACATGCATTAGAAGCCGATCCCTACGTGCTGGCTATGTCTTTGTCAGCGGATTGAGCAAATCGAGTGGTTGACGTTAGTTTGATTACTACCGAGTGTTCATACGCGACGTGAAAGCAAGGGGCTCTTTATCGAGTCTCTGATGCTTAGGAAGAGAATCATGAACGGCGAAGTGAAAAGGGCTCACTACGGTAACGTGTCAGCAGGTTTTGTCCTAATCGCCGTGGCAATAGCTATCCTTCTGGCCTGGTTTCTCGGCGATTGGGTGCTGTTCGTTCCGATCGTCTTGATTGAATGGGGCGGGTATGGCGTTGTCCTCGGAGCAGTGGTCGGAAAGAGTGCCAAAGCCAGTGGGGCCGCCCACGCTGCCTCCGGCTACTTCGTGTTGTGGGGGTCATTGCTACTTGTGATCGGTCTCATATGGTTTGCCAATGATCTCTATCCTGGGAATCTCCCCATCCTCGCTGCCGTGTTCATAGTGTGGCTCGCTATCATGATCATCGTCCTCGCAAGGAAATAGCGAAGCTACAGTCCCTGATGACTGCTTCACAGAATATCGAATGCGGGCTTGATTGTGCACGAGATGCTACGATTCATATACTCGGTTTACCAGTTATGAGATAGGGGGTATGTTTTGCAGGAGACGAAGCTCAGGTTCCCCAGCGAAGAGTGGATGGCTAGGTTCGTTGAGGAACTCAACAGGAACCAGGACTACAAAGAGGCGGCAAAGGACTGGGAAGGGGACATGATCCTCGTGGTCAATGCCGGCCCAGGGGTAGAGAAGGAGTGGGCCGCATACTTGGATCTGTGGCACGGTGAATGCAGAGGCTGGAGCATCTTGCCTGACAGGAATGCGAAGAAGGCCGAGTTCGTGATCGAGGGACCGCTGCAGAACTGGTTCAAGTTGATAAATGGCGAGATGGACCCTGTCAGGGCCTTGATGGGGCGCAAGATCAAGATTACTGGCAGCATGATGAAGATTATGAAGAACGTTAGCACCTCCACTGAGTTCACGAAGAACAGCAGGAGGGTGCCGACGGAGTTCTCACCGGACTAGTATTGCACGGTCCACTTCGGAGGGCATACGATGTGGGAGTTCACCAGCCCGAGGACAATAGTCTTTGGAGATGAGGCGCTCGAGTATCTGAAAGAGATCCAGGGGAATAAAGCATTCGTCGTATCTGGGAAGAGCGTTCGGAGGATGGGCATCGCTGACAAGGTCTCGGCGTATCTGAAGGAGGCCGGGATGGAGGTGAAGATCTTCGATGATGTGGAACCTGAACCTTCTGTCGAGACTGTCAAGAAGGGTGCGGCAGCGATGTCCGAGTTCGGTCCTGACTGGATTGTCGGTCTTGGAGGAGGGAGCAGCATGGACGCCGCAAAGGCGATGTGGATCCTCTACGAAAGGCCTGACCTCGAGGTAGGGATGATCAACCCTATAGAAAGATTGGGATTGAGACAGAAAGCTCGTTTGATTTGCATACCGACTACGAGTGGCTCCGGGTCGGAGGCAACCTGGGCCGCAATAATCACGAACCCGGATGAGAAGGTGAAGATGGAGCTGCCGTCGAAGGAGGCGGTCCCTGACATCGCGATACTGGATCCAATCTTGCCTTCTATGATGCCGCCCTCACTGACCGCTCAATCGGGTCTCGATGTCTTGACGCACTCTGTTGAGGCATACTCTAGTCCTTGGAGAAACGATTTCTCTGACGCCTTGGCGATCAGGGCAATTCAAGTAGTCTTCGAATATCTCCCGCGGTCTTTCTCGGACGCTGCGGATTCAGAGGCGAGGGAGAAGATGCATTTGGCCGCGACGATGGGCGGCCTGGCCTTTGGGAACTCTCAGGCGGGGGCAGCGCACTCCATGGGTCATTCGCTAGGAGCTCTGTTCAAGATCCCTCACGGCAGATGTGTGGGGACAATGCTCCCTTACGTCATGGAGTTCAGCCAGTCTATCGTTCTTGACAGATATGTGGGGATCGCAAGAGCATTGGGCATCGTATCGGGTGATGAGGAGGCGGCGAGAGAACTCATCAGAAGGGTCAGAAGCCTGAGAAAAGATCTCAGCGAGCCCGACAGCATCAGAGATGTCGGCATCGACGAAGACGACTTCAACTCCAGGCTCGGAGACTTGGTAGATAGAGCGATGAGATCGGCGTTGACCCCGATTTGCCCAAGGATCCCCTCCGCTGAGGAGTACAAGCGCTTGTTCGTGTGCGCATACAACGGGGACAGAGTTGATTTCTGATAACAATCAAAGCGCCATAAGCAACCAGGCGTTGATCTGGTCACCTAGCGGAAACTAATTAGAATCAGACGCTCCAATATTGGAGCAATGAGGGGCAAGCTCGATGGAGCAGTACGATCTGATCGTCATAGGCTCGGGAGCTGGCATGAATGTTGCTGATCGAGCTAGGCGGAGAGGGATGATAGTTGCACTGCTGGAGAACGGTCCGCTTGGAGGGACGTGCCTCAACCGAGGCTGCATCCCAAGCAAGATACTGATTCATCCGGCAGACGTGATCAGGGACATAGAAGATGCCTCGCGGATAGGGATGAATGCGAAGATCAAGGAGCTCGACTTCAACCTCGTTCGCAAGAGGATGTGGGAGCTTGTCCTCGGTGACCGGAAGGGAATGGAAAGGGCCGTCGAGGCGGATACTGGGTTGGGATTCTTCCACTTGACTGGCCACTTCATCGGACCGAGGACCCTCCAGGTGGGAGACAAACAGATCACCGCCCCGAAGATCATGATCGCAGCCGGGGTCAGAACCAAGGTGCCGAACATTCCAGGCCTGGTCGAGTCTGAGATCCTGACCTCCGAGAACGTTTTCGACATCGAGAAGCTTCCGAGACAGCTCGTTGTGCTCGGAGGAGGATACAAGGCATGTGAGTTCGCGCATTTCTTCTCGGCATTCGGCACACAGGTCACGATCATCGGGCACAATCCGAGATTGCTTCCGAAGGAGGAGCCAGAGGTCAGCGATCTGGTCAAGAAAACGATGTCGAGGTATGTCGATGTGCGGATCAATCAGGATGTCGTCGAGGTGAATGGGGGACGCAGGCGCAGAACGATCCTCTGCAAAGATAGAGGGACAGGGAAGACGGACAGAGTCGATGCGGAGTAGATTCTTGTCACGACCGGCGTCAGGAGCAACTCCGATCTGTTGAAACCCGAGGAAAGCGGCATCCTCGCGGATAAGAACGGATACATTGTCGTGAACGAGTATCTGGAGACGAACGTGTCAGGAATCTGGGCTTTCGGGGACATCATCGGTAGGAACATGTACAGACACACGGCGAACTACGAGAGCGACGTCGCCTGGAGCAACGCGTTCGGGATGCAAAAGGTCAAACTGAACGAGCATGCGATTCCGCACGCGGTATTCTCATACCCCCAGGTCGCCAGCGTTGGAATGACCGAGAATGAGGCGAGGAGCAAGGGGTTCAACGTCCTCGTCGGCCTCAACATGTATTCGAATTGCGCGAAGGGATATGCGATGAGGGACGAGGAGAGCTTCGTAAAGGTGATAGTCCAAATGGAAACGAGGAAGATCTTGGGCGCAAGCGTCATCGGTCCACATGCCGCGATCCTGCTGCAGCCTCTTGTATACCTCATGAACGCAGGGGACCAGTCAATCATTCCCATTGCAAGGAGTCAGACGATTCATCCTGCTCTCAGCGAGGCCGTGGTCGGTGCTTTCGCTCGTTTGCATAGTCATGACCACGAACACGAGCACTCGCATTGATTTTGATGTCTGTATATACCGCCCGATCCAGTAAGACAACTGGAATCAGCTTGGCGTGATCGCGGCCTTCATGGATTTGAGAGCGCGATGAGCATCTATCGCATCGACTGCTCTGTCCAGGGGAACCTTGTGAGTGAGCATCTTCTTGTACGGGAATCGATCCATCGTGTTCTTGAGCAGCTTGAGGTCCGCCTCGTATTGCATGGGCGGGCAGTAGAATTGGCCGATGACTGTCAGGTCCCTGTCCACGAGGCGCCACGGGTTGAACGGGATCGGTCCGTAGTCAGTGTATGCCCCGATCTCCACCACATATCCGGATTTCCTTGTCATCTCGACCGCTTCTGGGAATGCCGATGGTATGCCCGTGCAGTCGGCAACGAGGTCGGCTCCGATTCCTTTCGTCAGTCTCTTGACCTCGGCTATCCTCTGTTCGCCTGTGTCGAATGTCTCGAGACCTACGGTGATGTCGACGCCGAATTCCTCGGCGACCTTCAGTCTCCAGTCCGGAGCGCCTATCATTATGACCTTGTCGGCCCCGAGGACCTTCGCCCGAATAGCTGCCATCAGACCCACCGGTCCAGCTCCTTGGATGACGACAGTGTCACCGTAGCCAAACCCCTCCTTCTGGTTCGGATAAGGCATCTGTGCCCTTGCTATCGCCCTGGTCGATGCGAGCGTGTCGAGCAGAACCGCGACTTCATCTTCCATTTCATCCGGGATCCTCCATACTCTCGTTCCTGGTCTAAGAAGTATGTATTCGCTCCAGCCCCCGAACGTCCACGGTCTGAACTCCTCCTTCTCGCAGTTGACGTATCCGTATGTGAACGGGTTCTCGCACTGTGCGGAGTGCCAGGTTCCAAGAAAACGGCAGTAGTAACAGGTGCCGCAGGAAATGTCCGGGTACCAGAGTATTCGATCCCCCTTGTGCAGACACTCGGCGTGGACCTCCATTTTCGAGGACGCCGTCTTCGTTTCCTCGAACACCTCTCCCACGTTCTCGTGACCGGGTATGACAGGAAAGTCCACCTTCAGATGTCCGTCGAACTGGTGTTTGTCGCTCCCGCATACCCCGGACATGTGCATCTTGACCGTCATCTCGCCCTCCTTCGGCTCGGGGTAATCGAACAGCTTCGTCTTCATTCTCCCTGGGCACATCACAGCGGCCCTTATTCTGCTGACCATCTAGTCACCATTCCTGCGAAATGGATTGGCGGAGGAAGAGATGCGGTTAGTGCTATTAATTTCTGTTCGAAGAAACGTCATAGATCCGTCTAGGGTCAGATACAGGCCTACTTGATGCCTTCTTGTATCCGCGCGAGACGCTTCAGGAACCTCTCGCCCGTGATCCCACAGAGATATGGCACCGGAGGGGTCAGGTAGATAAGCGATCCGAAAAACGCAACAAGCTTCTTGCCTGTCCCCATGACATTTATTTTCTTCATAATCGGGTCGTGCATGTCGACCTCCCTGATTAGGCCGAAAATTGACCTTAGGATCAGTACGTCCGAAGCTAGGACCACGCCGACGCTCCAAGCGATCCCCTTTTCAAGCGGCATCCTGTTGCCGTTCGCAGTGGTCCTCTTCTCTAGTATCGCCTTCCTAAGGTCCTCAGCATTCTCCCCGTCGAACAAAGTATAGGCATAGGCGATCGTGTTCAAGCTGTGCGAATCGCTTCCGCCAACAATCGCCCATCTCCCGTGATTCTCGTAGGACTGCGCCTTTCTGTTAGCGTACCCGTCGACGTGTCCTGCGTTGATGATCTCTATCGCATCGATGTCGAGAGTATCTATCTTGTCCCCGAGGCTTGGACAGTGAAGGCTGAAAGGATGTGGAGCGACGACCAGTCCGTTCTGAGCCCTTATCCTGTCGATCGTCTCCTGGACGGGAAGGCCTGCGGGAATCTCCTCCGTGAGATAGAGTCCGATCAACTCCCCATCGAGCGTCGTTATCTCCTCGCCTACGACAACGTCGACGTCTGGATAGTCTTTGGAGCACTCTTTCGCCTTGACGGCTCCTTCAATGCTGTTGTGGTCCGTTATGCAGACGACCCTCAGACCAATGGCTTGGGCGTTCTTCACGACATCGCAGGGGTCGGCAACCGACTCTGGAAAACGAAGAAATCCAAGTCGGCCAAACCCTGAGTATCTTGTGTGGACGTGTATGTCCGCCCTGCTTTGCATCTGGATATGGAATATGTTTCTATGATAAATAGAATTCGCAGAAAACGGCAATTTGGGAGAATCGCGCATAGCGTCTGAATCAGCACAGAATCCGATCGCTGGGCTGGATTGCGTGGGCTGTTTCCCGCCTCAGCTAATCAGAGTCATTTCCTGGCCACAGCAAACCAGTGTGCCGTCGCCCGCCTCCACTATATTCACCTTGTTGCCGCAAATCTCACATTCGTATACTTGTCCGACCTTAGTCATTTCATTTCCTCCTGTACGGTGAGGAAAGAAGCTAGCCCCCTTTAACCCTTCTTCCAATGCTCCGTCCATACTCGAAGCACTTGAGCTTCTCTTGCTCCTTCGGAACGTATCTCATTTCCAGATCCTCGAAAATCATCTCAAGGCCCGCCCTTTCGAGGTTTTCCCTCATCGCCTTAACCGCTCCTCCGCCCCAACCGAACGACCCGAACGCGCCTCCGATTTTGCCCTTCGGTCTAAGACCTCTCATGTACGTGACGAAATCCGCGATGCTCGGGAACATGCCGTTGTTGAGGGTAGGCGAGCCCACCACGACCGCTCTGGCATCAAGGACATCCCTCATGATTTCGCTCCGATCGCTGTCCGCCAGTCTGTACGGGCGAACCTCGACCCCTTCGGAAGCGATGCCGTCCACTATGGCCTCCGCCATGATCTGCGTGCTTCCCCACATCGTGTCATAGACTATGACGACCTTCTCCTTCGATTCACCCTTCGCCCACGAGAGGTACGCACTGATTATCTTGCTCAGGTCCTTCCTCCAAATGATCCCGTGGGAGGTTGCGAGCATCTTGATATCCAATCCCTTCACCTTCTCGAACGTCTTCAGCACTTGGCTTCCGAATGGCATCAAAATGTTTGCATAGTACTTCGCGGCCTCGTACATAAGCACGTCCTGGTCGACCTCGTCGTCGAACCTCCTCGAACTCGCGAGGTGCTGCCCGAATCCATCCATGGAGAACAGTATCTTGTCCTCGACGAGGTAGGTGAACATCGAATCGGGCCAGTGCAGCATCGGTGTCTCCATGAACCTGAGGGTCCTGTTCCCGACGTGCAGCTCTTGTCCGTCCTCGACTCCCTCCACGACGAGGTTGTCATAATGGAGTCCCAGTCCATCGACTCCTCTCTTCGAAGCCAAGATCTTGGCGCCGGTCAGGCCCTGAGCCAGTGGAAGGCTGCCAGAGTGATCCATCTCGACGTGGTTGGAAACGATGATGCCGATCTCCTTGGGGTCGAGAACGGATCTTACCCGCGACACCATTTCGTCGAAGAACGGTTTCTTAACTGTGTCCACGAGAACGTTGGTCTCTCCCTTTATGAGATAGGCGTTGTAGGTGCTGCCTCTCGGCGTGGTATAACCATGGAAGTTCCTCACGTTCCAGTCGATTACTCCTACCCAGTAGACGTTCTCGGCGATTTCTATCGCTTTCATGCTCCCCTCAGTTGGAATACGCGGGCACTTGTATCTATCACTTTCTGTTCGCTTCTTCGCTTCATGCGTAACACGCGTACCCGTCCCAGGAGCGGAATCCTGGGAATAGTTTTTATAATGCGACTTGAATCGTGTCGGCCATGGGCATCATCGAATGGGGGATCCTCTTCATCAAGGATCTGATCCTCACGACCGGATACCCAGGCGTCTTTTTTCTGATGGCTCTAGAAAGCGCATGCCTCCCCATCCCAAGCGAGATTGTGATGCCCTTCGCGGGATGGCTTGCCTACGATGGGCAGTTCAATCTGATCTTCGCTGCCCTCGCTGGCACGTTTGGGTGCTTGGCAGGTTCTATCGGCGCCTATCTCATTGGAATGTACGGTGGCAGGAAGTTCGTGCTTAGATATGGGAAATACCTCTTGCTAAGCGAGAAGAGTCTCGATTCGGCGGAGCGCTGGTTCGCGAAGTATGGTAGCTCCGCGGTGTTCTTCAGCCGGCTGCTGCCGATCGTCCGGACCTTCATTTCGCTGCCAGCTGGCATGGCGAAAATGAATCTCGTCCGATTCTCCGTGCTCACTTTCCTGGGGTCTTTGCCTTGGTGTTTCGCCTTGACCTATGTCGGTTTTGCCCTTGGACCAAACTGGGAATCAATCACTGGCATATTCCGTGGGCTTGACGTTCTAATCGTGCTAGCGGTCATCTTGATCGTCGTATGGTATCTACTGAGGAGAAGGAGGATGAGGGTGAAGGCTCAAGAAGAATAATAGTACTCGCCCTTTCCTTTCTGCTCCCTGTCCAGTCTCGACCCCAGTTTGTTTATTCTCGGTCTGTTCGTCTCGTTATCCCTCCGGAAGGTGATGTTGATCTCCTTGAGGAAGAGGTTCATTCCGGCCCTCATGTCGAACGGCCCTCTTCCATGACCTCCCATCCCGGGGATGCCGGAGAAGACCATGATAGAGTCCGAGACCATATCTATGAAATAGATGTCGTGGTCGACGACCATCGCACTCCTCCCCCTCTTCTCCATGACCCTCCTGACGGTCTTCGCCGCCTCCATCCTCTGGTTGGAGTCGAGATACGCCGAAGGCTCATCCATGAGATACACATCCGCATCTCTCGAGAGGCAGAGAGCGATCGAAACGCGCTGAAGCTCTCCTCCCGCCAATGTCGTTACTTGCTTCCCATAGAGGTGCTTCAGGGCCAGGGGATGGGAGATTTCCGCCTCGAAGAAACCCGATTCAAAAAAGTCCTTCACGTAAGAGTGGAAGAGTTCGGCAACCGTTCCCTCGAAGTCCGGAGTGATGTACTGTGGCTTGTAGCTCACTTTGAAGGTCGTTTCGAGTTCCCCCTTCGTAGGTTGCTGGATTCCAGCTAGCATCTTGACGAATGTCGTCTTGCCGATCGCGTTCGGTCCCACGATCCCGATCGACTCGCCGACCTTCACTGAGCCGGCGTCTATCTCCAATCTGAAGCCTGGGAAATCGCATTCCAGAGCCGGAAACTCGAGCAGTCTCGTTGTCTGCCAGACTGCCCTCGGAGGTCTCACCTCGAATTCGATCTTCCTGTCTCGGAACCGTATGTTCTCCTCAGCTAGGTATCCACCGAGGTAGGTGTTGATGGCGGTGCGTACCTGTCTTGGCTGGGCGAAGACACCGAACGCGCCCTCGATTCCATACACCAGGTAGACATTGTCCGCGAGAAAATCCAGGATCGCAAGGTCGTGCTCGATCACGACAACTTGCTTCTCCTCTCCCATCGATTGAATCACTCTGGCGACCTTCAATCGTTGGTGAATGTCCAGATAAGAGGAGGGCTCGTCAAAGAAATACACGTCCGCGTCCTTCATTACCGTGGCTGCCAAGGCAGCTCTCTGCAGCTCCCCGCCAGAGAGCTTGTCGAGATTCCTGTCGAGGACATCGGTGAGGTCCAGGAGTTCAGCAGCCTCTTCAACGGTCAACCTGCCAGAGACCTTCTCCAAGAGGTCTCTGACGACGCCTTTGTATGCAATCGGGATCTTGTCCACGTACTGGGGTTTGAGCGATATCTTGATGTTCCCAGCGTAGGCCCTCTGGAGGTAGTCGTGCAGCTCGGTGCCGCTGAAATGGTCCAGCACCTCATCGCGGCCCGGCGGGCTATCGTAATGCCCGAGGTTCGGGGTCTCATCGCCCGCGAGGAGTCTGAATGCCGTGGACTTGCCTATGCCATTTGGACCGAGTATGCCAGTGACCAATCCGGATTTCGGGACAGGCAGCCTATAGAGCCTGAACCCGTTCAGTCCGTATTGGTGCATGATCTCCCCCTCGAGCTCGTCCGGAAGCCCTATGATTCTTATGGCCTCGAAGGGGCACTTGTGCACACAGATGCCGCAGCCCGCGCACAGCTCTTCCGATATCTCTGGCTTTCCCTTCTCCTCCATGGTGATCACCTCGATCCCAGTGCGGACCTTGGGGCAATACTTGATGCACTCAGTGTTGCACTTCTTGGGCTGGCAGCGGTCCTTCAGCAGGACTGCGATGCGCATGGTCTACGCAATGAACACGCCTAATAAAAAGATGTCTGTTTTGGCAGGAAAGCATCGTCAATATGACCCTTTCTTGAAACCGCCCGCTTCTCAGCCGTCAGCAGAAAACATATACCTCGGGTTAGCCTCGCCTCTAATTGCTATGGAGGCTCAGGCATGGTAGACAGACCCGTAATCGGAGAAAAGGCGAGGAATTTCACGTGTCGCGATCAAGAAAATCAGGACTTCGAGCTTCAGGGTCAGAAAGGAAGGAGAGTGCTTCTCTCTTTCCACCCTTTGGCATGGACGTCAATCTGTGCAGAACAGATGAAGTCGCTTGAGAAGAATCTCATCAAGTTCGAGTCCTTGAACACGATGCCAGTAGGGGTCAGCGTCGACACCACTCCTTCCAAGAAGGCGTGGGCGGAGAGTCTCGATATCAAGAGGATCAGGCTTCTATCAGATTTCTGGCCGCACGGCGAGGTCGCGAAGCTCTACGGTATATTCGGGAGAAGAATGGTTTCTCAGAGAGGGCCAACATCATCGTCGATGAGGACCAGAGGATTGCATTCATGAAGGTCTATGAGATCAGGCAGCTTCCGGACGTTCAGGAGATAATCGACTTCTTGAGCGGCAAGTAGAACCTGCGACCGCGACCTCTTGGACCTGTTCGACCAGGCGATTCGATTCGCTTACTCCTTGAACTCTCTTACTTTCTCGGCCATCTCTGACAGTCTCTTCTGCACAAGGTCGTTTATTGCCCCCTTGTCGTAGGTTCCGTCCTTCCTCCTCTTCCCCGCTGTCGCGCCAGTGAGGACTTCGATTCCCTCGTCTATTGTCCTGACCGGATAGATGTGGAATCTATCATCCTTGATCGCCCTCACCAAGTCTTCCCTCAGCATAAGATTCTGGACGTTGCTCTCGGGAATCACGCAACCCTGCTTTCCTGTCATGCCCTTCGCCTTGCAGACGTCGAAGAAGCCTTCGATCTTCTGGTTCACCCCTCCAATCGCCTGCACGTCGCCTTTCTGGTTCACTGAGCCTGTGACCGCCAGATACTGCTTGATAGGCTTTCCTGAGAGGGCTGAGAGCAGCGCATACAGTTCCGTGCTCGAGGCGCTGTCCCCGTCGACACCCGAGTAGCTCTGTTCGAACACCAACCTCGCGGTCAGGCCGAGGGGTTTGTCCTGGGCATATCGGTCGTTGAGGTACCCGCTGAGTATCAGCACTCCCTTCGTATGGGTCGGTCCGCTCATCTGGGCCTGGCGCTCGATGTCTATTATGCCCTCCTTCCCCACCGCTATACTCGCCGTGATTCTGCTCGGGCGGCCGAAGGCGTAGTCTCCCATACCCATGACCGCGAGACCGTTCACCTGTCCGACTTTCTCTCCTTCCGTCTCGATCAGGACCAGGTCCTTCATCATCATCTCTTCTATCTTCTTCTGGATCATGTTGGAACGATACACCTTTTCCTCAAGTTGCTTGCTTATGTGTTTTCGAGTGATCAGCTTCGATTTGTCCTGTTTTGCGTAGAAGTTAGCTTCCCGGATGATGTCCGCAACCTCCGAGAATCTCGTCGACAACTTCCCCTGGTCGTCAGCCAATCTCGAGCTGTATTCTATTACAGCCGCGATCCCGGTCGGGTCCAGGTGCAGCAGCTTCTCCTTGTCGCAGAGCGAGCATATGAATGAGGCATAGCGCTCGACGTTCTTCTCATTCCTGTCCATCGAGGTATTGAAATCGGCTTTAACCTTGAACAGATCTTTGAAGTCCGGGTCCGCCGAGTACAGGAGTTCGTAGATGAGCGGGGTGCCTAGGATGATGATCTTTGCCTTGAAGGGAATCGCTTCTGGCCTTAATGACTTGGTTACCATGTAACCAAGGCTCGTTCCAGGCTCCTCGATTTCCAGCCTTTCGTTCGAGATCGTGTGCTTGAGGCTCTCCCACATGAATGGGTCCGTGAACAATCGTTCCACCGGCAGGATCAGAAATCCACCGTTGGACCTGTGGGCGGCCCCACCCCTCACCATCGTGTAGTTCGTCACTAGTGCGCCGAATCGCGCCTCCTTCTCTATTGCGCCGAATAGGCGGTAGTATGAGGGACTTAGCTCAATCTCGACGGGCGCGCCCTCGAGCTTCGAGTTGTCAACAATTACGTTCACCTTATAGTTCTGCGTGGGGTCCTCGATTGAAGGCTGAACATTGAACGGGACGGTGGCCTGTCCTTCCTGCGGGCGCTGCAGTACCGTTGGAAGCTTGTCTATGATGTCCTTCTCGACCTCTGCTACGAACTTGATCACATCTTCGCAGTCGCGGTAATTCTCCTTGATCACGTCCAGCAAGGGCTCTATTGCGAACGCGGCGATCTCCTGGCTCAGCTTCCTGACCTCCTCCTGCGCCTGGGTCTCAAGTTCCCTCAGATGTCTGAAGCCCCCTCGGACCTTGCCTTCCAGGACCTCGCGTTTCTTCTGAATCTTCTCGGCGACTTGTGGAGGCAGTGCGGCGAACTGCTCGTTTGTGATCGGCTGCCCGTTGACGATAGGGATGAGGAGAAGGCCGATCGGGGACTGTTGCAGCTGGAAACCAGCATCCATGGTCATCTTACTCAGCTTGTTGACGTTCTCCTTCCTTTCCTCCTCCAGCGACTTCAGTTTGCCACTGACCTTCTGGGCATACTCTTCGCTCTCAAATGTCTTCTTGAGGGTGCGGATCGCCTCGGAGACGAATTTCTCCATGTTCTTCTTGAACTTCTCTCCCCATCCTGCAGGGAGTTTGAGGACGTGGGGGTTAGTCGGATCTCCGAAGTTGTTGACATAGCACCAGTCTGGAGGAACTGGCATCTTCTTGGCGAGTCCTCTCACATAGTCGACGATCGCGGTCTTCCGGCCCGTGCCAGGGAATCCCGATGCGAAGACATTGAATCCCTTGTCTTCGATGGTCAGGCCTAACTGGAGCGCCTTAAGCGCTCTGTCCTGGCCAATGATCTCTTCCAGCGGTTTCAGTTCCGCTGTCGATTCGCATTTGAAGGTCACATCTGGACATGAGTTCCTGCATCTCTCAAACGAAAGCTTCTCTGCCATTGTCAACCGTCCCCAAGCAGGAATTGATGACAACCCGGATTATTTAAGTGTGGAGTATCGGGTCGAAAGTGAGAGTTGTCACTCCTCTCGCTAGTGCCTCTCAACCTCTTGCCCGATAAACGACAATCTGATTCACAGACTCGTGGGACACGTAAACAACATCAAGTCTGTGCGCCGAGGGTTGCTGGTTCGTGCTCAAGACTTAAATCCTTTCAGTAGTATTCGCATTAGGTTCCAATGGCAAAGGTCGTTGTATGTACAGCGTGGCCATATTCCAACAGCCCTATCCATCTTGGGCATGTAGCTGGCTCTCTGTTGCCTCCTGACATATTCGCCAAGTACCATCGCCTTAAAGGGGATGACGTCCTCATGGTGTCCGGGTCTGACCAGCATGGCACGCCGGTCACCGTCAAGGCCGAGAAGGAGAGCGTGTCTCCCGAGGAGATCTCCGAGAGGTACCATCTGATCAACTCTGAGGCGATCAAGGGTCTCCTCATCGACTACAGCTTGTTTACCAAGACTCACACCGAGAATCACTTCGAGGTCGTCCACGACGTCTTCCTTCGCCTTCTCGAGAAAGGGCATCTATACAAGAAGGAAACGCTGCAATACTATTGCACGCACTGCCAGCGATTCCTCCCCGACAGGTACGTTGAGGGAACGTGCAAGAACTGCGGGAACGAGAGGGCGAGAGGGGATCAGTGCGACAACTGCGGGACCACATTCGCGGCCGGAGAGCTCGAGAACGCAAGGTGCACGCTGTGCGGGTCTTCTCCGGAGCTAGAAGAAACGGAGCATTACTTCCTACGATTGAGCGCATTCCAGGAGCCACTCATCGATTACATCAGGAACAAATCATACTGGAAGGCGAATGTCCAGACGTTCACGAGGAATTGGCTTGAGGCTGGTCTCACCGACAGGGCGATAACGAGGGACATGACGTGGGGTGTCAGTGTTCCGCTGCCAGGCTGGAAGGGAAAGGTCATCTACGTTTGGTTCGAGGCGGTCATAGGCTATCTGTCCGCCTCAGTCGAGTGGGCAAAGCGTTCCGGTGACCCGGATGCCTGGAAGGCTTTCTGGACAGATCCATCGGTCCGACACTATTATTTCCTAGGCAAAGATAATATTCCTTTTCATACGATCATTTGGCCAGCGATTCTGATGGGATATGGGGGACTTAACCTTCCATACGATGTCCCCGCGAACGAGTACTTGACGTTCAAGGGCGAGAAGTTCTCCAAGAGCAGGGGCGTCAGCATAGACATACCGTCCATGCTCCAGAAGTTCGATCCTGACGTCATCAGGTATTACATAGCCGCTGAGATGCCCGAGAACCGGGACTCGGAGTTCTCTTGGGAGGAGTTCGAGATAAAGACCAATAACGAGCTCGTCGCCACCCTAGGGAACTACTACCATAGGGTTCTGAGTTTCACATACCGCAACTGCGGGAGCGTTCCGGAGTTCAAGGGGTCGGAGCGAGAAAGACAGGAGGTCATGAATGCGATCAAGGCCGCCGCCGATCAGGTCGACGAGCATCTCTCCACCTGCCAATTCAAGAAAGCGTTGAAGGCGGTAATGGACTTGGCGCAGTTCGGCAACCGGTACTTCGACAGTGTTGCGCCATGGGCCCTGGTCAAGACTGACAAGGAGAAGTGCGGTTCCGTCCTCAATCTGAATCTGGAGATAGTGAAGTCCTTGGCAGTTCTGAGCTATCCTTTCATACCGAGGTCCGCTGGGGAAGTCTGGAAGTTGTTGGGATACGACGAAGGGATGATGAAAAGGGGTTGGGAATGGCTGATAGTGCCTGTGAAGGCGGGTCAGCAACTCCAAGAGCCAAAGCCCTTGTTCTCGAAGATTATCGTGGAAAGAGGTAATCAGATGTTCGGCGAGTTCGAGAAGTTGAACCTGAAGGTGGGCGTGATACAGGTGGTGAATGACCATCCGAACGCGGACAAGCTTCTCGTTATGGATGTTAACGTCGGCAAGATGATCAAACTGGTCGCTGGTCTCAAGGGGCACTATTCCACGGAAAAACTCGTAGGGAAGAAGATCGTGGTGATCACGAACCTGCAGCCAGCCAAGCTCAGGGGGATCGAATCGCAAGGCATGCTCCTCGCTGCGGAGCACAAGGAAAAGGTCATCCTCCTGACCCCAGCGGGGGACGCGCCGGCGGGAGAGCCGGTCAACAGCGGGATGAAGCCATCGGAAAAGGTTCTGGCATTTCCCGATTTCCAGAAGCTGGTCCTGCTGGTCGGTCAGGTCGTGAGCCAAGACAGCGTCGACGTGGGCAGAGTCGTCAAGTGCAAGGGACCCTGCGGGATGACCGAGGTGGGAAAGAAGATCGCTGTCTTCCTTCCCTCAGCGGGAGCGGCTGACGCCATTGCTCTCTGCACGAAGGGAGGAGTGCCAATCACAATCGATGGCGACATCGAGAACGGGGCTCAAGTCAGATGAGGGCCGACATTCACATTCATTCTGTTTATTCGGGCGACTGCAAGCTAGCTGTCGCCGACATCATAGAGAGATGCCGGACGCTGGAATTCGGAGCTATGGCGGTCGTCGATCACAATTCCTTCGCGGGGTCGGTCGAGGCGCTCGCCCTCAATCCGAAGGACATCATTGTGTTGCCTGGGATGGAGATAACCACCAATGCTGGTCACGTTCTCGCTTACAACGTCACTGAAGCGGTCGAGAGAGGGCTAAGCGTGGAGGAGACTATTGACAGGATCCACGGCCTCGCCGGGATCGCCGTCGCTCCGCATCCTTACCGCATATGGTCCGGCCTCGGGAAGAACGAAGTTGTCAAGGGCAAGTTCGAGGCGATAGAAGTCGTGAACGCGAGGTCGATGGGGGGCAGCAACGATAAGGCCCATGCTCTCGCAGGGATTCTCAATCTCCCTGAGACTGGTGGCAGCGATGCTCATTCGAGCGAACACATCGGCAGGGCCTTCACGGTCTTCCCCGACAGTTGCCGGAGTGCGGATGACCTCGTAAAATCCATTCTGAAGAAAGATACGACCGCGGAAGGGTCGAGCCGCACCGGGTTAGGCTCAATCGGTTATGGATTGAAATGCACTTCTGAGTGGGCGGGAAGAGGGTTCAGAAGACTGTAGGGGGATCAGAGGGTTATCTCGACCCTGGAGATCTTCTCCTTCGCCTCGGTCGCTATCTTGCCGATGTCCCCGTTGGCATCCGTCGCGACGACTAGAAGATATCTAGGTCCAGCGCCGGCCAGTATCAGATTCCGTCCGGCAAGTTGCAGGACCACTCTGCTGAGGCTGTCCTTGAGCTCAGCGGATGTCGTCTCCGCCGCGCCGAGTATAATCGCGGACATCGCAGCAAAGGTCTCCTGGTGAACGCCTTTCGGAGGGTCGCCACTGATGTACATTCCTCCTCTGGAGATTAGAGAGACGTCCAAGACATGTTCCAAGTTCTTGATCTCCTCCAAAACATTGCGGATTTGAGACAATTCACCCATCTGAACCCACACTCTCCTCAGCGTATGCAATGGGTATAATTGAAGAGGCACCATAAAAAGCTTTTCGATAACTTTTTCATTTCTTGAGAATCCAGATATCAGGCGTGATAGTCCTTCTCTAGCTTTGTAGCCTTCGACGGAGGATTCTCGCGACTTTATCATATCTACATTGCATAGGATTGAAGAAAATCATTCGAGATATTGACTCAGTCGCCCTCGCAAACCCGAGAAAAATACTTGTATGATGCAAAGGCTACTACTTCGTTCATATGGGGCGCTTGTCTCTCAGGAACGTTGTCGGCATCTCCAAGAGGAGGGCCACCGAAGGAATGAGGATCGAGAACTCGCTCGTCAGTTCCCTTCGTTCGCCTCTAGCAGCCGAGAGACGGCGGATGGAACGCAGGATTCTTCGACACGGTGCCCAGGACCCCTACGAGATGGTGGCGGTTCTTCTCAAGTACTACAATCATTCCGACCGGAGGGTTCGAGACAATGTGAGGTCGTGTATCACGGATATCTCGAAGTCGAAGGCAGGGGAGAGCGCGGTGCTGAACAACATCGTTCACCCGAGCAGGGAGGTCAGGAGGGCTGTCCTTTCGTTCCTGGGAGAGCACGTCGGTTTCCATGCAATAACTTATGCTTCCTTCTACGAGCAGACCATACTCCTCATGGCGATGGCCAGGAACAAGAACATACCCGTCGACGACATCGAGGCTCTCGCAGAGCTCTCCAAGAACACCTTCTTAGAGGGAGAGATAATGGAAGCCGTCAAGGACATCTCAGCCTGCCTGGATTTCGTCAAGCACCGCTACCGCAGCGCAGAACAGCTCCGTAACTACGTCGTGGACATACTCAGGATGGCACCGGACCTGACAAAGATGGGCGTCTTCGGCGGCGCAATAGAAGAGCCACTCAGGAAGGCGATCAGGGCAAGCAGGTCAAGAACATACGACGAGACGAGGGAGATAATCGAAGAAAGGATGAAGGAGTCAAGCGTCAGGAACGAGCTCTTTCGCGTTGGGAGGATTGTGAAGGAGTCGATCAAGAAGAGACCGGAGATGCAACCTTCCGACCTTTCTGGCGTTGACGTCTGGGCTTTGTCCAGGATACACGAGCTCTTGGATTCTGTGACCTCGGCCACTCTGGCTGGCCGGAGGGACGAGGGGATAGAGCTCCTTCGTGCGTTCCTTGAGGACGAGTTCGTCGGCTTCTACGACGAGAACTGCAGGGATAGGGTTGCCTCCGGAGACACATCGGCGCTCTTCACCGTCTACACAATCGGCATAGTCTGTCTCAAACTATCTTCGGGATTGATGCCCGCCTCCGCCGAGGAGATTTTCCAGAAATACTTCAGGGATCTGGAGGAGGAGCTGAGCATCCACCTCGTCATGTGGCCGGAGATAGTGATGCGCATAATAGGCTAAGGATGTCTCAGGCTACCACCGTCTTCTTATCTCGAAAGTTCGTCTCTACTCAGCTTCTAGTGAGAAACCCCTCCGTCAGGCCCGGCGCGTTCAGACATCGCATTTTGACGTGCTGGAGATTCGCAATATTTATAAGCCAGTTCCTGCTTACCTCCAGATGAGGGGATGCACTCATGGTGAATTCGTTAGTGAAGCATGCGTTAGCTGTGTCTAAAGATGCCGAGCAGAAGGCAGCTCCCGAAGTGGAGCAGGGTTCCTCGGAAGTGGACGAGGAACTAAAGAAGATAGCTGCCCAGATGGACGTCTGCATTAAGATTATTGGATGCGGCGGTGGCGGGTCGAACACGATTAATCGCTGCGTCGATGCCGGAATCAGCGGTGCACAGCTGTGCGCGATAAACACAGATGCGAAGCACTTGCTGACGGTCAGGGCCCCGAAGAAGATTCTGATAGGTAGGACGACCACGAGGGGTCTTGGCGCAGGCGCGATACCGGAGGTCGGCGAACAGGCTGCCCACGAGAATGACATCGAGATAAGGAACTTCCTTCAGGGTTCGAACATCGTTTTCGTGACCGCGGGTATGGGTGGCGGGACTGGTACTGGCTCCGCACACTACGTGGCCAGGATCGCAAAGGATCAAATCCAGGCGTTGACGATCGGCGTTGTGACACTCCCGTTTAAGGCCGAAGGTACGATCAGGATGGAGAACGCCGTGGCGGGTCTGGACAAGCTCAGAAGGATCTGCGACACGACGATCGTGATCCCGAACGACAAATTGCTTGAGCTCGTTCCGAAGCTTCCGATAGACGCCGCGTTCAAGGTCGCCGATGAGGTCCTGATGCAAACCATGAAGGGCTTGACCGAAATAATCACGAAGCCCGGTCTGGTCAATCTGGACTACAGCGACATACAGACCATCATGAGGGAGGGCGGCATATCCTTCGTAGGCATCGGTGAGGCCGACAAAGATACGGACAACCGCGTTGATGCAGCGGTCAAGGAGGCTCTGAATTCACCGTTGCTGGGAGAGATTGACCTCAAGGACGCCAAGGGCGCACTGATAAGGGTTGTCGGCGGGCCTGATATGACCGTCGGCGAGGCTCAGAAGGCGGCTGAGATCGTCACGAACAGCGTGAATGAGAGGGCCCGCATAATATGGGGTTGCTCGATCGAACAGGAGCTTGAAGGAACCATCAAGGTGTTGCTGATAGTGACTGGCGCGCGGTCCAAGTACATGCTCGGAAAAGCGGACAACAACTACGACAGGCTTGGAGATAACGTCGGATCAGCTGCGAGAGGTCGCCGCTCAAGCTCGGACGACGGCATCGACTTCGTGCGCTGACCTGGGGGCATTCGGGTTTCGCGTCGGAACTGATGTTTGATGTAGTGTAACTACCGACCTCAGAACTCGAACGCGGAGTCGCCGAAGCTGACAGCAGGACATGGTTCGATGCAGCGTCCACAGTGCTTGCACTTCGTGGTCAATACTCGAATCCGGTCCTTCTGCAGTACGAGTGCACCCTGGTCGCATCTAGCGACGCAGACCCCGCATCCGACGCATTCCATGGCCTTGACCACGGCTCTGCGCACCTTCTCCACTTTTTCCTTTATTTCCTGAAGGTTGCTGCCTTTCGCTATCAGCACCCCTTCCTGGAATATCCTGACGTTATCCATCAGGCACCAGCCTTCCTCAGGGTTCAACTCGACATCTCCGACGATGTTCAAGAGCTCCGATGCCCTCTCCAAGTCCAGCGATCTGTCGAAGGCGCCCTCAATGCTGTAACCATAAACGCACGGCGAGAATCCTTCCTGCATGTGAAGCGTCAATCCCTTCCCCCGCTCTATGGGGACTGCCTGGCTCATCTCTTTCCTCGTGAAGATTCCTTCTTCCAGACCGAGCTTCCCGACCTCTTCCTTGATTGATTCAGGGACAACCTTCCAGCGCCACAGTGCAAAATCGACCCATTTCTTAGGAAAGTCTCTTGATGATGCATAATCCTCGAGGTACTTCCTCCATCTGGGGTAGACTTCGCATTCCCTCTCCACCAGATCAAGTTCGGCGAGGTCGGATGCGGGGCACAGGTAGCATCCTATCCTGTCGAGGCCCTTGTCGTACCACTCATTGTAATCCTCCCCCTTCGAGAATATGTATATCCAGACGTGTAGGGAGGTCCAGTCCTGTATGGGCGAGGCGCCTACCTGTCCAGGCGTCCAAGGATTCCTCCAAACACTCGGCTTCTCGGACCTCTGCTCCGATTCGTACCTCCTCTGGCCTATGAATGACAGAACCCCATGCGGAAAGTTGCTCATAATCATCTTGACCGTGGGGCCGAGCTTGTTCGTCTTGCAGCACCAGCGGTAGTCCCTTCCTGGTGGGCCGAAGAATCCGAGATTGTCGAAGAAGGCACCATCGGGAGCCTTCTCTTTCATGAGTTCGAGACCGTGTCTTCGTGCAACGTCCTCGACATGTTCGATCGTCTCTGGGAACTCGAGCCCTGTGTCCAGGAATAGAATGGGGAAGCGGTAGCCAGCGTCAAGGCACAGGAGCAGAGAAGCGAGACTGTCCTTTCCGCCGGAGAAGGAAACGACTGTCGGCAGACCGTACTTCTCCGTGACATTCCTTATGAACTGGGTGGCTACTTCCACTCTCCGTCTCATCACAACGGAGTTCGCTTCAATTACATCCGCCCAAGTGCGGGATTCCGTTATCGGATCGTATCCAGCTGGTGCACCGGTCCACCTCGATTTTACCGCGAGCCCCTTCGACGACCTCCGAATTTCCTCCTTTGACATTCTGGCAGCGCCGGTCGCTATTGCATTCCTCTGCCCCGTCAGGACGATGACCTCGTCACCGACCTGAAGATCATCGCTGATCTCGACGGTTCCTGGAGCCATCAGATTGAGTCCCCTTACTGCAATGGCATCCACAGCTCCATCATCAACGATCACATAACCCCTTGTGACCCGATCCTGGATCGCCCTCGCTCCGGACATTCTCAACAGGAACTTCCAGCCTCGTCCGATGTCATAACGAAGTGTTCCCACAACTTCTCCATCGACTATGACTTCGTCCATTCTGTCCAGTGCGGGGATCTTGTTCATCAGAACGATCTTTCCCTCGGGAAAAAGCGCGTTGCTGCAAGCACCCCCGAACTGTCTGTCCACTACTTCCCTGAGGAGGCGGAGGTTCCCTTCGAAGGCCGGCCTGACGTCTCCCGGGGGGGTGACGTCGATCCGCTCGGTTCTCCCTCCGCATCTGCCGCACGTCTCGGCCTCTAGGACGGGCAGGTTACAGTCCCTGCACCAGTGCAGGTATATCTTGCCAAGGCGGACAAAGCCCATGCACCTGCGAGTGGGCAATTCTGTATTAAAACTATTCCACGCCACAGTTCAGCACAAATGCCTTTGCGAATGCTGAGACAAGGACGTTAATCGATGCCCAGAGGTTAAATAATCAGAATGCGGATTCACTCGCATACCATGAAGGCCACCAAGCGGTCGATGTCCATCAGCTATGCCATCCGCGAATTCCTCATTCCTGCGAAGGAGCTGGAGAACAAGGGCATAGAGATCATCAAGCTCCACATAGGCGATCCGAACAAGTACGACTTCGAGACCCCGAGGCACGTCCGGGAAGCGCTCTGCCAGGCCGTGGAAGAATGCGACAATGGTTATGCTGAGTCGGAAGGCTACGTGGGGTTGCGGAAGGCTATCGTCGACCGGGAGAAGGAGAAGAACAAGATTGACGTGGACGTTGGTGACGTCATCATAACGAACGGCGTGACTGAAGCCATACAGACTCTTGCCGCCGCGATGATCGGTTCGGGCGATGAGATGCTGGTCCCCGGCCCCTGCTATCCCACATACCCGGAGTTCACCTCGTTCTTCGGCGGGATTCCAGTCTCCTACAAGACTGACGAAGCGAACAACTGGCAACCGGACATCGACGATGTACGCAAGAGGATCACGTCGAGGACCAAGGCGCTCGTCATCATCAACCCCAACAACCCGACCGGAGCCGTCTACACTGAGAACACACTTAAGGGCCTGGCCGAAGTCGCCGGAGAGTATGGCTTGCTCTTGATATCGGACGAGATTTATGATCTGATGACGTTCGAGGGCACCCATCATTCGCCTTCGACCTTGGCTCCTGACGTCCCGATGGTGATTCTAAACGGGTTCTCGAAGGTCGATCTCCTTCCAGGATGGCGGATGGGGTATGCGGTCTTCAGGGACCCGAAGGGCGAGCTCAAGGAGATTAAGGAGGGAGTGATGAGGCAGCTCAGGCTGAGACTGTCCGCCAACTATCCCTGCCAGGTGGCGATGAGCAAAGCTCTCAAGGGACCGCAGGCCCACCACGAAGAGACGAGAAGGAAGCTCAGCAAGAGGGCCGAGTACGCATACAGGAGGTTGAACGCAATTCCTGGGATAGCCACGACCAAGCCTCAAGGTGCCTTCTACATGTTCCCTAGATACGAATCGAAACGGTGGAAGAGCGACAGGGATTTCATTCTGGACGTGCTCAACAACGCACACGTGCTGCTCGTTCCCGGCTCGGGGTTCGGGGAGGAATACGGCACGGGACACTTTCGTTCGGTCTTCCTGCCTAGCGTCGAGACCCTCGGCAAGGCTTTCGACGCGATCGAGGACTTCATGAGCAAGAAGGCCTAAGCGTGTATCTCGTTCTCAATACTCACTTGTCGAACTTCTCCCAGGATTCAGGGAATGTCCTTTCAAGCCCAGCCAGCTTCGCCCCGGTCATCGCTGCGGTGTTGAGGTCGAGCGCCCTGATGTCGTCCATCGTGATCGTGCGCAGTCTGTCGTGGCCTGAGAGCATCGCGAGTATCTTCAGCTCCTCCGCGCATGCACTGACGAAGTTCGCCAGTCGCTGGGAGGCGGATTCAACATCCAGACACGTCCTGAACTTCGGGTCCTGTGTTGCCAGGCCGTAGTGGCAGCTACCTTTGTGGCATGACATGCAGCTCCTGCAACCGAGCGCTATTTCTGCGGCCGTCCCGAACCCTATCGCGTCAGCCCCGAATGCTATCGCTTTGTACGCATCGGCACCGTTCCTCATTCCTCCGAGGGCTATGAGTTTCACCCTGTCCTTCAGACCGAGATCCTTGAGAGCTTTCGCCGCTTGCCTTATGCAGGCGATCGTAGGAATGCCGGCGTTCTGCGTGACGATCTCCGGTGACGCGCCGGTTCCTCCTGCCATTCCATCAATTGAAATCGCATCGGCCCCGGCGTCTGCCGCTATGTAGGCGTCCTGGTACGGTCTCGCCGGGCCAAGCTTGAACATAATCGGTTTCTCGTGATTGGTCACATCTCTGAGTATCTCGACCTGGGTCTTGAGATCTTTAATGTTCTCGATGTCGTAGTGTCTGCACGGAGAAAGGGCATCTGTGCCTACTGGAATGCCCCTCACTTTTGCGACGTCCAGCGTGACCTTCTTGCCTAGAAGGTGTCCACCCATACCCGGCTTGGCGCCTTGACCAATCTTGATCTCGATTGCGTCCGAAGCGAGGAGATAGTCCAGGGACACTCCCCAGCGGCCGGTGGACCACTGCACGACGAGATACCCTCCTGGCTCCCACCTCTTCAGACCCTTCTTCACGGCACGAGGGTTGTCGTAGCCGTGCGTCATCATCGCCTCTCCGGGGAACATTCCACCCTCTCCGGTGTTGGCGATAGTTCCGAGCCTTGCTGCTGCGACAGCGTATGCCATCTTACCTTCTTTGGATATTGCCCCGTACGACATCGCTGCCAGCACAAACGGCAATGCCAAACGGATCGGCTTAGAGCAGGTCTTCTCTCCGATCACGACCTCCATATCGAACGGTTCTCGGTACTTGTCCCTCGGTGGTTCTCCAGCGAGCTGAGAAGGGACGACAACAAGACCATCGAAATGAGGGAGGCTCGCCATGGTGCCGAAGCCCCTGAGCTCGTACTCTCCAGTCTCGGCCTTCCTGTGTATCTCCTCGATGGTCTGGGTCGTCCACACTCCCCTCGACATGGTCTCAGGGGTCGTGGGTCGGACGTAGATGCAGCTGTTCGGGCACGCCTTCTCGATACATATCTTGCAGCCCACGCATGCGAGTTCGTTCGTAACGTAGATTCTTCCATACGCGTCCCTCTCGAAGACACCATACTCGCAAGTCTCCATGCACGCCCCGCACTTCCACGGCTGTTGCCAGCTTCGGCAGCGGTCCTTCTCAATTGTCACCCAATACTGCCCTATCATCGTCATAGGCCCACCACCTTCTGAGAAACTGCGGGCTTCTCCTGGTAGAATGGCTTAGACGACGCAGGCGCCACCTTCTGGAAGGACCTGGCGTTCGCTTGAATGCTGAGCTTCCCGAGGACCGTGTTCAATCTGTCGATGTCATCGGACCTAATCTTCTCCAGCTTCGTGTTCCTCCCCAGGTTCTTGTAGGACCCCCGTATGTAGATCGATCCCCTTATGATGTAATCTCCAAGCGCTTCCCCGGCATCCCCGAGGACGATGATGTCACCAGCCGTCATGTATGTGCCAACATGGTCCCCAACATCGCCAGATACGACGACTGTCGCACCTTTGTTCATCGTCCCGAGGAAGTCGCCCGCGGACTTTCCTATGACGACCATCCCTCCATAGCAGTAATCGGCGGCCCCGTCGCCCACATCTCCACGGACAACGATCTTGCCGGCTGTCATGTTGTCTCCAATGAATCTGCCAGCTGACCCATCGACCGTGAGACTGGCGCCGTCGTTGAGGATGCCGAAGTAGTCGCCTACGTCCCCCTCCACGACGACAGTCCCCTTCTTCAACCCTCCGCAGAGACCTTTCAGGTGGGACGCGTTCGACACCTTCACCTCCTCTCCGGATTCGGCGGATCTCCTCAGTCTAGCATTACCCTCTCTGAGCGCAACGCCATTCAAATCCAGTGCCATGGACATCAGCTCTCCCTCCTGTTGAGCTCGGCGTAGCGTCTCAGGGCTTCCACCCTCTTAGCTGGGTCGGTCAGTCCCTGCAGCATCAGTAGCAGCTCGTCATCGAACTGCTGGGATCTCTTCCTGCGCTGTTTGTTCCGCTTGCCCATATAGAGTTGGTTCGTGTCGACGCTCTTCGTGATTTCCAAGTGGCCGGTCTGTACGGCCCGTGTGAGCAGGCTTTCCCCCGCTGGGTTCCTGGTTATGACCGTGCAGTATCCGAATCTCGATCCGGCGTACCCGATAGACAGATCCGCGGATTCGGCAAGGTAATCGGTGCACCTCGCGCATCCCTTCCTAAGATACTTCTGCGTGCTCGCCAGCGAAATCTCTCTTACCGTGCCATCCCTCAACGTGACGGTGAGGAGTTTGTCGGAGGTCGATCTGTCCATCATCGCTATGTTCCTAGGCGAGATTCCCATCTCCCTCTCGATCACTTCTGAGACGAGGTCGTGAGTGCATACGCCAGCGCAGAACCTACCTACTAGTACCCTGATTGATTTCCCGTATATTTCGAGTCCCTTCATCTTTGACTTCTGGATGCATCTTGCGGCGTTGATGACGCACGGAGCACCAACAATTGCGACCTTGCGGAGCGCTTTTGTGTGGATCGCGTCATCAAGGCTCTCGAGCGTGGGGGACCATATGAATTGGTGTCCAGCACAGTCGTAGATTCCCTCGCCGCTCGTGACGACCCTGGCGAACGGTCTCCAGGTCCACCTGTCTACATCAGTTATTATGGCGCCGTCTATGAATCCGCTCTCCAGCGCGCTGACCAGAAGCTGGTTCAACACGTCGCTGAGAAGGTCCCCGTGCCTGCTTCTCGCAGATGTGAGTGTGGACCTCGCGGACGCGACGGACAGCATCTTTCCATCCGTCCACTCTCTGAGGGTGGGACATACCTCCAGACAGAAGCTCTCGCACCCGAAACACGGGTCGAGGTCATGGGTCGAAAGGCCTACCTTCTTTGTGATCTTCCTATGGGTTGGATGTTGCTCTCCCTCCGGGAAGAAAAGCACCCCTTTGTTGCAGCAGGAGATGCATGCCCCGCAGCCTGTGCACTTCCCCAAGTTCCAAACGTATGTCTCGAGCTCCTTGGACATCACACCACCCCCTTCTCGTCCTCGATCTCGGAGATTGACATGGGATGCATCCTCGCGGGATTCGGTCCAAGCTTCTTGAGGTCCTCGGCGAAGTTCCTCATGACTTCCGCGAACCGTCTGCCCTCAGCAGCCGAGACCCACTCGACCCTCACCCTTTCCGGCTCGAATCCGTAATCCTTGATCATCTCCGTCAGACTCTCCATCTTGACCTTCATCAATTGGTTCCCTATCACGTAATGGCAATCTCCGGGGTGGCAACCACCGATGAGAACGCCATCCGCCCCCTTAAGTAAGGCATATAGAACGTGGAACGGATCGACCCTACCGGTGCACATGACCCTTATCGGCAGGATATCTGGCGGGTACTGGTACCTGCTCACTCCGGCGTTGTCGGCCCCGGCATAAGCGCACCAGTTGCACAGGAAGGCGATCCCCCTCGTCTCACCGTTAGGCACATCAGCGAGGGCCTCATCGATCTGCGCGGTGATCTGATCGTTCGAGAAGTTGAATATTGATATCGCACGGCACGGGCAGGCGGTGGAACATGCCCCGCATCCCTTGCACATTAACTGGTTCACCTCGGCCAGCAGTCTCCCCTCAGAGATGCTCATCCCCATCGCGCCGTACGGGCATGCCTCGATGCATCTGGCGCATCCGGTGCATAGGGTCTGGTCGACGGCCGCCACGATGGGCTCGCAGACTATCTTGCCTTTCATAAGTGGCACCAGAGCCCTCGACCCCGCGGCGAAGCCTTGTTTGATTGACTCTGCGATGCCCTTCGGACTCTGTGCGGTCCCGGCGACGAACACGCCATCCACTGAGAAATCTACTGGTCTCAGCTTTGGATGCGCCTCAAGGAAGAAGCCGTCCTCGGACAGAGGGACCTTGAGCATCTCAGATAACGTCTTGTTATCTTCGTTTGGCACCAACGGCGTCGCCAAAACGACAAGGCCGGTCCGGATGAGCAGATCGTCGTCGCTCGTGAGATCGTGCACTTTGACGCTCAATCCGCCTAGAGCGTCCACCTTCGGAAGCTCCTCCTCGCTATAGCGGACGAAACTCACCCCGAGCTCTGCGGCCGCCTTGTAGTACTTCTCCAAAGTGCCGGAGGTGCGAATGTCCCTGTAGAGAACGTAGACTCTCGACGAAGGGCTCTTCTCCTTGAGCCTTATCAAGTCTCTGATCGCGGTTTCGCAACAGACCTGGGAGCAGTAGGTTCTGCCTCCTCTCTCCCTTGATCCCGCACAGAGAATCTCGATGACATTCATCCCGTCCGCCTTGTCGCTTTCAAGCATTCTCTGGAACTCCGCTTGGGTGACGACCCCCTTCTCCGATCCGTAACCATAGAGACCAGTTGGGAGAAGATCCTGAGCTCCCGTCGCGACGACGATCGTGGCGACGTCAACGATGCTGTCCCCGAGTGATGAGCCGAATTCCATGCCCTTCCTGCTCAGCTTGACGACGAATCTGCCGACGGAACCGCTCACGCCGGTCGGTATCGTCGACTTCAGAACTTCGATGTTGTCCTTGGAGCGAACCATGTCTTCCAAGTTCTTCGCGAGCTTCTCTGGATCGTATCCATCCAGATCCTTCAATCGTCTGCCCTTTATTGCGCCACCGAGCTCGTTCGATCTCTCGACAAGATACACCTTGAAACCCTTCGATGCGATCGTCAGGGCCGCCGACATCCCAGCTATGCCTCCGCCAACGACCATCGCGCCAGGCGTTACCATGCCAAGTATCTGGTCCCTCGGCTTCGCAAGCTTGACGTTCGCGGTCCCCATCCTCACGAGCGTTCTTGCCTTGTCGGTCGCTTTCTCTGGCTCGTGTTGGTGCACCCAGCTGTCAAGCTCTCTGATGGAGACGAACCCTACCAGATTCGGGTTCAAGCCGGCCTGTTTGCAGGTATCTTGGAAAAGCTTGAGGTGGCTCCTAGGGCTACAGGCCGCGATGAGCACCCGGTTCAGTTTCTTATCCCTTATCTGTTCCTGGATGAGCCTTTGGTTGTCCTGCGAACAGGCGTACATGCATTTCTGAGCGTGAGTGACGTTCGGCAGCGTAGCCGCGCTGTCTGCGACCGCGTCGACGTCGACGACGGCGCCGATGTTCATTCCACAACTGCAAACGTACACGCCCACTCTAGGCGAATCTGTAACGGAGATCGGAAGCTCCTGAATCGTCGTGATCTCTTCTGGACAGGACTTCAGATCGCTCCTTTCGGCAGCCATCGCCGCGGCGGCGATGGCCTCCGTCACGGTGTTTGATATGTCGTCCGGTCCCCTAACACATCCGCAAGCGAACACTCCCTCAGATGTGGTCGAAACCGGGCCGTTGCTCCCGCCTCTCACAAAACCGTACTCGCTGAGTTCGATGCCAAGCATTTCGGCGAGTCCCTCGGTCCCCCTGCTCGGTATGATTGGAGGACAAAGCACGAGTAGATCGACGATCTCGGTGATGACGTTGTCCGTCTGCCTATCGTGATGCTTCACGCGCAGACACTGGTCCTCATCCTCCTCGATGTCACCCGGCAGACCACATATGTACTGTATCCCTATCTCCTCCGAGCTCCTCCGGATGAACTCCTCGTGACCTTTGTTGATGGTCCTGAGGTCATTATGGAACACGAGCACCTCAGACCCCGGCAGATGCTCTTTTGTCAGAACGCCCTCCTTCGTCGAGTACATGCAGCAGACTTTCGAGCAGTACTCCTTGCACCACTGGGACCTAGATCCGGCGCACAAAATGATTCCGACTCTCGATGGGGGCTTCCCGTCCGAGGGTCTGAGTACCTGCCCTTTCGTGGGGCCAGAGGCGTTCAGCATCCTCTCATACTGCATCGAATTGATTACGTTCTTGTAGATTCCGTATCCGTATCTCCTCAAGTAGTCTGACCTGTAAATGTCAAATCCAGTAGCGACGATGATAGAGCCAACCTCTACCTCGACCCTTTCCTCTTCGTCCTCGTAGTCGATTGCCCCGGTCGGGCACTTCTTCTTGCAGATCCCGCATTTGTTCTTGGTGAGCTTCAGGCAATGCACGGCATCGATCGTCGCGACCCTAGGCACCGCCTGGGGGAATGTGATGTATATGGCGGATCTCTCCCCAAGATCTTCGTTGAAATCGTCAGGGACGTGTTTGGAAGGACAGTCCTCGACGCAAATGCCGCAACCGGTGCACTTCCCCTCATCGACATATCTTGGCTTCTTCGTTATCGTGACCCCAAATGTGCCGTCCTGGCGACGCTCGACCTTGGTGACCTCCGAGAACGTGAGCAAATGGATCCTCGGATGCCTGGAGGCTTCGACCATCTTGGGCGCGAGTATACATATCGCGCAATCTAGCGTAGGGAATGTCTTGTCTAGCTGCGCCATCCTGCCCCCGATCGAAGGGTTGCGTTCGACCAGAAAAACATCATGACCTTGATCGGCGAGGTCCAAAGCAGAGGAGATCCCGGCGATGCCCCCGCCAATCACCAACACATTCCTGAGTGCGTCAGTCACGTTATCTCCGCCCACAGAGGCGTCTTTTAGACAGATGCCTACGAACTTCGGATTCATAAGCGGAGTATAATACCTTTTCGGGCTACCCAGACAATCTCTATCACGCCAAAATAATACAGGAAAAGTATATAGGTTAAATTCATTTCCGCGACGGAACCGCGGGACAACCTACGACGAGATTAGGGCGCTCTCACAGAAGCGAGGGGGAACTGCGTTGTTGAGGAAAGAGAATCTAGGGAAGCGCCTTCAAGAGTTTCACGCACGCCTCGACCGCATCCCTGCCCTTGTCGATTCTGTCCTCTGCCTGCAGTCTCGTCATTCCCGGTCCGGTGATGCCGAGTGTCACAGGTTTGTCGTATTCAAGGGCCAGATCGGTGATCTTCCTCGCCGCATGCTGGATTACGATATCGTCATGCTCTGTCTCCCCTTCAATGACCGCGCCGAGCGTCACCACGCCATCGATCTGTGCATCCTTCAGCATCTGCTTTATCGCGATCGGCATGTCGAACACGCCCGGGACCGTGACGATCTTCGCAATGTTCACGTCAAGGAACTTGGCATGCTCCTTCGCCCTCTCCAACATCATCGAAGTGATGTCAAAGTTGTACTCAGACACTACTATTCCGATATTATATTTCTTCATCTTCTCACTCCTTGATAGACCCGGCGTCTTCGAATCCCTGCCTCAGTCCCTTGCCGACATTCTTTGTCAGTACGTCCGGCCTGAAAAGCAGGTTGTAGGCGTTCCGGGCATGTTCTCGTGATCTCCTGTCGGCCAACCAAGCGAGCGTCTTCTCATCCTTCGCCTCATCCTCGTGGACGAAGATTTCGATGACGTGCCGGTTGGTCATCAGCTGCGCCTGGATTATTCCCTGTGAAGCCTCGTGTGCGCAGGTCTTGTCTATGGACGCGGCGCCAGGCATTCCGAGGGCCATGACGAGGTCGCAGCGGCTCTCCTCGATCAGCTTCTTGCATGCCACTGGAAGGTCTTTGACCCCTGGCACCGTGTATCTGATGATCTTGAATCCAGTTCCGGTCTTCTTGAGCTCGTCGATTGCACTGCCACCCATGTCATATCTGGCAAAGGTCGTATCTGCGATTCCGATGACTTTCATTTCTCACCCTCGGCCTTGTCGATCTTCTTCTTGAATGTGTACCAGTCCACGATTTTCTGGATGATCTTCCTGGTGCCGTTCAGGTCGTCCTCGTATTTCGACAGGCGTATGACCTTGGCGGCTATGCCTCGCTTCTTGAGCTCGCTCTCCAGGTCATTCTCATCGAATTGCTGGTCGTAGCCCAATGCGATGATGTCCGGTCTTATCTCTCGGACGATGTCGAAAATGTCACCTTCCTTCCCGAGATATGCTTTGTCGACTGGTTTCATTGCTCTAATCAGTTCGAGTCTCATGGATCCGGGGGTAACGGGCTCGTGCTTCCTCTTCCTCACTGTTGAATCGGTGGCAACAACGACGACGAGTTCGTCCCCAAGCCTCTTTGCCTCGTAGAGGTAGTGAAGGTGACCAGCGTGCAGAATATCGAACACACCAGTTGCCAACACCCTCTTCATCTAGACCTCTCACCGCCTCTCCAGGCCCTGACGATCTCGCTCCCTTCCAGGTAGCAGAGGCCATGATGTTTCGCGTATTCCCTGGCCTTCTCCTTCGAGAGTGAGTTGCCGTCGTCCCCCATCATCTCACAGATTGTCGCACTAGGTGTCATTCCAGCCATGACCATCAAGGCAGTCGTTAGCTCGGTGTGGCCGATCCTGGACACGAGCAGGTTCTTTCTCGCGTTGAGGAGGTACACATGTCCGGGGGCTCTGAACTGCCGACCGAACTCGTCCTTCGCCCAACCGTTGTCCTGCCCGAGCGCGGTCTTGGCGAGCTTTGCGAACTCGGTTATCGTCAGCGCCCGGTCGTTGTCTGTGATGCCTGTGAAAGTCTCCCTGTGATTGATCGTGATGGAGAACGCTGATTTTGCATCATAAGGTATGTCGTTGGGGGTCAGCTTCGAGAGGACTGGATAGCTGGCGGAGACGTCACTGAACACGTCGGCAAGGTATGGTGTGCCGATGCGCTCGCGGATATCGTTGTGTACTGTGACGCATATGAGGCCGCCCGCCTCTTTCCTCATTGTTCTGACCGTCTCGTGTGTGACCTTCTCCGAGGCCACGACCATGTCGGTCTCCCTCTCTCTGTTCTCGGAGTCGAATACCAGAACGATCTTGCCTTCGCGCAGGTCTTTCAGTGCCCTCGTTATCTCAAGTGTCATCTTGCTCGCTCAGCAGCCATTGTGGATGATTATATTATTCCTTATGTAACTACCACTGCAATGGTAGCAGTTCAGAAGGCGGCGGGCGATCAGGGGTCTAGGCCTCCGATGCGGGCGCTTCGGTTTTACCCACCAAACCTTGAAAGGATTATAGTATCCCTGACCAATCATGCCAAGATGCCTGAAATCCTCGGCGATCTTGAGCGGATCTCGAGAATAGACGAGTCCGACATGCTGGGAATAATCTGTAGTTTCCCTGACCAGCTCAGGACATCCTTGTCCGCCGCACCCAGGTTGAAGTTCAACGGAAGTAAGGTGTGCGTGTGCGGGATGGGCGGGTCGGCGATAGGAGGGGACATACTCTCCGAGCACCTCTGTGAGAGATCCGACGTCCTGCTCTCGGTCGTTCGTGGCGTGAAGCTCCCAGCATGGGTCGATGAAAATACGCTCACGATCATCATGAGCTACTCCGGCAACACCAGGGAGGCTCTGGCGCTGTTCGACGATGCCGGGGACCGTGGCTCGCTTCTCGTTGCGATAACATCGGGAGGGGATCTTCTCAGGAGGTGCGAGGAAGGCAAGTTCCAGGTCGTCACCATCCCTTCTGGCATACAGCCCCGAGCAGCACTCGGTCACTTGCTTGGCTCAGCCGCGTCGGTGCTTGAGTCCGCCGGCGTGTCCACACCACTTTCAGATATCAGAGCCATGCTGAAGGAGTTGGGGTCATTCAGAGACACTCTCGTTCCAGGAGTCCCTGCGAGGCGGAATGCCGCGAAGCGGATTGCCAAGAGGTTGCTTAGTAGAATACCGATCGTCTACGCCCCGAAGCCCCTGAGGCCTGCAGCGACGCGCTGGCAGACGCAGATCAACGAAAACGCCAAGATGATGGCAGCCAGCGGAGAGATTCCAGAGATGGATCACAACCAGATCGTAGGATGGATCGAGGACAGAAGGACGACGAAGTGCATCCCGGTCGTGCTGAACAACGAATCGTGCGGGGATCTGATTGGCAGAATCGTGGACGAGACAGTCGGGATGCTCAAGGATAGCGGTCTGGAGCCGGAGGTGGTCGACCTCCCAGGAAATGACAACCTGGGTGCGATGGTCCACGGCGTCATATTGGGTGACTTCGTCAGCTTCTACCTCGCGATGCTCAAGGGCGTCGACCCTACGCCGGTGGCATCGATTCAGGAGTTGAAGAGGAGAATCGGCTGAGTGCCGCTCCTTATGCGCACCGAGTTCGGCCTCAGCATTTCGAAAGCAGCATGCTCGTTTCGAGTTCTCGCAATCCGATCCTGAGAAATCCCCGATGCCCTGTCAAAGATTACCAATACGTTTTTTATGCAGTTCCATCATTTGGTGTCGTGACCCAATGAAGGAAGACGCTCTCTGGATTAGAGAACAAGTGAAAGCACACAGCAAGTGGTTCGAGGAGTCGCTTCCTCTCATAGCTTCAGAGAACCTCATGAGCCCGATCGCCAAGGAAATGATGGTCTCGGATTTCCACGACAGATACGCCGAAGGCATGCCGGGCAAGCGCTTCTACCAGGGAAACGAGTTCGTGGACCGCGTCGAGATACGCTGCATGGAACTCGCCCAGAGGCTCTTCAAGTGTTCTTTCTCCGACGTCCGCCCGATTTCCGGGACGGTGGCGAACATGGTCGCGATCTACGCGCTCACCAATCCGGGGGATCTGATATCGACATGCGCGCTCTCGAATGGCGCGCACATATCCACCGCGACCTTCGGAGCCGTTGGTTTCAGGGGCGTCAACACTGTCAACTATCCTTGGGACTCAGAGAACATGAAGATAGATGTCGATGGTACGAGGAAGCTTCTTCTCAAGGAGCGCCCGAAAGTCGCTCAATTCGGTTTGTCGGTCTTCCTCTTCCCGACACCCATCAATGAGCTCCAGGATGCATTTCAAGAGGTCGGATGCGATGTGTGGTACGACGCCGCCCACGTTCTCGGACTCATTGCAGGAGGGAAGTTCCAGGACCCGTTGAGAGAGGGTGTGACGATCTTGACGGCAAGCACGCACAAGACCTTTCCGGGCCCGAATCATGGAATCGTTCTTGCTGACAAGATACCTGAGGATATGGAGAAGAGGATAAGGAGGGCTGTTTTCCCTGGGGTCACGAGCTCTCATCATCTGCACGCGATGGCAGCATTGGCGGTAACCCTCGCGGAAGAGGAGATATACGGCAAGCGCTACGCCACCCAGACGATCAAGAACGCGAAGGCCCTCGGTCAAGCGCTGCACGAGCTTGGCCTGGAGGTACTCTGTCCGCACCTAGGCTTCACCGAATCGCACACGATAGCGGTTGACGTTTCGAAGCGCGGCGGAGGCGAGGAGGTCGCGAAGAACCTCGAGCTTGCGAACATCATCGCCAACAAGAACCTTCTTCCCGGGGACGAAAGCCCCGTTCGACCGAGCGGGATAAGGCTCGGCTCTCAAGAACTGACCCGGGTGGGCATGAAGGAGAGCGAGATGAAAGAGGTCGCCAGACTCATATCAAAGGTCGTCACCGACAAAAGCAAGATCGAGAAGGTGAGGTCTGAGGTCAAAGAGCTTAGGAAGGGCTTTACGAAGATCCACTATTGCCTGGGCGAGGGCGAAGAGGCGTACGAGTATCACGACTTCTTCTGAACTCTCTTCGCTCTCATCTCATCGAGGAGCTCGCAGGCCATACATCTCTCCTTAGGGGTGGGCTCCCCGCAACGGCACAGGTTCAGAGAGGCGGGCGGGTAATGCTCCCTCAACATCGGGAGGATGGCATCGTAACTCGTCAGTATCGAATGCTTCGTGCCGGGGCTCCTGCTTTCCATCGTGTCGATCAATTTCCTGTACTCGTTTCTGAGAGCCTCGTCTGCATAAGGACAGACGTCATCGGAGAAGGGTATGCCCCGCAACATCGCGTAGAGGTACACCTCCTTCTCCGGGATGCTGCGCAGGGGCTGGATTCTCGGGATCAGACCGGGTTGTACCTTCCTGTGAGGGCCCAGCCTCGCCAACCGCTCGACGTCGGCCCTTGTGAAGTTCATCATAATCGACTGAGCGGTGTCGTCCAGATTCAATCCGGTTGCGATGGCATCCGCGCCAATCTCCCTGGCGACCTTGTTCATGCACTTCCTTCGGAGGACGCCACAGTAGGTGCACGGCGTCTTCTCTCCGATGCGCTTCGCTATCGTGTCCATTGTGATTCGGAACTCGTCCTTGAACGATACAATATGATGCTGGACCCCGAGGCTTTTCGTCAAGGTCGCAGCCTTCTCAAGAGTGAGCGGTCGGTATTCCTTGATGCCCTCATCGACGGTCACAGCGCTCAGTTCGACGCCAGGCCTGGGAGCCAAGACGTCTGCGAGTATTGCAAGGGTGACAGAACTGTCCTTTCCACCGGAGAGGGCGACAGTGATGCGGTTCTTCTCTTCTAGGTCTATCTGCCGTCTGATCTCCGTCTTCGCCCTCCTTTCGACGTATTCTTGGAAATGGCTTTGGCAAAGGTGACTGCCATTATAGCGGATGAACGTCACGGCCTCTTTGCCACACTTGCTGCACTTGACCACGACATGTCAAAACCTCACCTTGACTAAAACGTTTCGGGAAGAGGACGGCGAACGATGAGATTCCCTTGGTCCGTGAGGCCCCATCATCCAGTCCGTTCGGCCGATGGCCGACAACATCCATCTCCAGCACACCCAACGAAAAGTATTTTCATTATGAAATCGCTAGGGCAGTCTGACCTTGCATGAATGAGATATGGATAGAGAAGTTCCGACCGAAGGCTCTCAAAGATATCGTCGGTCAGAAAGAGATCATTGACCGTCTTCAGTCGTATGCCCGATCGGGAAACCTCCCTCACCTTCTGTTCGCCGGACCTGCGGGAACAGGGAAAACGACATCCGCATTGGCGTTGGCCCGTGGGTTGTTCGGAGAGAACTGGCAGCAGAGCTTCATCGAGCTCAACGCTTCCGACGAGAGGGGCATAGATGTCGTCAGGGGAAAGATCAAGGAATTCGCCAGAACATCACCGATCGGCGGCTTCAGTTTCAAGATAATATTCCTCGACGAGGCTGACGCCCTCACTTCCGACGCCCAGGCGGCACTCAGAAGGACGATGGAGCGTTACAGCAAGACCTGCAGGTTCATCCTGTCCTGCAATTACTCATCCAAGATAATCGAGCCAATCCAGTCGAGGTGCGCCGTTTTCAGGTTCAGACCCTTGAGGGCCGAGGATGTGAGGAAAGCTCTGACGAGCATATCCACCAAGGAGGGTCTGAAGATATCCGATGATGCCATGGAAGCTCTCATTCACATAGCCCAGGGGGATCTCAGGAAATCGATAAACTCACTGCAGGTCGCCGCCACTTTGGGTCAGGAGATAACGGTCGATGTGGTGTATCAGACCACCGGGACTGCGAGACCGGATGAGGTCAGGGAGATGCTCGAGACCGCCCTTTCAGGGGATTTCATGGAGGCGAGGAACATGTTGGACGAGATCATGATCAACTACGGCCTTTCGGGTGAGGACATAATCAAGCAGATCCACAAATCATTCTTCGATCTCAAGATTCCAGACGTCGAGAAAGTCAAGCTCATCGACAAGACCGGTGAGGTGGAATTCAGGATCGTGGAAGGGAGCAACGAGCGGATACAGCTCGAATCGCTGCTGGCATACTTGGTGGTCGTGGGGGAATCCAAGAAACGAGGGTCCTAGTCCCGAATCGCCGGCGGTGTGGACCAGATCGGGGTCGCTTCATTTGTCTCGGCAACGTATTTATACTTCGTTCATAATCCCAAGGGCGGAACTACTATGGCACGTTTCAAGGAAGCCGACGAAAGGATTCTCAACAAGAAGATCTGCATGAACTGCTACGCGAGGAACGCCCCTAGGGCGACGCGCTGCAGGAGATGCGGGTATGACCATCTCCGGCCGAAGGCCAAGGAGAGCAGGAAGACCTAGGCTTCTGGCACAACGGACCCCTGGTTTGTTCCAGTTTGTTGGAAAATCCGCCTCGGCGCGGCATTCGCAAGATTGGCCGACGTCTTCTTTTCATCATTAGTGAAACCGGCAATATCAAACCGTCAAGTCGGGGGAGATAGATTTTTAACATGTTCGTATCATGTCTTGACCACAGCGGCGCAAGACCGAACCAGAATCCCTCGGAGGTAATCGCTTGAGCAAGGTCCTTATCGTCGATGACAATGCGGCAGTTCTCGATGTCGTTTCCGAACTCGTCTCTTCCGCAGGTTTCACGTCGATTACTGCTTCAGGTGGAAAGGAGTGCTTGGAGAAGGTCAATACAGAGCATCCCGACCTCATACTTCTTGACATCAACATGCCCGACCTCGACGGCTGGAGCATACTGAGGGAGCTCAAGGAGAAGGGTCTGACCGACAAGATCAAGGTGATGATGCTCACTGCGACCACCGACATCGGGACCGATATCTTCGGTCTCCAGGACGTTGTGTCCGGTTATATTCGAAAACCTTTCAACAACAACGAGCTCGCGGACAGATTGAAGGCGGTTCTGGAACAGCCTTCGGAGACGCTGCTCGAGACAAAAGAGAAAGAGACTGGTGGGATCTCCAGATTCTTCAGGCGTGGGAAGGCGGGGGGAACGACCCCGGAAGGGATGGAGAAGGCGATGAAGTCCGCGAAGAGGTATGAGCTTCGCAGAGGGTTCGGCTATGTCGTGAAGGAACAGAAGCCCAGGAAATCCTTCGAGATTTTCGCAGACCAGGTGACCCACAAGATCCAAGGACTCTGTGTCACGAGGCAGCACCCGGACATCATGAGGAAGGAGTGGAGACTAGAGAAGACGCCGATCATCTGGCTCAGCAACCAGCTCGGCAAGGTCTACGTCAACCCGACGAACATCGGGATTCTGAGCGACACGATCATCCGCTTCGTGGAAAAGAGTGGGGACAGCATCGTTCTAATCGACGGCGTCGAATTCCTGATGGTCAACAACGACTTCACGAAGGTGTTAAGGATGATCCATCACATAACCGAAGCGGTCATGGAGTACAAGTCCAGACTTCTAATCTCCGTAGACCCGCGAGCCCTGGACACCAGGGAGATGGCACTTCTGGAGCGGAACATGGAGATCATCGACGCGATGGAATCCGCCCCCTCGAAACCTATTAGGTAATCGAGCCCGATTGTCTCGATCACATCGAATTCGACTTGGGGGTAATAGAAGTGGGAGATTCAAGAATAGTGAGGATCTGGGCTAGGGAGATACTGGACTCCAGGGGAAATCCGACGGTCGAAGCCGAGGTGCGCACGGCGTCGGTTGTCGCTACAGGAATAGCGCCCTCCGGTGCTTCCACTGGAACGCATGAGGCCCTTGAGCTAAGGGATGGAGAGAAGCGTTTCGGCGGAAAGGGCGTGCTAAGGGCCATCGAGAATATCAAGAAGGCGATTGGGCCCAGACTCGAAGGCATGGATGTCACATGTCAGAAGGACATCGACAGGGCGATGATCGAACTGGACGGCACGACGAACAAGTCGAAGCTCGGTGGAAATGCAATCACGGCCGTCTCATTCGCATGCGCAAGGGTAGGTTCCTTGTGTGCCGGCATACCTCTGCACGAGCACCTTAGGAAATGTAGCAATATTATTCCCGTTCCGATGATGAACATCATCAATGGGGGAAAGCATGCTGGCAGCAATCTCAAGATCCAGGAGTTCATGGTCGTCCCCGCCGGGGCGAAGTCGTTCGCGGAAGCATACAGAATAGGTTCCGAGGTATACCAGGCTCTGAGAGGCCTACTGAAGGCTTCCTACGGCGTCGGGGCGATCAACGTCGGGGACGAGGGCGGCTTTGCGCCTTCTTTCAACACCACTCGAGAGGCCTTGGATGCGATCGAAAAGGCGATTCGTTCTGCTGGTTACATGCAGGGAAAGGACGTGTTCATGGCGCTCGACTCGGCTGCTAGCGAGTTCTATTCCGATGGTCAGTACGAGGTTGATGGAAGGAAGCTCAGCGCTGAGGAATTGATTGACTATTACGCTAGCTTGGCAGAAGACTATCCAATCGTCAGCTTTGAGGACCCTCTTGAGGAGGATTCCTTCGACGAGGCGGCGATGATGACGAAGCGCCTGGGTAAAAGAGTGCAGATCGTAGGGGACGACCTGTTCGTCACGAACTTGGAAAGGGTCAGGAAAGGTGTGGGAATGGGAGCCGCAAACGCGATGCTCCTCAAGGTGAACCAGGTCGGGACGGTGACGGAGTCGTTTGAAGCCGCGGACCTCTCATTCAAATCCGGTTACAATGTGGTCGTCAGCCACCGTTCTGGGGAGACCGAGGACACTTCTATCTCCGACATTGCTGTCGCCTTGGGTTGTGGCCAGATCAAATCGGGAGCGCCGGCGAGGACCGAGAGGACGGCCAAGTACAACAGACTGCTCCGGATTGAGGAGTCGCTCGGGTCGAAGGCGAAGTTCTGCGGAGCATCCGTTTACAGAAGTGGCACCTGAGCTATCGCGTGGATGGCCAGTGATCATGGCGCTTGCATGAAGAGGCCTTTTAATAGTCGCCCATCAATCTAAACACTGGTGTCACGCACGGAACGGACCGTCTTAGTCGTTGACATGATTCATGATTTCGTCTACGGCAAGTTCGGGAGCGAAAGGGCGCAGCGTATTGTCCCGTGTGTGAAGAGGTTGCTCATCGAGGCACGCAAGAATGGCATGCCTGTGACCTTCCTGAGGGATGCGCATAGGAAGAGCGATAAGGAGCTGGAGGTTTGGGGGGAGCATGCAATGAAGGGCACGAAGGGGTCGGAGATCATCCCGGAGATAGCCCCGCGGAACGGAGACTACTTCTTTCTACGGGCAATTGATGATGCCATTAGCGTCACTCATCGTAAGGATGATGCCCCTTCATGTCCAAAGTGCGGGACCCAGATGGAACTTGTCGAGAGAATGCTTTTGAAGAATGGCAAGCGGACGGAGCCTGAACTTACTCCGAGGGAATTGAGAATGAGAGTCCTGAGGCAACTCGAGAAGCTCGAACTCGAACCGATGTGAGCCGAAGATTCGTTCAGAGGATGAATGGTGATGGTCGATGGATGCAGGGGAGTTCAAGACAAGGATCGAGCTCGCCGAGAATTATAGGCTGAGGGTCAGCTTCAACTCCGACAAGATTGATGACGTCTTCGTGGACGAGCCAGAACCGTTGGGGAGCGGTGAGTACCCGAACGCCGGCAAGCTTCTCGCCGCCGCCGTGGGAAGCTGCCTGTGTGCCAGCCTCGCCTTCTGCCTGAGGAAGTCCAAGGCGAACTTATCCTCGATCTCTGCGGAGGTCTTCACCACCCTGGAGAGGAATGAGCGCGGGAGGCTCAGGGTGACCTCGATGACGGTCAACCTGCGCCCAGAAGTCGATGACGCGGCGAAGCTAGAGCGATGTAAGGACATATTCGAGGACTTCTGCATAGTCACGCAGAGCGTCCGCCAAGGGATAGACGTGAAGATTGAAATCAAGTCTCCCGCTTCGTCTCCATGAAGTACTCGCTCAGTTTTGAACGCCAATTCCTGTCATCGACGCTCCAGATCCTCAAGCACAGATCGAGCTGCCTGGTCAGATCTCTCTGGAATTCTTCAATGGATGGGCAAATGGTGAGGTCCACGGTCCTTTCGGCGTTCCTTTTCAGGCGGCCTCGCAACCGTGAGGGAGACCTGCTCAATTCCCACATCCTCCAATAAGGATTTCCGTTTCTCCCGACACTCTCATATTTCCCTGCGGTCCGCTCCGAGTCGTATATGAGAACGATGTCGATGTCCCTCGGACTCTCTTTGTCTTTCAGGAAGCTTCCGAACACGTAGACTTCCTTAATGTACATAGGAAGATCTTCCTGTTCGATTCTGTCCATGAGTCTTTCGAGCTTGCCATAGAGCCAGCTGCGTCTTACGTTATCGAAGACGGCCTTGGCCGAAGGCATGAACGTTACTAGGACTCGAGGTAAATAAGTCACTATCGACCAGTGTCTTCGCCCCAAGTTCTAGGTTCAATGGAAGTTAAAGAACGAACTGCAGTCAAGATCTTCACGAGGGAATCCCTAGCTGCTCTAGGCTATTCCATTGTCATACACGATCGCGGGGCCATTTGGATTAAGACTTGGTGTTTTACAATTCATCAAAGGACATGCCAAGATGCCAGTTACATCATCGAGCGAAATACTTATTGACTCATCTGGTCATTATCTTACTGTGATCGACCAAAAGGATCTCGCGATTCTCAGAGAACTCGAGATTGATTCCAGCAGGAGCACAAAGGCGATCGCAAAAACGCTTAGCATGCCTCGCGCGACGGTCCATGAGAGGATCAGGAAGATGCGGGAGAAGGGAATCATCCGGGGTTTCACCGTGATTCCAGACTACTCGAAGCTCGGAGAACCCATCTCCGCCTTCATCCTCGTTTCCTTCCTCCCGAACAGTTCCGTGTCACAGAGAGAACTGGCAAAGAAGATATCGGAGTTGGAAGGGGTTCGGGAGGTTCACCTGATTTCCGGAGAATATGACATACTCTTGAAGGTAAGGGGCAAGTCGATGGAGGACATCGGCTCGCTGGTGATTGACAGACTGCGGCAGATAGAGGGCGTCGGTAGGACAATCACATGTGCTTCGTTCGCAACGGTCAAGGATGAGCCCTGATTTCACTGTGTTAAGGTCTACTGATAGGAATCAGAATCCTCGATAGAAAAAGAAGGAAAGAATTGATTTATATTAATCACTGAATAGATTTCCCATACCAGTATTCTCAACCGACTGGTATTATGCAACAATCATCATGACTTTAGCCCGTTTAGGAAACCTTTAAGTCTTTATTCCGGATAATGTCTTTTGCTCGCGGAAACGCGAGTCGGGGCCAGTTTTACCAGCCTGTGAAATGAGGTCATAGTATAGACTGGTTGGCACGTCCATCGGGGGGAGACGGATGGAAGTTAGTCATAGAGTAGCGGATGCCACGTTCGACCCACCTCTGGCACCGACCACGGAGCTACGCTCGGTCGGATCGGGGGAGTCCAGATATACACTGGACATCAACAAGGCCAGGACGGGACTCATCTCTCAGCCCCTCAGCTGTTCAAACTGTTTCTCTGCTCGGGGTGAGGTGATGTTCGGTCCGTATCCGAAAAGCAAGGCATTGTGCTCGTGTGGGGAAATCGCCGAGGTGGATTCTGCTGTGGTAAGACTGAAGCGCAGGCTTGGTAAGGATGTCGAGTGCAGGGTGTGCAGGAACGAAAGGATTGCGAAGGAACTCGACGCCTTGGAGCTGCATTTCTTAGGTCAAAGCAAGGAAGGGGATTCGTAGCGGTCGTTGATTTTACCTCCACTCATGACGTTTCAAAATCACCTTGATCGTGCGTGATATTTGAAGGAAATCTATTTAACTGCCCATACCCGCTTCGAATCTAGTCAATCCGCGGAGCGTGTTACATGGGAGTTTTTACGGACCGTAACAAATTGGTGACGATGGAGAAAGCGGCTTCCATAATCAAAGATGGGGACATGGTCGCCGTCGGCGGAGGCCTATGCATGAGGGAGCCGATTGCCTTGCTTCGGGAGCTCATAAGGCAGGGTAGATGCGATCTCCATCTCGTCGGGACCGCGCACGGTTTCGACGTCGATTTCGCATGTGGTGGCGGAATAGTCGGCGCCGTCCAGGAGACGCACGTCAGCTTCGAACAGGACTTCGGCCTCGCGCCCAACTACAGAAGGGCCTGCGAGACCGGCCAAGTGAGGATCAGGGAGAATTGCTGCAACACGATCATCATGCAGCTGCGCGCAAGCGAGTTCGGCATCCCGTTCGTTCCGATCCGGAGCATCAAGGGGAGCGACGAGATCAAGTTGCATCCCGAGTTCAAGCCGATGGTCGATCCATTCACAGGAAAGAAGGTCGTGCTCGTTCCGGCGCTGGCCCCAGATGTAGCCATAATACACGCGCAGAAAGCAGACATCCATGGCAACTTGAAGATCATGCCGCCGTACGTGGCGGATGTCCTTTTCATAAGGGCCTCGAATAAGGTCATTGTGACTGCGGAGGAGATTATTCCTGAAAAGCAGATGATCGAAGAGGGACCCACAATCCCGTACTATGAAACGACGGCGGTGGTCGAGGCGCCTTTCGGTGCACACCCGACTAGCTGCTACCCCTATTATGCCTATGATAGGGAGAACCTCTCTGAGTACCTGAAGTCGGCCAGGGAGAGCGCGGAAGCATTCAAGGAGAGGTACCTGAACAAGTACGTCTACGGCGTGAAGTCTCTCGAGGAGTATCTGGAAAAGGTCGGTGGCAAGACGAAGAGGGATCGACTGGCCTCATGGAAGGAGAGCCGGGAACAGTGGATGGAGTTGTTCACATATGAGTGAGAGGTTCGAAGTCGGAATAGACGAGCTGTTCGTGGTCAACGTCGCGAGAACAATAAAGGACAAGACCACCGTGTTCCACGGGGTCTCCTCTCCGATACCGATGGTGGCGATGTATCTCGCAAAGCTCACCCACGCAAAGGACATGGTCTACTTCGGGGGCGTTTCGGGCGCTGTCGATCCCAACCCCCCATTCCTACCCCCAACCACGAATGACTGGGTAATGATCCAAGGACGCACCGCGATGGTGACCGTGGACAAGATCTTCGACCTCGCTCAGAGAGGGGAGCTCGACAGGTCATTCTTCAGCGGTGCCCAGATAGATAAGCATGGGAATCAGAACGTTAGCATGATCGGCACGCCCGAGAAGTGCAAGGTCAAGTTGCCGGGAGGGGCTGGAGGATGCAATCTATCTGGGGACTGCGTGAACTATACCATTTGGACGACGAGACACAGGGCGCGTAAGAAGGATGACAGGAAGTTCTTCACCCTTGTGAACAAGTGCGATTTCGTAACCAACGTGGGACATGTCACGCCATACGGGCGGCGGGAAGAGCTCGATCTCGTGGGCAACGGGCCCGACTGGGTCGTCACCGAGTTGGGCGTGTTCGATTTCGACGAGAAGACTAAGGTTATGAGGTTGCGGTACCTTTATCCGGACACTACCGTGGACGACGTCATCGACAACACAGAGTTCGAGCCGGTGATCCATTCGGACGTCAGAGTGATAGAAATGCCCACGATAGAGGAGGTCGAGATTATAAGGAGGATCGACCCGCTGGGCGTTCGGAAGCTCGAGTACCCGGAGCGGGAGCTCTCGAGGCGCTTTGACATTTAGGGCATCATCATGATCACAGGGGAAGGAGGGTTCAGATGAAGGATGAGAAGATCGATGCAATTTTCAATCCCAAATCAGTGGCCCTGATAGGGGGGTCGAACAAGGAGGGCAAGATGGGATACGTGTTCGCGAAGAACATCACGAGCGGGTACGAGGGCAAGATTTACATGGTAAACCCTTCCGAGGACCAGGTGTTCGGGTTGAGGTCATATCCAGACGTGGAGTCTGTCCCGGAGGATATAGATCTCGCTGTGATCGTGATTCCTGCCAAGGCCGTTCTGCCTGTGATGGAGGTTCTCTCCGCAAAACGAGCGAAGGCTGCCGTCGTCATCACCGCTGGGTTCGGAGAGGCTGGACCGGAGGGGAAGAAGCTCGAGGAGAAACTGATGAAGGCGGCGAACAAGGGGGGTGTGAAGGTCGTGGGTCCGAACTGTTTCGGAATCTACAACTGCAACATCGGACTGAACGCCTCCCTCGGTGTCGGCACTCCTCCCAGGGGCGGCGACATATCATTCGTCACGCAGTCCGGAGCCTACGGTATGGCGATCCTAACGTTCGCTCTAGACCATCATATGCGCTTCGCCAAGGTCATGGCTCACGGGAACAAAGCAGGGATCGAGGACTATGAGGTCGTGAGATATCTGGGACAGGATGAGGAGACCAAGGTGATCTGCCTGTTTCTTGAGTCCGTCGACAAGGGAAGGGAGTTCTTCGAAGAGACGAAGAGGATCGCGCTCACGAAACCCATCGTCGCGACCAAGACGGGTCGGACCGCAGGGGCCGCGAGAGCGGCCGCGTCTCACACAGCAGCCATGGCCGGCACGTTCACCGCGTACGAGGCAGCGTTCAAACAAGCCGGTGTCATTTTCGCGCGCAGCGGGATGGAACTCGTCAACATCGCGAAAGGGTTGGACTGGCAGCCGCTTCCCAAAGGGAAGAGGGTCGGGATCGTCACGAACTCCGGAGGAACGGGCGTGGAGCTCGCCGATCTCTGCGAGGAGGGCGGCCTCGAGGTGCCAGAACTATCGGAAGACGTGCAGACAGAGATAAGGGGACTGATTCCCCCGTACGCGAGCGCGAAGAACCCCATCGATATGACACCTATCTGGCCGAAGTTCGTAGAGCTTTACCAGAAATGCATCCGTATCCTGTACGAGTCGGACGAAGTGGACATAATCATTCCAATCATTCTTCAAAGGGCCGCTATGATGCCGGAGGTTTGCACCGCCGTGGCGGACACAGCCAACGACTGTCTGGCGAATGGCATGAGGAAGCCCACCTATGTCTGCTGGGTATCGGTCAGGGACGCGCTCAAGAACATGGACTTGCTTCAGAAAAAGCATGTTCCTTGCTTCGATTGGCCCGAGAGGACCGCAAGGGCGGTTGCCGCGATAGCAGACTATGCTGAGTTCCTCAAGAAGAGAGAGATTAGTCTGGAGGGCAGGTGATCGCATGAAGAGCGAAGTGAAGAAGATCATCGACAAGGCAAAGGCTGAGGGCAGGAAGTTCGTCACCGAACCAGAGGCGAAGGAGATCCTTAGGTCCTACGGAGTCCCAGTGACCAGCGATGTCCTCTGCAGGACGGCGGAAGATGCCGCGGTCGCCGCAGGCAAGATTGGTTATCCTGTCGTCATGAAGGTTGTCTCGCCTCAGATAGTCCACAAGACCGAGTTCAAGGCCGTAAGGTTGAATGTCTCGGGGGAGGAGGCCGTGAGATTGGCTTTCGTACAGATGACAAGTTCAGCTAAGGAGAGGATCAAGGACCTGCGAATCGACGGCATGTTGGTTTCTGAGACCGCGAAGGGTCAGGAGATGATAGTCGGGTCGATGAAGGATCCACAGTTCGGTCAGATGATCATGTTTGGTCTCGGTGGAATCAACGTAGAGGTCTTCAAGGACGTGTCATACAGACTCGCCCCGATTGAAGAGATCGATGCGAGAGAGATGATCTCCGAGCTAAAGGGGAGGAAGCTGCTGGAAGGGTTCAGAGGCCACGAGGGCGTGAATATAGACGGACTCGTCAAGACCCTGATGGCCGTCTCGCATCTGCTCGCCGACTTTCCCGATATCGACGAGATGGACCTCAATCCCCTCTTCGGGGACAAGAGCGGAGTCAAAGTAGCCGATGCGCGCATTATGCTTCACTGATTACACGAAATGCGTGTTAATCGGAAATCTCACGCGGAGAGCGCTTCCGGGTGACCATTGTGGAGCGTGTTCCCCGAAGCAAATGTATTTATTGCATCCATTCACTTAATCAAAAGGAGGGGGGTTTTTCCTGAGCAAAGAAATGACGTCAATGCAGCGGTTTGAGGCAGCGCTGAACCATGAGACGCCTGACTACGTTCCGATTTCGTTGTTCGGAGGGATTTTCGAGGTTCATTTCGTCCCCGGAATGGACGTGGTCAGGTATGGTACGAGCGGCGCGAACATGGCGAAGGCCCACATCGCCTTCTATGAAACGATAGGCGGGGACAACATCTACTGCCTGTCGGACATGGGGTTGATCGTTCAGGGCTGGGGAGTGAGAATGAAGTTGCCCTCTGAGCCAGACATACACATGGCTCTGGACAAGTTCCCGGTCAAAGAACCGGGAGACTGGGAGAAACTGGAAGTCCTCGACCCGAGGGTAGACGGCAGGATGCGGCTGTATCTCGACGCGTGCAGGATCTGTCACGATCACTATGGGGACAGGGTTCCGATCGGAGTATCGTTGCCTAGCCCGATAACTACGACCACGCATGTCTGCTCCATGGAAGAAGTGATGGTGCACATGATAATGGAGCCGGAGGCGCTGAAGAAGGGTCTGGTCGCGATAACTCAAACAATCGCCGACTTCATCAACGAGTGCGTCGCGAACGGAGCGTACTTCGCAGGCTACCTGACGACCAGGGCAAGCAAGGAGATCACCACCGTCGAGCAGTACCGGGAGTTCGGTGCCCCGTCCGACGAAGAGGTCTTCAGGAAGACGCCTGGCATGGTCCATATCCCGCACATCTGTGGTGTTGAGCCGATGTTCGAGGTCATAGAGGACTACAAGAAGAAGTACAAGAACGTCAAGGCCATCTCGTGGTGGGACAAGGGTGCGAAGCCCAACCTGAAGGAAGCAAAGGATAAGTATGGCAAGTCGCTGGCTCTGATGTCCGGCATAGACCACACGAACACGCTCGTCTCTGGAACCCCAGCAGACATCGATGCGGAGATCAGGGACGCGTGCAAGGTAGCCATGCACGGAAGCGGGCTCATACTTGCTCCGGGTTGCGAGGTGTCCCCGAAGACACCGTGGGACAACATGAAAGCCGCGATTAGCGCAGCCAGGAAGCATGGGAAGTATTGAGAAACGCGTGGAATGAGATGATTCCACCTTTCTTATCTTTTAATTTCATTCGCGTCCCTGAGTATGCGAGGTCAGTGACCTTGGTGGTAGACTCACGATCAAAGGAGATTGACGAAGCCTAACGATAGGTGGTTGGATGAACGAGGAACAATACAAGATGGTTTACGACTGTGTGGTGAACGGAAAGGTTAATGACGCTGCCAATATAGGCGAGAGCCTGAAGGCGGCCGGAGTTGACAACAAAGAGGTTGGGAAGGTCCTGATCGACGCAATGAACAATGTGGGGCACAGGTACCGTGAGAGGGAGATCGCGCTTCCCCAGCTCATACTTGCCACTCATTCGTTCAAGAAGATGCTGGTCCCCTACGTCGGATCGTCCTCCAGCAACTCCGGAGTTGTGGTCATGGGTGTCGTTCAGAACGACATACACGACATCGGGAAGAACCTGGTCGTCGGCATGCTGCAGGTCTATGGGTACAAAGTTCACGATCTGGGGAAGGACGTTCCGTTGGACAAGTTCGTCGAGCAGGCGAAGGCCACGAGCGCCAATATCGTGGGCGCGGGTACCCTTCTGACGGCCACGATGTCAGAACTGGAGTCCATTCTTCAAAAGATGAAGGCCGCAGGCATTAAGGACAAGGTGAAGTTCATGATTGGGGGAGCCCCAGTCACAACAACCTTCGCGAAGAAGATTGGTGCGGACGGTTATGGCGGCGACGCTATCCTGACCGTTAACCTGGTCGGAGAGCTCATGAAGGGCAATCAGGCCTATCTCGCTGCGAGCGAAGGCAGATCGTAGACCGACTAGAAGTGATCGAAGTGAACACCAAAATGAGCCCTAGAGAGAGGGTAATCGCTGCCCTGCAACACGAGCCAGTGGACAGGGTGCCGGTGAGTGGAATGGCATGGACCATCGGCGCCATGGCCGGCCGTTGCTCGACGAAGGAGTACGCTCAGAGCGGTGCCAAGATGGCCAAGGGTCAGATAGCATTCTGGGAGAAAACAGGTGTGGATTTGTTGCATCCGACATCTGACATGGGACAGACCGCTGAAGGTTGGGGCGTCAAGATGAGGTACGAGGACGGCCTGACCCCAATGCTCGATGTTTTTTCGGTGAATGAGCCCGAGGATTGGGAGAAGTTGACGGTTCTGGATCCGGTGAAGGACGGTAGGATGCATGTCACGATAGATGCTACCAAGGAGATTAGGAAGAGGCTTGGGAACAAGGTGTCAATAATGCCCTATGTACCCAGCCCGCTGACCAGCGCCACGCACGTCTGCTACATGGAGCAAGTGATGATGGACATCGTTCTCAACCCGGATGCGTTGCACAAGGGTCTCAGGACAATGTCCGACACGATCGTATCCTACATCGACAGGATCATCGATGCGGGAGCCGATGGGGCGCTTTTCGCCACCACGCGCGCGTCAGGAGAAATTACGACAGAGGACCAGTACGAGGAATTCGGGGCGGTCTACGATCGTCAGATTCTTAAGGCTGTCAAGAAGCAGGGTGGCGATAACATACTTCACGTCTGCGGTGTCGCACCACACTTCAAGCTCCTGTCCGAATACCCGAATGCGAACGGCGTCAATTGGTGGGACAGGGGCAGCAATCTGACTGTGGGACAGGCGAAGGAGAGGTACGGCAAGAGGGTCTGTCTCGTCGGGGGGCTCGACCAGACAACAACTCTGATTCTGGGCGGACCAGAGGACGTGAAAAAGGAGGCTATGCAAGCGATCGAGGCGGGATTCACCAACGGGACCGGGATGATACTCGCTCCAGGCTGTGAAATCTCGCCGAACACGATATTCGAGAACGTTAGGGCCGCGGTCGAGGCCGCGGAAGAGTTCGGCGTAAGATAGGGAAAGGGGGTATCTGTCCAAATGAAGGAAAATCTGTGTCTGGATGTCGCGATTGTCAACGCGAACGTAATCACCGTCGACAAGAAGATGACGAAGGCCGAGGCCGTGGGCATCACAGGTGACAAGATAGCGGTCGTCGGGAGCAAGTCGAGCATCCAATCGATGATTGGAAGCAAGACGAAAGTCATTGATGTGAAGGGCAAGACGGTCGTCCCCGGCATGCAGGATTCCCACATGCATCCGCTGTTAGTGGGTCACTTCGCAAACGGGGTTCACCTCGACGAAGTGAAGAACATCCCGGAGTTCCTGGAGAGGGTCAGGGAGAAGACGAAGGCGATCCCTAAGGGTCAGTTGATACTGGGATTTGGCTGGAACCAGGAAAGGATGGACGAGCGGAGGTACCCGACCCGATGGGAGGTCGACGGAGTCGCGCCCGATCATCTGGTGTTTCTGATTCACTGGAATGCTCACATCTACCTTGTCAACACGATGCTGATGAAGCAGAAGGGCATCACGAAGGACACTCCCGATCCTCCCGGCGGAACGATCGAGAAGAACGCGAAGGGTGAGCCCACTGGTGTGTTACTTGAAAACGCTATTGATCTTGTCGCCCCGGGATTCTTGGAGACTGGGGCTGGCCTGTTCAGCTATGAGCAGAGCAAGGCCGCTTTGAAGTACTGCGCCGAAAGGGCCGCGGAGTGGGGCCTCACCTCAATCACCGACATACTCGCTGGTGATGCGCAGGTGAAGGCATATCAGGAGCTCGAGGCCGAGGGAAAGCTACCGGTCAGGGTGAACTTCTATCTCGGCTATCAGTACCTAGACAACGTTGTGAGCATCGGTCTGAAGAGCGGTTTCGGCGACCACAAGGTCAGGTTCGCTGGCGCGAAGATGATCGTGGACGGCTCGCTTAGCAGCCACACCGCTACTCTGCGCTCACCGTATGTTGACATACCTGGCACGAGCGGTATGATGCGCGTTCCTCGCGAGGAGATCAAGGACTTCGTTTCGAAAGCCACGAAGAACGGCATCAGGGTCGACATACACGCACTCGGAGACGGAGCGGTTGAGACAGTCGTCAGAGTCTTCAAGGAGGTCTTGAAGGAGCATCCGACGAAGGACCCCCGGTTCAAGGTCAGTCATTGCATAATCCTTGGAAAGGATCTAATCGAGGACTTCAAGAAGCTCAACATAATCGCGAACGTGCAGCCGGTCTTCATAATGAAGGGACAGCACTGGATACCGAAGTTCGTCGGTCCGGAGAGGGAGAAGTTCGGCCATGCTTATAAATCGCTAATGGACGCGGGCGTGCACATGTGCTCAGGCACCGACGCCCCGATCGAGACGATGAACCCGTTCATGAACGTCTATGCTGTTTCGGTCAGGAAGGACCAGAATGGTGTTCCGGAAGGAGGGTGGCATCCCGAACAGAAAGTCCCTGTTGAGCAGGGTTTGCGGATGGTCACCATCGAGGGCGCTTACTCCACCGGCGAGGAGGATGTCAAAGGGTCGATTGAGGTAGGTAAGTACGCAGACATGGTCGTGGTCTCGGCCGACCCCCTGAAGATCGCGCCGGACGAGATAAAGAACATCAAGGTCCTAATGACGATTGTCGGTGGAAAGGTCGTATACCAGAAGGACTTCTAAATCCCTCCCAACCCTCTTCCTTTTTCCCGGTTCATTCTTCCCCAATAGCATTTCCTTTGGCGCCGTTCTTTTCCGTATTGAGTGAAGAGAAGGTTTATAGGAAGCGTTCGACGGTTAGCCCTCCAGAAATCACGGGGGAAATCAATGACCGCAGGAGAACTGAACAGGATTTCGATGAAGGTCGAGCCGCCCGGTCCAAAGGCGAAGGAGATACTCGAGAGAGACAAGAAGTACATGGCCACGACGAACAAGGTGATGCCTGTCGTGGCGAAGCGTGGCCAGGGAATCTACGTCGAGGACGTCGACGGCAACGTCTACATGGACTTCCAGTCAGGCATAGCCGTCAACAACACGGGCCACTGCCACCCTAAGGTGGTGGAAGCCGTCCGGAAGCAGGTCGGTGAGTTGATTCACTTCCCAGGGATCCTCCTTTCGCAGAATCTCGAAGGCGAGGTGGCGAAGAAGCTGAACGAGATTACTCCTGGCAGTTTCGACAAGAAGGTCTACTTCATGTGCAGCGGCGCTGGTGCCATCGACTCGGCCATCAAGGTGGCCCGATGGGCGACAGGCAGACCGCGCAACATCGCTTTCATGGGCGCGTTCCACGGCAAATCGATTGGCGCTCTCAGCCTCACTGCAAGCAAGAACGCCTATCGCAAGGGATTCATGCCCGAGATGCCTGGCGTGATCCATGTGCCTTACGCGTACTGCTACAGGTGTCCGTACAAGATGGAGTACCCTGAATGCGACGTTTACTGCGCCAAGGCGATCGACGAGATGTATCTCCAGAAGTTCATCCCGCCGGAAGAAGTCGCAGCCATTTTCGTTGAGCCGATTCAGGGAGAGGGCGGATACATCGTTCCGCCGAAGGCGTGGCACAAGGAGGTCAAGAGCACCTGCGAGAAGTACGGAATCCTATTTGTCGCGGACGAGGTCCAGTCTGGGTTCGGAAGGACCGGGAAGTGGTTCGCGATCGAGAACTTCGACATCGTCCCGGACATCACGGTGGTTGCGAAGGGCATAGCGTCCGGCCTGCCGATGAGCGCATGCATATTCAACGAGAAGTACGACATCAAGCAGCCCGGCGCTCATGCGACGACATTCGGAGGCAACCCAGTCACCTGCGCTGCCGCGTTGGCGACGATCGAGGCGATGAAGGAAGAGAGAATGCTAGAGAACGCCGCTAAGCAGGGAGAGTACATGATAGGGCGCCTTAATGAGATGAAGGAGAAGTACGAGATAGTCGGGGACGTCCGAGGCATCGGCCTCATGACCGCGATCGAGATCGTGAAGGACAAGAAGTCGAGGACCCCGGACATGGAGACCAGGAACAAGATTTGCATGGACGCGATGAAGCGCGGCCTCCTCATTCTTTTCTGCGGGGCGAGCAGCATCAGGATCATACCCGCGCTGAATGTCACCCGCGCTCAGATCGACATGGCCATGGAGATGCTGGAAAAGGAGATCAAGGCGAACTCCAAGTAGTACCTACGGGCTCGAGCTCAAGCCCCCTTTTCTTCTATTCTATTCCTTTCATTCGAAAGAGACAGGTCTCTCATTTCTGCTCCTGGTATGAATCTGGAACTCCTCATGGACAATCCGAATCGTCACGCCTTCATCATTGACTCGAATTTTTTCAAGTCTGAGTGACTTTCGTTGACCTCTCCGTCGAGATATTAAGGGCGTGGGAATGCACGGAGCAGTCAGGAATTCGGCGCCATTTCCAATGTGAGAGTCCGCTCCTGCACTTGTAGATACAGACGCTCTCTCGGGTTGGTCGAGGAAAGGAATACCAAATAGGTTTGATTAGGGCTCCTCCGGCGGAATGCCGTCGTTCGTCCAGCCTCTTGCCTGGTAGTACTCGTCTAGCATCCTCTCGAAGTCCGCCTTCACGACCACGTGCGCCTTGGAGGATCCATCGGCGAATGGTGCTTCGTGGAACAGCTTCGGCAGAGCGTCGTCCTTTCTGCCTATCCCTTCGCGGGTGCTGAAGCGCCTCGCGACGTTTATCGCCCTTGCTCCCGCCTCCTTAAGTTGCGCCACGCTCATTTCCAGTCCCGTGGCGTACGAGTAAAGCCTCGCAAGGTCCTCCCATTCGTACGCGTCTCTCACAAAGCAGCAGATGACCAGTGAGTCTATCACGGCGAGCTTGTCCTCCAAACCCTTCACGAATGCGGCCTTGCCACTGACCATGAATCTGTCCGAGACGTTCCTCATCTCGTATGCATACACGGTGGAGCGCAGGTGGTCCGCCCCTCTCACACCGACCGCGTAGGAAAGGGCCATCCCGTTGTATCCTCTGGGATCGTATCCTGGCGGCTCGAGCCCCTTCACATGAACAGCGATATCTTCAAGTCCAAGGCTCCTCGCCGCCATCCTGACGCCGTCTGCAAGCGTGTTCCCGAGCGCTTCCCTCTTCGCGATCATCTCTAGAAGCCTCATCGTGACATCGTCGTCCCCGAACTCTATCGGGAAGGGCGACTGGATCTTCCCCAGTTCATACGCTCTCATGGCGAACCCGATGACATTCCCTGCCGTGATTGTGTCGAGGCCAAGCAGATCGCACACCTCGTTCGCCTTTGCGATCGACTTGATTTCGGCGAGTTCGCAGAGGCCCCCGAACGCAAAGAGCGTCTCATATTCCGGTCCCTCCACGACCGTCCCCTTGTACTTCCCCTCCTTGACGGAGGACATCTTGCCGCAGGCCACGGGGCAGTTCCAGCACGCCTTGTTCTTGTCCAGTATCTCCTTCGCCATTGTCGGCGCGTTTATGTTCCCATGCGCGTCGAAGAACCCCTTCTGCCAGTAATGGGTCGGGAACACACCGAGCGCGTTCTGCACGTTGACCATGTTAGGCGTCCCGAACTTCGTCATCGGGCCGTCCTTGGGGATTCGGGCCGTTATGTCCTTTACCAGTGCCTCGAACTTCTCTTCCTCGGCCAGCTCTATCTGCCCTGTACCGAGAAAAGCAATGGCCTTCAGGTTCTTCGACCCCATCACGGCTCCGGCGCCGGCTCTCCCGAGCTGCCTGTAGTAGTCGTTGCATACGCAGGCGAACCTGACCATGTTCTCTCCCGCCGGCCCGATGGTCATCACTCTTGCCCTGGCCTCGCCGACATCCTTCCGCACTGCGTCCTCCGCCTCTTTGGTGCTCGTTCCCCATAGACCGGACGCGTCGTGGAAGGAGACCGCATCATCTATGATTGAGACGTAAGTCGGGCGCTTCGACCGGCCCTTAATTATCACTGCATCATAACCAGCCTTCTTGATGTGGGGGCCAAGGTGCCCTCCGGCATATGATTCACCCCAGATCTCCGTCAACGGGGACTTGAAAAAGGCCCCGAACCTGTTTGAGGTCGGAGCCCTCGTGCCGGTCAAGGGGCCGACAGAGAGCGCAATCACGTTATCCAGAGAAAGGGGATTTATCCCCTTGGGAACGCTCTGGGTGATGATATGGCCACCCAAGCCTTTCCCGCCGATGTACTTCTTTGCAATCTCCTGATCCAGCGGTTTGACCTTCGAGGAATGGTCGTTCAGATCCAGAGTCAGTATCTGGCCAGCATATCCCTTCATGGTAACCCTCTATTGCCCTTCGTTCCGATGAATGGACCCTACCCTAAATTACCTTTTCCTTCCGCTTGACCGCTGACACGACTGGTTTCATTCGAAAAATGACTCAGATCGATGAGATTTCGGACATGACCTCCGGGAAGGAAGACATATCGTAGTTGGGGAAGTAGAGCGCGCGGTAGAACTTTTCTTCGAACTGCGGCAGGGCCGCGAGCTCTACGTACTCGATGTTCTTGACCAGCTCCAGCGCCTTCTCCCTTGCATCCTCGTTCAGAAGTGCCATCTTGGCACCCGATCCGGCGGCGTTCCCGATGCCGACGATCCTATCCAGGGGCATCTCCGGGAAGAGCCCTATGATCCTTGCGCTCCTGGGTCTAACGTAGTTGCCAAACGCTCCGGCAAGAAGTATCGCATCCAGCTCCGGGACCTCGATCCCCATTCTCTCCATAAGGATCGATGCGCCGGCGTACATCGCCGCCTTTGCGTACTGTATCTGCACCACGTCGTCCTGCGTGATCACGATCGGCTCCCCGATCGCAGATTCCTTCTCGGTCGCCACAATATAGCACGACTCGCCGTTCCGTACCTGGATCCTCGGGGATTCCAGTTCTTCCCTAATCCTTCCGGTCCTGTCGATCACTCCAGCCCTGAACATCTCTGCGATCGCGTCCACGACCCCGGAGCCGCACAATCCCCTGGGCCTCACTCCCTTTATGGTCGTGTACTTGACATCGAAGTCGTCCGATATCGAGACGTGATCTATCGCCCCTTCGGTTCCTCTCATTCCGAACTTAAGGTTCGCGCCTTCGAATGCCGGTCCAGCGGCGCACGAGGTGCTCGCGATACTCTCGGAGTCTCCGAGCGATATCTCCCCGTTGGTTCCTATGTCTATCACTAGTTTCGGCTCCTCGGATTCCCACAATCGGGAGGCGAGGAGTACGGCAACGTGGTCTGCCCCGACGAAACCTGCCACGTTGGCTAGTGAGTAGACATAGCCCTCTCTCGCGATCCCAATGCCTATGTCTCTGGACTTCGTTTCGAACGAGTTCGCAATGACCGGAACGTATGGGGACAAAGCAAGCCCCGAAGTGCCGAGACCGAAGAGCATGTGGTGCATCGCGGTGTTCCCTACAGCCACGACTTCGAAAATGTCGTCTCTCGAGACGTTGGCTTCAACGCAGCAATCGTCGATCAGGCCATTGATGCACTGAACGATCAATGACTGGAGAATGGACGAACCTTTCTCCTGCTCCATCTCAAGTGTTATTCTCGATACAACATCATCCCCGTGGCATATCTGCGGGTTCATGTCGGACTTAACCGCGATCTCTTCTCCGGAATCGAGGTCCATCAGGTATGCGACAACTGTCGTCGTCCCGACATCGACAGCAACGCCGTACCTTCCCTTAGTCACAGTGTGCGTCAATTCCAGAAGCTCATCGCCGCGGAGGATTGCGAACATATCCCCATTGGAACGCACCAGCGACGGCAGGGAGGAGAGCACAGGCAAGGACATCAACAACTGACCCCTCTCCAACTTATCCTCGAGCACCTTAGTCAGTCGTTCGTAGTCTCCGACCTGGTAATTCAGCGAGGGCAGAGGCATCTTCAGCGGCACCCTCCTGATTTTCGGCTTGATTTCAACGTTGATTACCGAGTCCTCAAGGATTATCTGGCCGACCCTCGCGAATTCGCCCGGCACCTCAACCACGAGGTCGCGGGTCGCCTTCATCCTGCAAGCGAGTCTCATCCCTCGCTCAAGATCCTTCGGGGGAATGAACTTCCTGTCCTCCTCTGTGATTGGGGCTTCCTCCGAGGTGACAATGATCCTGCATCTGCCGCAGGTACCTCTTCCCCCACAGACTGAATCTAACGACGCACCCGCTTTCTCTGCCGCCTCGGCGACGGTCAGCCCTTCCTTGGAGGTCTCTATCACCCTTCCAATGGGCTCAAATCGTATCCTGGGCATGTGACCATCAGGTTAGCTCAGACGTAGTGACGATATATGCTGTATATCTCTGTTATCTGGCTTATTTCATAGTTCTCAAAATGATTGCTGCTTATCACCATCTCCCTCATGAGCCTCTCCGCTTCCTTGGGATTCTCGGCATGGATTAGGAGGATTATGCTGAATGAGCCGATAGCGGAGAAGACCTGTATCGTGGCGGAATGGTTCTTCAGGTCGCGTATGACCTTCTCGTGCTCTTCGGCTGAAATTCCCGTGTTGAGCTTCATCACTGCGGAGTAGATCAGATCGCCGAGTCTATCGTAGTAAATCAGGTTAGCCTTCTGGAGCACCTTCATCTCCCGGAGTCTTTCGATCCTGTAGCCGACGGACCTGCTCGTCATGCCCATCTTCTCAGCTATCTTCTCATAGGTCCACTCGGGGTTGTTTGCCAGCATAATCAGAAGTTCTTTGTCCTTCGCGTCCAGCTTCTCCCTGATCATGGCTCCTCCCTATTTGTCAGAGACTCGGACTCCGAGGTTCCTTATTCACAATTGCAAATATAAGCATGTTGCTCACGAAAACCATCGGTTCAAGTACGATACCTGGCGCCTTTCGTAGCGAATCCTCTCAAAGAAGTCATCGTAGAATCATGTCCGTGGTGAAGGCAATCGCTTCTGGCTAGCAGTCCAAGCCTTCAAGCGAGTCGATCGACCTTGTTACTCTCCACGACCTTTGACATGACCTCTGGGAACAGAGACTGATTCTGATGAGGTATGTACAGCGCCTGGAAGAACCTCTCCTGGAATTCCGGTCTAGCCGCTAGCTCCACGAAGCGGATCTCTCTGGCGAGCTTCGTCGCCTCATCCCTTGCCTTCTGGTTGAGGAGTGCGATTTTCGCACCGGAACCTGCGGCGTTGCCAATCTGTTCCACCTTGGACAGCGGTACCTCCGGGAAGATGCCGAGGCCTATTGCGCTCTTCGGCGAAATGTAGTTGCCAAACGCTCCAGCGAGGAGTATCAAGTCGAGATCGTCCTGCGTTACGCCCCTGTCCTCCATGAGGATCGTGGCGCCGGCGTACATCGCGGCTTTTGCGCACTGAACCTCGCTGACGTCTTTCTGCGTGATCGTGACCGCCTCTCCAGTCGCCGTCTCTTGCTCTATCGCTATCACGAACTGCGATTCCCCGTTGACGATCCTTATCCTCGGAGACACCAACCCCTTCCTAATTCTACCGTTCGGGTCTATCACGCCTACTCTGAACAACTCTGATATCGCATCAACTACCGCTGATCCGCACAACCCGCGGGGTTTTCCTTTGCCAATCGTGGTATATGATACCTCGAAATCGTCCGCAATCGACAGGTGATCTATGGCACCAGCGGCAGCTCTCATTCCAAAGCGAATGTTCGCCCCCTCGAGTGCTGGTCCTGCGGCACAGGAGGTGCTTGCAACACCCGAGGTGTTCCCGACGGAAATCTCCCCATTGGTGCCTATGTCAATTGCCATTCTGGTCTCGTCCGATTCCCAGAGCCTGCATGCGAGGAGGACACCGATGTGATCAGCGCCCACGAAGCCTGCGACGTTTGGAAGGGTATAGACATATGCCTCCTCACCAATGTTGATGCCCAGTTCGTGGGACTTAACCTCCACCGCGTCGGCGACCACTGGCACGAACGGTGATCGTCCAAGATGGGACGTGTCAAGCCCGAAGAAGAGATGGTGCATTGCCGTATTCCCAACAGCGACGATTTCATACACCTTCTCCTTGTCCACCCCAGCACTCGCACAGCATTCCCTAATCAACTCATCGATGCACTGACTTATTTGGGTTTGAAGGATGGTCGTTCCGTCCGGGTTCCTCATCGCGAAGGTTATTCTGGATATGACGTCGTCGCCGTGGGCGATCTGAGGGTTCATCTTCGATTCAACCGCGACGCATTCCCCGCCGACTAAGTCCATCAGATACACCACGACGGTCGTCGTCCCGATGTCGACTGCGACGCCGAACATCTCGTTCCCGTTCGCCGAAGTCACATCTAGTATCTCTCCTCCTCTGCTCACGAGCCGGATCTGTTCGCTCGCACTTAGGAGGTTCGGTAGCTTCCTCAGGGTGCCCAGCGGCATCCTGATCTCAACCCTGAGTCGTTGGCTCGACACCGTGCGCAACCGTTCGAGATCTCCGACCTGATAGTGCAAAGAAGGTGCTGGAACCTTCAGAATGAAGTTGCTCACTACCGGGCTGAGTTTTGTCTGGACATAGGCGTCCTCCAGGATGACTTGTTCGTTCCTCTCGCTTTCCTTAGGTATCTCAAGCACCATGTCGGAGTGGACCCTTATTCCGCAGGCGAGCCTCATGCCCTGAGCGAGATCCTCTTGCGGGATCAACTCCTTGTCCTTATCGGTAACTGGGACGCTGCCGTCTCTGACAACAATACGGCACCTACCACATTTGCCTCTTCCACCACAAACCTTCTCGAGGGAGATACCCGCCCTCTCCAAGATGTCAGATAGGTGTTCCCCATCTGAATTGGACTCAACGGTGATACCTGATGGCTCGAATCGAACTCTGGACATGATTCTTAGGTTTCTGGCACGTCATCATGACACTTAAACATTATGTGAGAGAGAATTCGTCCCACAGTTCATGCCTACAGTCACTTGTCATTCTCTCTTAGGTCAATACTAGAAGATCGTGTGAAGACGAACAAATGGGAAAAAACGGAAATAGAGGGGGGGAGGTTTCTATTGAAAAAGAGGGAAGGGAAAGATGGTGAACTACAAGGAACTCTCTGGCGCCGTGGTTGCCGGCAATCTGAATACGGTAACCTCGATTGTCGACAATGCTCTGAACATCGAGAAGAAATCTCCTATTGAAATCATTGAGAAAGGTCTGGCCCCGGGGATGGGTGTTATTGGAGATAGGTATGCGAAGGGTGACGCGTTTCTTGTCGATGTGATCGTAGCTGCCAACGCCTTCAAGAAAGCGATGGAGATAATTAGGCCTCACTTCAGGACAACAGACAAGATGCGTGGGACAGCGGTTATGGGAACTGTCGAGGGCGATATCCACGATCTCGGGAAGAACTTGGTCTGCATAGCGTTGGAAGTGAATGGTTTCAATGTGGTTGACCTAGGCAACGATGTGAAGCCGTCGACTTTCTCCTCTGCGGCAAGATCATCACGCGCTGATGTAGTTGGTGTGTCCACTCTCATAACGACCACAATGGTGAATCTGAAGAACGTCATCGATCAGCTCGTAGAGGACGGAATACGAGGGGACGTCAAGGTGATATGCGGCGGAGCCCCGGTGGACAAGGCCTATGTAGTGAAGATTGGGGGGGACCTCTACGGCCGCGATGCCTTTGAGGGCGCTGAGGTGGTCAAGAAAGTCTTAGGTATGAATCGCACGGTCTAGAAGGGACCGGAACGGAATTCAGACGCCAGATTGAATATCATGTTCCGGAGCGCTGTTCTGAATTCAGAGTCGACACGGGAACTGGCTAAGGTTCGACAAAAAAAACGGTCTCGCTGAAGGACTCATATCTAGCCCCGACAGTCTTTCAAAACACTCCCTCAATCGGCGCTAGGAGAACTATGTTTATGTATGAGTAGTGCAAATTGCCTCCACCAAATCTAGTATCTCGGAAATTCAGGTGTTCCCATGGACATATTGGTTGTTGCAGGTTTTCTTGGGTCAGGCAAGACGACAATGATACTATCGACTATCGGCAAGATCATCGAGAGGACGCACAAGAAGGTCGTCATCATTGTCAACGATTTTGGAAAGATCGGCATAGATGGAAAGGTGATGGACAAGTATGGTCTCAAGGTGCAGGAACTCTCGAGTGGTTGCATCTGTTGCACTCTCGGCCCCGACTTCATCCAGACTCTGAGGCAGGTGGCAGAGAACTTCAAACCCGACATTGTGGTCGTGGAGCCCACCGGCATAGCCGACCCCCAGAGCATAATGAACTCCCTGGACTACTACACGGGGCCCCCGGTGACGAAGACGAAAGTCGTTGTCATAGTGGATTCCGTTAGGTTCTCGATACTCGTGCGGGCGCTCGAGAAGCCGCTGAAGGCGCAGGTCAAGGCCGCCGATGTCATAATAATCAACAAGATCGACGAGGTCGACGACCTCGTTATCAGGGACATCGAGAAGACCCTCAGGGACCTTCGTGTCTCCGGCAGTATCGTTGCAGCCTCAGGAACAGAAGGGACTAACCTGGACAAGGTGGTCGACCTGCTGGTGAAATGATGTACACGCCAGATTTCGCGGCATACGCTGGTCGGATCCACGTCCGTTTCAAGAAGCCCTGGGGCGCGGGGGACATCCGGAATCTCCTCCAGGATTTCATGTCAAGGACAGCGATCAGTTGCGCAGAGGCCGGGGTGACGCTCATCGGGCACATAAAGTGCATCGCTGAGGGTGACAAGGGTGGCTACCTCACCTGCAGCGCCACAGACTCGAGCGGGAAGGTGACGTGTAAGGGTGAGCTCAAGGAAGGTTCCCGCCGCCTGGATCTTGTGCTAAATGTACTGGTCTACGGATTGGAGCGGCCCAAGATCGAGGAGATCGTGGTGCGCACCTCTAGGGCAGTTTTGGAGGACAAGGATTCCCACGTAGAGATCGAGGATCTGGAGGTCGAGGAGCACCACCACGTGCACGCTCACGAACATGAGCATGAGGGAGACGAGGGTGAGCACGAGCTTCAATAGGTCTCCCGGTCCGAGCTTTCTACGATAGGGAATGCCAGTCGTTCGAATCTCTGTTGCACTCCCAAAAGTAATAAATAGAGAACCAAAGGTATTCCCAACGCGGCTAAAACGGCTGCATTTATATCTGATGAGCATATTGCAGAGGAAAACCAGGATCTCATGGCGCATTCATAGGGATGAAGGCAGATGAAGACCGGGACGAGCGTACAAGTTCTCAAGACAGTAATCGGCAACCCTGTCACCCGAAAAGTCCTTTCGGGCATGAGCAAATACTGCGAGACCGACAAGAAGAACAGGCTAGAGGTCGCACTGGAACTCTATGTCGGAGAGAGGGAGGATGCCTGCACATTCTGCAAGCTCGCCGAGAAGCCTCTGGCATCTGTACTGAGAAAGGGTGCGAAGTCCTTCGGTGTGACTGAAGAGGAGATGAAAAAGACGTTCAGGAATTCCTACTGGCGCAAGGGGCTCTCCTGCGTTGTCAAGGGCATTGCGGACTTCGGGGTCAGGAAGCCGTTCGTTCCGGGCGCTCCTTTCCAGGTTGTCTGGGATATCACTTATGCGTGCAATCTTGAGTGCCAGCACTGCTACGCCCAGGCCGGGAAGGTGGGGGCGAATGAACTCACACACGAAGAGGCCCTGGGAGTCGTTGACAAGCTCGCGGCGATGGGCATGCCAGCACTCGCATTATCTGGTGGGGAACCCCTGGTTCGGCCAGACATATTCGACATTAGTAATCGGGCTGCCGACCATGGGATGTACGTCTCAATAGCGACCAACGGAACACTCATGACGAAGGAGAAGGCTAGGCAGATTAAGGCGGCCGGCGTCTCCTACTTGCAGATCAGCATCGATGGCGCCGATGCACAGACCCACGACAGCTTCAGGGGAATTCCAGGCGCTTTCAACAGGACGATCCAGGGTGTTAAGAACGCCGTCGCCGAGGGATTCTTCGTGAGCATCGCCACCACGGTGACGAGGAAGAACCTGATCCAGATCCCGAAGATCATCGACCTCTGCGATTCGCTGGGGGTCAATTGGTTTATGGCGTACAACTTCGTCCCGACTGGACGTGGGAAGTCCATCGTCGAGAACGACCTCTCCCCCCAGGAGAGGGAGGACCTGCTCGTCATGATGTACAACAAGCTCAAGGAGACAAATGTCGAGATCCTTACGACAGCACCTCAATATGCCAGGATCGCTCTCCAGAACTGCGGACAAGGCGGGCCTATGGTCGTCCCGACCCACTTCTCCAACCCCGAGGTCAATGGAAGCCTCTTCAATCTTACCGAGTTCATAGGCGGCTGCGGCGCGGGCCGTTTCTACATGGCAATCAGGGCTAACGGGGACATCGAGCCATGCGTCTTCTTCCCGTTGAAGGTCGGTAATATTCGCACGGACGACCTCGGAGAGATCTGGAAGAACAGCAAGGTGTTCGAGGAACTCCGCAATAAGGACATACTTGAGGACAACTGCGGGAGCTGCGACTATCGGTACCACTGCGGAGGATGCAGGGCCCGGGCTTACGGTTATTTCGGGGACTATAAGGCACCGGATCCGGGATGCATCAACAACGTCGCGCGCTACAACGAAATGGTCAAGGCCATAAATGACAAGCCATCGTAAGCCGGGAGTATTATGTCTAACGAAGTGAAGGTGGAAGTGGTTGAGATAAAGGGGTCGGGCAAGTGCCCCATGGGGATCAAGGTCGGGGACACGTTCGAGTTCGGCGCATTTCCGCCCGCTGGCCTCTGCGTTTGGGCGACGTACGTCATCTTTCCTTTTGTGACAGCCCTGAGGTTCGGAGGGGACTTCAAGGAGTTCGAGGAGGAAGAAGGGGTCGTCCACTGCTGTTGCATCGATCCGAAGAATCCTGTCGTCTTCAGGCTGTCGAGGATCGGGGTCTGATCACTGTTTCTTTTTCTTCTCAATCTTGGCTGTCTTGTTCTTCTTCGCACTGCATTCCATGTCGACGCACAACTTCCAGGAACGCCCGCCGTTCCTGACTTCGATCATAGGAGACCCGCAGGCGTCGCAGGATTCGTTCAAAACGTTGATCTTTCCTCTCTGGGGAAGCGGGTATGTTCTGTCGCACTTCGGATAATTCGAGCAGCCGATGAACCGCTTCCCCGCCTTTGAATAGAGTATGCGCAGCTCGCTCCCGCATTTCGGGCACTTCCCTATCGACGTCATCTTCTTGTTGCTCTCACAGTTCGGGTCTATGCAATGAACGAGAGGGGGCTGTCCCTTCCTGATGACCCTCAGCTTCGGGGAACCGCATACCTCGCACTTCTCCTCGGTCGGCTGGACAAGAGCGCCCCTTGGCTTGGGATAAGCCTTCTTGCACTCCGGGTAGTTGGAGCAACCGATGAACTCACTGCCTTTCCTCGACCGCATCATCCTCAGCCTTCCGCCGCATTCTGGACATGTGCCAACGTATTGCTGCTCCTCAAGCGCATTCCTAATCTCCTTTCCAATTTCTTCCTTGTTCTGTCCCATCGCCTCGATGACGTCCGAAAGCATGTCCTGGGATTCCCTCACGACGTCCTCTAGCGTGTTCTCGCCTTTGGCTATGTCGTCCATGTCCCTCTCCAGGTGGGCGGTCATCTTGCTGTCCGTGATCATCTCGGCGTGCTTCTCGAGTGAGCTGGCAACCGCAATCCCACTTGGAGTCGGGATGAGATTGGCGCCTTGGACGTAGTTCCGATCGTAAAGCTTCTGGATGATCTCGTGCCTTGTGCTCTTCGTGCCAAGGCCAAGCTTCTCCATCTCTTGGATCAGAACCCCTTGAGAGTACCGTGAAGGAGGCTGGGTCTCCTTCCTCTCTCCTTGTACGCCGAGGACAGTCACTTCATCCCCCTCGGACAACTGAGGGATCACGATCTCGGTGGATCTGTAGTATGGATAGTACTTTCGCCATCCCTGTGCAAGGACCCTGTACCCCTTCGAATCGAAAGGCTGGTCTTCCACGAGCACGGAGCAGTCAGTGTACTCGACGTTGGCTGAAGGAGCGACCGTAGCCATGAACCGTCTTGCAATCAGCTCATACAGGGACCATCTATCGCCTTTCAGAAGTTTCCTCGTGACGCCCTCGACCGGATATATCGGAGGATGGTCCGTTGCTTCCACTCTGCCTCTTGAGGGTCGAAGCTGCTTCTGCGCCAGCAGCTCTTCAGCCTCGATCTTGAACTCGGACTCCTTGAGCTTCTCGAGGACACCTCTGAGGTAGAGTGACTTCGGATACACCGTGTTATCTGTCCTCGGATACGAAATGAAACCTGATGTGTAAAGGTCCTCGGCCACGCTCATCGCTCTGCTCGCTGAGAACCCCAACCTGTTGGCCTCCGCGAGCATCATCGTCGTGTTGAATGGGGGCGGAGGATACTCGTCTCTCTCTTCCCTGCTGTATGCCGTGACCTTCCCAGTCTTCGATTTCCCGCATGTCGCAACGACCTTTTCGGCCGCCTCGAATTTCCAAAAGGGATTCCCTCGATGCTGACCCGTGAACTGGCCGTTCTTCTCAAATCTCGCCGATACCTCCCAGTAGGGCTTCTTGACGAATTCGAAGATCTCCTTGTTCCTGTCCACGATGAGGCTCAGAGTGGGGCTCTGGACCCTCCCTACGGATAGGAAGTTGGTACCCACCTGTCTTGAAGCGATTGAAATGAATCTCGTCAGGGATGCTCCCCAGGCGAGATCGACTATCTGCCTGCATTCCGCGGATTCAGCGAGCTTCTTGTCCGGCTCAGTCAGAGAGGAGAACGCGTTGTCGATCTCCTGCTTGGTCAACGCACTGAACCTGGCCCTTCTGACCTTCAAAGGGTCTACGTCCAGTTGCTCGACGGTCTCAAGTCCGATCAGTTCCCCTTCTCTGTCGTAGTCGGTGGCAATGATGATCTGGGCACTCTCGGTGGCGAGCTTCTCCAGTGTGCTTATTATGTTCTTCGCGACGACCCTCTTCTCGGGGACGGCGTATACGAGATCGGCGGGGTCGACCTTATGCCAGTTGTTCAGATTCTCGGGATAATCGAGCTCGAGGATGTGGCCACGCAGACCGACCACGTCCACCTCGTCGCCGCCGGACTCGAAATGGAATATTGGAACACCGTTGAGGTTCCTCTGTTTCAGAGAACCATTTGAGAGTATCGTGGCGATGCGCACCGCGGCGTTGACCTTCTCACTGATAACGAGCTTCCTCATTCAGCCCCGTCCAAAGTGACCTATATATAAATAGGATACGGTAATTCTGTTCCCTCTTGTCATTTGTTCCGGCCTGCCTGATGCTGGCATATGCTCTTTAGATATTCCACAATCCGATCATTCATGCGCGTGTGGGCCGATTGAACCGGTGGTCATGGTCAGCTTGCCGTGGAGGACCCCGCGCACGCTACAGAGTTCATCGGACAGCCTTTTCACGTCCCCTGCCTTGCCCGAGACGACTAGGACCTCAAGGCATTGCTCGGTGTTCAAATGGATGTGCATAGATGATGATATCTGCGAATGGTGGAGGTGCTGTATTCCCATGAGCCTCTCCCTCACGTTCCCCTTCTGGTGCTCGTACAATAGCGTGATCGTTCCGACCACGTCCGATCCCTCGCTTTTCCAAGTCTCCTCCACGAGCGCGTTCCGAATCAGGCTCCGTATCGCCTCTGACCGCGCAGAATAACCCTTCTTGCCGATGAGATTGTCGAATTCCTTCAGGAGTTCCGGCTCGATGGAGACTCCTATTCTCGTGACCTTGTCCATAGAACTCGTTCCGATAGCTGCGTGCTCTGCTTAAGACACTTTCTGTGGGTCAATCACTCATCGATGGCGCCGATTCTCTTCAGGTACGTTCCCCTGTCGTAGAGCGCCCTGAGGGACCATATAGCGCGCCTGAGCGAGCTATATGCAGGTATCTTCTTCTGTTCGAACCTCCGCAGCATGTGTCTGGGGAAGCTCCCGCCTATGGCGCAGACGATCGCGGGCTTGCCTCCCTCGTTGACGATTTCCGCAACGATGTCCGCAAGACCCTCTGTCAGTTGGGGTGCCTGAAGCTGGAGGAGGATGAGAATGGCGTCGATGTTCTCCTCCTTCTGAAGAATCTTGAGCGCCTCTCCGTAGGTCTCATCGGTGACGCTTCCGGTCAGGTCCACAGGGTTCTGTGCGGAGGCGAAGTACTGCGTTCTGCTCATGATCTCCTTTTTCGCATGGTCGCTTATCGTTGCCATCCGCAACCCAACGCCGTTATCCTTCGATTCTATGTAGTCGGTCGCTATGACCGCGAAACCACCGGTGTTGCTGAGAATGGCGATCCTGTCGCCGCTTATGTGGTCGAGATATGCAAGCGCCTTGGAGATGTCCAGGAGATCTTGCTCATCGTATGCCCTCTCGACTCCGAACTGCTTGAAGACGCCGCTTATCAGCGCGTCGGAGCCTTTTGCGAGGGCCCCCGTGTGGGATGTGGCTGCCTTCGATCCTCTATCAGTCCTTCCGACCTTGATGGCAACAACCGGCTTCTCCGGCGTGACCTCCCTGCAGAGCTCGAGGAACCTCCTACCATCTGTGAACGATTCGAGATAAAGGGCGATGCATCGTGTGAGGTCGTCGTCCTTGAAGTATTCCATGAAGTCGTTTTCGTTGAGGTCGACTTTGTTTCCAACGCCGATCGCTGTGGATAGTCCGACCCCGGTGTCTTCCGCCCCTTCGTACACGCCACAAAGAACCGACCCGCTTTGCGAAATCACGGATATGACCCCGTTCCCGGGTCTCGGGCTCCTGTCCCTAGGAGTGAAGAACGTGTCAAGTCCCGACCTCGGAGCAATGATACCCATCGTGTTCGGTCCGATTACTCTCGTGTTGGTGCCCTTTATTTCCTCCCTGAGGCGCTCCTCCAAAGTCTTACCTTCCTTACCTATCTCCCCGAATCCGGCGGCGATGCATATCACATAAGGTACGCCGGTTTCGGCGCATTCCTTGACGACGCCGACCGTGAGCTTCGCTGGCACCGCGAGTACTGCTAGATCGATGATCTCAGGCAGGCTCTTTATGCTGGGATAGCACTTGAGTCCGAGTACTTCTTTCTCGTTCGGATTCACGGGATAGAGCCTTCTAGGGCTGCCCTGCAAAAGGTTTAAGACGACTGTGTTACCGATTTTCCCAGGATGATCGGATGCTCCCACGATCGCAACACTTGAAGGATTGAAGAGTAGGTCCAGATGCATCACCTTCGTCCACTGGAACTGCTAGTACCTTTATAGAGTTTTCATTCGGAATCCCAAGAGATATTGGTGCGGATATGAAACTCGGAAGGGAAATGGCCGTTCCACCATCAGGTCGGCGCGAGAGAAGACTAAATATCCTGGAACGAATTGAGTCCCCCGATGGACAGGACGAGAGAGATACTGGATGCGCTCACTTCTGCAGTGAATGAGCAGTTCTCGCGGAGAGAGGTGGGTCTGCTTTTCTCCGGAGGATTGGACAGCAGCGTCCTGGCGGTTGTCTCCGCTTGCTGCTCGACCCCACGACTTTACACGGTAGGTGTCGAAGGGGCTCACGATCTCATAGTCGCTGAGAGCACTGCGGCGCATTTGGGCCTGTCATGGAAGGGGGTTATCGTTGATGAAGGGGATGTCATGCGGGCAATCGTCTCGGTGTCCAGGTTGATTTTCACTAGAGACCCGGTGACGATGTCATTCGAAATGCCACTCTATCTGGTCTCCAGAAGCGCTGCCGAGGATCTGCTTGTGAGCGGTCAGGGAGCGGACGAGCTCTTTGGGGGATACGCGAGATACTTGAGAATGTCTCCTGACGAGCTGCAAGAGAACATGAAAATGGACCTTGCCAGTCTGTTGGATACTGGGTTGAGGAATGAGAGACTAATCGCGGGGCATTGGGGCAAGGAGGTACTTCACCCGTATCTTCATCCCACGGTGATCAACGCTGTGGGAGCTGTACCGGCTGCGGAGCACATAAGGGGTGGCGTCAGGAAGGTCGTGCTGAGGGATGTAGGCCTTTCTCTCGGTCTCGGTGAGATTGCGACGAGGGAGAAGAAGGCGGCACAGTACGGCTCGGGCATAATGAAGACGATGAAGGCCGCGGCGAAGCGCAATGGCATGACGCTGGGACGATTCATAGAGGATCTCGTCGACAAAGGGGAAAGTCCTTAAACACCATCATGCATCCGAGGATTTGATGGGCTACCGCGAGACGCTCGACTGGCTCTACAGCCTCGAGACAATGGGGATGAAGTTCGGCCTAAAGAATGTCAGCGAGCTTCTTGAGCATCTTGGCAATCCGCATTCGAAGTTCAGGTCGGTCCATGTGACCGGTACAAACGGCAAAGGCTCGGTATGCGCAATGACCTCCTCGGTGCTGAAGGAGGCGGGATACGAGGTCGGTCTCTACACCTCCCCTCACATCGTTGACTTTCGGGAGAGGATCCAAGTGAATGGTATCCAAATCCCAGAATCCAGGTTACTGGCTTTGGTCGAAGACGTCAGGCCGTTCGTCGAGGAAATGGCCATCTCGGGACCAGACAGGGGTCTCACCTTCTTTGAAATCACCACGGCGATAGCATTCACCTATTTCGCAGATATGGGGGTCGAGGAAGCTGTCGTCGAGGTCGGTATGGGTGGAAGACTGGACGCGACTAATGTGATAGCACCAGACTGCACTGTGATAACGAGAATAGGTCTGGAGCACACGAGGTATCTTGGAGACACGATATCGAAGATAGCGGGCGAGAAGGCAGGGATCATAAAACAGGGCGTCCCCGTGGTTACGGCCGAGGACAAGGAAGACGCGATCGCGGTGTTCCGTTCGGTGGCAAAGGAGAAGAAATCCACTCTCAGAATCGTTGGCCGAGACATGAAGTACAGGCTCATCTCTTCGACTCTGGAAGGCACGACGATTTTTCTCGACGGTCTTTCAAGTGAAGTTCATGTCCCATTGCCTGGCTCCTATCAGGCGTCCAATGTTGCGCTGTCATATGGTTGCCTCCTTGAGCTGAGGGAAAGGGGGGTCGACGTGTCAGATGACTCAATTGTTAAAGGCCTCGGTAATGTCAATTGGCCGGGTAGGATCGAGGTTCTCTCCAAGGCCCCGCTTGTGATACTTGACGCGAGCCATACATCCGACGGAGCGGCTGTCGTTGCCGCTGACATCAAGAAGCTAGCAAGAGGTAGGATCATTCTTGTGCTCGGAGTGCTGAACGACAAGGACCTCGATGGCATCGCGGAGCATTTCGGGAGCATCGCTTCGATTGCGATTGCAACGTCGCCGAATACGATACGGGCCTTCTCTGCTGCTGCGGTCCGTGAGGCTCTGAGGGGAAATTGCACTCAGGTGGAGATGATCGACGATGTAGGGAATGCATTTGCCAGGGCCATGGACATCTCTACCAGCAGTGACACGGTCCTGGTGACGGGGTCTCTATACACCATCGGTGAGGGAAGGAGGTGGTGGGATTCGCACGAAGCCGATTAGGAGGATCCTTCAGGCGATTGCGAGGAGCTATCCCGATGGTGCGTTTCCTGGGAAGGTAGATGAGGAAGGAGTGAGCTGGGAGACAGATCCCTTCCATGTGCTCATCTCGACGGTCCTGTCGCAAAGGACGAAGGATGAGAATACTCATGTAGCGTCCGTGCGGCTGTTCTCAAGATTCGACAGCCCGAAGGCGCTGGCCGATGCTTCTGTCGATGAGATACGTTTCTTAATCCGCCCTGCCGGTTTTCCGTCGGCCAAGTCGAAGGCGATCAAGGAGATCGCCAGAATAATCCACGAGGACCACAACGATAGGGTGCCTCCCAGCATGGAATCGCTCCTCGCTCTCCCGCTCGTTGGGAGGAAGACGGCAAACTGCGTTCTCGTGTATGGGTTCGATCTGGATGCGATACCGGTTGACACGCATGTTCATCGAGTTTCGAACAGAATCGGTCTGGTCACCACCAAGGACCCGGAAGAGACGGAGCGCGAGCTCGTCAAGATAGTTCCTAGGGGTCTCTGGAAGGTCGTCAACACGCTTTTCGTGTCATTCGGTAAAGAGGTCTGCAGGCCAATCGGGCCGAAATGTGGGACATGCCTCGTCAACAAGTACTGCGACTACTTCTCAACGGTCTTCAAGAAGAAAAAGAAGTGATGTCGGGCAACGACGCTGTCCGCGACTAGATGCCAAGCGTCTCATCGATCTTCTTGCTCATTTCTATTTCCAACTGGATCTCTGCTTCCCACTGATCCAGAGTCTCAAGGACTTCTTTCAGGCTACGAAGACAGTCGATGCATATCCATTTCGAGCCAACGTTCTTCATCGCCTTCTTCTTGTAACCAATGGTTCCGCAGATCCAGCAGGCGTGCATGTCCTTCGTCCTGTGCTCGACGTAGGCCTCCATCTTCTTGCCTTCGACGATGGACTCGAGGGTCAGTTCTTTCCTGGATTTCCTCTCGCCTGTTGCCATGCCGCACCTTTCGCTCGTATCTTGATAAGCGTATAAGAATATTGCCACATGGCATTGGGGTAATGGCATGAGGATGAGTCTCGAATTCTGGGAGGAGTGGCCTGCAAGCCTGGTCTGAAGCTGCCCGGATACCGATGAGTGGCCTCACAGTCCGCTTCCAAAAGATAATTAATAGACGTAATCCTGTTGAGGGGCTGGATGCATGAGGTCTCGGTCATGTCAGGGGTCATCGACGCCGTTCTCTCCGAGTTGAGCAAGTACGACGTCGAGAAAGTGGAAGAGGTCGTCCTCGCGGTCGGGAGACTCACCTTCCTTGGGCACGAGCAACTTCAGTTCGCGTTCGAGGTCCTTACAAAGGATACAAGACTCGAAGGGGCAAGGCTGAAGATCGAGGAAGAGGAAGTGAGGATCAGGTGCCCCTCTTGTCACTACGAGGGAGGAATCGATTATGTCGAAGACGAGTCATTCCATTTCTCTGTCCCTACACTCCGATGTCCGTCGTGCAGGGAGAACGTCGAGGTCACGAAGGGCGCAAGTTGCCGCGTGGTCTCCGTGAAGGTGGTTGAGAAGTAGATGTTCCATTTCAGAGACGAGTCGACTGCCAGAGAAATCGTCGACAAGATCAGGAAGCTTAACGTGGACCTGAGGTTCATGCACGTCTGCGGGACGCACCAGGACACTTTGGTGAGGTTCGGATTGCAGGAATTGCTCAAGGAAGCGGGGGTCGAGATCCGGCAGGGCCCCGGCTGTCCAGTGTGCGTGACGACGTCAAGGGAGATTGGCGAAGCTATCGCCCTGGTCGATTCTGGGGTGACCTTGGCAGTGTTCGGAGACATGCTTGCGGTTCCGACGCCCAGGGGCTCCCTGGCGGATGCAAGAGCTAGAGGCGGCGACGTAAAAATCGTCTACTCGATCGACGACGCCGTTCGTCTCGCGAAGGACGGGAGCGAAGTCGCGTTCATGGCCATCGGCTTCGAGACGACGAGTCCCACCACCGCATCCGCCCTTGCGGACGGAGTTCCCGATTCATTCTCTGTGCTGAGCTGTCATCGGCTGTTGCCGCCGGCGCTCGATACTCTTTTCGAGATGGGAGAGGTGAAGATTGATGGTCTCATCGAACCGGGTCACGTTTCTACGATCATCGGCATTAATCCCTATCGCAGAATCTCCGAGAAGAGGCACATTCCACAGGTCGTCGCGGGATTCGAACCCTTGGACCTTCTCGTTGCGGTCTACATGCTCGTGAGGCAGATAGTCGAGGGAAGGGCGGAGGTCGAGAACGAGTATATAAGGGTCGTCAAGCCCGAGGGGAACCCCCGTGCAGTCGCCCTCCTCAAGCGGGTCTTCACACCCGTGGACAAAGCCTGGAGGGGCTTACCCGTCATCAAGAAGAGCGCCCTCGAGCTGAGCAATGAGTTCCAATTCCATAATGCGAGGTTGCGCTTTGCGGAGACCCTCAAAGATCTGCCTAGCATCCAAGACGAGCTAAGGGGGTGCAGGTGTGGAGAGATGCTTCGCGGTTTAATCGGACCAGAGGAATGTCCCGCCTTTGGAAGGTCGTGCTCCCCTCTCAATCCAATGGGGCCGTGCATGGTGAGCAGGGAGGGCAGCTGCAACATCAGCTACCGCTACGACAGGAAGACATCCGTTGAATGAGCTCGACGCGAACGGGGACCGTCCCCTCTAAGTTCTGATCGTCTCCGCTTTCATCCTCAGCATAACCATCGAAAGGAGCGATGACCACGCAAGGAGGCATATGACCCCCATTGCCTCGGTCAGCGGAACGTTGGTGAGGACTAGGAACGCCAGTGATACGATGACAGCTCCCAGGGCTACGATGCTCGTCACGGGACCGAAGCCACCTTCCGTCCACAACGGTTGGACAAGCAGAAGGGTCGCGACGAGCGCCAGCCCGAAGAACGCATAGCTTGCGGCTCCGTGGGGCGGCCCGGTCGTTATCGGGAACAGGCCGACTACTATCAGGGAGCAAGAGGCCATGAGGAGGAGAAGGTTCCCGGCTCTTTGCAGGACCCTTTTCTCCATCGCGTGAGACAGCCCGACCGTGAAGACCAGCGCAAGCACTCCTTCGAGGATCACGCCCGAATTGAAGAAGAATGCTCCCGGTCTGTTCCCGCCCAGTTCGCTCAGCGTCTGCTCGCCCAAAACCCAATGTCCATCCACAATGACCGCGACGATCCACATGAAAGAGAAGAGCCCCGCGCCGACAAGTCCTGCAATCGCTCCGACTTTGATCCAAGGGTTTGAGGTCTCTCTCATAGAACTGCAATTGGGAAGCGACCTAATAAAACCGCAAGAAAACGGGTCCCCAAATCGTCATGGATTGAACCCACCGAAACATATATGGTGAATGAAACGATGACATCCGGGATAAGCGAAAGAGTGATCTCGGCGGAGGGGGTGCAGGTGGACCAGAACAGCAGTGATTTCAAACCAGGATCGGCCGAAGTCACCCGAATCGGTTCGAAACCCACTGCTGGTCCGACCGATTCGAACGGCGAGAAGCGTACGAATGCTATCTGTGTAACCCTTCCTCAAGCGGGCAAACCCGTAAAGACATCAGGCAAATGTCCCGCGGACTTCACTTCTATACTACAGACGTCCGTTGTCTCCTGGATCAACTTTACTGTCTCGGACGTCCAGAAGGAGGCAAATGAGATTGCTGTTAGTCTCGGGTTTAGCGACACCCTCGTGCCCACCCTCATGAGCGGATACTATTCCAACTTCGAAGACAGGCAGACCGAGATGGGCATAATGGTCCCAGCAGTGAGGATATCTGAGTTCGATCTACAGTCTTATCCTCTCCTGATTCTTGTCAAGAAGGGGCTTATTGTCACGATCCACAGCGAGGAGGTTGTCAGACTCATAGCCTTCTCCAGGTACGCCGATGTGTATCTGCGCAAGCTTCCGGAGACGATGCCGGCCGAGGACAAATTAACGATGATGCTTGTGCGGATAATCGACGAGAACAACTCCCGCAACTTCGAACATCTTAGAGAAATTGAAGAACAGGCTGACTGGATGAGCGAGAAGCTACTCGACCCTAAGTCCCCCCGTATGGAGGTCGGAAGAAGAATATATGAGATGAAGCACGCCCTGATCACATACCTGAACACGCTCTGGAGAACCCTGGCTGTGCTTCACGAGCTGAGGTATGGTGATGCCGACCTGGTGAGCGACAATCCTAAGGTGTTGTCCAAGTTGGGTCTTTTGGTCGACGAGGTCAATCGGCAGATCCAGCTCAGTGAACAAATGTCTGAGGTTCTCGCGTCGGGACTGGAGGTCTTGCAGGCGCTGTACAACAATCAGCTCCAGATCCTGAACAACCGGATGGCCCTTGTGATGACCTGGTTGACCATCCTAGGCACTGCAGTCCTCGTTCCGAACACCATTGCGACGATCTTCGGATTCGCCTTTGGGATCGACCAGGACCTACTGGTATGGACCATGCTTGTGCTCGTGATAGCGACAGTCAATGCGACTTTCCTTGCCTACTGGTGGGTAAAGAGGAGGGTCAACATCCCCGCAAGCGCAGAAGACGTTCCCCGAACGTAGAGTATGCCGGCATCGCCCGATGCCGGCCGACTGCAGTCGAATGCAACCACTTACGATCGGGCCGTTCTCAAGTCCCCTCATCCAGCGGCCAATCTCTGGTTTTGGGAAATCCAAAAGGTTTATTAGCCTTCAGCTGGAATAGTAATCTCGACCTGCGCAAAGGCAGGCTAGGATAGGAGGTATCTACTTGACATCACAGAAGTTGAAGGACCTGCTGAACAAGGCAATCGCGCGTGAGATTCAGGTTGCTGTCCAGTACATGTGGCAGCACGTGCAGTGGGCTGGACCGGAGCACTTCGCGGTTTCTGACGAGTTCCAGGACATCGCGGTCGCAGAAATGAAACACGCGGAGAAGATTGCTGAGCGGCTCTGGTATCTTGGTGGTCTTCCGACGACAAAACCGAACACGATAGAGGTCGGGGGAGACCTCTGGGAGATGGTGGACAACGACATCAAAGCCGAAATGGACGCAATCGTGATGTACAAGGACATCCAGAAGGTCGCCGAAGCCGAGGGGGATCCGACCACCGCGTTCATATTCAAGGAGATCCTCGAGGACGAGGAAGAGCACCACGATTTCTTCACATCGCTGAAGGAAGGCAAGAGGAAGAAGTAAGGTCCTGAGTAAGGCGAGAGACTCTGAGCACCCACACCATGTGGCACCGGAGGCGGAGGGATATCAATCGAGCTACGCCATTGCGTCTCCCCAGTGCCCCTGGGTGAAACCATTTCCTTCCTCGATTCTCAGAATTGCTAGGTGCCCTGTTTTCCGCCCCAAATCATGTTGAATATTGAAAGCATAAATTCTCATAGACGATGGTTTATTGAAGTGACGAAGGAACTGCAACCTTAACCCAGCATGCACATGATTCTGCTTCGAGAGATCGAAGGGGTTTTCCCGGTTATTAAGTATCCAAAAGGACTATCAAGAAACTGGTGGCCCTCTTGGTCGAGATTAGAACGGGAGAAGAACTGGCGAACTTCTTGAGAAAAGCACTTGAGATCGAGGCAGGGTTTGAATCGGTTTCTCAATGGGAAGGCTACATAAGCGTCAAGATGGACGAGTTTCGAGACGTCGTCTTCGAGCTCATCTCCGAATCGGAGAAGCATAGGATTCTCGTCGAGACGATGATATCGAAGATCAAGATGTCCCCTGGGTCAGAGTCCCCACCGCTTAAGTCGCCCGTATTCAACTTCAAGAACAAGACGGAATTCGAGATCATGATGGACCTCCTAAAATACGAGAAACTGGCCTATGACACTTATCTGAACATCAAAGAAGCGCTCATGGACTCCAATCTGGGTGGTCTCCTGGATGAGAAGGACGTGCCGTTCTTCTTCTCCACGCTTGACGTGCTAATAAGGGATGAGGCGGAACACTCGGACCACATAGCGAATTACGTAGGGCACATGGATAGGATCCATTGATAGTTCGCGTGGTCGTAAGCATCGATACGGAAACACTTCATTGAAGATGCAGAATGAGTCTGTAAGTGCCCTCTTCGACCGTTGTTTCGACCTTGACCCCTGACTGATAGAAGACATCGAGCATCGGCCTGTTCTCTCCTAGCACTTCCGCCGAGAACGTCTTTATTCCCCTCTCCTTTCCGATGCGTACTAGATAACCCAGCAGGAATGTGCCGATGCCCTTGTTCTGCCAGTCGTCATGCACGGCGAACGCCACTTCTGCGTCGTTCGTCTTCTTGTCCAGCGCATATCTCCCGACCGCGATGATCCTCAACCTCTCCTTCTCGCGCACAACCCCGACGATTGCCACTCTCGTGTCATAGTCGACGTTGACCAAAGGCTGCAGCTCCCGATGAGGCATCCTGATCTTCGGGCCCATGAATCGAAGGTATATCGACCTCTGGGAGAACGAGTAGAAAAGGTCCCTTAGCAGCTCCTCGTCGGTCGGTCTGATCGGTCTGAAGAACACCTGGGTGTCGCCGAAGTTCCTGTATGTCTCGTACTCCTGCGGATACGGAAGTCCGCGGTAAGGAACATCGGATTGGTCGAGGAACACGTATCTGAGGAACTTCGCCGCTGCCAGCAGATCCTCCCTGAACTTCGGGTGAGCGATGTTGATCATTGCCAAGGCCCTTTGCATTATGCTCTTACCGTGCAGCTCTGCGACCCCGTACTCGGTGACGACATAGTGGACGTCGCCCCTTGTCGTGGTCACACCGGCTCCGTCAGAAAGCCTCGGGGCTATCCTGGAGACCTGCCCACCTTGGGCCGTGGATGGAAGTGCGATTATCGGCTTCCCACCCTTGGAACGTGCCGCCCCCCTCATGAAGTCCACCTGGCCCCCCAGACCGGAGTAGAACATGTAACCTATTTGGTCTGCGCAGACCTGGCCTGTCAGGTCGACCTCGAGCGCGGAGTTGATCGCGACCATCTTCTCGTTCCTGCCGATAAGACAAGGGTCGTTGGTGTAGTTGGATGGATGGAACTCGATTGCTGGGTTGTTGTGGACGAAATCGAACAGCTTCTTGCTGCCGATGCAGAAAGAGGCGAGTATCTTGTCTTTGTGGATGGTCTTCCTCTTGCCTGTCACGACTCCAGATTCGACCAGGTCCACGAGGCCGTCTGAGAACATTTCGGTATGAACACCAAGGTCCTTCTTTTCCTTCAAGTTTCGGAGCACGGAGTTCGGGATCGCCCCATATCCTATCTGGATCGTGGAGCCGTCCTCGACCATGTCTGCAACGAATCGCCCGATGCTGTCGGCCTCCGTCTGGGTGCCCGGATCGACGGTTGGCCACTCCAACAAAGGTTCGTTTCCCTCCACCAAGTAGTCGATGTCTGAGAGGTGAATGAAGCTATCCCCGAGCACCCTCGGCATGTTCTGATTGATCTGGGCAATGACCACGTCAGCGGCCTCCGTGCCAATCTTCGTTATGTCCACCGAGACACCAAAGCTGCAGTAGCCGTGCTCGTCAGGCGGAGAGACCTGGATCAACGCCACGTCGATCGGAATTCTGCCTTCCTCCAGCAGATTCCCGATCTCAGACAGGTAGACTGGGGTATAGTCAGCGCGACCTTCGTTGACGGCAGACCGCACGTTAGGTCCGATGAAGAAGGCATTGACTCTGAACTGATCCGTGAACTTCTCTTCGGAGTATGGAGTTAGGCCGAGTGACAGGGTGTGGATTATCTCGTTGTCGGCGAGTGAATCTGCCTTGGCGATGAGCGCTTTTACGAGCATCTGCGGCTCTCCGCAGGCAGTGCCGATGAAGACCCGCTGTCCCCTTTCGATCACGTCGATGGCGTCCTCGGCCGTCCGAAGCTTCTGCTTCCACTGTTCCCTCCAATTCTTTGCCACTGGCTTCCCTTCTAGGGTGTAACATAGTGGCAAATATTTCAAAGTGTCTATCAATATCAAAGGCTGGAACAACAATAGAATGTAAGAATAAGTAAGACGGTCGAAGTGGCATTCAACCACTCCGACCGACCGCCACTCCGTTTCGATCGTCAGTTCTGCGTTCACTTCTTGGCGTTCGCCAGGGCCTTCTTGACCTCGTCGATCGCCGCGGGATCCTCCATCGTAGAGTAGTCGCCCAGCGGCTGCTTCGTAACGACCGCCTTGATAACTCTTCTCATTATCTTGCCGCTCCTCGTCTTAGGCAGTTTGCTTACGAAGGCCATATCCCCGATCACGACGAGCGCGCCCATCGATTTTCTTACTTGGGCCTTGAGCTCGGCCTTCATCTTGTCGGAGGGATCGTAACCTGGCTTCAGGACGACTATGGCGAAAGCCACCTCGCCTCTCAATTCGTCGGGCATTCCGACCACCGCCGCCTCGGCGACTGCCGGGTGATACAGCAGGGCAGACTCAATCTCGATCGTTCCGACCCTGTGTGCGGCTATCTTTATGATCTCGTCGTACCTGCCGACGAAGGATATGTACCCGTTCTGGTCCCTTGAGGCCCCGTCACCAGTGTAGTAGCACCCAGGTATCCTTGTCCAATAGTCCCTGACGTACCTCTCCGGGTCCCTCCAGATAGTCGGGGTCAGCCCGGGGAACGGTCTGCGAATGACGAAGTTGCCCTCGACTCCTGGCGGGAGCGTTTCTCCCTTGTCGTTGACGATGTCCGCTTCAATCCCCGGCAATGCTATTGTCGCGGAACCGGGTATGATTGGCAGCATCGATATTCCTACCGGGTTGCCGACGATCGGCCCGCTCGTCTCGGTCTGCCACATGTGGTCAACCACTGGGATCCTGCCGCGAAATACCTTCTTCGAGAGCCATTCGTATGCTGGCGGGTTCAAGACCTCGCCGGCGCACACGACAAGCCTGACAGAACTCATGTCGTGCTTGTTCGGGTAGTCGTCGCCGTACTGCATCAGGGCCCTCACGCCGGTAGGTGAGATCCACATCTGGGTGACCTTGTACCTTTCCACGATCTTCCACCATACTTCCGGTGTCGGGAAGTCAGGCGATCCTTCGTACATTATCGTCGAGCAGCCTATCAGCAGCGGCCCGTACACCACGTAGCTGTGGCCGACTATCCATCCAACGTCAGAGGTCGACCACCATGTGTCCGTCTCCCTCAAATCGTACACCCATTTGCCCATGGCGTATACGTAAACCTGGTAGCTCCCGTGGGGCTGGACCGTCCCCTTCGGCTTGGCCATCGTTCCTGACGTATACAAGATGAACGCCAGCTCGTCGGCTTTCATCGATACGGCATCCGTGTCCTGGCCAGCACCTTTCTCGACCGCCTCATCCCAGTAGACGTCCCTCCCTGCCGTCATCGGTGGCTCTATCGTCCCTCTTTTCAGGACGATGACCTTCGTGACGCTCTTTGCCATCTTCAGAGCCTGGTCGACGACCTCTTTGAGCTGGATCGGCTTCCCTCTCCGCAATCCGATGTCCGCTGTTACGACAATATCGGACCCAGCATCGTTGATCCTATCGGCCAGAGCGCCCTCTCCAAACCCTCCGAACACGACGGAGTGTATGGCGCCAATCCTCACCGTCGCTAGCATCGCTATCGTGGCTTCAGGAATCATTGGCATGTATATCGTGACCCTGTCGCCCTTCTTCACGCCTTGTGACTTCAGAGCGCCTGCGAAACGTTTGACCTCGAAGAGCAGCTCATTGTACGTCAAGACCCGTGGCCGCTCGTTCTCGCCGTTCTCCCAGATAATGGCAGCCCTATTCCCCTTGCCCCTCTTCACGTGATAGTCGAGGCAGTTGTAGCAGAGGTTCGTTTCACCGCCCACGAACCACTTGAAGTTAGGGCCGCTTCCTTCGAAGACGTTGTTCCATCGTTTGAACCAATGAAGTTCCTCAGCAATCTCGCCCCAGAATCCTTTCGGATCGTCCAAAGCTCTGTTCAGAATCCATCGGAGATGGGGCGGATATTGTATCAGTTGCTTCTCCTCCATATAGCAGAACCCCCTTTTCTGGTGTGGGCAATCGTGCTTTATTCTTAAAAATGTATCCGAGGGCTCTAGACAATTGAAACCCGGGTAATGCATATCCCCTCGGAGAGAATGGCAATTCCTTATGAGGGAGGGCAAATCATCAAGAATCGGGGGACCTGCATCAATTATTGTGCACATGTTATAAATAATGCCTAGGCGTTTCACCCGAACCGCTCGAATCGTATCAGACGGCGGTCTGATGGCGATTCTATTTTCATGAGGAGTCACGTCTGGGTATCTTGGCCGGCCGAATACATGCAGATTCGGAATTCGTATTTCCCATCCGACGACATGCTTGTGGTCTAGGTTTCAATGCCGCGCTCCCTGTTTAGGCACATCAGTCGACCGTGATCAGTAAGCCTTTGAGCCCGCTTTCTTTCATGTTCGTGGGTCCCGGCAGACCCTGAGGGACATTGTCTGAGGGTCAACTCAATAACATTCTAGATAGGTATTGAAGCGAGACAAGAATCCCACAAGAATGACAAAAAAGGTTCTTGGAGCTCAAAAAAAATCGGCTCACCAGGCATTCTTAATGCCTTGACGTTTAGTACCTGCTTCGCCTCGGTGGGCGATGCTTCTGGTAGCAATCGCGGCAATATACTGGTCTGCCGTCTGTGGGCTTGAAAGGAACTTCGCATTCCTTGCCGCAATCGGAGCAAACCGCCTTGTGCATTTCGCGCGGTGGCCTGTCGTACACTTCTCTTCACCTCCGTCTAACTCTTGACTAAATCTGACGCCTCATCCTGGTGGAACTTATCGGTTTTGCATCCGTGCTAGTCACCAAGCCCAGCTTGGCCATTCAATTTAGCCTAGAACCGAGACGGATTAGTCGAGTATAAGGGTCTTTCGCCTGAAATGAGCGTTGGCGCGTTCAAATGGCAGATGTGGGAGGTCTTACCAACAATCCGATCACCACGATTCCAGACCAATGGAGAGGGTTGACCGATCGAGCAGAAGGGCACTCGTAGACGTCCTCCACCCCCGAAACGTCAGCCGTCGCATTTCCGTCGGCACCTGTCAAAGAAACCGCTTTGTGGGTGTCGGGATTTGAACGGGAGCTTATCCAGACATTCTTCTTCTGATCACCAGACATCTGATATTTCTATCTATGCATCGTAATCTGCATCATAATTCTTCACATCGTACACAGGTGTACCGTCAAATGCGTCTAGTCCGGTAACCGTCACTATTCTGCCTCGAACATCTATCAAATCAACGAGTGTCAAACCGAGCCGATTTGGTCTC